>NZ_JAUXOD010000051.1 GCF_030682515.1 Hoeflea sp. | reverse complement strand
CCGATGTCTTCGGAAATCACCTGGCCGCCGGTCAGGATGGCGATGTCTTCAAGCATCGCCTTGCGGCGATCGCCGAAGCCGGGAGCCTTGACGGCTGCAATCTTCAGGCCGCCGCGCAGCTTGTTGACCACGAGCGTGGCGAGAGCTTCGCCTTCGACATCTTCCGAGATGATGAGCAGCGGCTTGGAGGTCTGCACAACGGCTTCGAGCACAGGCAGCATGGCCTGGAGGTTCGACAGCTTCTTCTCATGGAGAAGGATGTAGACGTCGTCGAGTTCGGCGACCATCTTTTCCGGGTTGGTCACGAAGTAAGGCGACAGATAGCCGCGGTCGAACTGCATGCCTTCGACGACTTCGAGTTCGCTTTCGGCGGTCTTGGCTTCTTCAACCGTGATGACGCCTTCGTTGCCGACTTTCTGCATGGCTTCGGCAATGTCCTTGCCGATCTGGCTTTCGCCATTGGCCGAGATCGTGCCGACCTGTTCGACTTCAGCCGAGGTCTTGATCTTCTTGGCCTTCTTCTGAAGCATGGCGATGACTTCGGTCACGGCCAGGTCGATGCCGCGCTTGAGGTCCATCGGGTTCATGCCGGCAGCAACAGCCTTGCCGCCTTCGCGGACGATGGACTGGGCCAGCACGGTTGCCGTGGTGGTGCCGTCGCCGGCGATGTCGTTGGTCTTGGATGCGACTTCGCGCACCATCTGCGCGCCCATGTTCTCGAACTTGTCTTCCAGTTCGATTTCCTTGGCGACGGTGACGCCGTCCTTGGTGATGCGCGGAGCGCCGAAGGACTTGTCGATGATGACGTTACGACCCTTGGGGCCGAGTGTGACCTTCACAGCATCGGCGAGGATGTCGACGCCGCGCATCATCTTCTCGCGCGCGGTACGACCGAATTTTACTTCTTTAGCAGCCATTTAACTTAACTCCCGGGCCTGTGGCCCATCGTGTTGAGGCAGATTGGATAGATCGGGCAGGTCGGCTCAGCCGAGGATGCCCATGATGTCGCTTTCCTTCATGATCAGAAGGTCTTCGCCATCGATCTTGATTTCGGTGCCGGACCACTTGCCGAACAGCACGCGATCGCCAGCCTTGACATCGAGCGGCACGAGTTTGCCAGCGTCGTCACGGATGCCGGAGCCGATGGCGATGATTTCGCCTTCCTGCGGCTTTTCCTTGGCGGTATCCGGAATGATGATCCCGCCTTTTGTTTTTTCTTCGGACTCGACACGACGGACGACAACGCGGTCGTGGAGCGGACGGAACTTGGTTTTTGCCATTGTCTAAATTCCTTGATCGAATGACAGAAGCGGCTGAGTGCCCCGAACGGGCCTCACTGCGAGTGTGCTAGCACTCACTTCTGTAGAGTGCTAACGGAGCCGAGATAGGGGTGAGCTTTCAAAGAGTCAAGCCATCGGGCCCGTTCGGGCCTGGTGTTGTACCGCCAGGATCGCAAAATATCGCTTGGCTCTTGTATTCGGCGGCAAGCTGGGCGACATCGTGTGCCGAAAGGAACCGCCCGCCCATGCCAGCGTCCCCACCCGCCAGGATTACCGATCTTGATCAGCTCACCGATCGCGCCGATGTCTTGCTGTGCGATGTATGGGGCGTCATTCACAACGGGGTCAACCCTTTCCTTCTGTCCGTCGAGGCCCTGAAGGCTGCCCGGGCACGGGGCCAGACCGTGATTCTGATCACCAATTCCCCCCGCCCGGCAGAAGGCGTGATCCGTCAGTTCGACACAATCGGCGTCGATCCGGACTGCTGGGACGACATCGTCACCTCCGGCGACGTGACCCGCCGCCTGGTTCAGGATGCGCCGCGCGCCATCTATTTCCTCGGTCCCGAGCGCGACATGGCGCTGGTCGAGGGGCTGGACATCGATCTGGTCGGGCCGGAAGCGGCCGAGGCCGTGCTCTGCACCGGCCTGCTCGACGACGAGACCGAGACCCCCGAGGACTACCGTGACCTTCTGGCGGGGTTCCAGGGCCGCGACCTGCCGTTCATCTGCGCCAATCCCGACCGCGAAGTCGAGCGCGGCGACCGCCTGGTCCCCTGCGCCGGCGCGCTGGCCGATCTCTACGTTGAACTCGGCGGCCAGACCCGCATCGCCGGCAAGCCGCACGCGCCGATCTACCAGGAAGCTTTGGCCCGTGCGCGCGGACTGAGAGGCAGCGTCGATCCGCAACGCTGCCTGGCCATAGGCGATGGCGTGCCGACCGATATCCGCGGCGCGCGCGACAACGGCATCCCGGCCCTGTTCATCGCCCGCGGCATTCATGCGCGCGAATACGCCGATGGCCGTTCAACCGATGAGGCCCGCCTGCACGGTTTCCTACATGCCGCGGGTGTCGCCCCGGCCTACTGGATGGAATGGCTGGCCTGAGCGGCGCGAGGTGAGAGGGTAAATGGCGCAACGCGTTCAAGATTTGGACACTGTCTCCGAGGCCCTGAAGGGCGGGGTCGTGGCGATCGGCAATTTCGACGGCGTCCATCGCGGACATCAGCAGGTCCTCTCCGAGGCTGTCGATCTGTCGCGCCGTCAATCGCTTCCAACCAGCGTGCTGACGTTCGAGCCGCATCCGCGCACTGTTTTTCGTCCCGAGATGCCGGTCTACCGCCTGACGCCGGCGCCGCTCAAGGCCCGCATCCTGGAGCTGATGGGCTTCGGCGCGGTCTTCGAGCAGGGATTCGACCGGGATTTTGCCGCCCGCTCGGCGGAGAACTTCGTCACCGACATCCTGGTCGGCCGTCTGGGCGTCAGCCATGTGGTCACCGGCTATGATTTCCATTTCGGCAAGGGCCGCCAGGGCAATCCGGACTTCCTTATCGATGCCGGGCAGCGCTTCGGCTTCGGGGTCACCCTGGTCGAGGCCTATGCGGACGAAGGCGGGGACGTGGTCTCCTCGAGCCGCATCCGCGGCGCGCTGGCGCACGGCGACATCGGCCTCGCCAACGGCCTGCTCGGCTATCGCTATGCGGTGGGCGCCGAGGTTCTGCACGGCAAGAAGCTAGGCCGCAGTCTCGGCTACCCGACCGCCAACATGGCCTTGGCCGCGGAAACCGCGCTGATGCCGGGGATCTACGCAGTGAAATTCCGGCGCGCCAACGGGTCGGTCCATGACGGCGTGGCAAGTTTCGGCCGCCGCCCGACGGTGGAGGACGACGGCGCCGCCCTGCTGCTCGAGACCTTCCTGTTCGATTTTACCGGCGATCTCTATGGCGAGACCTGCCAGGTCTCCTTCGTCTCGCGGCTGCGCGGCGAGGAGAAGTTCGACGGCCTCGACCAGCTCGTGGTGCAGATGAAGATCGACGAAGCCGAGGCGCGCGCCGCTCTGGGTGCACTCCAGCCCCTGTCGCCGCTCGATGCGGCCATGACCTTCGGGTCTGTCGGATGAGCCGCGCCCGGCCGCGCCGGATTCTCATCACCGGCGGCAATGCCGGCCTCGGCCTGGCGCTTGCCCAAAGGCTCGCCCGCGACCACAAGCTCCTGCTGTCCGGACGGAAATCCCAGATCGCCGTTGACGGATCCCTGCCGCGCGGCGCGGGCTACATTGTCGCCGACCAGGCCGATCCGGAGATGTCGACCCAGGCGCTGGTTCGGGGTATCCGCGATTTCGGCTGGGACAGGCTCGACAACGCCGTGCTCAATGCCGGCATCGGCATTGCCCCGGGCGAGGGCTTCGACAGCACCGACGCGATCCGCAACACCCTCGATGTCAATCTGACGGCGGCGATCCTGCAGGCCCAGGCGCTGTTCCCTCTGCTTGAGAAATCCCGCGGCACGCTCACCTTCATCGGCTCGGTGGCCCATGCGGGATCTGCAACAGTTCCGGCCTACGCCGCCTCCAAGGCGGGGTTGCACGGGCTCGCCCGCGCGCTCCGGTCCGAATGGAAGGGACGCGTCTCGGTGCAGATACTGCATCCGGGTCCGGCCAGGACCGGGATGCACGACAAGGCCGGTTATGATCCCGGCCGCCTGCGCGCGCTGTTCCTGAAGGCCGACGACATGGCGGCGATGATGGCCTCGGCCATCGCCTCGGGCCGCTCCCCGGCCACCCTGTCGTTCGGGCGCTATCTCGGTCTCGGCGCGGTCCTGGGGCGGCGGCTGTGACCGGGAAGCAAAAACGCGCGCTGGTCACCGGCGGCAGCGCCGGACTGGGCGCGGCCATCGTGCGCCGGCTGACGGCGGATGGCTATGGCGTGGTCGTGCTCGATCGGGATGAGCCTCCGCCGGACCAGAGACTCGCGGACTTCCTTCCCTGCGACCTGGCAAGCCGCACCGAGCTGGATCGCATGCTGCCGGACCTCATTGCCGCAGGCCCCTATGATCTCGCGGTCCTGAATGCCGGGATCAGCGCCACCGGACGGTTCGAGGCGATCTCCGCGCAGGCCCATCTCGATGTGCTGCGCGTCAACACCGAAGCGCCGATGGTCATCGCCGCCCGCCTGCTGGAGGCAAATTCCCTCAAGCCGGGCGGCGCGATGGTGTTCGTCTCGTCGCTGTCGCATTTCACCGGCTATCCGGGCGCCGCCACCTATGCCGCGTCCAAGGATGCGCTGGCGATCTATGCCAGGAGCCTGCGCAAGGTTGCAAAAGCCAGGGGCGTGACTATCACCGTGGCCTTTCCCGGGCCCTTGCGCACCGACCATGCCGAACAACACGCCCCCGAGGGCGCCGACGCCAGCAAGCGCATGGACCCCGATCTCGCCGCCGGCCGGATCATCGCGGATGCGCTTGCGGGCCGGAACATGTCGATCCCGGGAGCGGGCAATCGCCTGGTCGCGCTCGCCGGCCGGATGTTCCCCAAGCCCATGACCGCGATGATGCGCCGGCTGATCTATGACCGGCTGAGGGGGTAGGATCCGGGTCCCCGACAACCACCGCTTTTCCAGCAGGGCCATGAGAACGCTTGGGGTAAATCGCCTGTGTCGGCTGTCCTGCCCTACCGATAGAAGCTTTACTGAAGCAACCGAGAATCGAACGGGTATCGGTAGGTTTCGGCGACCGTGACCCTGGCTGCATCGGGATGGAGCGGGTTTAGAAGAAAGTTCCATGCTGCCGGCATAACGGCGGACCTGATGCGGATGAGCGGGAATTGGCGCTCCTGCAGCATTGAAGTACCAATTGTCTGGGACACATCAAGGCCGATGGATGATGAATTCATCAACTCGATGACGACCTGCGCGTCATCCAAGTCGGTCGCGCCGTCGACTTCGTCATGGATGGCCTTCAAATACCGATCAACAGCCTGGCGCGATGGACCCAGATCAACGGTGACAGACTTGTTGCCCCGGGCGATCCTGTCGAGCACATCCATTTCACGCCGATTCAAGACAGGCCTCGGTGTTGAGTCACTGTTGAAAATCGTAAGGTTGTCAGGGCAGTCCAGACGCAAAAGCTGAAAATCCGGGGGGATACGTGACTTGTCCATATGGACCAGGATTTCCAGGAGGGCGGTGGAAGGATGATCGCAGCAGTAGACCACCGGGGTGCCCTTCCTGTGCCAGCGTCCGTCGACAACCAGACCTCCGCGTCCGGACAAATCGGCAAACTTGGAAATGCGCCACAGGTTCATGGCTCAGAAGAAGATGCCGTGTTCGATCCGCAGCAGCTCATCTTCGACCATGCGTGCTCCGGATTCAGACTCGAGTAACGTGACCGGAATGACTCCATTCAACGCCGGGCAGCGGTCCCTCAGCCAGCCTTCGGCGCGATCCCAGTCCTCAAAAACCCGCCTCGCTGTCTCGCAGATGCGCACGACCCGTCGCACGCTGTCGCTTTCCGCCACGGTCAACGGCTCGTTGTTTCCTGCCCGCCGGGCCAGTGTTCGCCTGGGTGCGACGAAACGATAGATCTCATCCATTGTGAAGCCGAGGTCCTTGAGACTGTCGACCGAGCGCGCATCAAGCCGGGCATGCTGCTCGGGCGCCGCGCGCTGGAGCAAGTCAGTGATATCCGGTTGATCCGGGAGTTTTGGAAGAGCGTTGGTCATCTTCATCCTTGCCATATGCCCATTAATCTATGCGCGATTGGCCAAAACTGCAAGGGATCTCAAATGCCGCTTTATTCCTGGACGCCTTGTTGCTAAAAGCCGCGCCATGAAAACCTTTCGTTTTACCGGTCCGCGAATTATTGGCCCGGCCTTCGTCGCAGCTTGAAACACGGCGCGTGAAGGTCCGGGAACTGCGCTGCGCCTGAACGAACCGGCGGGCTTCCAACAGATTTTCCGATTTTGCCGCAATTTCGGCGGCTAGAACACTGGTAGAATGATGACCGACACCACCGACACGATCGACTATTCCAAGACGCTCTATCTGCCCGAGACCGAATTTCCGATGCGCGGCGGGCTGCCGCAGAAGGAGCCGGAACTTGTGGCGCGCTGGCAGGAGATGCGGCTCTACGACCGGCTCCGCGCCTCCTCCGCCGGCCGTCCCAAATATGTGCTGCATGACGGCCCGCCCTATGCCAACGGCAACATCCATATCGGCCACGCGCTCAACAAGATCCTGAAAGACGTGATCACCCGCTCGTTCCAGATGCGCGGCTTTGACTCGAATTACGTGCCAGGCTGGGATTGCCACGGCCTGCCGATCGAATGGAAGATCGAGGAGGAGAACTACCGCTCCAAGGGCAAGGAGAAACCCAACCTCAAGGAATCCGCGGCGATGCTCGAATTCCGCAAGGAATGCCGCGCCTATGCCGAGCACTGGGTGTCGGTGCAGTCGGACGAGTTCAAGCGGCTTGGCATCGAGGGCGATTTCGAAAAGCCCTACAAGACCATGGATTTCCATGCCGAGGCCCGCATCGCCGGCGAATTGTTGAAGATCGCCAGGTCCGGCCAGCTCTACCGCGGTTCCAAGCCGATCATGTGGTCGGTGGTCGAACGCACCGCGCTCGCCGAGGCGGAAGTCGAGTACCAGCCCTACGAGAGCGACACGATCTGGGTGAAGTTTCCGGTGGTGCGCTTTAGCGATCCCGATGGAACGCTGGAGGCGGGTGAGGCGTATCGGAAGGTGGTCATCGAGCAGAACGCGGAAGGCGGCACCCTCGGCGACCTGCAGGGTTCATTTGTCGTCATCTGGACGACCACGCCCTGGACCATCCCGGGCAACCGCGCCATCTCGTTCTCTACTCGTATTGCCTATGGCCTCTACGAAGTGACGATGGCGGAGAATGATTTCGGCCCTCAGCCCGGCGAGAAGCTGATCTTCGCCGATGCGCTGGCCGAAGAGTGCTTTGACAAGGCCAAGCTTCAGTTCAAGCGCCTCTGTGACGTCAAGGCAACCGCACTTGAAGGCTTGGTCTGCGGCCATCCGTTGCGCGGTCTCGGCGGCGGCTACGGTTTCCCCGTGCCCCTGATCGCCGGCGACCATGTCACCGACGACGCCGGCACCGGTTTTGTCCACACCGCGCCCGGCCATGGCCGCGAGGACTTCGAGGCCTGGATGGATGCGGCGCCGGAATTGCGCGCCCGCGGCATCCCCACCGACATCCCCTTCACCGTCGATGACGCCGGCTTCTACACCCGGGACGTGCCCGGCCTCGGGCCCGATCGCGACGGCGGTGCGGCCCGCGTGATCGACGACAAGGGCAAGAAGGGCGACGCCAATGATGCGGTCATCAAGGCGCTGATCGACGCCGGCACGCTGTTCGCCCGCGGCCGGCTCAAGCATGACTACCCGCATTCCTGGCGCTCGAAGAAGCCGATCATCTTCCGCAACACGCCGCAGTGGTTTGTCCACATGGACAAGGATTTCGGCGACGGTACGACGCTGCGCACGCGCGCGCTCTCGGCCATCGACGACACCCGCTTTGTCCCCGCCTCGGGCCAGAACCGCCTGCGCGGCATGATCGAGGACCGACCCGACTGGGTGCTCTCGCGCCAGCGCGCCTGGGGCGTGCCGATCTGCGTCTTCGCCGATGCCGACGGCAATGTGCTGGTCGACGAGGCGGTCAACGCGCGCATTCTCGAGGCTTTCGAGACGGAAGGCGCCGACGCCTGGTTCGCCGAAGGCGCCCGCGCGCGCTTCCTCGGCAATCTCGCCAGCGACCCGAAATGGATCCAGGTCACCGACATTCTCGATGTCTGGTTCGATTCGGGCTGCACCCACGCTTTCACGCTCGAAGACCGGCCGGACCTCAAATGGCCGGCGGACGTCTATCTCGAAGGCTCCGACCAGCATCGCGGCTGGTTCCACTCCTCGCTCTTGGAAAGCTGCGCCACCCGCGGCCGCGCCCCCTATGATGCCGTCATCTCCCATGGCTTCACCATGGCCGAGGACGGCCGCAAGATGTCAAAGTCATTGAACAACCAGGTGTTCCCGCAGGAGGTGATGAAGGAATCCGGCGCCGATATCCTCAGGCTCTGGGTCATGAACACGGACTACTGGGAAGACCAGCGCCTCGGCAAGACCGTGATCAAGACCAACATCGACGCCTACCGCAAGCTCCGCAACACCATCCGCTGGATGCTGGGCACGCTGGCCCATGATGCGGGCGACGCCATCGCGCCGTCCGACATGCCCGAACTCGAGCGGCTGATGCTGCACCGGCTCTCGGAGCTCGACCAGCTGGTGCGCACCGGCTACGACAATTTCGATTTCAAGCGCATCGCCCGCGCGCTCACCGATTTCTCCAACATCGAGCTCTCGGCGTTCTATTTCGACATCCGCAAGGACGCGCTCTACTGCGACGCGCCCTCGAGCCTGCGCCGCCGCGCCTCGCTGCAGGTGATCCGGACCATCTTCGATTGCCTGGTGACCTGGCTTGCGCCGATGCTGCCCTTCACCATGGAGGAGGCCTGGCTCTCCCATAAGCCGGATGCCGAATCAGTCCACCTCGAACAGTTCCCCGAAGTTCCCGGCGCCTGGCGCGATGATGCGCTGGCGGCGAAATGGAAGAAGATCCGCACGGTGCGGCGCGTGGTCTCGGGCGCACTCGAGATCGAGCGGCGCGACAAGCGCATCGGCTCGTCGCTGGAGGCGGCACCCGTTGTCCACATCACCGATCCGGCGCTGGCCGAGGCGGTCGGCGACAGCGATTTCGCCGAGATCTGCATCACCTCGGGGCTGCGCGTTGAAACGACGGCCGGACCCGACGATGCGTTCCGGCTTGACGATGTCGGCGCCGTGGCCGTCGTTCCGGCGCTCGCCGAGGGCACCAAATGCGCCCGTTCCTGGCGGATCACCGGCGATGTCGGCTCCGATCCTGAGTTTCCGGATGTCTCCGCCCGCGACGCGGCCGCCCTGCACGAACTCAAGGCACTGGGCCGCCTGTGATCACCGGCCTGCCCGGCCCGGACATTCCGGGGCCGGGCAGGGGCGGCAATGGACGCAGCAGCGAATTTCTCCGGATCAATTGCTCTCGGGCCGTTGATCCGGTAAAACCCTGCCTGAAAAAGGCCGGATTGTCCGGCGACAAGCAGCTCAATTCACAGTGACTGTCTGAGACGGGACCCAGTGCATGACAATGAAGACAGAGTATCGCGCCGGCGTGACCATCGGCGCACTCATTGCCGCAAGCCTGACGTTGTCGGGTTGCCTTGGCCCGACCTATGGCACTGACAAGCCGTCAACGGTGCAGTTGATTGATGACCTGGGCAATATTGCCACGCTGAGCGGAACCAACAAGGCCCAGGGGATCGAGTACAAGCCCCGCCCGGACATCGTGAAGCCGACCAATACCGCGAGCCTTCCCACGCCCCAGCAGAATGTCGTGAGTGAAAATCCGGCCTGGGTGGAATCACCCGAGGAAACCCGCAGGCGGCTGATCGCCGAGGCTGATGCCAACCCCGACAGCGCCACGTTCCGCTCGCCCTTGGCCAGGCGCGTGGCCTCATCGGCTGGGCCGACCCCGGCAGTCGGCGGCCGGGCGGCTGACGGTCCGCCCACTCCGGTCGAAGTGAGCAACACCGCCCAGCAGCGGAAGACCTTCCAGGAGAACAGGAAGATCCAGCAGGGCGCCTATTCGGATCGGCGCCGCTATCTTTCCGATCCGCCGCTGACCTACCGCAAGCCGGCGGAGACCGCCCCGGTGGGCGATCTGGGCGAGCCTGAAAAGGCCAAGGAACGCCGCCGCATCGCCGAAGCCAAGAAGGCCGGCACCGGCAAGCGGAGCTGGTGGCCCTGGTAAGTCTGAAGCCTCAGACCTGACGCCTGTCCTTGAAGAAGTCCTTGAGCAAACGCATCGCGTCACCCGATGCCATGCCGGGATAGATCTCGGGCGCATGGTGGCAGGTGGGCTGGTTGAAGAACCGCACGCCGCTGGTCACGGCGCCGCCCTTTTCGTCCTCGGCGCCGAAATAGAGCCGCCGCAGCCGGGCAAACGAGATCGCCGCCGCGCACATGGTGCAGGGTTCGAGCGTCACATAGAGATCGGCGTCAACCAGCCGCTCGCTTCCAAGGGTTTGGGCGGCCTCCCTGATGGCGAGGATTTCGGCGTGGGCGGTGACGTCGTTGAGCTCCCGGGTCCGGTTGCCCGCGCGGGCCAGCACCACGCCGTCGCGCACGATCACCGCGCCCACCGGCACTTCGCCGCGGGCGGCTGCTGCGCGGGCTTCCTCAAGGGCAAGATCCATGTAGCCCTTGCTGATCATGAAAAAACCGCGCTGATGTTGACCACCGATGAAACCTCTTAACCCGGCCCGTCCAACCTGATAGACAGCCATTCAACCGCATACCCCGACAGACCTGAAAAATCTGAAGCAAGGCCTCTGCGCAAACCGAACGTATCAGCGACCATAGCGCGTCAGAAGACAACGCGGCTTCCGCTGTCAAGGCAGGCAAACAGCAAATGACAGAACAAGACAAGCCCAAACGCGCCAAACCGCAATCCGCCAAGGAGGTGCCGGCAACGGCCGAGGCTACCGCGGACAGCGGACGCAT
Organism: Hoeflea sp.; assembly: GCF_030682515.1. Classification (GTDB taxonomy): domain Bacteria; phylum Pseudomonadota; class Alphaproteobacteria; order Rhizobiales; family Rhizobiaceae; genus Hoeflea. Next base: position 247,459 of record NZ_JAUXOD010000051.1, on the reverse strand, counting down.
CGCCAAGGTCCTGGCGCGCGCGGGCGTCGCCTCGCGCCGCGACGTCGAGCGCATGGTCGCCGAGGGCCGGATCAAGGTCAATGGCAAGATCCTCGACACGCCGGCCGTCGTGGTGTCGCTCAGCGACCGGATCGAGGTCGATGGCGAGGAGATCGGCGGCATCGAGCGCACGCGGCTGTGGGTCTATCACAAGCCGGCGGGCCTGGTGACCACCAACAAGGATCCGGAAGGCCGCGACACCGTCTTCGACAAGCTGCCCAAGCATCTGCCGCGCGTCATGACCGTCGGCCGTCTCGACATCAACACCGAGGGCCTGTTGCTTCTCACCAATGACGGCGGCCTGGCGCGAACGCTGGAACTTCCCCAGACCGGCTGGCTCCGGCGCTACCGCGTGCGCGCCTATGGCGACATCGATCAGGCCAGGCTTGACGAACTCAAGGACGGCATCGCGGTCGAGGGCGTGCTCTACGGCGCCATCGAGGCGACGCTCGACCGCAAGCAGGGCCACAATGTCTGGATCACCATGGGCCTGCGCGAAGGCAAGAATCGCGAGATCAAGAATGTGCTGGGCGCGCTCGGCCTCGACGTCAACCGCCTGATCCGCATCTCCTTCGGACCGTTCCAGCTGGGCGACATTCGCGAGGGCGAGGTTTTCGAGATCAAGAGCCGGATCCTGCGCGAACAGCTGGGCGAACGCATGATCGAGGAATCGGGTGCCAATTTCGATGCGCCGCTGAGCGAGCATCTGCCTCCGCCCAAGCCGGACGCCAAGCCGAAACCTGCGGCCAAGCCGGCGCAGCGCGAGTGGATCTCCAGTTCGGAAAAGACCGAGCGCGCCCGCGCCCGCATGGACACCAAGCCCGGACGGCCATCGCGTGATGGACCATCGCGGGATGGCCCCGCACGGGAGGGCAAGATTTTTGGCCGCGACCGGGATCGCGCGCCCGACCGCGACAGGCCTGATCGCGACAAGGGCGAGCGGAAGCCTTTCGGCGCCCCAAGGCCTGACAAGCCGGGCGGCGGCCGTAACGAGGAACCGGGTGCAAAGCTCGCCAAGCGCAGCTTTGTCCAGCGCAGCCGTGCCACCAATGTCTGGATGGCGCCGGGAGCGCGCCCGGTGGCCGACGCCAAGAAGGCCGAGGCGGAGCGCGGCGGCGAAAGATCCGAACGCAAGCCCGGCCGCGCCGACCCGCGCGCCGAAACCCGCCGCGGAAGCTTCCCCAAGGACCGGGCCAAGCCGCGCCCGGCCGGCGACACGGACGAGGCCAGGCCCCCCCGGGATTTCAAGAAACCGGGCGGCCGGTCCTTCGACGGTCCCGCGAAGGGTCCGGGCAAGTCCTACGGCAAGCCTGCAGGAAGACCCGCGGGCGAAGACCGTGGCGCCAGGTCATTCGATGGTCCTGCGAAGGCGCCGGGCAAGACCTACGGCAAGCCGGCGGGACGGCCCTCGGGCGATGACCGCGGCGGCAGGTCATTCGATGGTCCTGCGAAGGCGCCGGGCAAGACCTACGGCAAGCCTGCAGGACGGCCCTCGGGCGATGACCGCGGCGGCAGGTCCTTCGACGGTCCCGCCAAGGGTCCGGGCAAATCCTACGGCAAGCCTTCGGGAAAGCCCGCGGGCGAAAGCCGTGGCGGCAAGCCGTTCGGCGGCCCTGCGAAGGGACCGGGCAAGAGTTTCGGCAAGCCATCTGGAAAGCCCGCCGGTGAGAACCGCGGCGGCAAGCCGGATACCGGGAAGGGACGCGGACCAGGTGCGGATCGTCGGCGGTGAATTTCGCGGCAGGAGCCTTGCCGCGCCGAAGACCCAGGCGATCCGGCCCACCACCGACCGGAGCCGCGAGAGTCTGTTCAACATCCTGAGCCACGGCTACCCCGAGGCGCTTGATGCCACCCGCGCGCTCGATCTGTTCGCGGGCACCGGGGCGCTGGGGCTCGAAGCCCTGTCGCGCGGCTGCCGGTCGGCGCTGTTCGTCGAAAGCGGCGTCGAAGGCCGCGGGATCATCCAGAAGAACATCGAGAGCTTCGGGCTGCAGGGCCGGGCGCGGCTGTTTCGCCGCGACGCCACAAAGCTTGGGCCGTCCGGGACGATGGGACAGTTCGACCTGGTCTTCGCCGATCCGCCCTATGGCCAGGGTCTGGGCGAAAAAGCGCTGGCGTCGGCTGCAAGGGGCGGTTGGCTAGCCCCGAACGCGGTGATCGTGCTTGAGGAAGAGGCCGCAGCCCGGCCCGAACCCGGCGCGGAATTCAGCCTGCTGGATGAACGCGCATTTGGAGACACGGTCATGCGCTTTTTCCGGTATACTGCTGCGGCGTCGTCGCCCGAGCTCAATCTCGCCGAAAACACCACTGAAGGCAGCAGCGACAATGGGTAAAGTTGATATCAGCATTCCGGCTGTCGAGGTCAGGTCATCCAGCCCCACCATTGCCGTGGCCTTCGGTGGAGGCGGCGCCCGTGGTGTCGCCCATATCCACATCATCGAGACGCTCGACGCCATGGGCATTCGCCCCGTGGTGATCTCGGGGTCCTCCATCGGCGCGATCATGGGCGCGGCGATGGCCTCGGGCCTGACCGGGAAGGAAATCCGCGACCATACGCTGGCGACGATCGGAAAGCCTGCCACCGCGATCGGCCGGATCTGGAAGGCCGCCCGTCCCCTGGGCGTCAAGGACGCCATGGAAAACGGGCTCCGGCTTGGCCAGTTCAATGTCGAGCGCATCCTGGAGGCGTTCCTGCCCGCCACCGTCGCCCGGACCTTCGAGGAGTTGAAGATTCCGACCAAGATCATGGTCACCGACTACTACGGCCATTGCGAAGTGGTGTGCGACAAGGGCGATCTGCGCCCCGCCATCGCCGCCTCGGCCGCGATCCCGGCCGTGTTCCGCCCGGTCGTGATCGGCGACCGGATCATGGTCGATGGCGGCATCTTCAATCCGGTTCCCTTCGACAAGCTGAGCGGCCTGGCCGACATCATCATCGGCGTCGACGTCGTTGGCCTGCCGGCGGGAACGCCGGGCCAGGCGCCGTCAAGCATCGACATGATGTTTGGCGCCAGCCAGCTGATGATGCAGTCGATCATCGAGATGAAACGGCAGGCCTATCCGCCGCACATTCTCCTGAGGCCCGAGGTGCACCAGTACCGGGTTCTCGATTTCCTCAAGGCCAAGGAGATCCTCAACGATTCCAAGGGTGTGGCCGAGCAGCTCAAGCGTGACCTCGATGCCGCCTTCGCCTTTCACAACATGGCCTGAATATGAATTGAAAGCTCTAAAGCGGCCTTTGCGCATCCGCAAGCATGCGCGATGCTTCAGAGCGTCGAGGCCTTGCCGCTGGTGAAGGCCGAGTTTCCCGCCGGTGGGATGTGGATTGCGGTGTCGTCCGGCGTGCCGCCGTCCCGGTCGCCGATCCTGGAAATCACCCGGAAGCTGACGATCACTGAGACAAGACCGAACACCACCGCGCCCAGGCCATAGCCGGCGAGCGCGCCCGGCGCCCCGTACCAGTGCGATCCGAGCCAGACGAAGGGAATCACCCCGAGCGTCGAGCGCCCCCAGTTGAACACGGTCGAATAGAGCGCAAAGCCCAGATTGTTGAACGCCGCATTGGCGACAAACAGCATGCCGTTGAACAGGAAGCTTCCCGCCACGAAAAGGCAGAAGAACACGATCACGTCGCGCGCATCTCCCGTGGCGCCGAACAGGTCGGCGATCTGGTTGCGGAACAGCGCCAGCAGGGCCCATGCGACGAGCGTGTAGATCATGATGAAAATCAGGGCGTCGCGCATCGTCGACATCAGCCGGTCATAGCGCCTGGCGCCGTAGTTCTGGCCGAGGATCGGGCCGATGGCGCCCGACAGCGCGAACAGGGCGCCGAAGGCAACCGGGATCAGCCGCCCGACCACGGCCCAGCCGGCCACCGCCGCGTCGCCATGCTCGGCCATGGTGGCGGTCACGAAGGTGTTGCCCACCGGCGTGGCGATCTGCGTCATCAGCGCCGGCAGGCCGATGGCGAGGAACGGCCGGATTTCCCGCGCGATCACCGCCCTTGAAGGCAGGGCGACGAGATTGTGCACCCGGATCAGCCCGTGGAGACCGATGCCCACAAGCGCGAACCGCGAGATCACCGTGGCAATCGCCGCGCCATGAATGCCGAGATCGAAGCCGAAGATGAAGATGGGGTCCAGCACGGCCGTCAGCGCGCCCGCGCCGAGCGTGACATACATCGCCCGCTTGGCGTCGCCCACGGCGCGCAGCAGGGCCGCCAGGCACATGCCGGTGCCGAGCACGGGCAGGGACGGCAGCACGATCTGCATGACTTCCGTGGCGAGTTCCGCCGTGCGGCCCCGGGCCCCCATCATCTGCACCAGATCCGCCAGGAACGGATAGACCAGGGCAACGGTCGCGACCATCAGGATCAGCATGTAGGCGATCGACGCGCCGGCGATCTCGCGCGCCTCGCCGCGGTCGCCCCGGCCGAGCGCGCGGGCCGTCAGCGCCGTTGCCGCGATCGACAGGCCGATGGCGATCGAGGTGGAGAAGAACAAAAGCGTGCCGGCATAGCCGATGGCGGCCGCCAGCTCCTGCTGTCCCAGGAGCGAGATGTAGAACAGGTTGAGCGCATCGACGATGAACACCGCCACCAGGCCGATGGAGCCGGTCGCGGTCATGGTCACGACATGCTTCATGGTCGAGCCGGTGACAAAGACCCCGGGCACGCCCCGGGATCGGTCACCCGCGGCCGGTCCGGGTGCCTCGGGGGCACGCGCCGTCACGAGGCGAAGACCTGCCCCAGATTGGCAAATCCCTTGAATTCCAGCGCATTGCCGGAGGGATCGCGGATGAAAAGCGTGGCCTGTTCGCCAGGCTGGCCTTCAAAGCGCAGCGCCGGCTTCATGATCCAGTCGATGCCCTCGGTGGCTTCGAGCCGGGCCGCGAGCGCCTTCCAGTCATCCATCTGGAGCACGGCGCCAAAATGCGGGATCGGCACCGCATGGCCGTCGACCACGCCCGATGCGGCGCCTGTGCCCACATCGGGGCGGACATGGCCCGACATCTGGTGGCCGAACAGATCGAAGTCTATCCAGCTGTCGGTGAAACGCCCCATCGGGCAACCCAGAACGTCGCCGTAGAAATGGCGCGTCTCCTCGATGCTGCGGATGGGGAAGGCGAGGTGAAACGGCGTGGTCATAGGGGTGTCTTCCATGGGGCACTCAAACGGGATCGGACAAGGAGATATCCGGTTTGACCGGTTTGTCCAGTCGCTCGGATTCACGTTTGGGCGTGATCAGCGGTTCCGGCGTGACAGGGCGGGTAATCAGCTTGTCCCTGCCGGCCAGGATTCCCTCCACCGCCTGCAGCGCCAGCCGCTCCTCGTCGCGCTTGCGCACGTCGTCGGTGATCTCCAGCGCCAGGTCCTCCGTTGTCCCCAGCGCTTCCAGCGTCTTGCGGCCGAACACCAGCCCGGATTCGAAGGTTTCGCGCAGTTCGTACTCCACATCCCGGGCGCGCAGCGACAATGTGTGGGTCCGGTCATAGGCGCGCGCGAAGATGCGCACCGTGGGGAACTCCGCCTGGATCAGGTCGACGATCCTGTCGGTGACCTCCATCTTCTGGGTGCAGACGGCGACGATCTTGGCGCGCTTGATGCCCGCGGCGATCAGCACATCCTTACGGGTGCCGTCGCCGAAATAGATCTTGAAGCCGAATTTCGATGCCGAACGGATCCGCTCCGCGGAATTCTCGATGATGGTCACGTCCGATCCGCCGGCGAGCAGGATCTGAGAGGCGATCTGCCCGAAGCGCGAGAAGCCGATCATCAGCACATCCGAGCCAGCGCCCGCGAAGTCCTCGTCCATCTGCTCGTGATCGGCCTGGCGCATCAGGCGCCTGGCGAGCACGGCGGCCAGCGGCGTCAGCGCCATCGAAAGGGTGACGATCGCCACCAGCAGCGACGCTGTCGCCGGGCTGAAAACACCCGCTGCGGCCGCCGCGCTGAAAATGACGAAGCCGAATTCCCCGCCCTGCGGCAACAATCCGGCAATCTGGACACTGTCGTTGTGGCTTGATCGGAAGACGCGGCAGGCGGCATAGATCACGCCCGACTTGATGATCATCAGCAACGGCACGGCAATGGCGATGAGCAGGATATTGTCCGCGATCACCGAAAGATCCACGGACAGGCCCACCGCCATGAAGAACAGTCCGAGCAGAATGCCGCGGAACGGCTCGATGTCGGCTTCAAGCTCGTGCCGGTAGGAGGATTCCGCCAGCATGACGCCGGCGATGAAGGCGCCGAGCGCCATCGACAGTCCGGCGACCTGCATCAGCATGCCCGAGGCCAGCACCACGAACAGCGCTGCGGCAATCATCGCCTCCTTCGCGCCGGCCTCTGCGATCAGCTGGAACATCGGATTGAGCAGATACCGGCCAATGGCGAGAAGGGCTGCGATGGCGCCGATGGTGATGGCGATGTCGGTGATGAGCGAGCCGCCGCTGTCCGCGGTCACCGGGGCAACCAGCGGCACCAGCGCCAGGATCGGCACGATGGCGAGATCCTGGAACAGCAGGATCGAGAACGACTGCTGCCCGTAGTGCGTGTTGAGATCGCCGCGTTCATCGAGGATCTGGACGCCGAAGGCCGTCGAGGACAGCGCCAGCCCGAAGCCGATGATGACCGCCGCCGCCCAGGTCTGCCCGCCCAGTGTCACGGTCGCCGCCAGAATGACCAGCGCGGAGACCATCACCTGTGTCAGTCCGAGCCCGAAAATGTCTCTTCGCATCTGCCACAGCCGCGAGGGCTTGAGCTCGAGCCCGATGATGAACAGCAGCAGAACCACGCCGAGCTCGGCAAAATGCAGGATCTCCTCGCCATCGGTGATGAAGCGCAGCAGCGGTCCGATCACGATGCCGGCGGCGAGGTAGCCGAGAACCGTTCCCAGTCCTAGTTTCTTGAACAGGGGAGCCGCGATGATCGCTCCGCACAACAGGATCAGACCTTCGGTGTAAAGGCTGGTTTCGGCTGCGGCCATTCAAAACGCTCCTTTTCCGGCGATCGGTCCGTTCTGCACACGTTGGACTTGATGCTTGACCGCCGGGACAATACATGAGAGCCAAGCGAAAGGCCAAAAAACATGAGCGAATCCAGACAATCCGAAGGCTTGTTGGCGACGGCGGAACGCCTCATCGGGCGTGCCCGCGCGGCCGGCGCCGATCAGGCCGATGCGCTGGTGGTCCGCCGCCGGTCCCGGTCGGCCTCCGTCCGCAACGGACAGGTCGAAAACACCGAATCCTCCGAATCGGATGACTTCAGCCTCAGGGTGTTCGTCGGCCAGAAAGTGGCCGTGGTCCAGGCCGGCCAGGGCGCCGATGAAGCGGCCCTTGCCCAGCGCGCTGTCGCCATGGCGCGCGTCTCTCCCGAAGATCCGCATGCCTGCCTGGCCGATGCCGAAATGCTCGCCGGCACTTGGCCCGATCTCGACCTTTTCGACCCGACCGAGCCGCCGGCCGAAAGCCTGATCGAGGCTGCAAGCGCGGCCGAGGCGGCTGCGCTCGCGGTGCCGGGCGTCGCCAGTTCCATCGGCGCCGGGGCCGGTGCGGGCCTGTTCGGCATGGTGCTGGCCACGTCCCATGGTTTCTCTGGCGCCTTCGAGCGGTCCGGGTTTTCGCGTTCGGTCAGCGTCATCGCCGGCCAGGGCGTCAAGATGGAGCGCGATTACGACTTTGACAGCCGCGTCTTCTTCGCCGATCTCGATGACGCTGAACTGATCGGCCGCAGCGCCGGCGAGCGCGCCGCGGCCAGGGTCAATCCGCGCAAGGTCAAGACCGGCTCGAATATCACCGTGGTCTTTGACCCGCGCGCCGCGCGCGGCCTGATCGGCCATCTGGTCTCCGCCATCAACGGCGCCGCCGTTGCCCGCAAGACCAGCTTTCTCAAGGACATGATGGGCAAGAAGATCGCCATCGACGGGCTGACGCTCGTCGACGATCCCTTCGTCCGCCGCGGCTCCGCCTCACGGCCCTTCGATGGCGAAGGTGTCTCGGTCGGCCCTCTGACCATGGTCGAGGACGGGGTCCTGCAGCAATGGTACCTGACCACCGCCGTGGGCCGCGAACTGGGACTTGCAAGCAACGGCCGCGCAAGCCGTGGCGGCGGCGTCTCGCCCTCGTCGACCAATGTCATCGTCAATCCGGGCCTTGAGACGCCCAAGGACCTGATCGCCTCGATCGGCACCGGCTTCTACGTGACCGAACTGATCGGCCAGGGCGTCAACCAGGTGACCGGGGAGTACAGCCGCGGCGCCTCCGGTTTCTGGATCGAGAACGGCGAAATCTCCTTCCCGGTGTCCGAGGTGACCATCGCCTCCAATCTCAAGGACATGTTCAAGCGCATGATCCTTGCCGACGACATCGACCGGAAATATTCAATCGCGGCGCCCACCATTGCCGTCGAAGGCATGACGCTTGCAGGCGACTGAGCCCTTTGCCGACGACCTCGCGCTGATGCTCGAGGCATCGCGCCTGGCGGCTGATATCGCCATGGCGCATTTCCGCAAGGATCCCGAGGTCTGGTACAAGAACGAGGGGCGATCGCCGGTGTCGGAAGCCGACATCGCCATCGACCGCCTGCTCTATGCTATGCTGCTCGGGGCCAGGCCGGACTATGGCTGGCTGTCCGAGGAACTTGAGGACACCGACAAGCGGCTCTCCCACAGCCGTGTCTTCATCATCGATCCGATCGACGGCACCCGCGCCTATGTCTCGGGGCGGCCGGACTGGTGCGTGAGCATCGGCCTGGTGGAGGACGGCAAGCCCGTGGCCGGGGTGCTGGCGGCGCCGGCGCGCGGCGAGGTCTGGCATGCCCGCACCGGCGGCGGCGCGTTCCGCAACGAGGTTCGCCTGAAGCCCGGCGATGGCCAGGCCGCGGACACGCCCCTGCGGGTGGCGGTTCCGGACATGGTCGAAGCAGGCATGCGGCCCGGCGCCGGGGCAGGCCTCGAGAAGGTCCCCGGAGGCCCGTCGCTTGCACTCAGGGTCGCGGCGGTGGCGCGCGGCAGCCTCGACGGTGTCTTCATCAGGCCGAGGTCCAGCGAATGGGACCTTGCCGCCGCCGACGTGATGCTGGCCGAAACCGGACACATCCTTGTCGACGCGGCCGGGATGCGCATGGCCTACAATGACCCCGATCCCTCGCGCGGGCTTTTGCTGGCGGCATCGCACGCGCAGGTGCCGGGATTGCTGGCGCTGTTGCAGCCGTCCGACGGGCATTGACCTTTTTCGGGATTTGCCGCAAACCGCGCTGAGATTGGCGGCACCGTTTATTCGTGGAGCGACACCATGGCCGATGGCGAAAAGAAACAACTTCTGCACCTCGTGTTTGGCGGCGAACTCAGGAGCCTCGATTCGATGGACTTCCGGGATCTCGATGCGCTCGACATCGTCGGGATTTTTCCCGACTATGCGTCGGCCCACCAGGCTTGGAAATCCAAGGCGCAAATGACCGTCGACAATGCCCATATGCGCTATTTCATCGTTCACATGCACCGGATGCTCAATCCGCACGACGACAGCCAATCCGCGTCCTAGGGCCCGGTCGAAAGACAAGAATGACCAAACCGGACGCCGAAACCGCGCCGCGGCCAAAGCTGAGCGAAAAATTGAACCGGCGCCGTCTGGGCAAGAGGCTTTTGCAGTCCGAATGGGTCCAGCGGATCGGCTCGCTCCTGATCCACGGCATGCTGAGCGGAATATGGCGCACCAACCGCGACAACGGTACCTCCAGTGACTGGGAGACAATGCTGGATGAGGCCTGGCCTGCGATCTTCACGCTGTGGCACGGCCAGCACCTGCTCATTCCCTATGGCGGCCCGCGTGACCGGAAATTCGTCACCCTGGTGTCGCGCAGCACCGATGCCGAGATCAATGCCCGCGTGATCGAGCGGGCGGGCTATGACGTGATTCGGGGCTCGGGCGGGCGCGATGTCCGCCTGGTCTCGGAAAAGGGCGGCGTCAGGGCCCTGTTTGCCATGCGCGACGCCCTCAAGCGCGGTGTCAGCGTCGTCATGATCGCCGACATATCCAAAGGCGAGGCGCGGCAGGCGGGCGAGGGGATCGTCACCTTGGCGCGGATATCGGGCCGCCCGATCATTCCCGTGGCACTGGCCACCAGCCGCCGCATCGTGCTCGAGAAGACCTGGGACAAGACGACGATCAATCTGCCGTTCGGCGTCCGCAGCGCCCGCCTCGCCCCGCCCATCTATGTCTCGCCCAAGGCGGACAAGGAGGAGATGCTCGAGGCGCGGCAAAGGGTGACCGCCGAACTCAATCGCGTCACCCACGAAGCAAACACCGCAGTCGGGATCAGCACATGAGTCGCGGATGGGCACGCTGGGCGCTTTTCGGCTACCGCTGGTTCGGCGCGGGCCTCTATCCGCTGCTCGGCCCCTACCTCGCCATCCGCGCCGCCAAGGGCAAGGAAGAACGCTCCCGCCGCAATGAACGCTATGGCCGGTCCAGGATCGATCGGCCGGTCGGCCCGCTCGTCTGGTTCCATGCTGCCAGTGTCGGCGAAACCGCGGCGGTCGTGCCGCTGATCCGGGAAGTCCGCCGCCGCGGCATCTGGGTGGTGCTGACCACCGGCACCGTCACCTCGGCCGGCGTGGCGCGCGAACGCCTGGGCGACACGGTCATCCACCAATATGTGCCGCTCGATCTCAAGCCGGCAGTCTCGCGCTTTCTGGACCATTGGCAGCCGGATCTGGCGATCATCGCCGAATCCGAGATCTGGCCGATGACCATTCTTGAGCTGGGCGCACGGCGGACGCCGCAGGTCCTGGTCAACGGCCGCCTGTCGGACCGGTCCTTCGCGCGCTGGAGCAAGCGCCCGAGCCTTGCCGACGCGCTGTTCGAAAACCTCTCGCACGTCATAGCCCAGTCCGATCTCGACGCCGAGCGCTTCCTGGCGCTGGGCGCCCGGCCGGTTTCGGTGTCGGGAAATCTCAAGGTGGACACCTCGGCGCCGCCATGGGACGAGGAGGAGCTTGCCAGGCTGCAGATCCAGATCGGCAACCGCGCGACCTGGGCGGCCATCTCCACCTTCGAGGGCGAGGACGAAATCGCCGCCGCCGTGCATCGCGCGCTCAAGCCGCGCCACAACCAACTGACCATCCTGGTGCCGCGCCACCCCGATCGCGCCGACGCCATCGAGGCGATGCTCGCGGCCAGGGGATTGAACGTCGCGCGCCGCTCGCGCGGAGACCGGATCGAGCCCTCGACCGACGTCTATCTGGGCGATACGATCGGCGAGATGGGGCTCTATCTCAATCTCACCGAAATCGCCTTCGTCGGCAAATCCCTGAAGGGCGGCGGCGGACAGAACCCGCTGGAACCGGCCATGCTCGGCTGCGCGGTCCTGGCGGGAAGCCAGGTCGAGAATTTCCGCGAAAGCTATGCCAAGCTGATCAAGAACGGCGGGGCGCGCTTTGTCCGCGACGGCGAGATGCTGGCCAAGGGGGTGCACTACCTCCTGTCCAATCCGCAGGCGCGCCAGACCATGGCGGCGGGCGGCGAGAAAACCCTGGGCGACATGCGCGGCGCGCTGCAATCGACCATTCGGGCGCTTGAACCCTACATCAACCCATTGACCGTCAAAGCCCGGCTGCTGCCGCGCGACAACGAGAACATGGAGCACCGGGCGGGGGGGCAGTGGTAAGCGAGGCCCCGCCGTTCTGGTGGCAGTCCCCCGGCGTCCAGTCGGCGCTGTTGTCTCCCTTCGCCTGGGCCTATGGCCGCGTCGCGCGCCGGATCATGGATCGCCGGGTGCGCGCGCGGGTTCCCGTGCCGGTGATCTGCGTCGGCAATTTCACCGTTGGCGGATCCGGCAAGACCCCGACCGCGCTGGCCCTTGCCGAGGCTGCGATCGCCCGCGGCCTCAAGCCCGGATTTCTGTCGCGCGGCTATGGCGGCGGCGTCCGCCACGCCACCGTCGTCGATCCTGTGAAGGACACGGCGCGCCTTGTGGGCGACGAGCCCATGCTCTTGGCTGCCCGCGCGCTGACGGTGGTGTCGGCTAAGCGCGTCGAGGGCGCTGAACTGCTGGTGCGCGAAGGGGCCGATCTCATCATCATGGATGACGGGTTCCAGAGTGCGCGCCTCGTGTTCGATCAGGCGCTGCTGGTTGTGGATGCGCGCCGCGGCATCGGCAATGGCTGCGTGTTTCCCGCGGGCCCGGTTCGGGCTCCGGTGATCGACCAGGTCCGGCACGCGGATGCGCTGATTGTCGTGGGCGAGGGCGATGGCGCCGACCCGATGATCCGACTGGCGGCGCGCGCCGCCAAGCCCATTCACCTGGCGCGCTTGCAGCCGCTCAATGCCGCCCGGTTCCGGGATCGCAACTGCCTGGCCTTCGCCGCCATCGGCGATCCGGACAAGTTCTTCGCAACGCTGGAAGACGCCGGTGTCCGTCTTGCACAGCGCCGGGGGTTCCCCGATCATCATCATTTCACCAGCGACGAGATCGAGGACCTGCTGACCCAGTCCGAACTCTACGGCCTCGATCTGATCACCACGTCAAAGGACTATGTCCGACTGCAGTCAGGCCATGGCCGGGCACTGGACCTGGTGAAGAAAACCGCCGTTCTGGACATCGAACTGGAATTCGACAGCCCCCATGTCCCCGGCGGCATCATCGATCTCGCCGTGGCTGCCTTCAAACGCCGCCAGGTGACGCTGTCGACCTGAGCAGCCTTCCTGGCGAAGGTCTGGTTGAGGCGACGGGCTGCAGAGGTCGATGAGAAACATCGACAAAATCCCATGCGCGCTGCCCAACATGCTGAAATTTCACGCATTGTCGGCAACATCCACCCGATATACAAAGGTGAGCCAACACCCTGTGGTGCAGGCTCGGGAGGCTTGCTCCCATGGGTTCTTATTTCCATGAATTCGAAGATTTTTGTAATGGCGGCCGGCATCATTGCTTCGCTGGTGACCTCCGCTGGCGCACAGACGGTGGGAGACTGGGTGCTCGGCAAATACCAGGGTGGTGCCTACTGGTTCCCAGGCGTGGTCGAAAGTATCGGAAAGGGAACAGTCACCGTGCGTTACGACGATGGTGAACGCGAGACCCTCGGCAAGAAGGCGGTCCGGCCCTATGACTGGATGATCGGCATGAAAGTCGAGTGTAATTTCAAGGGCGCCGGGGAGTGGTATTCCGGCAAGATCGCATCCTTGGCAGGCGAGAAGATCGGCATTGCCTATGATGACGGAGACAAGGAAAAGACCAAGACCGGCCGCTGCCGGTCCAAATAGCGGCTCGGCCCTTCCTCGGGCACATCGGTCGGATCCGCAGCGCGCGCCCTCCGGCTACGCCACTCACGACGAGGCCCGCTTCGGCGGGCCTTTTCAACGGAGACGGGGAGAAAGCCGGTCCCCTGCGCGCGCCGGACGACAGGTCTCGGTCAGGTGCTTGTGCCTGGCAGGATGCCCGCACGTTGATCGGCAGCCACCGAGGCGTGGATGTCGACATAGGGCTCCTGGCGCGCCACGCTCCAGTATTTGAGCTCTTCGATCGGGATGATGTCGCCGGTCACCGCGCACACGACATGGCTGCCCGGCATGAGGATCTGGAAATCCCCATCGAGATAGCGGACTTTTGCCGGTCGTGCGCCGGGGCCTTCAAAACGGTTCATGGTGAACTGCTCCCGTTTGCCTCACACCGCTGTATGCGGCCTCGTTGCCGAAAATGCAAGATTCCGCACGGCCGCGGCCGCACCCGTCCGGTCATCGCCGCGAGAACAGTCTCTCGATGTCGGCGAGTTTCAACTCGATATAGGTCGGCCGCCCGTGATTGCATTGTCCCGATCCGGGCGTGCGTTCCATCTCCCGCAGCAACGCGTTCATCTCTTCGGGAACGAGCCTTCGTCCGGACCGCACCGACCCGTGGCAGGCCATGGTCGAGGCCACAGCCTCGAGCCGGTCCTTGAGGCTGCCGGCGCTGTCCCATTCGGCAAGTTCATCGGCGAGGTCGCGCACCAGGCCGCTCACATCGGTCTCGCCCAGCATGGAGGGCGTCTCCCGCACAGCGATGGCGCCCGTCCCGAAGCGTTCGAGCACCAGGCCGAACTCCGCCAGATCATCGGCCCGTTCGGCCAGCCTGTCGCAATCCTCTTCCGGCAGGTCGATGATCTCCGGCAGCAGCAGGATCTGCGACGGAACCCGCCCGGCACGGAGTGCTGTCTTCAACCGCTCGAACACCAGCCGTTCATGGGCCGCATGCTGGTCGACGATCACCAGCCCGTCCCGGGTCTGCGCGACTATGTAGTTTTCGTGAATCTGCGTCCGCGCCGCGCCCAGCGGATGGGACTCGAGCAACGGGTCGCTCTCCATTTCCCCCATCCGCGCCGTGGGCATCACGGCGCCCGTGATCTCCGACTGTCCCGGCTCGGAAAACCCTGGCGTGAAACCCCCGAGCGGCCGTGCCGGGGATTGGCCGGCCTGCCATCCGCCGCGTCCGGGCCCCAGGGCGGCGCCGAAGGACCATTGCGCGGGACGGCTTGTCGGCGCCCCCGTAAATGCCGCCGCCGGCCGGAAGGCCTCAGCCAGGCCGGTGCTGGCCGAGGGCGAGGCGCGATCGCCGCCCGCGGTCAGCGCCTGGCGGATGGCGCCGATGATCAGGCCCCGGACCAGACCCGGATCCCTGAACCTCACATCCGCCTTGGCCGGGTGCACATTGACGTCCACCAGCGCCGGATCAAGCGTGATCCACAACACCGCCACCGGATAGCGTCCGCGCGGCATTGTGTCGGAATAGGCGGCGCGAATGGCCGACAGGATCTGCTTGTCCTGCACCGGGCGGCCATTGACGAAAGCGTATTGGGCAAGCGAGTTGGCCTTGTTCCAGGTCGGCAGCCCGACATGGCCGGCGAGGCCCACATCTTCCCTCATCGCGTCGAGCGCGATCGTGTTGGCGGCGAATTCGTCGCCCAGCACCTGGGCGATCCGCGCCAGCCTGTCCTCGCCGGTCGAGGGCAGGTCGAGGGTGGAGCGATCCGGCCCCGACAGCGTGAACCGCACGGAGGGAAACGCAATGGCGATTCGCCGCACGACCTCGGTGATCGCCGCGGTTTCCGCCCGGTCGGACTTGAGGAACTTCAGCCGCGCAGGCGTGGCGAAGAACAGGTCGCGGACCTCGACCGTAGTCCCCTGGTTGGCGGCCGCCGGCCGGAGCGGCGCGGGAACGCCGCCTGCCAGCGACACCTCGTTGGCGTGGGCCGCGCCCTTGGGACGCGATCTCAGCGTCAGCCGCGCCACCGAGCCGATCGAGGGCAGGGCTTCGCCCCGGAAGCCGAGCGTCCTGATGTCATCGAGCCGCTGATCGATCTTGGAGGTGCAGTGCCTGCGCACCGCGAGCGCAAGATCCTCGGCGTCCATGCCGGCGCCGTCGTCGATCACCCGGACCAGGGCCTTGCCGCCCGCCGCGGTGGCGATCTCGATCCGGCGCGCGCCGGCGTCGATGGCGTTTTCGACCAGTTCCTTCACGACGCTTGCCGGCCGCTCGATGACTTCACCGGCGGCGATCTGGTTGATCAGGGTCTCGGGCAGTTGATGGATGCGCATGCCGCCATGTTGGCGGATTCGGAGGCAAGCGCAACGGCTGGCTTGTCCGCACCCGGATAAATCTTGGCTTCAGGGTCCCCAGGGCCGTTTTCGGCAGGACGCTGATGCGTCGTGGTTAAATGCGGGTTAACTCTCCTGTGGGATGATCCGAAGAACGCGTCTGGCTGCTGCGTCTGCGGCACGAATTTTGACCCTGCCGGGAGTGTTGCCGGAGTCGGATTGAGTACATGGCATTGAGCGAAGCCGAGTTGCACAAATATTGTTGCGAAGCCAGAACCATCGAGGGACTGGCGTCGACGCTTGAGATCGCGATCGTCATTTTTGATCGAAACGACACCTTGATCGCCGTCAGCACCCAGTATCTCAGTTTTTTCAGCGTTCCGCCGGAATTGCTGACGCCCGGCGCCCGGCTGCGGGACCTGCTCAACGCCACCTATGACGCCGGCGCGGGCGTGCTGGGCTCCTTGAACGGCAACCCGCGGACGATCTCGCGCGAGGACTGGGTCGCCGAACGGATCGCCATCCACTGGCGCGAACGTTATGAAAGTGTCGAACAGCTCCCCGATGGACGATGGATCAGGCTGCGCAAGCGCAGATTGCCCGATGGAGTCCTGATCGCCACGATCCAGGATGTGTCCGAGCAGAAGCGCAGGGATGAGGAACTGGCGAGGATCCGGCACCAGGCCGAACTCGCCCAGCATATTCTCGACAATCTGGTCAATCCGGTCATCGTCAAGGATTCGGAGCTTCGCTACGTGATCGTCAATGACGCGTTCTGCCGGATTCCGGGGCTGCACCCCAAGCAGGTGATCGGGCGCACGTCCAGGGAACTCGTCGATCCTGACCTTGCCTCCCGGTTCGAGGCGGTCGAGAGGCGTGTGCTTGAAACCGGGGTGCCCTTTGATGCCCATGAGGACATCTACCGGGCCGACGGCTCGGTCATGCACGCCATAACCCGTGCCCGCCGCTCCGGAACGCCGGGACATTACTATGTGACGGTCTCGTTTGACGATGTCAGCACATTTGCCGAAAACGGAAAGTACCGTGCGGACATCACATCGAGATATGATGCCGATCCGGGCGAGGCCGGAAGCGCGGCTGAAGACCGGGACGCCTCGCCCTCGCAATCCGCGCCTGTGGGACGGATCCTGATCCTTGATGAGGACCGGGACCGCTCGGCGCGCCGCGTCGCCGCCCTGATCAAGGCGGGGTCGGATGCCGTCGCCATCGCCGGCGCGGACGAGGCGGTGGCGTTTCTCGACGCGGTCAAGTCGCTCGACCTCACCATCAGCGACATCGAGATCACCCCCGAAATGGCCGAACACCTGTCCGGTGCGGCGCTCTCTGGAGATCACGAAGGCCTCAGGCAGGCCATCGAGGCCTGTCTGTCGCGGCAGTCGCCGTCATCGTTGAGCCACCCGGATGAGGCCCCGGCGCCCGCTGTCCGCCACGAGGAGCGGCCCCGCCAGGATCGTGGCTCCGCGGCTCGGGCCGACGACCCGTCCCCGGCCTACGCGCCGCCGTTCGTGGCGCGCGAGCCGGTGCGGGAAATCCCCGCCGCTCCCCGCCGGGACCGCATCCGTGTGCTCGTCGCCGAGGACAATGACGTCAACCAGATCGTGTTCGAACAGATCCTCGAGGGGATCGGCGTGGATTTCCGCATCGTGTCCAACGGCCAGGAAGCCGTGGCCGCCTGGAAGGCCTCGGCGCCGGACCTGATCCTGATGGATGTCTCCATGCCGGTGATGAACGGATTGCAGGCCTCCCAGGCCATCCGCGATGCCGAACTGGCTGACGCCGGCGACCACTCCCACGTCCCCATCATTGCGGTCACCGCCCATGCGATGAGCGGTGACAAGGAGCGGTGTTTCTCGGCCGGGATGGATGATTACCTGTCAAAGCCGGTCAGTCCGGAAAAGCTTGAATCCATCATCAAAAAGTGGATCGACCAGCCAGGAAGGCTGCTCGCGGCCGGGTAAGGCCGCGATGCCTCGAAATCCTTCAATGGTTTCTCATGGGTCCCGTTATAGGACAATCTTAAGATATCTGCCGCATCCTTATGCCTATATTATTGCGTGCGGATCCAAATGATTTCATGACCCCAGAAGAAGAGACCATGGACGAGTTGTCCCAGAACCCGAAAGCGGTGGCCTATACCGACCCCTTGACCGGTCTGGGCAATCGCCGCAGGCTGATGGACAAGATCAGGAAGCTCGCGTCCGAACGGGCGGACGACCCCGCGCCGTTCACCATCGGAATTGCCAATATTGACGGATTCAAGCCGATCAACGATCTCTTCGGCCATGCCGCGGGCGACGAGATCCTGTGCCAGGTGGCGCACCGGTTGCGCGCCTGCCTGCCGGACGGCGGCTTCGTTGCCCGCATCGAGAGCGATGAATTTGCCTTTGTCCTGCCCTTGGTGTTCGAAAAGAAGGGCGCTGAGAAAATGGGCCGCATGTTCAAGGACGTTCTCTCGGCGCCCTATGATCTCGGCGACCGCAATGTGCGTCTGTCGGCGTCCTTCGGCTTCGCAGTCTATCCCTTTGCGGGCGAACAGTTCGCCGAACTCCTGAAAAGCGCCGACACGGCGCTGTACCGGTCCAAGCGCCGCGGCCGTGGCCAGATCACCGTCTATTCCGAGGAAATCGCCGAGGAGATGCGGCGCGGCACCCAGATCGAGCAGGCGCTGCGCAGGGCCATCATCGCCGACGAGGTTGCCTGCCATTTCCAGCCGATCGTGAATCTCGCCGACGGATCGATCCAGGGGTTCGAGGCGCTGGCGCGATGGACCGACCGGGAGCTGGGCGTCATTTCGCCGGGCTTGTTCATTCCGCTCGCCGAGGAACGCGGCTTCATCGATTCGCTTACCGAGACCCTTCTCATGAAGGCTGCCGAGACCGCCAAGCACTGGCCGGCGGGCCTGTTCTTGTCCTTCAATCTCTCCTCGGCGCAGTTGATCGATCCGGCGACCGCGTTCAATGTCCTGGCCATTATCAACCGTATCGGTCTCGACCCGCGCCGCCTCGAGCTGGAAATCACCGAGACCGCGATGATGAGCGATCCCGAGGTCGCGGCCAAGGTGGTCAACGAATTGCACAGTGTCGGCATAAAGGTGTCGCTCGATGATTTCGGCACCGGCCAGTCGAGCCTGGGCCGGCTGCGCGATTTCGCCTTCAACAAGGTCAAGATCGACCGCAGCTTCGTGAGCGAGATCACCATCGACAAATCGGCCGAGCATATCGTGCGCGCCATCCTGACGATGTGCGAGGGGCTCAACCTCAAGGTCGTGGCCGAAGGCATCGAGACCGAAGAACAGGCCGAGAAACTCAGATCCCTGGGATGCAAGTCCGGCCAGGGTTGGCTCTATGGCAAGGCCGTGGACGCGGCCGCCACCTTCAACCTGATCGAAGCCCAGGAACTGGCCGGCTCCCGCAACGCCAGAGGCTTCCTCGTCAACCGTTGATCTGGCGGCCTTCCTTCGTCAGCCAGCTCAGGACCTTCTGGGCCTGAGGCGTCAGCGGCCGGCCTTTCGGCCAGATGACATGGAACGCCGCACCGGTTTCCAGCCGGTGGCCGGTCACCTTGCACAGCAGTCCCGTCTCGATCAGCCGCCCGGTCAGATGCCGCCAGCTCAGCGCAATGCCTTGCCCTTCCATCACCGCCTGGATCACCAGGACATAATCGTTGATGGCGAGGCCGCGGTTGGCCGTCACCCCGTTGACGCCCGCGCTCAGGAACCATTGCTGCCAGTCGCAGGCGGTGCGGAACGGCTCCTCGAGATGAATGAGCCGGTGCTGCGTCAGATGGGCGACGCTGTCCGGCATGCCGTGTTTTTCGATGTAGGCAGCGCTCGCCACGGCTTCGATCACTTCGGGCGCAATCAGCGCGCTGTCATAATCGGGCCAGTCTTCCGGCCGCCCGCCGCGCACGCCTAGCTCGATGGGCTCGTTGCGGATGTCGAGGTCCCGGTCGGCGGTCTGGATCCTCAGGTCGATGTCGGGCAGTTCGTCGCGCAACCGGTGCAGCCGCGGCAGCATCCACAGCGAGGCAAAGGCCGTGGACGCCGCCAGCGTCACGCTGTTGGCGCGCCCGCGGGCGCGGATATCCTCGGCTGACTTGCGGATATGGCTCAATCCAAGCGTCACATCGGCGTGGAACCTCCGGCCGGCTTCGGTGAGCGACACGGCGCGGTGGGCGCGATGAAACAGCGAGGCGCCAAGCTGGCGCTCGAGCGACCTGATGGCGTAGCTGACCGCAGCCTGGGTCATCCCCAGTTCCTGCGCGGCGCGGGTGAAGCTCAGCTGCCGTCCGGCCGCCTCGAAGACGATCAGGTTGCCCGCCGACGGCAACAGGTGGCGAAGGTTATCCATAAGCCCACCTTATTCAAAGCCCTGAAATTTTCCAGCGTTACATGCAGTTTTTCCGCTCCTAGACTGGCCTCCCTGAACTGCCGGCCTGGAGCCGGTCCGGAGGATGCGCCATGGACGTTGCAGACATCATCGACCCCGCAGCCGCAGCCCCGCGCAGGCGGGAGAGGGCAGGCGGCCGCGATGGCCGCAGGTCCGGCCAGGGGGCGACGCCGCCGCACCGCACGGCGCCCTACATCATCCGCAACATCCCGACCTATGACATTCTGGGCGAGGAGAACCTGCTCAAGATCGAGGCCGTGGCCGACCGCATCCTGGCCGAAGTCGGCATCGAGTTCCGCGACGATCCGGTGGCGCTCGCGCTCTGGAAGCAGGCCGGCGCCCGGGTTGAGGATCTGCTGGTCAAGTTCGAGCCCGGCATGCTGCGCGAGATCCTGAAATCGGCGCCGCCCAGCTTCACCCAGCATGCGCGCAATCCGGCCAACAATGTCGAAATCGGCGGCAAGAGCGTCGTCTTCGCGCCCGCCTACGGCTCCCCTTTCGTCATGGATCTCGACAAGGGCCGCCGCTACGGCACCATCGAGGACTTCCGCAACTTCATCAAGCTCGCCCAGTCGAGTCCGTGGCTGCACCATTCCGGCGGCACCATCTGCGAACCGGTCGACGTGCCGGTCAACAAGCGCCATCTCGACATGGTCTATTCGCATCTCAAATATTCCGACCGCTGCTTCATGGGCTCGGTGACGGCGGAAAGCCGGGCCGAGGACAACATCGAGATGGCCCGGATCGTCTTCGGCCGTGATTTCGTCGACCGGAACTGCGTGATCCTGGGCAATGTCAACGTCAACTCGCCGCTGGTCTGGGACGGCACCATGACCAACGCGCTCCGGGCCTATGCCCGCGCCAACCAGGCGGCCGTCATCGTGCCGTTCATCCTGGGCGGCGCCATGGGACCGGTCACCAATGCCGGCGCCATTGCCCAATCCCTGGCCGAAACCATGGCCGGCTGCGCGCTCACCCAGCTCGAGCGCAAGGGCGCGCCGGTGATCTTCGGCAATTTCCTGTCCTCGATGTCACTCAGGTCAGGTTCTCCGACCTTCGGCACGCCTGAGCCCGCCATCGGCTCGATGGTGATCGGGCAACTGGCCCGCCGGCTCAACCTGCCCCTGAGATGCGCCGGCAATTTCTCCAACTCGAAACTGCCCGACGCGCAGGCCATGAACGAGGGCACCATGTCGATGCTCTCGGCGGTGCATTGCGGGGCCAATTTCATTCTCCATTCGGCGGGCTTCCTCGATGGCCTGCTGTCGATGTCCTACGAGAAGTTCGTGATGGATGCCGATTTCTGCGGCGCGCTGCATTCCTATCTCGCGGGCGTCGTGGTCGACGACAACACACTTGCCCTCGACGCCTTCCGCGAAGTCGGCGTCGGCAAGCATTTCCTGGGCTGCGCCCACACCATGGAGAACTATACGACGGCGTTCTGGGATTCCGAGATCGCCGACAACGAGCCGTTCGAGAAGTGGGACATCGCCGGCCGCACCGACGCCGCCACGAGGGCCAACGCCCGCTGGAAGCGGACTCTCGCCGAATACCAGGCGCCGCCGATGGACGTGGCGGTCGACGAGGCGCTTGTGGATTTTGTCGACCGGACAAAGGCGCAGATGGCCGACGCATGGTATTGAGAGCCATTGTTCCACGTCGGAGTCGCACCATGCTGAAATCCCTTGCTGTTTTGTCCATATTCCTGACCACCGCTGCAACGCACGCCCACGCCGGCGATGCGGCCGATGCGGTGAAGTATTTCTATGACAACCTTGGCGGCGAATTCGCCCCTGGCCACCGCCACCGCTACACCGGCCCGGCGCTGGACTATCTCACGGCCGCCGACGCCGCCTGGGAGCGCGACGAGACCAACTGCATCAGCTTCAGCTTCGCGGTGGACGGCCAGGATTTCGATGATGCGGAACTCGCGTCGACCTTGAAGCTCGACGAGGTGGTCGACGGCGACACCGCAACTGTGACGGCGAGTTTCGTCAACTTCGGGCAGCCGACGCAAGTCGAATGGACGCTCCGGAACTCGGGCAACGGGTGGCTCGTCTCCGATATTGCGTCGCTCGCCAATGACTGGCGCGTCTCTCAGATGAGCTGCGAATGAAACGATGATCGACCGGAGTCGGAAGCGCCGTCTCCGGCCCCCCCCAATTCCGAGGAGCCGTCATCAATGGTGCACGTCAACGATCCGCTGCTCAAGCCCTATCAGCTCAAGCACCTGACGCTCAAGAACCGGATCATGACCACCAGTCATGAACCGGCCTATCCCGAAGACGGCATGCCCAAGGACCGCTACCGGGCCTATCATGTCGAGCGCGCGCGCGCCGGCATTGCCATGACCATGACCGCGGGTTCGGCGGCTGTGTCGAAGGACAGTCCGCCGGTGTTCAACAATGTGCTGGCCTACCGCGACGAGGTCGTCGGCTGGATGCGGAAGCTCACCGATGAGTGCCACGAGCATGGCTGCGCGGTGATGATCCAGCTGACCCATTTGGGCCGCCGCACCCACTGGAACAAGGGCGACTGGCTGCCGGCGCTGTCGACCAGTCACCAGCGCGAACCGGCCCACCGGGCCTTCCCCAAGAAGATGGAAGACTGGGACATCGCCCGGGTGATCACGGACTATGCCGACGCGGCCGAACGCATGGCCGAAGCCGGCCTCGATGGCGTCGAGCTCGAATGCTACGGCCATCTGATGGACCAGTTCATGTCGCCGCTGACCAACGAGCTCGACGCGCCCTATGGCGGCAGCCTCGAAAACCGCGCCCGCTTCGCGCTCGATGTGGTCGCCGCGATCAAGGCGCGGGTCGGCGACAGGCTGCTCATCGGCGTGCGCTACACCGCCGACGAGACCGCCCCGGGCGGGATCACCGAGGAGGAAGGCGTCGCCATCGGCCACATGTTCAAGGCGTCCGGCAACGTCGATTTCCTCAATGTCATCCGCGGCCAGATTCACACCGACCCGGCGATGACTGACGTCATCCCGGTGCAGGGCATGAAGTCGGCGCCGCATCTCGATTTCGCCGGCCGCATCCGCGCCGAGGTCGGCCTGCCGACCTTCCATGCCGCCCGCATCCCCGATGTGGCCACCGCCCGGCATGCGATCGCCAGCGGCAAGCTCGACATGGTCGGCATGACCCGCGCCCACATGGCCGATCCGCATCTGGTCAAAAAGATCATCGAGGGCAGGGAGCATGATATTCGGCCCTGCGTCGGCGCCACCTATTGCCTCGACCGGATCTACCAGGCGGGCGATGCGCTGTGCATCCACAATCCCGCCACCGGCCGCGAACTGACCATGCCGCACACGATCGAGCCTGCGCCGGTGAGCAAGCGCGTGGTCATCATCGGCGCGGGACCTGCGGGCCTGGAAGCCGCGCGCGTTGCGGCCGAACGGGGACACCGGGTCACGGTGTTCGAGGCGCAGCCCGAGCCGGGCGGACAGATCCGCCTCACCGCCCAGAACCAGCGCCGCAAGGAGATGATCGGCATCATCGAATGGCGCATGGCCCAATGCGCCGCGCGCGACGTCGAGTTCCGTTTCAACAGCTGGGCCGAGGCGGCCGATGTGATCGCGGAGAACCCGGACGTGGTGATCGTCGCCACCGGCGGCCTGCCGCACACCGAGGTGCTCGAGCACGGCAACGAACTGGTGGTGTCGAGCTGGGACCTGATCTCGGGCGACGTCAAGCCGGGCAGATCGGTGCTGATCTATGACGACGCCGGCGATCATGCCGGGCTGCAGGCGGCGGAAGTGGCGGCGAAGGCCGGCGCCAGCGTCGAGATCATGACGCCCGACCGCAGCTTCGCGCCCGATGTGATGGCCATGAACCTGGTTCCCTACATGCGCTCGCTGCAGGACAAGGATGTGACCTTCACCGTGACCTACCGGCTCAACGCGGTGGAGCGCGAGGGCAACCGTCTCAAGGCCATCATTGGTAGCGACTACATGAAACTCGCCAAGACCCGCCATTTCGACCAGATCGTCATCAACCACGGCACCCTGCCGCTGGACGCGCTCTATTTCGACTTGAAGCCGCACTCGTCCAATCTCGGCCAGGTCGATTACGAGGCCTTCATTGCAGGCAAGCCGCAAGCGCTGAACGCCGGCCCCTCGTCTTCGCCGGACGGCTCGAACGGCTTCCAGCTCTTCCGCATCGGCGACGCGGTGGCGGCAAGGAACACCCATGCGGCGATCTATGATGCGTTGCGGTTGGTGAAGGACTTGTGATCTATAACGTATTGCGTTATATAGCGCGGGACGTTATATTTCCGCATGATCCTTGGCTTTGATGATCCGGAAGCTGAATTGATTTGGGCGGGCCATCGCAGCCGCCGCCTTCCTTACGATATCCAGGCCACTGCATTGCGGAAGTTGCGTTTGCTCAATCAGGCTGTGGATCTGACGGACCTTCGAATACCTCCGGGCAATCGCCTCGAAGCGTTGAGGGGAAACTGGTTGGGTTGGTACAGCATCCGGATCAACAGCCAATGGCGCATTTGCTTTAGATGGGAAAAGAGAGGACCCGCGGATGTCAAAATCGTCGACTACCATGACTGATCTGCTGCCCAACCCGCATCCGGGAGAAATCCTGATGGAGGATTTCCTCAAGCCAATGGGACTTAGCCAGAACGCACTCGCGCGCGCGGTTCACGTCCCGCCGCGGCGGATAAATGAAATTGTCCTCGGCAAGCGGGCTGTCTCCGCAGACACGGATTTAAGGCTTGCGCGGTATTTCGGCATGTCCGAGGGCTTCTTTCTTGGGCTCCAAGCCGATTTCGACATGATGGAGCGCCGCAGGTTAATCGGCGACGAACTGAAGACGATCGAGCCCTACGCGGCTTGAGTAGGGTTCGAATTCTCGTGTCAAACCCCGGCGCTGCCAGTTTCCGGTCGGGGTCATGACTTAAATCTCATTTTAGGACCCCGCCCCCGCAACCGCCACGATCGCAACCCCCGAAGGCTGCAGCACACGCGCGCCCAGCACCGGCTCCCCGGTCCAGCCCAGCTCCGCCAGGTCGAAGCTTGTCTCGCCGTAATTGAACGCGAACACATGCAAGCCGTGCCGCCGGAGCCGCACGCCGTCCGGCAGATCCCTGGTCTTCAGGCCGGCGTCGGCCGCCAGGCGCTGCAGGACGATGCGCATCAGCTCGGGGTCGGGCCAGCCGCCGAGATAGTGGAGGAAGCCCTGCTTGGCGAGCCCCGGTACGCCGTCCTCCGCCGATAGCACGGTTTCAACATCCGCGCCGGCTTCTAGGAACTCCCGCCAGAACTGGAACGTCCCGCCGCCCGAGATCGGCACCGGCGTATCGGCTCGGAGCGATTCAACCCGGCTGACGCGCAGGTCGAGAAGGTCCTTCTGCAGGGCAGGGGGCAGCGTGTCGGGTATGGCAAAATCGTCTGTCTTCGAGCCCGACCGGGGGCCGATCAGCAACTGGCCTTGGAAGCCCCGGATGGCCTCGATCAGCTCCGGCGTCCAGGCGAACAGGCCGGGGATCAGGGCCATCGGATAGCCGTCCAGCTCCGGTGCGCTCGCCGGCACGATGTCCACCGACAGGCCCAGCCGCCTGAGCGAGCGGTAGAAATCGAACACCAGCCGGAAATAGTCGAATTCGTGGCCCTGCGGCTGAATCTCCCAGGCCCAGGCGGAAGGGTAGTCGAAGACGATCGCCGCATCGGCGCGGCCAGCGCTTTCGTCGAGCGTCCCGTCGAGCGCGCGGAGCTCCCGCGCCACCTGCGCCGCCTCGGCGAACCCTTCGGCTTCGGTCGAGTCCGGCCGGAGCAAGCCCGCATGCATCTGCTCCTGGGCGAACGGCGCCTGGCGCCAGCGGAAATAGCTCACCGTCTCGGCGCCATGGGCGAAGGCCTCCCAGCTCCACAGCCGCACCATGCCGTCGCGCGGCGCGGGATTGTGCGGCGCCCAGTTCACCGGGCCGGGCTGCTGCTCCATCACCCACCAGCGGCCCTTCGAGGTGGCGCGGTAGAGATCGTGGTGGAACGCCTGGAAATCCGGATCGCCGGCGCGCACGAACCGCCGCTTCCAGTCGTCGCCCTGGTCGGAGCGATCCTCGAGAAAGCCGAGCGGATAGGAATCCCAGCTCGAAATGTCGAGATCGCGGCCCACGTCGAAATGATCGAAGGCCAGCGTCCTGCCCATGAAATTGTGGATCACGTCGCGGCCGGGCGAATGCGCCCTTATGATGTCGGCCTGCGCCCGGTTGAAGCGCACCACCATCTCGGACGCGTAGCGGCGGAAATCCATTACATGCGCCGGATTTGGCTCGGTCACGGTCAGGTTCGGCAGCCCGATCTCGCTGAAGTCGGAGATCTCCATCGACCAGAACACGTTTCCCCAGGCGCGGTTGAGCGCGTCGGGCGACTGGTATTTCCGCTGCAGCCAGGCCTGGAACCCGGCGCGTGCGGCGGGCGAATAAGACAGCGTCGTGCCGTGGCAGTCATATTCATTGTCGGTCTGCCAGGCGGTGACGCCGGGATGTGCGCCAAACGCCTTGGCGAGCTTCAGCGTGATCCGCTTGCTTTCCTCGAGATAGCCCTGATGGGAGAAATCATAATGCCGCCGCGAGCCGAACCCGCGCACGGCGCCGTCGGCGCCCACCGGCAGCATATCCGGCATCTCGTCGACCAGCCATTTGGGCGGCGTCGCCGTCGGCGTGCCGAGCACAACCTTCAGGCCCGCCGCATGCAGCGTGTCGATGGCGCGGGCGAGCCAGTCGAACTCGAACTGTCCGCGCCGGGGCTCGAGCCGTGACCAGGCGAATTCGCCGATGCGCACATGGGTGAGGCCGAGGCCTGCCATGCGGCTTGCGTCATCGGCCCAGCGGGCTTCCGGCCAATGTTCGGGATAGTAGCAAACACCGAGTGTCCGTTGCATCGTCGCGCGCTTTCAGAAAGATCAGAGAATGTAGTCCGGCTCGAACCGGCCCTTGACCGTGTGATCGAGCAGGAAGGTCGATCCGGCATTCGGGTCATCGGCCAGTTGGTTCGCCGTGAGACCCTGCCTAGCCGATGTCACCAGCAACCGGCTCGCGTCCTTGCCGACGAAGGCAGGGCAGCTGGTCTGGCCGGCGGGCACCTGAAGCGAGATGACGCGCTTGCCCTGGGGCGAATAAGCATCGACGCACCCCGCCCCCCAGCGCGCATTCCAGATCGTCCCGTCCGCATCGCAGACCGACCCGTCGAGCCCGCCCTGGCCACGATGGTCGATGAAGACCGCCGGTTCGCCGCGGGGCAGGGCGGTCAGCGGATCGATGTCCACCCGCATCATCCGTTTGGTGTCGGTGTCGGCGAAATAGGCGACCGTCCCATCGGGCGAAAAGCAGATCGCATTGGGGATGGTGATGTCCGGATAGAGCGTCGTCACCACGCCGCGCGCCACATGGTAGATCGCGCCGGCGTGCTTTTCGGCGTTCTTGCCCATGGTGCCGATCCACAAGGCCCCGCAGGCGTGGACGCGTCCGTCATTGGAGCGGGTGACGGGATTGTCGGCCTCGATCGGGGTGACCAGCTCGAGCTTGCCGGTGGCGGTCTGGCGCAGATGCAGACCGGTCTCGGTGGCGATCACCTGCCGCTGGGCATCGACCCGCGCCAGCACGCTGCCCATCACCGGCAGGTCGTGGAGTGTGGCGGTGTTGTCCGAAAGCGCGTATTCGACAAGCTTCCGGCCGACAATGTCGAACCACCAGGCCGTCCCGGTGTGGCGGTCATAGGTCGGCCCCTCGCCGAGCATGCAGGCCGGCGCATTCAGGATCGATCCGGAATAGGCGATCTGGTCGTTGCTCACAGCCCGTCCTCCTCAAGCGCGTCATAGGCCTTGATCGCGGCCATGCCGCGTCGCTTGACCTCGCCCGGCTCCATGCCGGCGGCATAAAGGCTCGATCCGAGCCCGAAGGTGCGGATGCCGACCTTCGCATAGGCGGCGAAATCCGCGTTGGAGACGCCGCCTACCGCGCCCACGGGCACGTCCCGGGGCAGCACCGCGCGGATGGCGTTGATCCCCGCGGGTCCGAGCACGCTCGCGGGGAAGAACTTGAGCGCCGAGGCGCCAGCCGCACAGGCAGCCAGCGCTTCGGTCGGCGTGAACACGCCGGGCATCGTCACCATCCCGTGCGACACGGCCTGGCCGATCACCTGAGCGTCCACATTGGGGCTGACCATCAGCCGGCCGCCCACATCGTTGAGACGGTCGACATCGTCGGCCGTGAGCACGGTGCCGGCCCCGATCAACACGTCTTTAGGCGCGCGCCGGGCGGCGATGTCGATGGACTTGAAGGGATCTGGCGAGTTGAGCGGGATTTCGATCGCGGTGAACCCGGTCTCGATCAGGCCGTCGACGATCGCTTCGGTCTCGTCGGGCCTGATGCCGCGCAGGATCGCGACGAGGCCGCGTTTCATGGAGGGAAACCTGATCCGTATCATGCGCGCTTGAGATCCCCGTTGAGGTTTGAGAATGAATGCCAGGAGTCCACGAGCCCGCGTCTGACCGCCACATCGGCGTCGATGTCGCGCACCTGGACCCCGCATTCCGACAGCGCCGCGTGGTAAAGTCGCTGCAAGGCGCCGCTGGCCACCAGTCCGATCTGCTCGCCGCCGCGAACGCCGGCGCCTGCCAGTTCGGCGCCGATCAGCAGCCCTGAAAGCCGCGCGCGGTTTTCGTCAGGCCCGCGACCGTGCAGCAGTTGCCCGGCGCGGATCGAGAACAGGTGATGCGTTGTCTTCTCGGGCCGGGTCCAGCCGTCGCGGACACCGGTCAGAAAGGCGGGATCCTGGGCATCGACCGGGCCTTCGCCGCCGGTGGAATGCACCAGGATGGTGCGGGCGCTGATGGTGGCGAACAACTCGCCGGTCATGAAGGTTTCGAACCCGGTGACCATGGCGCCGTTCATGCTCACCCATTTCGAATGGGTTCCGGGCATGCAGTAGCGCTCGCCGCCGGGCAGTTCCAGATGTGCGCCGAGCAATTGGGTTTCCTCGCCGCGCATCACGTCGGGCTCGTTGTGCGAACGCACCGCAAGGCCCGGAATGATGATGGTACGGCGGGCGACGCCCGGAACGAGGACCGCGTTCTCTCCAATGGTCGTTACATCCGCCGGCGTGTTGATGTAGCCGGTTTCCACCCATCCCTGCCGCGACCCGGCCATGCCGCAGATGACCACCGGCAAGCTGTCAGGAATGGACAGCGCCTTGAGATGGCTCTCCAGCACCGTCTCGAAACCGCGCTCGGCGACCTCGCTCATGCCCTCGTGGCTGCGGTGTTCGGCCAGAACCGTGCCGTCATTGGACATCAGCCACAGCCGGAAACTCGACGTGCCCCAATCGACGGCAATGATGGCAGGCGCGGTGCTCACATCATGCCTCCATCGGCGATCAGCACCTGCGCGGTGATCATCGCGGAGGCCTTGGAGGCGAGGAACAGGCAGGGCCCGACCATGTCCTCGGGATCGATCGCCCGCTTGATGCACTGCCGGTCGATCATCGCCGCCAGGCCCTCGTCGGTGACCCAGAGCCGCTTCTGCCGCTCGGTCATCACCCAGCCCGGCGCAATCGCGTTGACGCGGATTCCGTCGGGGCCAAGCCGGCCGGCGAGCCCCTTGGTGAGGCCGACGATGCCTGCCTTGGCGGCGGTGTAGGCGGGCATGGAGCCGATGTTGAGCATGTAGGATGTCGAGGTGAAATTGACGATCGCGCCATGACCCGCGGCGATCATCCCGGGCGCTACTGCCTGGGCGACAAAGGCCACGGGCCTCAAATTGACGGCGTGGTTGTCGTCCCAATAGTCGCCGCTCATCTCGAGAAACTCGTGCCGGTCGTCGAGCGCGGCATTGTTGACGAGCACCGTGACCGCGCCATGCGCCTCGTCGGCCTTTGCGCAGGCATTGCGCAACTGGTTGAGATCGGTGAGGTCGGCTGCAAGGAACAGCGGCGTGTGGTCGACCTCGCCCGCAAGCCTGTCCACCAGCGCGGTGCTGGCCTCGACCGCGATGTCGATGAAGGCGACGCGCGCGCCCTGGCGGGCAAAGCCTTCCGTCAGTGCGGCGCCAATGCCGGAGCCGCCGCCGGTGATCAGCACCGAGGCGCCCTTGAGGTCTGGAAATATCATTGTCTGTTCACTCATCGCTGGCTCCCGCTCCGATCCGGTATCCTTCCACCACTGTCATGGACGCAGGCGCGGCGTTCGGCAAGCGCAGACCGCTCGACATCAGGAACGCGCCCGACAGGCGCATTGTTCCACCCTCGGGCAGGGCGTTGACGATCCGCCGGTTGGCGCGGCGGCTGACATCGTCGGGATTGACGAGCCGGATCTCGTAGATCGCTTTTGGATCGAGCCCGGCCGTCCGCAAAGGCCGTTGGGATATCTGCGCCGAGGCGCCCGCCTGTCCGGCAAACAGGATGAACCGGCTCTTCTCCGGGTTCACCGTCATCTCGGCAAACACTTCCGCATCATCGGTCTCCAGCCTGTAGAGCGATCCCGAAAACAGGAAGCCACGGTTCTCCTTCCACCAGGCGGTCACCCGGCTCAACGTCGCGGCCTCTTCGGAGGTGAGTTCGCGGGGGTCCATCTCGAAGCCCATGTGGCGCTGCGCCGCCACCCAGGCCCTGAACGCCATCGACAGCTCCCGTCCCGAGGTGTGACAGTGGCGCGGACCGACATGGGAGCCCTGCACTTCGGGCGCGATCCAGCGGCTCGCCTCATGCTGCATTCTGAGCCGTTCGAGGGCGTCGTTGGAATCCGACAGCCAGACCCGGCTCGCAAGCTCCAGCACGGAAAAATCGATGCGGCCGCCGCCCGACGAGCAGCTTTCGAAATCGACATCCGGATGGGCGCGCACCAGATCTCCGAGCAGCGCGTGAAAGCCGCGCGCCTGATCCGGATTGCCGCCCGTCAGCGGTCGGTTGTGGTCCCATTTGACATAATCGATGGCATGCGCTGACAGGATCGCGCTGATCTGAGTGAACAGATGGTCGCGCACATCCTTGCGCGCCATGTCGAGCACATGCTGGTTGCGGCCGCTCGGCTGGTCGTCTGGGCCGAGCAAAAAGTCGGGATGGGCGCGGAACAGCTCGCTGTCTCGGTTGACCATCTCCGGCTCGAACCAGAGGCCGAAGCGCATGCCCTGCGCATGCACATGCTCGATCAGCGGCGTAAGGCCGTCGGGGAACTTGGCCCGGTTGATCTCCCAGTCGCCCAAGCTCGAGGTGTCGTCGTTGCGGCCCTTGAACCAGCCGTCGTCGAGCACGAAGCGCTCGGCGCCGAGACCGGCCGCGCGCGTGGCGATGGCCTTGAGCTCGTCGAGATCGTGGCGGAAATAGATCGCCTCCCAGCAATTGTAGTGCACCGGATGCGGCTCGCGGCCGCGCCTCAGATTGACCGGCGCCTGCAGCGCGCGCAGACGGCGGTGGAAGGCCTGGCTCAGGCCGTTCAGCCCGGCATCCGACCAGGCCAGCATCAGCGGGGGCGAAGCGATCTCGCCGCGCGCCAGACCGTCGTCGAGCACGCCGAACTGGAGCTGCCGCCGCCCGTCGGGCAGTTCCTCGGCCAGCATCCTGTGTCCGCCGCTCCAGCCAAGCGTCGCCGCCAGGCAGGCGCCGGAATGCTCCCCGGTTGCGGCAGTGGCCAGCGTCACGCCCGGAAAATGCGCGTGCCCGGGGCGGCCCTCGCGGCTTTCGCGGACATGTGCGCCGGTGAGGAACACGGTCTCCTGACGGCGGAACTCGCCGCACCAGCGGCCGGAATGATCGAGGATCCGGCTCATGCCTGCGGGCGCGGGAACAGCCGGTGCGCCAAGCCAGCTGCAGCTCATGCCGTCGGGCAATGTCAGGTTCTGCGCCAGATGCAGGATGCCGGTGGCGGGATCGAGCTGGGCGGAAATGACGAGCCGGACGCCATCCGCGTTGCCGCGATCGGAGAGCGTGAAGCGCACCGCGTGGGCTCCGTCGATGTCCATGCCGGCGAGCCTGGGATTGGCGAGGTAGTCCGGCCCGTCAGCCGTCTGAAGGATCATGCCGGGATGGCCCTGCCAGCCAGTGATCGCCAGCGGGCAGAGCGTCAGCGGCTGGAACGGGTCGATCTGCCCGGCGCCGACATTGGGGATCGTGGCCATAGCAAGCCCGGCGATATCATCCCCTTGCGGCAGGCGCGCGCCGAAATGGACGAGGCAGGGCACGCCGTGGTCGAAACTGGCGAAGGCGGCCGTGCGGCCTCCTCCATCCAGCCGGACCACATCGGTAACGGCGAAGTCTGGCATGTCGGAAAGCTTCATTTCAACCCTTTGTCGCGCCGAGTGTCAGCCCGGCAATAAAGTGTTTTTGCATCAAAAAGAACATCAGCACCGGCGGCATGGCGGCGATGATGGAGCCGGCCGAGACCAGCTGCCACTGCGCGATCCACTGGCCGTTGAGCGAATAGAGCCCGGCGGTCACCGGCTGCGTCGCGGCGCTGGTGGTCAGCACCGTGGCCCAGAAATAGTCGTTCCAGATGAAGGTGAACACCAGCACCGACAGCGCCGCGATCGCCGGTCGCATCAATGGCAGCACGATGAACCAGAAGATGCGGAATTCCGACACGCCCTCGACGCGCGCCGATTCAATGAGCTCGAACGGCAGGCCCTTGATGAAGTTGCGCATGAACAGCGTGCAGAACCCCGACTGGAAGGCGATGTGAAACAGCGCGAGCCCGGTGATGGTGTTGTAGAGCCCGGTCGACACAGTCAGATCCCGCACCGGCACCATCAGGATCTGGAAAGGCACGAAATTGCCCGCCACGAACAGGAAGAAGATCAGGAGGTTGAAGCGGAAGCGGTAGACCGCGAGCGCGAAGCCCGACATGCAGGCGATGGCGACCGCGCCGATCACGGTCGGGATCGTCACCTTGAAGGAATTGAGGATATAGCCGGCGATCGGCGAATTGCGGAACACGTCGGCATAATTCGAGAAGGCGAGATAGCTCGGCAGCCCGAAGATGTTGCCGGCCGCGAGATCGCTCGAAGGCTTGAGCGAGGTCATGGCGACGCCCAAGAGCGGCAGCAGCCAGAGGATGAGCGCCACCGGCAGCGCGATCTTGTAGAGGATCTGGGTCGGGACCGAGGTCTTTTGTATCGCGATGGGAAACATCACATGCCCCTCTCGTCGCGGATCATCTTCCAGATGAAGCCGGAGATGAACACCATCATGATCGCAAACAGGATCACCGCGATCGCAGCGCCATAGCCCATGCGGAAGCCATATTCCGACAGCGCCTGCTCGAACATGTAGAAACTCAGCACCCGGCTCGAACCGTAGGGGCCGCCATCGGTCATGATCGAGACCAGGTCGAAGGAGCGGAGCGCGCCGATCACGGTCACGACCACGGCGATGAAGGTGGCGGGCCGGAGCTGCGGCAGGATCACGTGCCAGAGCATCCGCCATCCGCGCGCGCCGTCAAGCCGCGCCGCCTCGATCTGGTCGGGCGAGACATTGTTGAGCCCGGTGAGGTAGAGGATCATGCAATAGGCGATCTGCGGCCAGAGACCGGCGGCGATGATGCCGTAGGTGACGTAGCGGTCATCGGCGAGCACGGCCACGCCGGTGCCGGTGATCCATTCGATCAGATTGTAGAACAGGCCGAAATTGGGCGCATAGAACCAGGAGAAGATCAGGCCCACGACCACCTGGCTGATGACGAAGGGGAAGAAGAACAGCGACTTGTAGATCCGGATGCCGGTGACCGTCTGGTTCAGGAACAGCGCGATGAACAGCCCTGCGGGCACCGCCAGCATGTAGAGCGCCAGCCAGATGATGTTGTTCTTGAGCGAGGTGTAGAAGGCGTCGTCGTCAAAAAGTTCGACGTAGTTCTGGGTGCCAAGCCAGACCTTCTCGCCAAGGCCGTCCCAGTCATAGAAGCTGAGCCACATCGAGGCGATGATCGGGTAGATGACATAGAGCGAGAACATGGCGATGCCGGGCGCGAGGAAGATCCATGGCGCAAGCGCGCGCTGGTTCGTCTTCCAGAATTTGGGCTTGCCGCTCCTGGTTCCGGCGATGGCCGTCGTCGCTGACCCCGTCATGATGCTCTCCCGATTTGCCGTTTGGCGCCGGTCTTGTCAGGTCATGGAACATGGCCGGGCAGCGCACGCGCCGCCCGGCCATAGGGTTTACTTGTAGATGCGCTGGCGCGCCTTCTCCAGGCGATCGAGGATCGCATCGACATTGCCCGGCTTGACCATGAACTCCTGGAAGCCTTCCATGCCGATCTTGGCCATTTCGGCGGGAGCATCCCGGTCGAAGAACTGGGCGATGCCGCCGTCAGCCGTCGAGAGCATCTCGAAGCCTGCCTGCAGGAACGGATCGTCGCCGACCTTGGACTGGTTGTTGACCGGCAACTGGCCAAGCGCCTCGTTGAGCTTGGTCTGCACGTCGGCCGTTGCGATGTAGGCCAGGAACTTCTTGGCGTCCTCGACATTCTTCGCGCCGGCCGGGATGTGGATCGTGTCGGTCGGTGCTTCCTCGCCGCGCGGGATTCCGGGCGTGATTTCCGGGAACACCATGAAGCCCAGCGTGTCGTTGGTCATGCCGCCGTCCTTGAACACGGCCACGGCGAAGTTGCCCATGACATAGTTCGCAGCCTTGCCCTGCACCAGGAGCGCAGCCGCATCCTGCCAGTCAATGGCCGCGTGATTGGCGGTGACATAGCCGGGTTCGACGAGCTTGGCCCATTCCGCAAAGGTGTTCTTCACCCGGTCGTCGGTCCAGGCCACCTTGCCGGCGGTGAGTTCCATGTGGAAATCATAGCCGTTGGTGCGCAGGTTCATGTAGTCGAAGATACCGGCTCCGGGCCACAGCGCCTTGGTGCCGGTGGTCACGCAGTCGATGCCCGCTTCCTTGAACTTGGCGCAATTGTCGATGAACTCGGCCCAGGTCGTGGGCACTTCGACGCCGGCCTGCTTGTAGGCGTCCTTGTTGTAGTAGATGCCCCACTGGTAATAGGTGTAGGGCACGCCCCACTGCTTGCCGTCGATGGTCATCGAGCCCTCGGCAGAAGCCAGCGTCTCGCCGAGGTTGTTGTCGGTCCAGACGTCGGAGATATCCATGAACTGGCCCGCATTGACGAAGGGCGCCATGCGGTTGCCGGCGTACCAGTTGGCAAGGTCGGGTGAATCCGCCGACAGGAAGTTGCGGATCGAGGTCTTGTAGCCTTCGTGGTCGAAGTTCTGCAGCACGATGTCGATGTCCGGGTTGGCGGCTTCGAAATCGGCGATCACCGCTTCGAAGGCTGCGAGCGGCGCAGGATCGAAATCGGCATAATATTTCACAACACGCGCCTGGGCCAGTGCGGAGCTGGCCATGATGGCAGCCGCCGCTGATCCGAGCAGCGCCGTTTTCAAGAGTTTCATTCGGGTCATCCTCCCAATGGTTGACTTCCGAGAATCCCGCCCAGAGGCAAATCGACCGGCGGCGCCGGCGTTCTGGTCTGGGCCGAAGGACACCCTCCCAGGATCCTCAAGCTAAGCCAGATGGCGTTCCAATAATTCCACTATTTGGAACACAATTTGACTATTCAGAATTATCGAACTATGGTGTACTGAATGTCAAGCGGCAAAACACGATCGCACTTGTGCTGCCGGGGGAGGGAATGTGGACAAAGCGCAGACCAGCGACAGCGTCACACCGCAGGCAAGGGCGCACGCGGATACGGGGACGCTCGGCAAGGCGATCACGGTGCTCGACATCGTTGCCTCCGCAGAGGAGCCCATGCGCTTCACCGAAATCCTCGATCGCTGTGACCAGCCGCGCGGCACGCTGCACCGGCAATTGAGCAACCTGGTCGAAGAGGGGCTGTTGACGCTGAACCGCGATCATTCCTATTCGCTGGGGTTGCGCCTGCTCAAGTTCGCCGCCAAGGCCTGGGCCGGAAACAAGTTCCGCACCATCGCCGAACCGCATCTGAGGACCTTGCACGAGCAGACCGGCGAGACCGTGCATCTGAGCGTCCTGCGCGGCACCGAAATGATCTATCTCGACAAGGTGGAAAGCCGCCAGGCCGTGCGCATGTATTCCCAGATCGGCAATGCCTCGCCGGTGTTCTGCACCGGCGTCGGCAAGGCGGCGATGTCAGCGTTGAACGACGAGGCGCTGGAGACGCTCATCGGACAGATCGCGTTTCGCAGGTTCACCGAACACACCATCGTCACGGCCCAGGATCTCAAAGCCGAGATTGCCGACATTCGCGCCACGGGCAACGCCTACGACCGCGAGGAGCACGAGATCGGCATTCGCTGCGTGGCAGCGCCCGTCTATTCGGCCGACCGCAGCTTTGTTGCCGGGCTCTCGGTCACCGGCCCGGCCTACCGGGTCTCGATGGAGGCGCTGCAATCCTGGGCCGGCCTGGTCCGGGAAGCGGCCAACGCGATCATGGACGACATGGCGCCCCGGCTCGGGCCGCGCACCTGACGCCAGGACCCCGCCGGCGACCCCGGCGCGAACAACTGACCCCGAAGGATGCGGGGTGGAGGAAAGGGAGAGAAAATGGCAGGGCTTGAACTCCGCAAGGTCAAGAAATCCTTCGGCACGGTGGATGTCATTCACGACGTCGACCTCAGCGTCGATGATGGCGAATTCACTGTGTTTGTCGGGCCGTCGGGCTGTGGCAAATCCACGCTGCTGCGGCTCGTCGCGGGTCTGGAGGACGCCACCGGCGGCACGCTCGAGATCGGCGGAGCCGATGTGACCCATGTCGAGCCGGCCGACCGCGGCGTCGCCATGGTGTTCCAGTCCTATGCGCTCTACCCGCACATGACGGTGGAGGAGAACATGGGCTTCGGCTTGAGGATGACCGGTCATCCGAAGGACGACATCAAGGCCCGCGTCGCCCGCGCGGCCGCGATCCTGCATCTCGAACCCCTGCTCACGCGCAAGCCCAAGCAGCTCTCCGGCGGCCAGCGCCAGCGGGTCGCCATCGGACGGGCGATCGTCCGCCAGCCCAAGGTGTTCCTGTTCGACGAGCCGCTGTCCAATCTCGACGCCGAACTGCGCGTGCAGATGCGGCTGGAAATCGCCAAGCTGCACAAGGAGTTGGGCGCCACCATGATCTACGTGACGCATGACCAGGTCGAGGCCATGACGCTGGCCGACAATATCGTCGTGCTCCGCGCGGGCCGGGTGGAGCAGGTGGGCTCGCCGCTCAAGCTCTACGACGATCCCGACAACAGCTTCGTCGCGGGCTTCATCGGATCGCCGCGAATGAATTTCTTGAAAGCCGTGGTCGAGGATTCCAACGGCGAGACCCTGACCGTGCGATTGACGGATATGGGCGGGGTGACGGTGCCGGTGACTATCACCAGCCCGCATCCGCCGAAGGGCACGGATCTGTCGCTGGGCATTCGCCCCGAGCATTTCGATCCCTCGGGCGGCATCCGCATCGAGACGCCGGTGGACGTCATCGAGAACCTCGGCGGATCATCCTTTGCCTACTCGCGATCCGAGGAGGAACTGCCATTGACCATCGAGCTGCGCGGCAACCGCGAGGCGCGGGAAGGCGATGTGCTCAAGACCGGCTTTGACGCCGACCGCGCCTTCCTGTTCGACGCCAGGTCGGGGTTGCGCCTGCGTTGACCGGTTCGGTGTGAGACGCTTGGTCCCGGCCGGCTGATCACGTCCGGGACCTTGTCGCAGCCTTGGGGCTCTGCTCCCGGCCTGTCAGGCGGTCGGCAGATGGTAGTCCTTGAGCGCCTGCCGCAAGGCGGTCTTCTGGATCTTGCCGGTGGCCGTGTGCGGGATTTCCTCGACGAACACCACGTCGTCGGGCATCCACCACTTGGCGATCTTTCCTTCAAGAAAGTCGAACAGCGACTGCTTGGAGGGCGAGCGCCCTTCCTTGACCACGACCACCAGCAGCGGCCGCTCGTCCCATTTCGGGTGCGCGACGCCGATCACGGCGGCTTCGGCCACGTCCGGATGCCCGACCGCCAGGTTCTCGATCTCGATGGTGGAGATCCATTCTCCGCCCGACTTGATCACGTCCTTGGCCCTGTCGGTGATCTGCATGTAGCCATGGGCGTCGACATGGGCGACGTCGCCGGTGTCGAACCAGTTCTCCGCATCGAACTGGTCGGTCCCGCGGCCCTTGTAGTAGGAAGACGAGACCGC
The DNA here is from genome assembly GCF_030682515.1 of Hoeflea sp. Lineage (GTDB taxonomy): Bacteria > Pseudomonadota > Alphaproteobacteria > Rhizobiales > Rhizobiaceae > Hoeflea. Next base: position 209,293 of record NZ_JAUXOD010000051.1, on the reverse strand, counting down.
CGGACCGCGAACCTTGAGCCGGCCGAAGGTCTTGCCGTCCCAGGGAAGCTCCTCGTTTTCGTCATTGGTGATCTTCATCTCGACCGTGAACGGCGGATGCCCCTGCTTGGCCTGGATATCGAGCTTCGCCTCGCCGGTGAGATGGCTGTACTCCGGCTTGAGCGAGCACAGGGTTCCGAGCGGGCTCATTTCCGTCATCCCCCAGGCATGGATCACCTCGACGCCGTAATCGTCCTGGAACGCTCTTGTGATGGCGCGCGGGCAGGCCGAACCGCCGATCACCACGCGGGTGAGATCCGGAAGCGCCCCGCCATGCTTTTCCATGTGCTGGAGCAGCATCAGCCAGATCGTCGGCACCGCGGCCGTGATCGTGACCTTCTCTTTCGTCAGGATCTCGTAGATCGATGCGCCGTCCATGCCGGCGCCGGGCATCACCATCGCGCAGCCGGACATCGGGCCGGAAAACGCCGTCGACCAGCCATTGGCATGGAACAGCGGAACCACCGGCATCAGCCGGTCGCGCGACGACAGGTTGAGCATGTCCGGCTGGATGGCCGCCATGGCATGCAGCACATTGGACCGGTGGGAGTACAGCACGCCCTTCGGATCGCCCGTGGTGCCCGAGGTGTAGCACATGCCGGCAGCCGTTCTCTCGTCGAAGTCCGCCCAGGCGAAATCGCCGTCGGCATCGGCGATATAGCTCTCGTAGGACACCGCGTTCTTGAGAGAGGTCTTGGGCATGTGCGCGTCGTCGGTCAGGATGACGATCCGCTCGAGGCTCGGCACTTTCGGTGCGATCATCTCGGCCAGCTTGACGAAGGTGAGATCGACGAACAGCATCCGGTCTTCGGCGTCGTTCATGATCCAGGCGATCTGGTCCGGGAAAAGGCGCGGATTGAGGGTGTGATAGACCGCGCCCACGCCGAGGATTCCGTACCAGGTCTCAAGATGACGCCAGGTGTTCCACGCCATCGTCGCAATCCGGTCGCCGAGCCGATAACCATCCCGATCCAGCCGTTGCGCGAGTTTGAGCGAACGGGCACGGATTTCCCGGTAGTTCGTCCGGTGAAAAGCTCCCTCCACCGACCGCGAAACCACCTCCCGCTGGCCGTGATAGGTGGCCGCATGGTCAATGACCTTGTGGCAAAGCAACGGCCAGTCCTGCATCATTCCAAGCATTTTATTCCCTTTGGGTTTTCCTCGTCCTGGGGCGACACTAAAACTTTTGGGGCTTGCCGGACAATACGAAACTATCCGGCGATCATTGTTTTGCATCCCTACTTTTTTAGTATAATCTTAAAAATGGACATTCCGGAATCGGCCATGGGCGTGGGACCGATCCGGGCTGGAGCAAGCCTCCAAAGTCGGTGGCAGAGAAGATCTGGGGTTTCATGCATCGATTGCCGTGTCAAAAGGAAGTCAGACCCGTCAGGGCGGGGTCTCGCGAATGCGCGATTGTGAGCCGGGCACAACTCATGGAGGCGCAGTGCCGATGACCGGGCAAACCTCGCGCGAGCAGGACATGCAACTCATCCGCCACCGCCTTGAACAATGTGCTTCCCAGTTCGACGTATTCAGATTGCTTCGGGATGTCACCGGGCTGTTCGGTTTCAAGTATTTTCTTGTCGCCAACACCTCGGGCTCGGGAAGCGGGACCTTTTCCCAGGCGATGGTGATCACCTCCGCCCCTTCCGATCTTATCCAGGGATATGAGAGCAACGGCCTGATGGCGGTCAATCCCCTGGCCGCGATGCTGCGCGAGACCCGCACGCCCTTTGAATACCGGCGTGACGAGTCTGCGTCATCCGAGGCTGCGGGCCTCGAGGCGCTCGCGGTTGCGGCCCCCGGGGATCCTGTCCTGGACTGCTGGTTCATCGTTCCGGTCTACGATCCGGACCATGGCGCCGCAGCGGTGTGCTTCCTGGGCGAGCGCCCGCTGATGAGCGCCTGCGAAACCGCTGAAATGACGCTCTACGCCCACCTGATGCACCACAAGCTGCGTCAGGTCTCGGCCAAGCCGGCGAAATCAGCCTCTCCGCTGACCGAGCGTGAGCGGGAGTGCCTGTTCTGGACCGCTGCGGGCAAGACATCGGTGGAAATCGGACGGATTCTCGATCTGTCCGAACACACGGTCAATCACTATCTCAACAACGTCGCCCGCAAGGTCGGCGCCGTCAACCGGACCCAGGCCGTGGCCTATGCCATGCGCAACGGCTATATCGACTGAGGACTAGTCCGGCCGCCGGGGCCATCCTGCTCACTGTGTCGCGGGATACCAGTACCGGGCGTTCTCCTCGCCACGAATGATCCGCACATGCTGGTTGGCGAACACGCGGTAGGGGTGGCTCCACTCGCCGTCCGGCCATTGCACGCGGATGGTCGCGCGTTCGGACACGCCCACGCCGAGATGGACAAAGCCTGCCTTGCCCGAAGCGTGCCCGCCGCCCACCTGGATCCTCCGCGTCTGGGTGCGGGTGCCGGTGCGCACGGAAATGAGCGCGCCCACCGCGCTGGGATTGACCTTGCCATTGTCGAGCTCGATCTTGATCCAATTGCCCATCGGCCTGTGCCCCCAGTCCGTTTCCGCGCCGAGATTGCGGAACAGGCTGGCAGGATGCTCACGGTTGACGACCAGGAGATCGAGCATGCCGTCCATGTTGAAGTCTTCCAAAACCGCGCCGCGCCCGCGCGTCTCGAGCGCGATCCCGGCTTCCAGGCCTTTTTCGTGGAAGCTGCCGTCAAACCCGCCAAGCAGCAGATTGTCGGGGTCGAAACTCGCGAAATCCGGCATCGCCTGGACGTTGCCCTTGGCAATGAACAGGTCGGTGAGCGTGTCGTTGTTGATATCGGCGAACTGGCTGTGCCAGCCGGTCGAGGGCTTGTGGTCGCCGCCCGTGTAGGGCCGCTGCGCGGTCACGCCTTTCTCGAAGGCGATGTCCCGGTAGGTCGGTCGGTCCTCTCCCGCTTCCTCGTAAAGCTTCTGCAGCTTGGTGTCGCCCATGGAGGTGAGCGCATATTCGGGAAGCCCGTCCGCATCGAAATCGGTTTCGGCGATTCCCATGCCCCAGATGGTCAGGCGCTGCCAGCCCTGCGACGCCGAATAGAGCCGTGGCGGGCGCTCCGGTGACATCTGCCACAGCTGCTCCTGGCCCTCGCGGTAATATTGCCGGTCGTTGGTGATCCTGAGATCCGGCTGTCCCGACCGGTTCCAGTCGGTGAACAGCATCGACAGGGCGCAATAGCCGGGCTCCAGCGTCAGCGGCTCCGAATAATCGGGCGCCTCGCCCGGGCGTGACCTGAGCAGCTGATTGGGTTCGCAGGTTCCGAATGGCGTTCCGGGCGCCGAGCGGTCGACATAATTGCCGATCGCGATGGTCGGAAACCGGCTGCCTTTCTCCCAGATCGCCGACATGCTGGTCGACCAGGCCCGTCCGCCATCGATCGCGAACTCCCGGTTGGCCTTCTCGAACCGGCAGTCGGGCCCGCCCTTGAGCACCAGGTTGCGGCCAAGCTTGAGCAGCACCAGATCCATGTGCCGGTCGTTGTCGATGTCGAGCGGATAGACGCCGAGCACGCCGATGAGATCCTCTTCATCAAGGCCGGTGTCCAGCGCCCTGAAGGCCAGCGCCCCGCCGGTCGGGCTCTCGTTGACATAGAATCCGGCCGGCGACGCGCCCCCGGCGATCACCAGGTCGGGAAGGCGGTCGCCATTGCAGTCAAAGCTCGCCACGCCGCCGCCGACAAAGAACTCCCAGCCGCCCGTATAGCTGTGGACGATGCCGGCGCTCGCCGCTTCCTCGTGCAGGATCGGGACGTCGGAGGTGAACACGGTTTGCGCCATCGTGGGAGGAGCGACGGCCGCCAGCCAGGCGGCGGCGATGGAAGCCAGGGAACGCACAGGCATCATGGAATGATCACCAGGGTCTTGAGAAACGCGATCAAAGACGACTTGTCGGCGTCTTCGGCTGCGGCATAGGCGTCGCGGGCCTGGCGGCCGGCGCCGCCATGGGCGAGGATGATCTCGTCCAGAGTGGTGAAATCATTGCGGTGGCCATAGGGTCCTGTCGAACCGACCCCCCACAATTCTGCGGTCTGGAAGATGTTGCGCTCGACGAAACGTTGCGACAGAAGCTCGTTGCCCAGCGCATCGATCTGGTTGTCGGTCATCACGTGCCGCTTCAGGTCACCAAACAGCGGTACCAGCACGCTGCCTTGGTCGTCGCGCGGCAGCTGTGCCGCCCATTCCAGCAAGGTGAAATCATAGATCGCCTTCTGGGCGACCTGCCGGTCGTTCAGCGTGCCGGCCAGGTCGAACGGGCCGGGGTCGGCGAAGGCCAGGCTGTCAAGCGGCAGGGCGGGGCGGTGGCAGGTGGCGCAGCCGAAATCCGAGAAGTTCTTTTCGCCGCGCGCCGCCGCCTCGGCCCAGCCTTCCACCTCCGGAATCATCTGCACCGGAGCAGGCAGCGTCGCCTGCCAGGCAACCAGCGCAGAGACGTCGGCCGCCGACATTTCATTGGATTTCCCGTCACCGTCATGATCATCCGATCCGGTCCAGCGCGCGCCGAAACGCTCGTCCGGCTGCATGCCATGGTGGTGGTTCATGGCGTTGACGGTGAACTGCCTGAGCGAGGTCATCACGCCCTTCTGGCTGAAGGGGCGGATGACGAGATCGGTGTCGACGCCATCAAGTTCGTTCAGATTGACCGAACCGTCGGGTTCGGCGGAAATGAAGCCGAACTCCACGCCCTTGGTCTCGAGCTTGCGCCGCACTTCAACGCCCTCGGTGCGCGCCTGGGCCAGGGTCTCGCCCCGGATCGACTGGAGATCACGGCTCATCTCGCGCGCCAGCATCTCGACCAGGCCGGAGCCGAAAAGGTGGTTGCTGCCGCGCTCGTTGGAGAACTGAGGATCGAGCGAATCGAAATCCGCGCTTTCGAAGCCTTCCGAGGTGAAGACGTTGGCGACAAAATCGCCCGCGCCGCCGATGGCCGGCTGGTTGTGGCAGGCGGCGCACGATCCCGCGTCGGGCCCCGCTGTGCGGAAGAACACCTGCTCGCGCGGATGCTTCCGCCGGGTCGGATCGATCGCCTGGGTCGCCTGTGGCCGTCCGACGCCGTCCTGGGTGGTGAAGTTCGCGCTGAACAGCGCTTCTCCGATGTCCGTGAGGTCCTTGAGCTGGGATCTGGACAGGACTCCGGATGGCATCTCGGCGATGGCGCCCAGCGCCCGGGTCCGCTCCGCCCAGGGCTCATCCGCAAGCGCTGGCGCCGTTCCTCCGGCTTGCAGCCCGAGGACAAGGGCGAGGCTTGCCGCCCGAAGCATCCCGGGGGCTGGGCCCTTGCTGCGTTTCCACCCTGCTTGGAGATTGGAGGCGCTGGTCGACTGCCGAACTGTTGTCATGCGTTCCTCATGGATTCGCCGACCCGGTCGGCCTGCGTCGCGTCGATCTCCGACAGGGCGTCAATGCCGCAGCCCTCGAACACCAGCGGGATCTCGTCGACATAGAGATCAATCGGGATGTTGCTGGCGGCGGACGCGTTCGAGTTCTTGAGAACCTCCCGCAACGCCGGCTCCATCAGGTCGAAGGCCGCCGCGCCGTGACCGACGAAGGCGACCCTGAAAGGATCCACCAGCGCGAAGATTCCTGCAAGGCCGGATCCGAGCGCCCGGCCCGCGGAGGCGAAGGTGTCGCGGGCAAGTCTGTCGCCCGAGCGGGCGGCCTCGGCAATGTCGGAGATCTCGCGCGGCTCGACATGGCTTTGCGGCTTGGCGCTCACGGGTTTGCCGCTGAAGCGGCGCATGATGGCGTAATCGCCCGCGTCGGCCTCGATGCATCCGTTCGATCCGCAGCGGCACAGGGCGCCGCCGGTCTGGTGCAGCATGTGGCCGAACTCCGTTCCCGACGAGCGCGTCCCGTTGATGATCTGGCCGCGCAGGAACAGGCCCATGCCGACGCCGTGGGCGAGCAGGATGGCGGCGAAATTGTCGCTGTAGCGCTCCGGATCGCGCCAGTTCAGAGCCCGGGCGATCAGGTCGCAGTCATTGGCCAGCCGCACCGGCACGCCGAATTCCGTTTCCAGCCATGAGGCCAGCGGGATGTCGGTGAGCGGCGTCATCGGCGAGCGCAGCAGCTTCAGCCCGGCAATGTCGGTCGTGCCCTGGACGCCGATCGAAATGCGGCCGAGCTGCTCTGCGGCAAGGCCGGAGGCATCCCAGGTCTGGCGGATCTCGGTGATCAGTGTGACCCTGAAAGCCTCCATGGTGACATTGGCCATGTCGAGGTCGAACTGCTGGCGGGCGATCACCGTGCCGGCATAATCGACGATGGCGACGTTGACCGCGCCGATCTTGAGAATGATGAGGACCGCATGACGGAACTGCGGATTGACCGACAGCCCGGCGCTTGGCCGGCCGCGTCCTGCGTTGCCGCCGGTTTCGGCACTGCGGGCGATGAGGACGCCTTCGGCGATCAGTTCGCTCGAGATCGTCGACACGGTGGCCGGGCTGAGCGCGGCCGCCTGGGCGATTTCCCCACGGCTGATCTCGCCTCCGCGCCGCACGATCTGGATGATGCGCAGCCGGTTGCGTCTTCGCATGTCATCTGAGCGAAGGATTAGGGTCATGGTCCCGGGATGCCTCCTCACAATCCGGGTGCAATGCAAAATTATTGTTGCATTGCGGTAACTTGTCACAACTGCGTTTCATGTTGACATGCAAGCGCTTTTGAGTCACGATTTTTTTTGAGGCTTGAATTAATAGGCTTCAGAGGCTTGTCCGGCTGTTGAATGCCGGGCATGTGTGATTATGCACCCGGGAGGATTACATGAAAAAGTTAGTTAGCACGCTCGTTGCTGGCGTCGTCATGACTGCTGCAATGGCCGGCGCCGCGATGGCGGAAGGTAAGATCATTGGTGTCTCATGGTCGAACTTCCAGGAAGAGCGGTGGAAGACCGATGAAGCCGCAATGAAGGCAGCGATCGAAGCCGCTGGCGACACCTATGTGTCGACCGACGCGCAGTCGTCCGCCGCCAAGCAGCTCTCCGATGTGGAAAGCCTGATGGCCCAGGGCGTCAACGCCCTGATCATTCTCGCCCAGGACACCCAGGCGGTGATCCCGGCCGTGACCGCTGCCGCCGATGAAGGCATTCCGGTCATCGCCTATGACCGTCTGATCGAAGACAGCCGCGCCTTCTATCTGACCTTCGACAACGTCGAAGTCGGCCGCATGCAGGCACGCGCCGTCTTTGCCGCCGCGCCCAAGGGCAACTATGTGATGATCAAGGGATCGCCGACCGATCCGAACGCCGACTTCCTTCGCGGCGGCCAGCAGGAAATCCTGCAGGCAGCGATCGATTCCGGCGACATCAAGATCGTTGGCGAGGCCTACACCGACGGCTGGCTTCCGGCCAATGCCCAGCGCAACATGGAACAGATCCTGACCGCAGCCGACAACAAGGTCGATGCGGTGGTTGCGTCCAATGACGGCACCGCCGGCGGCGTCGTCGCGGCGCTGACGGGCCAGGGCATGGAAGGCATCCCGGTCTCCGGCCAGGATGGCGACCACGCTGCGCTCAACCGCGTTGCCAATGGCACCCAGACCGTCAGCGTCTGGAAGGACGCCCGCGCGCTCGGCAAGGCTGCCGGCGAAATCGCCGCCCAGTTGGCTGACGGCACCGCCATGTCGGCTGTCGAAGGCACCGTCGAGTGGACGTCGCCCGGCGGCACCACGATGACCGCCATGTTCCTGGCTCCGGTTCCGATCACCAAGGACAATCTGGCGACCGTCGTCGATGCCGGCTGGATCAGCAAGGAAGCCCTGTGCCAGGGCGTCACCGCAGGCCCGGCTCCCTGTAACTAAGCTCCAGGCTCTGTTGCAAAATACCTTAATAACGTCCCCATCCTTCGGGTTGGGGACGTGTGACTGCACATCACCTGGATTACGGCCATGACCGAGACGTCCCCAGCAACGAGTGTGCCGGCGAAGCCACGCAATTTCTTTGCAGCGCTTGAGCTCGACACCCGTCTTATCGGCATGATCGGCGCTTTCGTCGTCATCTGCCTGATCTTCAATTTCCTCACCGACGGGCGTTTCATGACCCCGCGCAACATCTTCAACCTGTCGATCCAGACCGCGTCAGTCGCGATCATGGCGACGGGCATGGTGTTCGTGATCGTGACCCGCAATATCGACCTCTCGGTCGGCTCGCTGCTCGCCACCTGCTCGGCGGTGATGGCGATGACGCAGACCGTGGTCACGCCGGAATGGCTGGGCCTCGGGCTCAACCATCCGCTGACCATGCCGATCGCGATCCTGGTCGGGGTGATGACAGGCCTGGTGATCGGCGCCTTCCACGGCTGGCTGATCGGCTATCTCACCATACCGGCCTTCATCGTCACGCTGGGCGGCTTCCTGGTGTGGCGAAATGTTTCCTGGCACCTGACCAAGGGCCAGACGATCGGTCCGCTCGACGAGAATTTCCAGCTGTTCGGCGGCATCAACGGCACGCTCGGCGAGACCTGGAGCTGGATTTTCGCCGGTTTGGCCATCCTGGCCTCCTTCTACGCCTTGTTCCGCTCGCGCAGGAACAAGGTTCTGCACGAATTCCCGGTCAAGCCGGTCTGGGCCGAAGCGATCATCGGTCTGATCATCGCAGGGGCGATTGTCGGCTTCGTGGCGATCCTCAATTCCTATGAGATCCCCAGGGCGCGTCTGCAGCGGATGTTCGAGGCGCGCGGCGAGATCATGCCCGAGGGCTTCGTCCAGGGTTATGGACTGCCGATCTCGGTGCTGGTGCTGATCGTGATCGCCATTATCATGACGGTCGTCGCGCAGCGCACCCGGCTTGGACGCTATATTTTCGCCACCGGCGGCAACCCTGAAGCTGCGGCGCTGGCGGGCATCAACACGCGTCTGCTCACGGTCAAGGTCTTTGCCATCATGGGCGTTCTGTGCGCCATTTCCGCCGTGGTCGCTTCCTCGCGCCAGACCTTCCATTCCAACGACATCGGCACGCTCGACGAATTGCGCGTCATCGCGGCCGCGGTCATCGGCGGCACGGCGCTGGCGGGCGGCATGGGCACCATCTACGGCGCCATCCTGGGCGCGCTGATCATGCAGAGCCTGCAATCGGGCATGGCCATGGTCGGCGTCGACGCGCCCTACCAGAACATGGTCGTGGGCTCCGTGCTGGTTCTCGCGGTCTTCATCGACATCGTCTACAGGCGCCGGACGGGAGACAAGACATGACCACGCCTCTCGTTGAAATGCGCGACATGCAGAAGTCGTTCGGCGGCATCAAGGCCGTCGATCACGTCACCATCGATCTGTATCCCGGCGAGGTCGTCGGCGTTCTGGGTCACAACGGCGCCGGCAAGTCCGTGCTGATGAAAATGCTGTCGGGAGCTCTTCCGCGCGATGGCGGCGAGATCTTCATCAACGGCCAGAAGGCGGGCATCAACAACCCGCGCGACGCCCGCAACCATCAGATCGAGACGATCTACCAGTATCTGGCGCTGGCCGACAATCTCGACGCCGCGTCCAACCTGTTTCTCGGGCGTGAGCTGACGACGCCGCTCGGCTTTGTCGATGACGCCTTGATGGAGGCGGAGACCCGCAAGATCATGAAGCGCCTCAATCCGAACTTCCGGCGCTTCCACACGCCGGTGTCGGGGCTTTCGGGCGGCCAGCGTCAGTCGGTCGCCATCGCCCGCGCGGTCTACTTCAACGCCAAGATCCTGATCATGGATGAGCCCACTGCCGCGCTTGGCGTGCAGGAGACCCGGATGGTGGCCGAACTGATCGAGCAGCTCAAATCCGAGGGGATCGGCATCTTCCTGATCGATCACGACATTCACCAGGTCAAGGCGATGTGCGACCGGGCCAATGTCATGAAGAACGGCCAGCTCGTCGGAACCGTCAAGGTGGCCGATGTCTCCGAGGACGATCTGCTCGGCATGATCATCGCCGGGAAATGCCCGCCCAGCGGCATCCCGGGGCCCGGGGCGATCCAGTTCGCCTGAGCACGCCAACGAAATTCGGCTGAGCACTCACAAACCGGGGTCATGGGCCCCGGTTTTTTTGTTGCGGTGCCGCATTTTTGCCCATGAGAGCCCTCCGAGGAAAACTAGTTCAAAGCCAAAACACCTAAAGTTACAGTGGTTTGAGCGAATTTACCAAAAGATAAAGATTCTTGAAATATCCTATTGCAATGCAGCATCAACTGTACCATATCTCTTTCAACGCCACGTCGAACACCTCCTCCTCCCAGTTCGGCATGGCAGTAGTCGGGACACTCTGCACCGGGATCCTCCTCCCAAGCACCGGTTTGGAAGTCACGACGAAGTACAAGCGCCTGTCGGGTCTGACCCGGCAGGCGCTTTGTTTTTCAGGGGCTGCGGGCGCGAAAGCTGAAGGGGGATGACGGGACGCCCTCCGGACCGCCTGTCAGCGGCACGAGAGCTTATCGGTCAATCGGGAAGAAATGCGCCTTGTGCGCCTGCGCCACGGTGGAGATGTGATCGGCCACGGTGCGCACCCGCGCGAGATCCCGGGCGGATTCGTGATAGACCATGTAGTAGGATCGCTCGATGCGATGCTCGGGCAGCAGCCGGATCAGGTCGGGATCAAGGCCTGCGATATAGTCATGCAGCACCGCGATGCCCGCACCCGAGCGCACCGCCTCGGTCTGGCCGGTGGCGCTCGAGATCTCGAACTGCGCCGTCCAGTTGCGCAGGATGTCGCGGGTGAAATGCAGCGACGGCGAGAAGATCAGGTCTTCCACATAGCTGATCAGCCGGTGGTCCTTGAGCTGCTCCGTCCGGGTGGGCGTTCCGTGCTGGGCCAGATAGGCCCGCGAGGCGTAGAGCGACAGCGAATAGTCGACCAGCTTGCGCGCCACCAGCCGTCCCTCGGCGGGCCGCTCGACGGTGATGGCAATATCGGCCTCCCGCTGCGGCAGTGAGAAGCTCCTTGGAACCGGCACCAGCTGCAGCCTGAGATCGGGATGCCGGGCGATCAGGGCGCCAAGTCGCGGCGCCAGGAACGAGACGCCGAAGCCGTCCGGCGCGCCGATCCGCACCGTGCCCGAAATGGCGCTGTCGGTGCGGCCGAGATTGGCCTGCGCCGCCAGCATCTCGGCTTCAATGCGCTCGGCGTGCGCGAGGAAGGCTTCGCCTTCGCCGGTGAGCCCGCAGCCATTGGTGCGGCGAACCACGAGCTGTGCCCCGAGTGCGGTCTCGAGCGAGGTGATCCGCCTTGCGGCGGTGGCATGGTTGATCCCCAGCCGCTTGGCCGCGGCCAGGATCTGCCCGGCGCGGGCGACAGCCAGAAAGACCCTGATATCGTCCCAGTTCACGCCGCCTATCCGAACACCACGGTCTTGTGGCCATTGAGCATGACGCGCGATTCGACATGCATCTTCACCGCCCGCGCCAGCACGCGCGCCTCGATGTCGCGGCCGGCGGCGACGAAATCGTCCGCCGTCATGGAATGGGTCACCCGCTCGGTCTCCTGCTCGATGATCGGGCCTTCGTCGAGATCGGCGGTGACATAGTGGGCCGTCGCCCCGATCAGCTTGACGCCGCGCTCATGCGCCTGGTGATAGGGCTTGGCGCCCTTGAAGCTCGGCAGGAACGAGTGATGGATGTTGATCACCTTGCCGAACAGCCGGCGGGAGAGGGTGTCGGACAGTACCTGCATGTAGCGCGCCAGGATCACCAGGTCCGCGCCGCTCTTGGTGGCGAGGTCGAGCAGCTTTTGTTCCTGTGCGTCCTTGGTGTCCTTGGTGACCGGCCAGTAATGGAAGGGAATGCCCTCGATCTCGGCGGTTCTGCGGCTGTCCTCGTGATTGGAGACGATGCCGACCACCTCGGCGTCGAGCCAGCCGACGCGGATCTGGTAGATCAGGTGCAGAAGCGCATGGTCGAATTTCGACACCATGATGATGATCTTCGGACGCTTGGCCATGTCATTGATCTCAAGCCGCATCTCGAAGCGCGCCACCGGCGCCTTGAGCGCCCGCTTGACGGCTTCAGCGTCCACGCCTTCGGGTGTTTCGATGGCGATCCGCATGAAGAACCGGTTGGTCTGGCGGTCCCAGAACTGGCTGGATTCGGCGATGTTGGCGCCGATCGCGGCGAGTTCGGTGGTGATCGCCGCGACGATGCCGGGCTGATCGGCGCAGGCAATGGTGATGACAAAATGCGGATGCGCCATGACAGTCTCCGGTTGATGATGGCCTTGACGGCCGGCCATTCTCCCGCGGCTTTGCAGCATCCTCCCGGGACGGTCAAGCCCGTCCCGGGACTGGGTAATTGGCCTCTCAGCCGTGGGCAATCATTACATGCCGCACTGCGGTATAATCCTCAAGGGCATAAAGCGACATGTCCTTGCCATAGCCCGACTGCTTGATGCCGCCATGCGGCATTTCATTGACCAGCATGAAGTGGGTGTTGATCCAGGTGCAGCCATACTGAAGCCGCGCGGCGCATTGCATGGCCTTGGAGACATCCTTGGTCCAGACCGAGGACGCGAGCCCGTATTCGGAATCATTGGCCCAGGTGACCGCTTCCTCCGCGTCCGTAAACCGGGTGACGGACACGACCGGGCCGAAGACCTCGCGCTGGACGATCTCGTCGGTCTGCAGCGCGCCCGCGATCAGGGTCGGCTGGTAGTAGAAGCCGTTGCCATCGCCCGTCTTGCCGCCGGTGGTGATTTCCATGTGCTTCATTTCCGACGCGCGTTCGACGAAGCTCGCCACCCGATCACGCTGGCGCTTGGAGATCAGCGGCCCGATCTCGTTGTCGGAATCATCGGCCTTGTTGTAGCGGATGCTCGAGACCGCGCTGGTGAGTTCGGCCACTAGCTTGTCATAGATCTTCGGGCCGGCGTAGATCCGGCAGGCGGCGGTGCAGTCCTGGCCGGCATTGTAGTAGCCGAAGGCGCGCAAGCCGTTGACGACGGCGTCGAGGTCGGCGTCGTCGAACACGATCACCGGCGCCTTGCCGCCCAGTTCGAGATGGGTGCGCTTGACCGACTTGGCCGCGGCCTGCAGCACCTTCTTGCCGGTGGCGACATCGCCGGTGATGGAGATCATGTTGATCTTGGGATGGTTGATCAGCGCGTTGCCGACGCTTTCACCCCGGCCGAGCACGACATTGACCACGCCTTCGGGAAGGATCTCGGCCATGATCCTGGCGAGCTTCAAAGCCGTCAGCGGCGTCTGCTCGGACGGCTTGAACACCACCGTGTTGCCGCCGCCGATCGCCGGCGCCAGCTTCCAGGCCATCATCATCAGCGGATAGTTCCACGGCGCGATCGAGGCGATGATGCCGACCGGGTCGCGGCGGATCATCGAGGTGTGCCCCTCCATGTATTCGCCCGCCGCATTGCCGGGCATGCAGCGCACGGCGCCGGCGAAGAACCGGTAGCAGTCGACAATCGCCGGGATCTCGTCGTTCTTCACCGCATTGATCGGCTTGCCGCAATTGAGCGCCTCAAGGGCCGCGAAGCCGTCGGCCTCGGCCTCGATCCGGTCGGCGATCCTGAGCAGGTAGCCCGAGCGCTGCGCCGGCGTGGTGCGCGACCAAGTGGCAAACGCCTTCTCGGCGGCATTGACCGCGGCCTCGATCTGGGCCGAGGAGGCTTCGGGCAGGTTGAGAATGGTTTCTCCGGTGCGCGGGTTGAAGATCTTCTCCTCCGCTTCCGTCCCGGCCTCGAAACGGTTGCCGATCAGCATTTGGGTATCCATGGTGTTTCTCCCGTAAGTTATTTGCCCTGTCCGGAAATCTGATCTCCGTCCCGGGTGAGGTAATAGGCGGCAAGAATGGGCAGGAAGGTGACCAGCACCACCACCATCGCCACCACGTTGGTGACCGGGCGCTGGCGCGGCCTGACCAGTTCCTGAAGCATCCAGATGGGCAGCGTAGACTGCTGGCCGGCGGTGAAGGTGGTGACGATGACTTCGTCGAACGACAGCGCGAAGGCGAGCATGCCGCCGGCCAGCAGCGCCGTGCCGATATTGGGCAGGATCACATATCTGAACGTCTGGAACCCGTCGGCGCCGAGATCCATCGAGGCTTCGATCAGCGATCCGGACATCCGACGGAACCGGGCCACGGCGTTGTTGTAGACCACGACCACGCAGAAGGTCGCGTGACCGAGCACGATGGTCCAGAACGAAAACGGGATCTCGGCGAGATTGAAGGCGGAGCGCAGCGATATGCCGGTGATGATGCCGGGCAGGGCGATCGGCAGGATCACCAAGAGCGAGATCGTTTCGCGGCCGAAAAACCGGGTCTGCGAAATTGCCGCCGCGCACAGGGTGCCGAGCACCAGGGCCACCACGGTCGAGATCGAGGCGACGCGGACCGACAGCCCCAGCGCTTCCCAGACATCCGGCCGGTTCCAGGTCACAGCGAACCATTTGAGCGTCAGGCCCGGCGGCGGGAACTGGTAGCTCTTGTCCTCGGTGGTAAACGCATAGAGGAAAATCAGCAGTATGGGCAGATGCAGGAAGGCCAGGCCCAAACCTGCTGCGATCTTCAAGCCCATCGGGGTGCGGCTTTGACGGTCAGAGTGCATTGAAGGCTCCCGCGCGTTTGGCAAGCCAGAGGTAAATCCCCATGATCACAACCGGCACCACGGTGAAGGCGGCTGCGAGTGGAATGTTGCCTGCCGTTCCCTGATGGGCATAGACCGCCATGCCGATGAAACGGTGCGACGTGCCGATGATCTGCGGGATGATGTAGTCGCCAAGGGTCAGCGAGAAGGTGAAGATCGAACCTGCGATGACGCCCGGCAGCGCCAGGGGCAGCAACACATGGGTGAATGTCTGACGTGGCGAAGCGCCAAGGTCGGAGGAGGCTTCCAGCAGATTGCCTGGAACCCGTTCGAGCGCTGCCTGCATTGGCAGAATCATGAACGGCAGCCAGACATAGACGAAGACGAGGAACGTGCCCGTGAGGCTCACCGACAACGAGTTGCCGCCAACCACCGGCAAGGCGAGCCAGCCGTCGATCAGGAAGGTCAGGTGCAGCTTGTCAAACACCCAGTTGAGGATGCCTTCCTTGGCCAGGATCAGTTTCCACGCATAGACCTTGACCAGATAGCTCGACCACAGCGGCAGCATCACGCCGAGGTAGAACACCGCCTTCCATCGGCCTTTTGCATAGCGCGCCGCGAAATAGGCGATCGGAAAGGCGATGATCGCCGAGGCTATGGTCACCAGGCCTGCCATGGTGACGGTGCGCACGATGATGTCGAGATTGGAGGGGCGCAGCAGCTCGCCATAGGTCTTCAGCGTAAACTCGCGATTGACCAGTCCCGAAAATTCGTCGATCGAAAAGAAGCTCTGGAGCAGCAGCGCGAACAGGCTGCCGAGATAGATGATGCCGAGCCACAGCAGCGGCGGCGTCAGCATCACGAACAGCAGGAGCTTCGGGTTGCGCCAGAACGCATCCGACAGCGCGCCGCCCACGCCGCCTCGTCCGGGCAGGATGGCGCCGGCCCGGATCGTTGCCGTGCTCATGCCTGGGGTCCCATCAGGTGCAGCGCCGACGGGTCCCAGGAGAAGCGGACGCTTGCTCCCTGCGCAGGCACGTCGGTTCCTGCCGGCAAAAGCACGGTGAGCTTCTCACCGGCCAGATCCAGCGTGACGCGTGTGGCGCTGCCAAGGAAGCTAAGGCTCGTGACCTGGGCTTCGTGCCGGGCTTCGCCGCCAAGACGGATATCCTCGGGACGGAGGCTCGCCCATTCGGCCGGCCCGCCCAGCCGCCGGGTTAAGTCCGGGGAGAGAACGTTGGAGGAGCCGACGAAATCCGCCACGAAACGGGTCTTCGGACGGCGGTAGATCTCCTCGGGCGTGCCGGTCTGCATGATTTTGCCGTGATCGAACACCGCGATCCGGTCGGCCATCGACAGGGCCTCGCCCTGGTCATGGGTGACGAAGACAAAGGTGATGCCGAGCGCCCGTTGCAGCGCCTTGAGTTCTTCCTGCATCTGCTCGCGCAGCTTGAGGTCGAGAGCGCCGAGCGGTTCGTCGAGCAGCAGCACCTTGGGTTTGTTGACGAGCGCGCGGGCCAGCGCCACGCGCTGCCGCTGGCCGCCCGAAAGCTGTCCGGGCTTGCGCGATCCGTAGCCCGGCAGCTTAACCATCTCGAGCGCGGCCTCGGCGTCCCGCAGGCGCTCGGCCTTGGCCACGCCGCGGATCATCTGCCCGTAGGCCACATTGTCCGCCACATTGAGATGCGGAAACAGAGCGTAGTCCTGGAACACCGTGTTGACGTTGCGCCGGTAGGGCGGCACGCCTTCCGCAGTCTCCCCGAAAATCTCGATATGTCCCGCGGTTGGCTGCTCGAAGCCGGCGATCAGCCGGAGGCAGGTGGTCTTGCCCGATCCGGACGGTCCGAGCATGGCGAAGAATTCGCCCACCTCGACTTCGAGGTCGACCGCGTCGACGGCACGGACGTTCCCGAAATGTCGGGAAACTTTTTGGAATGTGACGGCGTGCGGCATGGGAAATCCAGATCAGTCCAGAAGCGCCCTGTTACAGGCACCGGTCCAAGGGAGCAAAGATCATCATAGCAGGGTGGCGCGAGGCCTCCCTCCCCGGACGCGGGGAGGGAGGTGGCTCGGTGAGGCCGATCGTCCGGATCAACGTCCGCCGATGACGCCGATATAGTCCGAGACCCAGCGATAGTAGGGCACGCACTCACCCTGGCTTTCGCACTGGGTCACGGGCGTGGTCCAAAAGCGGACCTTCTCGAAATTGTCGAAGCCGTTGTTGGTGCAGGTTTCCGCTGTCATCATGCCGCGTCCGTCCGTGCAGGCGGCGGGGACCGGCGGATTGGCGCCGAACCAGACGCCGAGGTCGCTCGGCAGGTTGGATGACAGCGTGTGTTCCATCCACATGTAGGAGCAGTTCGGATTGGCCGCATCGACATGCATCATGGTGGTGTCGGCCCAGCCTGTCACGCCTTCTTCCGGAAACACCGAGGCCACAGGCTGGTTGTCGCCCTTGAGCAGATTGACCTGGAACGGCCAGGTTCCAGACGCTACAACGCCTTCGTTCTTGAAGTCGTCGATCTGGATGAAGGCGTCGTGCCAGTAGCGGCCGACCAGAGTCCGCTGCACGCGCAGCAGATCGAGCGCTTCCTTGTACTGGGCTTCATTGAGTTCATAGGGGCTCTTGATGCCGAGCTCGGGCTTGTGCGTCATCAGATAGAGCGCGGCGTCGGCGATGTGGATCGGTCCATCATAGGCCTGCACGCGGCCCTTGTTGGTCTTGCCGTCCGGCAGATCCATTTCCTCGAACACGACGTTCCACGATGTTGGCGCAGCGTCCTTGAAGGTTTCGGTGTTGTACATCAGTACGTTCGGGCCCCACATGTAGGGAATCCCGTAATGCACGCCGTCGACCGTGTGCCAGGGAGCGTTCTTCAGGCGGTCGTCCACCTCAGGCCAGCTCGGAACCAGGTCGACATTGACCGGCTGCACGCGCTTGCCGGCGATCAGCCGGAGTGAGGCGTCGCCCGAAGCGGTGACCAGGTCGAACCCGCCTTCGTTCATCAGCGCCACCATCTCGTCGGATGTGTTGGCGGTCTTGACGTTGACCTTGCAGCCCGAGGACTCCTCGAACTTGGTCACCCAGTCGAATTCCTTCACGGTCTCGCCGCGCTCTATGTAGCCCGGCCAGGCGACAATATTGACCTGGCCTTCGCCGGGACCGACTTCCGTGATCATTTCGGCTGACGCCATTCCCGGCGCCATGACCGAAAGCGCCAATGCCATCGCCGTACATGTATTCAAGACTTTTTTCATCTGCTTGAGCTCCCCTGGATGCGGCCGCCGAGATGGCGGCCAGCGTCGGAGACCAAGAGTGATACGATCACCTTGAGACCACAAATACTTTTATCAGATTGGCATTATCGGAAAAACCGATACCAAGTGAATCGACGCCCAGCTTTCCCGGCGGCGTGGCGGTCAGGCCGCGCCGTCCATGTCGGACGACTGGCCGATCGCATCGAGCCGTTTCTGCAGGGAAAGCCGGTCGATGCTCGCGAGCGGCAGGCTGACAAAGATCGAGATCCTGGAAGTGAGCATCCTGTAAGCCTCTGCAAATGCAAGGTGCTTTTCGGCTTCCGTTCCCTCGGCGGCAGCCGGGTCGGGCACGCCCCAATGGGCGGTCATCGGCTGCCCCGGCCAGACCGGGCAGCTTTCATTGGCCGCGTTGTCGCAGACGGTGAACACGAAATCCAGCTCCGGCGCCCCCGGCCTTGCGAACTCATCCCAGTCCTTCGAGCGGGCGAAGCCGGTGTCGAAATTGGTCTGCCGCAGCAGGTCGAGCGTGTAGGGGTGGACTTCCCCCTTTGGCTGGGAACCGGCCGAAAAGGCCTTGAAGCGTCCTTGTCCAGCCCGGTTCATGATGGCTTCCGCGAGGATGGAGCGGGCGGAGTTGCCGGTGCACAGAAACAGCACGTTGTAGATCTTGTCGGTCATGATTGTCTCGCTTGTCCTCAATGTCGCGTCATGGCATCGCCGGCTGGCCGACGCCCATTATCACATCAATATATCAAGAATATCCGATTTATATGACAGCACAAGACACCGGCTGCGGAAAAACTCAGCGCTGGCGGATGGCTCTTTGCGCCTGCGAGAGGCCGATGAAATCGCGCGCAGCTTGCGTGAGCTCGCTGCCGCGCCGCCAGGCAACGCCCACCTGGACCATGGGCAGGCTCCCCGACACATCGCGGCTTTCGATTCGGTCGCCTTCCAGCGACCATGGCCGATAGACAAGGTCCGGCAGCAGCGCCACCCCGGCGCCGGTGGCGACCAGGCTGCGCACCGCTTCCACCGACCGGGTCCTGAAGGCGATCTTCGGCCGCGACCCGATGGCGCTCAGGAGTTTCGCCGTGCTTTCCTCGATCTCGTCGATGGTCAGCATGATCACCGGCTCCTCAGCCACATCGGCAACGGTGATGCTTTCGGCCGATGCCAGCCGATGGCCGAGCGGCAGCCACAGCCGGTAGGGCGAGACCTCCAGGATCTCTGTCTGCAGCGCCATGCGGTTGCGCAAATTCGAGATCACGATCACGGCGACATCGAGTTCGCCGCCGATCAGCAGATGTTCGAGATAATCGCCATTGTCCTCGATCGCCGACACGGTGACGCTGGGGAAGGCGCGGCGGTAGCGCGCCAGCAGGTCCGACAGCACGTAGCCCGCCACCAGCGAGGTCACGCCCAGGTTGAGCGTGCCCGTGAGGGTTTCCTTGTCGCCCGAGAAGGTGCGTCGGGCGTCGGAGACGTCGGACAGGATCTTGGTGGCGTGGCGCAGGAACTGGTGGCCCTTGTGGGTGATCGCCAGCCCGCGCGAGTGCCGCTCGAACAGTTCGACGCCAAGGTCGCCCTCAAGTTCCTTGATCGCCTCGGTCACCGCCGACTGGGAAATCGAAAGGTTCTGCGCCGCCCCCGAGACAGTGCCCTGGGCGGCGACGGCGACGAAATACTGCAACTGGCGGATCGTGAAGGCCATGGCGCAAACAAGCAGCATTCGACGCGGCTGACAACAGGGATCAGAGTCTGGTCGGGTATCTGAGAGGCGCTGCACCAGGGCTCGCCCGGCTTCGGTTCCGCGCAGCCCGATCAGCGGCCAGGAGTCGGTTAGAGGCCCGCACTCTCGATCCTTTTCAGGCAATCCGCCGGATAGTAGGGCCAGTTGGCCGCGTCACAGGACTTGACCGGGGCGATGCCGGTGGTCACCAGCCTGATGTCCCGCTCGATCATGGAGCCCCCGACAGGTCCGGAGCTTCTGCTGGACACTGTGGTTGCCGCCGAGGCCTGCGGCGCAAGGGAGTTGAGCGCGATGTCCGCGGTTGCGGGAAGCGGGGTTGCACCGTCCGCGCCGGCGGCGATAGAGGCCGCGCCCAAAGCGAGGACAGAAGCGGTGATGATGATGATCTTTTTCATGCCGCATCAACGCCGCAGTGTCGCCTTGGTTCCCTCCGGGCAGCGCCGGCTGTGGGTCTCGGCGAAGGTCTCGTGTCGGGGTTTCCATCACCTGGGCGCGACGGGCGGTTCCGACTCGCGGATGCTCCAGGCGACTTTCATTCGGAGCTTGCCGTGCGTCGGAGGAGGCCTTAGCTCTTCGTGAGCCTGATTTGGAGCCAAGCCGCGCATGACCCTGGAATCAAAGACCGCTGACGGCCATGATGGGCATGACGGGCGTCACGAGCACCATGATCGCCGCTGGATCGCCATGGCGGTGCTGCTGATCGCGGGCTTCATGAACCTGATCGACGTGACCATCGTCAATGTGGCCCTGCCCAGCCTGCAATCGGGCCTGGGCGCCACCAGCGCCCAGATCGAGTGGGTGGTCGCGGCCTATATCATGGCCTTCGCCATCGGCCTGCTGCCGTTCGGCCGCCTGGGCGACATGTTGGGCCGCCGCAGGATCTTTCTCGTGGGCGTCGGCGCCTTCACGCTGGCCTCCACCCTGTGCGGCCTGGCGCCGGACATCAACACGCTGATTGCCGCTCGGGTGCTGCAGGGCGTCGGCGGGGCGATGATGACGCCGCAGACGCTGGCCATCGCCCAGGTGATTTTCCCGCCCAGGGAGCGGGCAGCGGCCTTCGCCCTGTTCGGCGTGACGGCGGGCCTGGCCGCCGTGTCAGGGCCGCTGATCGGCGGTCTTCTGATCGATGCCGACCTGATGGGGCTGACCTGGCGGCCGATCTTCCTGGTCAATATTCCCGTGGGCCTGTTCGCCATTGTCGCCGGCCTCCGGTTCATTCCCGTCATGGACGGCAACCGCGACGTGGGCATCGACACCGGCGGCATCGCGCTCGCAGCACTCGCCCTGCTGCTGGTGGTGTTCCCGCTGATCGAGGGCCGCGAACTCGGCTGGCCCGTCTGGACCTTCGCGATGATGATCGCGGCGGCTCCGGCGGCCTGGCTGTTCACCCGCTGGCAGTTCCGCCAGGCCGCAGCCGGCGCGCCGCAACTGCTGCCGGTCGGTCTGATGACCAATGTCAGCTTCATGGGCGGAACATTCGTCACCAGCCTGTTCTTCTCCGCCGTTCCCGGCTTCTTCCTGGTGCTCGCGGTGTTCCTGCAGAGCGGCTACGGCTTGACGCCCTTGCAATCGGGGCTGACGACAGTGCCGTTTTCGCTCGGCGTGTTCCTATCCTCGATGCTGTCGGGAAAACTCGGCCAGAGGCGGCAGCGCGAACGCATCTTCATCGGCTCGCTCATGCTGTCGGGCGCCATGCTGTGGCTGCAGGCGCTGGTCGGGGGGCTGGGCGACGCGCTGGACACGATGCTGTTCCTGCCGCCCCTGCTGATCGCCGGCCTCGGGCTTGGCGCGGCCGTCTCGCCGCTGTTTCAGCTGGCGCTCGCCAAGGTGCCCGATCGCGACGCGGGATCGGCCTCGGGCGGCGTGCAGTCCTTCCAGCAGGTGGGCGGCGCCATGGGCGTGGCCATCATGGGACATCTGTTTTTCAGCCGCCTGATGCCGGCAAACGGCGCGGTTGCCGACAAGGCGGCCTACATCGCGGCGCTGGATGCGGCCGTGTATTATGCGGTGTTCGCCTTTGGCCTGACGGCGCTGGCGGTGTTCTTCCTCCAGCCGCCGATTGGGGCGGATCCGGCCGGATAGGCTGCCGGCAGCGCCTTGACGCGGGGCTGCCGGGCAACTTTCTTGCCCGGCCCCGTTTCATATTGCTTAAATGTGCTTTATGAAGCCCCAAAGCCGTGGCCGGACATCCCCCGCGCATGGCGCCCGCACATTGCGCCCGCTTGAGCGGGCTCAAACACGAAGTCCGAAAGATCCGACATGACAGACCTTGCGACCATCCAGCCGGCGATAGCCCGGGCTCTGGCAAAACGCGGCTATGAAACGCTCACTCCGGTGCAGGAGGCCGTGCTTGCGCCCGAACTGCGCGATGCCGACCTTCTGGTCTCCGCCCAGACCGGTTCGGGCAAGACGGTGGCCTTTGGCATATCGCTGGCGCCGACGCTGATGGGCGAGGAAGAAACTCTGCCGCGCGCCGCGGCGCCGCTCGCCATCGCCATCGCGCCGACGCGCGAACTCGCCATGCAGGTCGAGCGCGAGCTGGCCTGGCTCTACGACGAGGCCGGCGCGCGCATTGCCACCTGCGTGGGCGGCATGAACATGATGACCGAGCGGCGCACGCTCGAGCGCGGCGCCCATATCGTGGTCGGCACGCCCGGCCGGCTGCGCGATCACATCGAGCGCGGCTCGCTGGATCTCTCGGCCATCCGTGCCGTGGTGCTCGACGAAGCCGACGAGATGCTCGATCTGGGCTTCCGCGACGATCTGCAGTTCATCCTGGATGCAGCGCCCGACCAGCGCCGCACCCTGATGTTCTCGGCGACCGTGCCCGCGGGCATCGCCAATCTCGCCAAGCGTTATCAGAACAAGGCCGTCCGCGTCACCACGGCGGGTGACCAGAAGCAGCATCTCGACATCGAGTACCGCGCCCTGTCGGTCGCGCCCAATGATCGCGAGAACGCCGTCATCAACGTGCTGCGCTATTATGACGCCAAGAACGCCATCGTGTTCTGCGGCACCCGTGCCACCGTCAACCATCTCACCGCGCGCTTCTCCAACCGCGGCTTTTCGGTCGTGGCGTTGTCGGGCGAACTGAGCCAGAACGAGCGCACGCACGCGCTGCAGGCCCTGCGCGATGGCCGCGCCAAGGTCTGCGTCGCCACCGACGTGGCCGCCCGCGGGCTTGACCTGCCCGATCTCGAGCTCGTCATTCACGCCGATCTGCCGAAGAACCCCGAAAGCCTGCTGCACCGGTCGGGCCGCACCGGCCGCGCCGGGCGCAAGGGCGTCTCGGCCCTGATTGTGCCCTACAATGCCCGCCGCCGCACCGAGCGGCTGCTGGCCGACGCCCGCATCGCCGCCAACTGGGCGCGTCCGCCCTCGTCGGATGAAATTCTCGCCCGCGACGATGAACGCCTGATGGCCGACGCCTCCTTCGTGGCCGATGTTGCCGAGGACGAGGCCGCCATGGTCGCCGCTCTCCTGGAGCGGCACGGGGCGGACAAGGTGGCCGCAGCGCTCGTTCGTCTGCACCGGGCCGGTCGCTCCTCGCCCGAGGAGCTGATCGACGACGGCCCGGTCTCCGCACCCGGCGCCGCCGCCGGCGGAACCTATGTCGAGCGCGCGCCGCGCGAACATGTGGCGATCAAGGGCGCCGTCTGGTTCTCGCTGTCGCTCGGCCGCAAGCAATCGGCCGAGCCGCGCTGGCTCCTGCCGATGATCTGCCGCGCCGGCCACATCACCAAGACGGAAATCGGCTCGATCCGCATTCACGACCTTGAGACCCATGTCGAGATCGCCGGAGTGGCGGCCGACAAGTTCGAAGCCGCCATCGGGCCGACCCGCAAGATCGAGAAGAATGTCACTGTGACCCGGCTCGCGGGCGTTCCCGAGGCGCCGGCGCGGACCCAGCGTCCGCTCAGGTCGCAGGAAGAGGATGTCGCTTCCGCCCCCCGCGACGATCAGGCGCCGCGCGCCGACCGGCCCGAGCGGTCGGACGATGACTATCGCCCGCGGGAAAAGGCAAAGCCGGACTACGCCAAGAAGCGTCCCTTCACCGGCGGCAAGAAGCGCGATGACCGTCCGCCGCGGCAGGACGCCTATGCTGACCGGAAGCCGGGCGCCTACGCCGACAAGAAACCCTCGGCCCACCATGACGCGCCCGCACCGGCAAAGACCGGCGGCTGGCCCTATGATGATGTGCCGCCGGCTGCGAAGTTCGAGAAGCCAAGGCCGGAGCCGGCGCCGGAAAGGCCCGCAAAGCCCGCCAAGGCTGCCGTCGCGGATCCAGGCGCCGACCGGCCGTTTGCCAAGGACAAGAAGCCTTTTGACAAGGACAAGAAGCCCAAGCGCGACAAGCCCGGCTTCAAGGGCGATTTCAAGCCTGACTTCAAAGCCGGCGCGAAACCCGCCAAGCCGCACCGCAAGGGCGAAAAGAACCCGCTCGCCGACGTGACCAAGCGCGTCACCGCCGATGGCGGCAAGGGCGGTCTCAAGCGCAAGCCCAAAGAATAAGGGAAGTCCCGTCGCGCTCCGGCAGAGAGGCCCGAGCGCGGCTCCCGGTCGGGCGAGGACCCGTGACCCGCGGCAGCCCGATAGTCAGCGAGCGCGGACGATAGCTCCGGTCGTGCGACAGGATGCGCCAGTCTGTGCGCATGAAACCAGTATCCGGTATTTGCCGGTGGGCGGCTTTGCTATTGCGGCGAGGACAAGTGCTCCTCCCGCGCCGCCTGAACTTCAAAAATGATGGATTCCTGTGGCCGCATGTTTTCGCATTCTTAACGAAAACATGGTTAGGTCGGATCATGGGAATAGGCGCTTGGCTCAGGTCCGCTATTCCCAAGCGCGGAGTCTCTCCGTGCCCGGCACATGATTTATTGGGCGTGCCGCCTGTTTGACCATTTACCACCGGACAGGCCGGACCAGGCAGCAAAGCATCTCCGTGCCGGGTCGGTTCAATAGAAAACGAGGATACGATGAGCAGCACGCAAACCGCCAACAAGACATCAGGTCTCGAAATCATTTCGTTTTTCCTCGGCGAACAGGTGTTCAGCGTGAACATCATGGCGGTCCGGGAAATTCGCGGCTGGACCCCGGCCACGCCGCTGGCGCATGCGCCGCGTCACGTTCTGGGCGTCATCAACCTGCGCGGAACGGTGATCCCGGTCATCGACATGGCGCTGCGCCTTGGCCTTGAATCCATCAAGCCGACCGAACGCTCCGCCATCATCGTCGCCAGCATCCGCGGACAGCTGGTCGGCCTCCTGGTCGACAATGTCTCCGACATGGTGACCGTCGCCGAAGACGAGATCCAGAGCGTCCCTGAAGTCGGCGCCACCGAAGTCCAGCGGATGACCACGGCCATCATCGCCAAGGACAAGTCGATGATTTCCCATCTCGACCTCGATTCGCTGCTCGACGACGAAGGCGAACTCGCCGCCTGACATTCGTCTCAGGATCTGCCTGTTTTGAAGGGCGGGTGCGCCGGGTGATCCCGGATGCGCCCGCCCTTTGACGTTGGATCCCCGAATCCATCCAGCTTCTCCCTGACAGGCCCAAAGCCGGGCTGGCGCAGGTCGGCTCACGAATTCCTGTGCACCGCATCACGGGCGGTGGACATGGCCGGACGGGCATTGCATGGTGTGCGTTGCCCCAGGGCAGCCCGATCAACGGATACTTCCCATGTCGATTCTGGCAAGCGTACACCATCTGACCCATTACAAATATGATCGGCCGGTAAGCCTCGGGCCGCAGATCATTCGCTTGAGGCCCGCGCCGCACAGCCGGACGCGGGTGGTGTCGCATTCGCTCAAGATCAGTCCCAAGCAGCATTTCGTCAATTACCAGCAGGATCCCTATGGCAACTGGCTGGCGCGCTATGTCTTCCCCGATCCGGTGATGGAGCTCAAGATCGAGGTCGAGCTGGTCGCCGACATGACGGTCTACAATCCGTTCGATTTCTTCGTCGAGGAATCGGCCGAAACCTGGCCATTCACCTATCCCGAGGACATCGAGCCGGACCTGGTCATCTACCGCACCCCCGAGCCTGCCGGTCCGCGCCTGGCAGCATTCCTGGCGACGGTGTCGCGCGAACAGGCCCGCACGGTCGATTTCGTCGTCGGCCTCAATGCCCGGCTTGCCAACGAGATCGGCTATGTCATCCGCATGGAGCCGGGCGTGCAGACGCCCGAGGAAACCTTCGAGACCGGCAAGGGCTCCTGCCGCGACACCAGCTGGCTGCTGGTCCAGGCGCTGAGGCACCTGGGTTTCGCCGCGCGCTTCGTCTCGGGCTACCTGATCCAGTTGAAGCCCGACCTCGTCTCGCTCGACGGGCCTCCCGGAACCGACCATGATTTCACCGACCTGCATGCCTGGGCCGAAGTCTATCTCCCGGGCGCGGGATGGATCGGGCTCGATCCGACGTCGGGCCTGCTGACCGGCGAAAGCCACATTCCGCTGGCCGCCACGCCGCACTATCGCAACGCGGCGCCGATCTCGGGCCTGGCAAGCTTTGCCGAGGTCGAGTTTGCCTTCGACATGCGCGTCGACCGCATGGCCGAGCATCCGCGCATCACCAAGCCCTTCAGCGAGGAGTCCTGGTCCGCGCTCGACGCGCTCGGCCGGGATATCGACGCCAGGCTGGAGGCGGGCGATGTCCGGCTGACCATGGGCGGCGAGCCGACCTTCGTGTCGATCGATGATTTCGAAAGCCCGCAATGGAACACCGAAGCCGTCGGCCCGCAAAAGCGGGAGGCCGCCGACAGGCTGATCCGAAGGCTGCGCAACCGCTTCGCGCCCGGCGGTTTCCTGCATTACGGCCAGGGCAAATGGTACCCCGGCGAAACCCTGCCGCGCTGGACCTTCTCGCTCTACTGGCGCCGCGACGGCAAGCCGATCTGGCACAATCCCGAGCTCATCGCCGACGAGGGCAAGGACACCGGCCAGGCCACCGCCGAGGCGGCGAAGGAGTTGCTCGCCACCATCGCCGACAATCTCGGCATCACCGGTGATCATGTCGCCCCGGCCTATGAGGACCCGGCGGAGTGGATCCTCAAGGAAGGCAATCTTCCCGACAATGTGACGCCGGAGAACTCCAAGCTCGAGGATGCCGAGGAGCGGCACCGCATCGCCACCGTGTTCGCCCGGGGCCTTTCCAAGCCCTCGGGCTTCGTGCTGCCGGTGCAGCGCTGGCAGGCGAAGGCCGCCGCGCATGGCTGGCGGTCGGAGAAATGGAAGACCCGCCGCGGCCACATCTTCCTGGTGTCGGGCGACAGCCCTGTGGGCTACCGCCTGCCGCTCGGATCGCTGCCGCATGTGCCGGCCGCCTCCTACCCCTACGTCAATCCCGCCGATCCGACGGAAGCGCGCGGCGAACTGCCCGACATCGCGGCGAGGGCGCTGGCCGATGCCTTGGCCGATTCCCGCGCCGCCGAGGCTGCGTCCCAGCCGGTCGCCAGGTTCACGGCCAGTGAGGCCACCCAGCAGCGCATGGAGCAGACGCTCGGCGACCTTGACGGCGCGGTCCGCACCGCAATCTCCGTCGAGCCGCGCGACGGCCGCCTCTGCGTGTTCATGCCGCCGGTCGAGAAGGTCGAGGATTATCTCGAACTGGTCTCGGCCGCCGAGGCGGCTGCCAACAAGCTTGGCCTGAAAGTCCATATCGAGGGCTATGCGCCGCCGCACGATCCGCGCCTCAACGTGATCCGCGTAGCGCCCGATCCGGGCGTGGTCGAGGTCAATGTCCATCCCGCGACCAGCTGGGAAGAGTGCAAGGCAATCACCGAGGGCGTCTACGAGGAGGCGCGCCAGACCCGGCTCGGCGCCGACAAGTTCATGATAGACGGCCGCCACACCGGCACCGGCGGCGGCAATCACGTCGTCGTCGGCGGCGCCACGCCGCTCGACAGCCCGTTTCTGCGCCGCCCCGACCTGCTCGCGAGCCTGATCCTGCACTGGCAGCGCCACCCCAGCCTCTCCTATCTGTTCTCCGGCCTCTTCATCGGCCCGACCAGCCAGGCGCCGCGCATCGACGAGGCCCGCCACGACAGTCTCTATGAACTCGAGATGGCGCTCGAACAGATCCCCCATCCCGACGCGGGCACGCCGCCCCTGCCGTGGCTGGTCGACCGGCTGTTGCGCAACCTGCTGACGGACGTGACCGGCAACACCCACCGCGCCGAGATCTGCATCGACAAGCTCTATTCCCCCGACGGCCCGACCGGACGGCTGGGCCTGGTCGAGTTCCGTGGCTTCGAGATGCCGCCCGAGCCGCGCATGAGCCTGGCCCAGCAGGTGATGATCCGCGCGCTGATCGCCCGGTTCTGGCAGTCGCCGGCCACCGGGCGCTTCACCCGCTGGGGAACGGCGCTCAACGACCGGTTCATGCTGCCGCATTTCATCTGGCAGGATTTTCTCGATGTGCTGCGCGACCTGCGCGATCACGGCTTTGATCTGCGCTCGGAATGGTACGAGGCGCAGGCCGAGTTCCGCTTTCCCTTCTGCGGCGAGGTCACCTATGAGGGTGTCCGGCTCGAACTCAGGCAGGCGCTGGAGCCCTGGCATGTGCTGGGGGAAACCGGCGCGATCGGCGGAACGGTGCGCTACACCGACAGTTCGGTCGAGCGGCTTCAGGTCAAGCTCGAAGGCGCCGATCCGACGCGCTATCTCGTGGCCTGCAACGGCCGGCCGGTGCCCTTGACGGCGACCGGCCACGCGGGAACTTCGGTCGGCGGCGTGCGCTACAAGGCCTGGCAGCCGGCGCTGGCGCTGCATCCCGTGCTGCCCGTCAACGCGCCGCTGACCTTCGATATCTTCGACACCTGGTCGGGCAAGCCGCTCGGCGGCTGCGTCTACCATGTTGCCCATCCCGGCGGACGCAACTACGACACGTTCCCGGTCAACGGCAACGAGGCCGAGGCGCGCAGGCTTGCCCGCTTCGAGCATCGCGGCCATACGCCCGGCGCCTCGATGCCGGTTCCGGAAACGCCGCATCCGGAGTTTCCGTTCACCCTCGACCTGCGCCGAAAACCGGGAATCTGAGCGATGCCGGGCCCCGCCATGGCGCAGCGAACGGACCGGCCGTCGATCCTGTCGGACTACATGGCCTTGCCGGGCGTTCCGGATGAACTGCTGTCGGCGGACGGCGCGATCCGTCCGGCCTGGGCCAGGCTGATTGCCCATCTCGACGGTTTGAGCCCGGAGGAGCGGGAGCGCGCCTTTGCCCGCGGCGCCCAGTATCTGCGGGACGCCGGGGTCTTCGTGCGCCAGTACGGCGACGGCAAGAGCCCGCGCGACTGGCCGCTGAGCCCGGTCCCGGTGATACAGCCAGCGGCCGAGTGGCAGGCTCTGGCAGAGGGGCTCTCCGAGCGGGCCGATCTGCTCGAGGCGGTGGTGGCCGACCTTTATGGCGAGAACCGCCTGGTGGCCGAGGGGCACCTGCCGGCAAGCGTGATCGCCTCCAACCCGGAATGGCTGCGGCCGCTGGTAGGGGTGAAGCCCGCGTCGGGGCATTTCCTGCATTTCGTGGCCTTCGAGATCGGGCGCGGCCCCGATGGTGGCTGGTGGGTTCTGGGCGACCGGACCCAGGCCCCGTCCGGCGCCGGCTATGCGCTGGAAAACCGCGTGGCTTCGGTCCGGTCGTTTCCCGGATTCTACACGGATTCGAATGTGGAGCGGCTGGCGGGCTTCTTCCGCGCCTTCCGCGACGGCCTCAATGCGCTCCGCCGCGAGGAAGACAGCCGCGTCGGCATCCTGACGCCGGGCCCGATGAACGAGACCTATTTCGAGCACGCCTACATCGCCCGCTATCTCGGCATGATGCTGCTCGAGGGCGACGATCTCGTTGTCGACAACGGCCGGCTGATGGTGCGCACCGTCTCCGGGCCCAAGCCGATCAGCGTGCTGTGGCGCAGGCTCGATGCCGCCTGGGCCGATCCGCTGGAACTCAAGGCCAGCTCGCATCTGGGAACGCCCGGGCTGCTCGGCCCGATCCGCTCCCAGGGCGTGACCATGATCAATGCGCTGGGCGCCGGCGTTCTGGAAAGCCGCGCCTTTCTGGCCTTCCTGCCGCGGCTGTCGCGGGTGCTTCACGGCCGGCCGCTGTCGATCCCCAACATCGCCACCTGGTGGTGCGGCGGCGAGGCCGAGCGCGCCCATGTGCGCGACAATGCCCATGCGATGCTGATCGGATCGGCCAATTCCACGAGGTTGCCGCTCGAGCCGGAGGCCGGCGCGGTGCTCAAGGGCGACATGAGCGGAACCGGGCTCGATCTCGATGCCTGGCTTGCGGCGGAGGGGCGCGATCTGGTCGGCCAGGAACTGGTGTCGCTGTCGACCACGCCGACCTGGCAGGATGGCAGGCTCACGCCGCGGCCGATGCGGATCCGGGTGTTCATGGCCCGCACCCGCAACGGCTGGCAGCTGATGCCCGGCGGCTTTGCCCGTCTGGCGGCCACCGGTCAGGATCCCTCGGCGGTGTCGATCAGCAGCGGCGGCTCGGTGGCCGATGTCTGGGTCGTCTCCGACACCCCGGTGCCCGAGGATTCCATGCTGATGCAGCCGGGCGAGGTGTTTGTCCGCGCAGCACCCGGCTTGCTGCCGAGCCGGGCCGCCGACAATCTCTTCTGGCTCGGCCGCTATGTCGAGCGCGCCGAGGGCCAGATGCGCCTGACACGCGCCTATATGAGCCGGCTGCCGGAAACGCCCGCGGGCGGAACCCCGCTGATGACCGCGCTTGGCACCTATCTCGATGACCTTGGTCTGGACATGACGGAGGGCGTCTGCCGGAAGATCGAGAGGACCATTGCGCTGGCGGTCAATTCCGCCAGCCAGGTGCGCGACCGGTTTTCGGTCGATGCCTGGGCGTCGCTGGCCGATCTCGAGCGAACCGTCGCCAGCATGCGCAAGACCGTCGTGCCGGGCGACGACGCGGCCTCGGCGATGGGGGTGCTGCTGCGCAAGATCACCGGATTTTCCGGCCTCGTGCACGAGAACATGTACCGCTTCAGCGGCTGGCGATTCCTCACCATCGGCCGCTCGCTGGAGCGCGCCATCGGCATGGCCGATCTGCTCGCGACCTTCGGCGAATGGACCGGCCCCCATGGCGGCTTCGAGCTCTGCGTCGAGGTCGGCGACAGCGTCATGACCCACCGCCGGCGCTATTCGGTCACCGCCAGCCGCGACACCGTCGTCGACCTGCTGGCGCTCGATCCGCTCAACCCGCGCTCGATTGCCTTTCACATCGACGAGATCCGCGATCAGGTCAGCCTGCTGCCAGGCGCCAATGTCCATGGGCAGCTCTCCGACCTGTCGCGCGCGGTGTTGCGCATCCACGCCGCCCTTTCCGTCCACACCCCGCAAAGCCTGGACCAGCCCGAACTCGTCGAGCTCGAAAAGGCGATCAGCCGGCTGACGGGCTACATCCAAGCCCAGTATCTCGATTGATGCGATGCGCTACGATATCAAGCTGACCATCGACTACATCTACGAAACCCCGGCCGCCGGCGCCCGCCAGATCCTGCATGTGATGCCGCTCGCCATCGAAGGCCGGCAGCGGCTGATTGCCGGCAGCCTCCACATCGATCCCAAGCCGGCCATGCGCCAGGACCGCCGCGATTTTTTCGGCAACGCCCTGACCGAACTCTCCTTCACAGAACCGCACAGCGATATCACGATCGTCCTCAAGGCGAGGGTCGAAGTGACCGGTGGTGCCGCGCCTGGGCCAGCCTCGCCGGATCTTCCGGGGCTCGCCAGGGCGCTGGACGCGCACGCCGATCTCGGCCCACGCTCGCCCTTGCATTTCCTTTCGGCCTCGCCCTATGCCGAGCCGGTCCGGGCCATTGCGCTCTGGGCGCGGTCGCATCTGCAGCCTGGCGCACGGGTGTCCGAGATCGTCGAACGCCTCGGCCTGGCGCTCCACCGGGAAATGCGCTTTGACGCAGAGGCCACGACCGTGAGCACGCCGGCGGCGGAAGCCTTTGCGGCGCGGCACGGCGTCTGCCAGGACTTCACCCACATCATGATCATCGCGCTGAGAAGCCTCGGCATTCCCGCGGGCTATGTCAGCGGCTACCTCCGCACCCTGCCGCCCCCCGGCCAGGAACGGCTGGAAGGGGCGGACGCCATGCATGCCTGGGTCTCGGCCTGGTGCGGCCCGGCAACAGGATGGATCGAATATGATCCGACCAATGCGGTCTTTGCCGGAGACGGCCATATCGTGGTGGCCCATGGCCGCGACTACGCCGACCTCGCGCCTGTGCGCGGCGCCATGCGGACCGCGGGCGGGCAGACCACCGACCAGTCCGTGGACGTGATCCCGGTCGAGGAACCGGTTGCCTGATCTCAACGGCCGCGAATGCGCGGGTCGAGCGCGTCGCGCAGGCCGTCGCCGATGTAGTTGACGCTCAGCACCGTGAGCGAAATCGCCAGGCCCGGCCAGAACACGCGCTCGGGATACTGCTGCAGATAGTCGATCGCGTCGAACAGCAGCCGGCCCCAGGTCGGGAAGTCCGGCGGAAAGCCGAGGCCCAGGAACGACAGCGCCGATTCCGTGATGATCGCGGTGGCGATCCCGAGCGTCGCCGAGACCATGATCGGCGACAGCACGTTGGGCAGGATATGCCGCAGGATCATGCGCCGCGAAGGTGTGCCGATGGACCGCGCCGCCAGCACGAATTCGCGCTCCTTGAGCGCCAGCA
Source organism: Hoeflea sp. (assembly GCF_030682515.1). Taxonomy (GTDB): domain Bacteria; phylum Pseudomonadota; class Alphaproteobacteria; order Rhizobiales; family Rhizobiaceae; genus Hoeflea. Next base: position 177,033 of record NZ_JAUXOD010000051.1, on the reverse strand, counting down.
CCTCGCCTCGGACGATGCGCGCCGTCTGCATCCAGCTGGTGATGCCGATCGCGGACACGATCAGGATGAAGGTGCCCATCTCGGGGCCGAAGCTGCGCGCCAAGGTTTCGCGGAACAGCATCACCATGACCAGCAGCAGCGGCAGCAGCGGCAGCGCGAGAAACAGGTTGGTGAGCCCCATCAGGAACGTGTCAAGCTTCCGGAAGAAGCCCGCGACCACGCCGATGAAGGCGCCGAGCACGACGCTGATCAGCATCGCCGTCAGGCCCACCGCGATCGACACCTGGCCGCCGGCCATCATCCGGGCGAGAATGTCGCGGCCGAGCTGGTCGGTGCCGAAGGGATGGGCCAGAGACGGGCCGACATTGCGGGAACGGATGTCGATGTAGGTTGGCTCGATGGTCCAGAGCAGCGGCCCGATGGTGACCGACAGCACGATGAAGCCGAACACCGCGGCGCCGAACAGCGCGCCCTTGTGGGTCTTGAACTGGTCCCAGACATCCCACCATTGCGAACGGCCCGAAGTGTCCGGTTTTGCCGGGACTGTGGCGACAGGAGCATCAGTCATAGCGGATCCTCGGATCAAGCAGGCCGTAGAGCATGTCGGCGATCAGGTTGCAGGCCACGATCAGCACGGCGAAGATGAAGGCGAGCGTCTGCACCATCGGCAGGTCATTGGCGTAGATGGCGGTGATCAGCAATTGCCCCAGCCCGTTCACCTTGAAGATCTGCTCGGTGATGATGGCGCCGCCGAAGATCGACGGAATGCCGAGCGCGATCACGGTGACGACCGGAATGAGCGAATTGCGCAGCACGTGCACCAGCACGACCACCTTCTCGGTCATGCCCTTGGCGCGGGCGGTGCGGACATAATCATGGTTGAGATTGTCGAGCATCGAGGCGCGCATGAAGCGCGACAATTGCGCCGTCGTCTGCAACGACAGCACCAGCACCGGCAGCGTCATCTGTCTTATCTGCTTGCCCAGGCTCTCGAAGTCGTTGACCACCAACGTGGTGTCATAGATCGACGGGAACCAGGGAAGCATGATGGCGAAGAACACGATCATCAGCACGCCCGAGAAGAACGGCGGAACCGAAAACCCGATCATCGACACGAAGGTGCCGAGCTGGTCGAACCAGGAATACTGCTTGTAGGCCGAGATGATGCCGATCGGCAGCGCGATCATCACGCCCACAAGATAGGCAAGTCCCACCACCCAGAGCGTCTGCGGGATGCGCTGGACAATGATGTCGAACACCGGCGCGCGGAACTGCCAGGAGACAATGCGCTGCATGCCGTCGGCAAAATTGGTTCCCGCCAGCCAGTCTATGAAATAGAGCGGCTCGACCCAGAAGAACTGCTTGGCCCAGAGCAGGTAGCGGATATAGGCCGGCGAATCGAGGCCGAGCGCATCGCGCATCCGCTGACGCACTTCCGGCGGGATGCTCAGCGGCTGGTCGGCGAGCGGGTCGCCTGGCGCCAGGTCGAGCAGCAGAAAAATGATCAGACTGATGAGCACAAGCGTCGGGATCGCCGTCAATAGCCGTCGGATGATAAAGGTCAGCATGGGCGACGCCTCGGTTCAGCAGTTGGTCGCAAAAACGCAGCAAGCAGGAAAGGGCCCCGCCTGAGCGGGGCCCTGCCGTTGTTGCGTTACTTGATGCGGTACCAGTCCGCGACATTCCAGAGTTCGGAATCCCACGTGTTGAGCACAACGCCACCGAGGCTGGTGGAGTGGGCCGAAACACGGCCGCGATCGACCAGGGGAACGATGGTCATCGATTCCTTGGTGATCATGTCGTTGAGCTTCTTGGCGATTTCGGCGCGCTTGGAGATTTCGCCGGTCTTGCCGAGTTCGGCCACCAGTTCGTCATAGGCCGGATCGCAATAGCGGTTGATGTTCTCGCCCTGCCACTGCGTCTCGGGCCGCGGAGCCTTCTCGCAGGTGTACTGGCCCAGATACTGCTCCGGGTCGGTGCCGTCGAAGTTGTTGGCGTACATTTCCACGTCCGCATAGAACTTCTGGAAGGTGTCCGGGGATGCCGGGTCGCCGCCGAAGAACACGGATGCGTCGATGTTCTTGAGTTCGGTTTCGACGCCGATATCGGTCCACCACTGCTTGATGAGCGCCTGGAAGTCCTGGCGCACGGCATTGGTCGAGCTCTGGTAGAGAAGCTTGAGCTTCTTGCCATCCTTTTCGCGGATGCCGCCGGCGCCCACGGTCCAGCCGGCTTCTTCGAGCAGCGCCTTGGCGCCTTCGACGTCCTGCGTCAGGCAGTCGGTGTTGTCGGACGCAAACAGCTCCGGCGCGGGCACCAGGTTGCAGGTCGGGCGGCCGGCCTGGCCGTAGCCGATTTCGACCAGCAGGTTGCGGTCGATCGCCATCGACAGCGCCCTGCGCACCTTCTCGTCCGACAGGATCGGATGCGGATGCTTGGCGGTCGAACGCTCGCCTTCCGGCAGGTCCGGCGAGGGATCGGTCATGTTCATCTCGATGCGCTCGACGAGCGTGCCGAAGCCGGAGATCGGGGTGCCCTTGCCGCCTTCAGCCATCTTGGCGATGACGTCGGGAGCCAGCTGCAGGTTCCAGGCATAGTCGAATTCGCCGGTTTCCATGACGGCGCGGCCGGCGGCTGCGGCGTCGCCGCCGCCCTTGAACGTCACCGACGCGAAGGCCGGCTTGGCCGGATCGCGATAGTTATCGTTGGCCTTCATGATGATCACGTCATTCGGCTTGAAGTCGGTGACGACGAAGGGGCCGGTGCCGATCGGGCCGAAATTGGCCGAGGTGCATTCCTGCGCCTTGGCGCCCAGGCAGTTCTCGAACTGCGCCTTCTGGATGATCGGCGACTGACCGCCGACAAAGGCCGCATAGGGAACAGGCTTCGGTGCACTGAAGGTGACGACGATGGTGAGATCGTCCGGAGTGTCGATGCTCTGGACGCCGTCAAACTTTGCGCTCTGCGCGCAGCCGCCATCCGGCGCCATGCAGTAGTCGGCAGTGAACTTGACGTCGGCCGAGGTGACCGGCGTGCCGTCCGACCACAGCAGGCCTTCCTTCAGCTTCCAGGTGATGGTGGTCAGGTCGGCGCTCACGCCGCCGTTTTCAACGGTCGGGATCGATTCCGCGAGGAAGGGAACCAACGCGCCGGTCTGGTCGAAGCGGGCCAGAGGCTCGACGATCAGCGAGGACGATTCGATGTCCTTGGTGCCGCCCGAAAGATACGGATTCAGGATCGAAGGTGCCTGCCAGTAAAGGATCTTGACGTCGCCGTCCGAGCCGCGCTCGGCGTGGGCGACGGGTACGATCGCCATCGCGGCGACGGCGCCCATCAGGAAAGTTTTAAGTCTCATGGCTGTCTCCTTGTTGAAATTATCAGTTTGTTCTTTCGCCGCCGGTTGGTTCCGCGGTCGTTTTCATGCTTTCCGAATACAGGTGGCAGGCCACCTGTCTTCCTTCTCCGAAATCAAAGACGCCGGGCTCTTGCTGCCGGCAGATATCCATGACTTTGGGGCATCGGGTGGAAAAGTTGCAGCCCTTGGGCGGGTTGGCGGGGGAGGGGACATCGCCCTGCAGCACGATCGGCCTGCGGTTGCGCTCGGACTCCGGATCGGGTTCGGGCACTGCCGACAGCAGGGCCTGGGAATAGGGATGCAGCGGATCGGCAAACAGCTTCTCGCGCGAGGCGATTTCGACAATCCGCCCCAGATACATCACCGCCACCCGGTCGGCGATGTGGCGCACCATCGACAGATCATGGCTGATGAACAGGTAGGTGAGATTGAGCCGTGTCTGCAGTTCCTCGAGCAGGTTGACGACCTGCGCCTGGATCGACACGTCGAGCGCCGCGATCGGCTCGTCGCAGACGATGAACTTGGGATTGAGCGCGAGCGCCCGGGCGATGCCGATGCGCTGGCGCTGCCCGCCGGAAAACTCGTGCGGGTAGCGCTTGGCGAATTCCCGGTTGAGGCCGACCCAGTCCATCAGTTCATAGATCCGCGCCAGGCGTTCGTCGCCCGAGAGCTTCATGTGCTCGTCCAGCGGCTCGCCGATGATGCTCGCCACCGTCATGCGCGGATTGAGGCTCGCCTGCGGGTCCTGGAAGATCATCTGCATCATCGGCCGCTTCGATCTGAGGCTGTCGCGGTCGACATGGGCGATCTCGAAGCCGTTGATCTCGACCGTGCCGGCGGTCACGTCATAGAGCCTGAGGATCGCGCGCCCGACGGTGGACTTGCCGCAGCCTGATTCACCCACCAGCCCCAGCGTTTCGCCGGGCATGATGTCGAAGCTGATGCCATCCACCGCCTTGATGTCGCCGACATGGGTCCGGAACAGGCCCGAATGGATCGGGAAATACATCTTCAGATCGCGTACCTTGACGAGCGGGACTGCGGCTTTGGCTTCCATGCCGGTTTGAACGTCACCCATGGACAGCCTCCGGCTTCGGTGTCGAGGCTGTGTCGAGAAGGAAGCAGGCGGCGCGGTGCCCCGGAGCGTGCACCGGCGTGAGCGCCGGGTTTTCCACAGCACAGCGATCGAAGGCGAACTTGCAGCGGTTGCGGAAAGAGCACGCGACGGGTGCCCCACGCATGATCGGCGGTTGACCCTCGATCACCTGCAGTCGTTCGGCACGCGGTCCCCGTACCGCCGGCACGGTCTTGAGAAGCGCCTGGGTGTAGGGATGCTGGGGATCGCGGAAAATCTCGTTGACCGGGCCTTCCTCGACCACCTGGCCCGCATACATCACCATCACCCTGTCGGCGATCCCGGCGATGACGCCAAGATCATGGGTGATCCAGATGATCGCCATGCCGAGCTTGCGGCGCAGCTCCTTCACCAGTTCGATGATCTGCGCCTGAATGGTCACGTCCAGCGCCGTGGTCGGCTCGTCGGCGATCAGCACCTTGGGGTCGCAGGCAAGCGCAATGGCGATCATCACGCGCTGGCGCATGCCGCCGGAGAACTGGTGCGGATAGTCCTTGAGCCGCCGTTCCGGATCGGGAATGCCCACCAGCTTGAGAAGCTCGACCGACCTTGCCCGCGCCTCGGCCTTGGACATTCCGAGATGCGCGCGCAGCGGCTCAGCCAGCTGGAAGCCCACCGTGTAGACCGGATTGAGAGATGTCATCGGGTCCTGAAAGATAAACCCGATCTTGGATCCACGCACCTGGCGCAGCGCCTCGGGGCTGATCTTGAGCAGGTCCTGACCGTCAAACATCACCGTTCCGTTGCGCATCTCCGCGGGCGGAGACGGCAGCAGCCGCAACAGCGACATCATGGTCACGGATTTCCCAGAACCGCTTTCCCCCACCACGCCCAGCAACTCGCCGGGGCGCAGGTGGAAGTCCACCGAGTTCACCGCGTGCACTGAGCCGCCGCGGGTGCGGAAAACCGTTTCAAGCCCGTTAACATCCAGAATTGGCATGGCCGTGTCTGGCATACTGTACCCCTCGGGACGTGTTTTCCCGTTATTTTTGTTGCCGGTCCGATCTCTCCATCAGCCGGTGGCCGATACTATTGACCAATTTTCTCGCGGTTGACCAGTGGGGTTTTTGAATTTGCATGATAAGTGTTCCAACCGGCTGCGGCGCGAAATAAAAATTCCCGGGAAACCGGCTCTGGACAAGGCCGGTCCGAACGAACAAAACTGTGGAAATCGGCGCGATGCCGATGTTTCGAACCTTTCTGGGATCAATTGATGGAAGATTATTCTAACTCTCGCCAAATTCTCGCAAAATTGATCTCATTCCCTTCCGTCAGCCGCGACACCAATTTGCCGCTTGTGGGGTGGGTCGAGTCCTATCTGGCGGGCCACGGCATCACGTCGGAGCGGATCATGAGCCCGTGCGGCACGAAGGCGCATCTCTATGCGCAGACCGGTCCCTGGATTGACGGCGGGGTCATCCTGTCGGGCCATACGGACGTCGTCCCGGTCGAAGGCCAGGCCTGGACAACCGATCCCTGGACGCTGACCGAGCGTGACGGAAAACTCTTTGGCCGCGGCGCCTGCGACATGAAGGGGTTTGACGCGCTGGCGCTCTTGGCCATGGCGCGGGCCTCCAAACGTCCGCTCAACCGACCGCTGCAACTGGCGCTCTCCTTCGACGAGGAAGTGGGCTGCCTCGCGGTCGTCGATCTGGTCGAGACCATGCTGGGCGCGCTGCCCAGGGCCCGCGAGGTGATTGTCGGCGAACCGACGATGATGCGGGTGGTGACGGGGCACAAGGGAGGCCTCGCCTACAATATCCACGTGCGCGGCTTCGAGGTGCATTCGTCACTCCTGCCTTACGGAGTGAGCGCCATCATGAATGCGGCGAAGCTGATCGACTGGGCCAACCAGCGCAACGCCGAGAACGCCGCGCGCACGCCCTCCGAACTCGCGGCGCCCTTCGATCCGGCCTACACCACGCTGCATGTCGGCAGGATCGAGGGCGGCACCGCCCACAACATTACCGCCAAGGATTGCCGCTTCCTGATGGAGTTCCGCTTCGTACCCGGCGAGAGCCCGGAAGACTGGGCCCGGGCGCTTGAGGCCAAGGCAGCGGAACTGACGGCAGAGATGCAGAGGATCCATCCCGACACCGGCATCGACCTCAATCCCGGCTTCGCGCTACCGGCGCTCGCGCCCGAGATCGATGGTCCGGCGGAAATGCTGGCGCGCCGCCTGACCGGCGACAATGGCCGGCATGTGGTGAGCTACGGCACCGAAGGCAGCCAGTTCCAGACCCGGGGCTATTCCACGGTTGTCTGCGGACCGGGCGACATCGCCCAGGCACACCAGCCCGACGAGTTCCTTTCGCTCGACCAGCTCGCCGCCGGCGAAGCCTTCATGGACCGGCTGATCGACTCCATGTGCGCCTGAACCCCTGCAGCGCCGCGCATCCAATTGGATGCGCAAAGGTCGCTGTAAAACTTTGAATGAAGGCATGTACGATATCGCTCAAACGAACCCATTTGAGCGCGACATGCATTGAGCCTCGCTCAGCGGGGATCGAGATATTCGATCAGGCAGGGCCGCGGCAGATCCTTGAGCGCCTCGAGAAGCGCCTCACGGCTTTCAACCCGGCGCGACGGCAGCCCGTAGGCCGCGGCAATGGCTGAAAAATCGGGCGCCGACGGCGTCACGCCGATCGGCGTGATGCTGGCCGAAGTCATCGAGGTCTCGATCTCCATGTAGCCTGCATTGTTCCAGACCAGGAACGCCACGTCCGCGTCGCAATCGCGCGCGCTGCCCATTTCGGCGAGCGTGAACTGGAAGCCGCCATCGCCCAGCAGCGCCACAACCGGCCGCCCGGGCTGTCCGAGCGCAGCGCCGATTGCCGCCGGCGCCGCATAGCCGAGCGTGCCGAAGCCGGTGGCGGAATTGAACCAGGAGGCCTGCCGCGGCGCGTCCACGAACATGTTGCCGGCATAGACGACCTGCGTCGAATCGCCCACGAGCGTCGCCTCCGGCAGGACCTGCCAGATGTCCCGGATCAGTCCGATATGGGAGCGGTATGTGTCGCCCAGGCTTGCCATGGCGAGATCGCGCGCGGACCGGGCGCGCTGGGCGCCGCCTCCGGCGTTTCCGTGCCAGGTCCCGGCGCCGCCGAGCAGATCCTCGACGAACGCGCCGAGATCCGCTTCGATCGCCAGCGCCGCGGGTGCGCCGCGCGACAACTGGGCGGCGTCGATGTCGACGCGGATCAGGTTTGCGGGCAGCGCGAAGCCGCCATCCTCATACATGTCGCAATCGGTGGGTCCGAGCTCGGTCCCGAGCGCCAGCACCAGGTCCGAGCCGCCGAGCAGATCGCGCACGCAGCCGAAGCTCGGGCTCGCCGGTACATCGAGCGCATGACCGGCCATGATGCCGCGCGCATTGGCGGTGGAGACCACCGGCGCATCGAGCCGCTCGGCCAGGCGGCGGACAGCGTCGGCGCAATGCACCGCGCCACCGCCGATCAGGAGGACCGGTGATGTCGACCTGTCGAGCATGCCCGCCGCCGTGGCGAGATCGGCGGAGGAGGGGCGCGGGCGCGGGTGCGCCGGCAGGGTGAAGCTCTGATTGCCGGCGGGCAGCTTCATAACGTCGGTCGGGATCTCGAGATGCACGGGACCGGGCCTGCCACCGGTCATCACCCGGAAGGCCTGTTCCAGCACCTCGCCCAACCGGGCTGGATCCGTGAGCGTGTGCGTCCAGAGGGCAACGCTGCGGGCGAGGGCGGCCTGATCGGGCAGTTCGTGCAGGTGGCCGCGCCCCCGCCCGAGCGTCGCGGTCGCGTTGACGCCGGAGATCACCAGCATCGGAATGCTGTCGGCGCGCGCCTGCGCCATGGCGGTCAGCGTGTTGGTCAGGCCCGGCCCGGTGATGACGAAACACACGCCCGGACGTCCGGTGACGCGCGCATAGCCATCGGCCATGAAGCCGGCGCCCTGTTCGTGGCGCGGCGTGATGTGGCGAATCGTGCTTGCGGCAAGGCCGCGGTAGAGCTCGATGGTGTGGACCCCCGGGATGCCGAACACCGTGTCGACGCCGGCCTGTTCCAGGAGCGTGACGAGGGCTTCGCCAACCGTGACCGCGTGTTCAGACATCAGATCCCCTCCACAAACCGGGCGATCCGCCCGCAGGCCTCGATGACGGACTCGTCGGGCACCGTCAGGCTCAATCGCACCAGCGCGCCGGCATTCTCCCCGAAGGACGAGCCGGGCATCACGGCGACGCCCGCCTCCAGCAGCCGCCAGGCGAAGGTCTCGCCATCAAGCCCGGTGCCCGACACATCGAGCACGATGAACATGCCGGCCTGCGGCCGGAACGGGGTGACACCGTCGAGCGCCTCGAGCGTGTCGGCGAAGAGCGCCGCCCGGCTCTTGTAGGAGGCGCGCATCCGCGCCGCGGTGGGCAGATCCGAATTCAGCGCGAAGGCCGTCATGTCGGCGATGAAGGGCTGGTTGCCGAACAGCATGGTCTCCGACAGCGGCAGCAGTCTTTCGCAGAATTCCTTCGGTCCGACAGCCCAGCCGCTGCGGAACCCGGGCGCCGCATGGGACTTCGAGATTGAGGATACGGCGATCACCCGGTCCGCGAGCTCCGGATTGTCGAAGGGGGAGGCGAAGACCCCGTCAAACACCAGTTCCGCATAGACCTCGTCGGCGACGATCCAGAGATCGTGTTTGCGGCAGACGGCGCCGATCCGGGCGATCTCGCCGGCCTCCAGCACAGCGCCGGTCGGATTGTGCGGCGAGTTCAGCAGCAGCACGCGCGAGCTTGGCGTGATCGCGGCCTCGAGGTCTTCCGCCGTCATGCGGAACCCGTTTTCGGGCCTCAGCCGCACCGGGTCCCGGTGGGCGCCGCTGGCGGCGATGACACCTTCATAGGTGGCGTAGAACGGATCTCCCACCAGCACGCCGTCACCGGGACCGGTCAGGCCCATCATGGTCGCAAACAGCGCGGTCTGGGTTCCCGGAAAGCACATCACATTGTTTGTGTCGACGCCCGGTCGCCTCAGGCTGTAGCGCGCCGCGATCGCCTCGAGCAGGTCCGGCTCGCCGCGGCCGCTCGAATAGCCGGTGCGACCGGCGAGCATCGAGGCGTGGCAGACCTCGAACAATTGCGGATCCGGCGGCAGGTCCGGCTCGCCGATGGTGAGTTCGATGATGTCCGCGCCGGCAGCCTTCATCGCCCGGCAGCGCTGGTGAATGGCCCATTTGGCGCCGCCGGTCAGGGCCAGGCGCTCGGTGATTGCCGCATACTGCATGTTGGTCATTCCCTGAATTCAGCCGGGTCGATCCCCAGCAATGTCGCCACCGAATCGAGCGCGATCCGGATCATGTCGAGCCGCGAGAAATCATCGCCGCCCATGGAGATTTCGATCCAGAGACCGTCGAGCAGGGCGTTGAGCACGATCGCATGCCGGCGGATGTCCTGGGGCGAGGCCGCCACCTGGCGCTCCGTCATGACCTCGCCAACCAGCCGTTCGATCAGGTCGCGGAATGCCTGGTAGCCGTCGCGGTGCGCCTCCGCCATCACCGGGTCCGAGTTCACGGTGCCGATGAAGGCCGCCCAGATCGACAGCGTCCGTCCGTCGGCCACGGGTGCTGTGACGCTGGCGCGGATCAGGCCCGCAAGCCTCGAAAGAGCCGGCCCGTCGCCGCATCCGGCCGCTGCCGCGTTCGTCAGATCCGCAATGAAGGTCCGGTAGGCGGCTGCGACAAGCCGTTCCTTGTTGTCGAAATAGCGCCTTATCAGCCCGGGCGTGACGCCGGCGCGGTAGGATACCTCGCGCACGGTGGCGCCGGCCAGGCCCAGCTCGGCGATGCTGTCGAGCGTTGCGGCAATCAGATCCTTCTGCCGCACCGCCTCCGGTTCATGGTGAAACGCCCGCCGCGTCATTCCCGCCACACGGGGCGGGTCAGGCAGGTCGGCCCGCCTTCGCACGGGATGCACAGCGCATCGGCGGCAAACACCCGCACGCGGCAGCCCGCCTCTTCCATCAGGGCGCGGGTCCTGGGGAAGCCATCGACCATCAGCACGTCGCCTGGCGTGAGCGGCAGAACATTGAGGTTGAGGCCGTTGGAGGCGGCGAACTCGTCCGCCGGGGCCTCGAGGAGCCGGTAGCCGCGGTCCTTGAGCAATTGCCAGAAGGCCACAGGCAGCATCGGCGCATAGACCAGCGCCAGTTTTTCGTCGAGCGGCGAGATCACCGACATCAGGTGCAGGCAGGCATCGGCGCCGTTGCCGAGCGGCAGGTCGTAGCCGAGCACTGTGACGCCATGCGGTGCGAGCATCTTGGCAAGCTGCTCGATCCCGGCCTGGTTGGTGCGCACGCCGCGTCCGACCGCGAGCGTCGTCCGGTCGACCCAGACGCAATCGCCGCCCTCGACCGATCCGGGGGCGAGGATCTCCCCCAGGATCGGAATTCCGGCGGCTTTGTAGGTTTCGGCGTGAAGCGCGGGCTCGGCCATGCGGCCGGGCTTGCCCATGCGCAGGATGATCGCACCGTGGTCGCTCATCAGTGACGGGTCGTGGGTGAACATCGCGTCGGCCAGTCCATCGCCCGAATCCGCGATCCACAGGATCTCCGTGCCGCAGGAGGCCACGAGATCGGCGAAGGCGCCGAACTGCTCGATGGCGCGCGCGCCGTCGAAGCCCGGCCCGTAGTGCCAGTCCTCGGCCTTGGCGGAAAGAAGGCTTGCGCCGGGCGTGCGCATGGCGACGCGCCGGAGCGGCGCAGTCATGGATTGGCATCCGTATGTCATGAAGGGTCCGTTCGGGTGGTTTGCATTTTTTCAAATTATACACTTGATTAATTGCTGTGCAAGGGTCACGATTGGTCAACTTCGCGACAGACGAGGTAGCAAAGGGAACGTATGAGCAGTCCACACACCGGCTCCGAATCCGGCGCCTCGCAGCACCCGCACGCGGTTCAGGTCTCCGGCCTGCACAAGACGTTCGGCGAGCTTGAAGTTCTCAAGGGCGTGTCGCTGACCGCCAGGACCGGCGACGTGGTGGCCATCATCGGCGGCTCCGGCTCCGGCAAGTCCACCATGCTTCGCTGCATCAACATGCTTGAACTGCCGACCCAGGGCGCCATCAGCATCAAGGGCGAAACCATCGACATGAAGCCCGATGGCCGCGGCGGATTGCAGCCCGCCAATGCCGGGCAGCTCCGGCGCATCCGCACCCGGCTTGCCATGGTGTTCCAGAGCTTCAATCTCTGGCAGCACATGACGGTGCTCGGCAACATCATCGAGGCGCCGGTCCATGTCATGGGCGTGCCGCGCGACGAGGCCATCGCCCGTGCCGAAAAACTGCTCGATCGCGTCGGCCTGTCCGACAAGCGCGATGTCTACCCGGCCTTCCTGTCGGGCGGCCAGCAGCAGCGCGCGGCCATCGCCCGGGCGCTCGCGGTCGAACCCGAAGTCATGCTGTTTGACGAGCCGACCTCGGCGCTCGACCCCGAACTGGTGGGCGAAGTGCTGGCCGTGATCGCCGACCTGGCGCGCGAGGGCCGCACCATGCTGCTCGTCACCCACGAGATGAAGTTTGCCCGCGAGGTCGCAAACCATGTCGTGTTCCTGGCCGGCGGCGTGATCGAGGAAGAAGGTCCGCCGGACGTCGTCTACAGCGCTCCGAAATCGGAGCGATTGCGGAAATTCCTTGCGACTGTCCAATAGTCCAGGGGTGAATGGGCAAAGCCCGAAAATTGCAAACAGGGAAACAACCATGAACAAGCAGATCATCACGACCATCGCCGCCTTTGGCCTGACACTTGCGGCGAGCGCCGCCTCCGCCGAAACCGTCCGCGTCGGCGTCGCCGCCGAGCCCTATCCGCCGTTCACCGAGCCGGATGCCGCGGGCAACTGGACCGGCTGGGAAATCGACTTCATGAACGCCGTCTGCGCCGAGGCCAAGCTCGACTGCGTCGTCACCCCGGTCGCCTGGGACGGCATCATCCCGGCTCTGACGTCGAACAAGATCGACGCCATCGTCGGCTCCATGTCGATCACCGAGGAGCGCCTGAAGACCATCGATTTCTCCGATAAATACTACAACACTCCCTCGGTGATCGCCACCGCCAAGGGCTCGGGCATCACCCCGGACGACGCCGGCCTCACGGGCAAGATCATCGGCGTGCAGGTGTCCACCATCCACCAGGATTACGTGACCACGCACTTCGGCGACGTCGCCGCCGAGATCAAGGAATACCAGACCCAGGACGAAGCCAACCAGGACCTGGCCGCCGGCCGCGTTGACGCCATCATGGCGGACTCGCTGGCGCTCGACGCCTTCGTCAAGTCCGACGCCTGCTGCGAGGTTGTCGGCGCCGTGGAAGACGACCCGGCCATTCTGGGCGCCGGCGTCGGCGTCGGCCTGCGCAAGGGCGACGACGCGTTGCGCGAGAAGTTCAACACGGCCATCGCCGCCATCCGTGAAAACGGCACCTATGCGGAGTTCTCGAAGAAGTATTTCGACTTCGACATCTACGGCCAGTAACATGCGCTGTGCTGGCGCAATGGCTCCAGCCGAACCGGCGGGTCTTGCCCGCCGGTTCGCTCGTGAGCCTCGCTCATGATCGACTGGATTGCGAACCTCGCCTCCTGGGAGCTTCTGGCGCTTAACCCCCCGGGGTGGGGCGGCGTGTTGCTCAAGGGGCTCGCGGTTTCGCTGCAGGTCGCTGTCGGCGGCTATCTCGTGGGCTTCGTCATCGGCGTCGCCGGCGCCACCGGCAAGCTCTATGGCGGCCCCGTCCTGCGTGACATTCTCGATGTCTACACCACGCTGGTGCGCGCCGTGCCGGAACTGGTGCTGATCCTCTTGCTTTACTACGCCGGAACCGACGCGCTCAATCAGCTCATGATGCTGATCGGCGCCGGACCCGTGGATATCAGCGGACTGGTGGCCGGCATCTTCGTCATCGGCGTGGTCCAGGGCGCCTACCAGACCGAGGTCCTGCGCGGCGCCTTCAAGGCCGTGCCCCACGGCCAGATAGAGGCGGCGCGCGCCTATGGCATGTCGTCGATGCAGGTGCTCAGGCGCATCACGCTGCCCGGCATGCTGCCGCATGCGGTGCCGGGGCTCGCCAACCTGTGGCTGATCGCCACCAAGGACACCGCCCTGCTGGCGGTCGTGGGCGTGGCCGAACTGACGCTGGTGACGCGGCAGGCCGGCGGCACCACCAAATCCTACTTCCTGTTCTTCATGGCAGCCGGTCTGCTCTATCTCACGGTGACATTGATTTCCAATGTCGCCATCCGCCGGATCGAGCGCCATGCTCGCCGCGGCATGCCGGCGGTGCGCTGATGGGTCCCGAACTCAGAAGCTGGAAGGAGCCGCACCGCCTGGTGCTGCTTGCCATCGGCATCGGCATCATCGTCTTCGCCGCGGTCAACATGCGCTGGGACTGGCTGCCGCGCTATTCGTGGCGGCTTGTCGAGGGCGTCGGCACCACGCTGTGGCTGCTGGTGCTGACCAGCGTGCTGGGCTTCCTGCTGGCTGTGCCGCTGGGCCTGGCCCAGGCCGCAGGCCCCTGGTGGCTGTCGGGCCCGGCGCGCATGTTTTGCACCGTGATCCGCGGCACGCCGCTGCTTCTGCAATTGTGGCTGCTCTATTACGGGCTCGGCTCGCTGTTTGCCCAGTATCCGGAAATCCGCGAGTCCTGGGCCTGGCCCTATCTGCGCTCGGCCTGGCCCTATGGCGTGCTGGCGCTGACACTGTCCTTCGCCGGTTACGAGGGCGAGGTGATGCGCGGAGCCTTCGCCGGCGTTCCCAAGGGCGAGCTCGAGGCGGCCCGCGCCTACGGCATGTCGCCATGGACATCGTTCCGCCGGGTCTGGCTGCCGCGCGCCATTCACCGCGCCCTGCCGACGCTCGCCGGCGAAACCGTGCTGCAGCTCAAGGCCACGCCGCTGGTGGCGACGATCACCGTGGTCGATGTCTACGCCATCATCTCGCGGGTCCGCCAGGACACCTATCTGACCTATGAGCCGCTGCTCCTGCTGGCGCTGATCTACATGATGCTGACCGGCGTTCTGGTGCTGGCCTTCCGCTGGCTCGAGGGCAAGGTTCCGGTCAAGGGCGGTTGACCGGTCATGCGGCGCCCGAGCGGCGTTTCCGGCTCAGTGTCGGCGATATCCCGAACTGCCGGCTGAAGGCACGCGACAGCGCCGATTGCGAGGAGAACCCGGTCCGGGAGGCGATGTCGGTCATGGTCAGCCTTGTGTTGTCGACAAAGCGGCGCGCTGCGGCAAGCCTGAGCGACAGGAAATAGGCGCCCGGCGTCTCCCCCAACTGCCGGGCGAAAAGCTGCTCGAGCCCGCGCGCCGACATCGACACCCGCCTGGCGATGGCCGCGATGCTGAGCGGCGCGTCGATATGGGTCTCCATGATCCGGATCGAGCGCACCAGCCGCGGATCATGCTCGGCGTCGCCGAGCGTGACATTGACCTGGGCATCGCCCGCCGCGCGCAAATCGTCATGGACGAAGCTGCTCGCCACATCGAGCGCCGCCGGATGGCCCAGGACCCGCCGCACCAGGTCCACCATCATGTCGAAGGTCGGCGACGCGCCCGAGGTGGTGATGAAGCGCCCGTCGATGACGTAGCGGTCGGGCCTGAGGTTCACGTTGGGGAAGGCTGCCGCGAATTCCTCGAAATCCTCCCAGTGGGTCGCCGCCCGGTGATCGTCGAGCAGCCCGGCGCGGGCCAGCAGCCAGGCGCCGGATTCGATGCCGATGACGATGGTCGCCTGCCGCGCCGCGCGGTAGATATGGGCAATCAGCTTGCGATCGGTCATCTCCGCTGCGCCGAACCCCGCCAGGATGGCCAGCACATCGGAGCGCGAGGAGGGATCGTGCGGACCCGAGACCGGCCAGTGGATGCCCGAGGAGGTGAGCGGCGCCTCGCCGTCAAACGACAGGAAGCGCCAGTCAAACACCGTCCGCCCTGCCTGCCGGTTTGCCGCTCTCAGCGGTTCGACCGAACTCGCCGTGGTCAGCAGCGAACAGCCCGGCGCCATCAGAAGATCGACGGTGATCGGCCTTTTGAGCCCGGCAATAGCAAGAAGCGCTTTGTTTTGTGTCATGTTTTCTTCGTAAATCGGAATACCTGTGCCTGCAAGGCGGTCATCATGGCGCGGCCATCAAGAGGAGGAGTGACCGTATGCCCCTGACCATGAATCGCGAGGTGTTCATCACCTGCGCCGTCACCGGATCCGGCGCCACCCAGGACCGCAGCCCGCATGTGCCGCGGTCTCCCGAGCAGATCGCCAACTCCGCCATCGACGCGGCCAAGGCAGGGGCGGCGATCGTTCACTGCCATGTGCGCGATCCGGAAACCGGCAAGCCCCGCCGCGATGTCGAACTCTACCGCGAAGTCACCGAGCGCATCCGCGACGCCAATGTCGACGTGGTGCTGAACCTGACCGCCGGCATGGGCGGCGACATGGTGTTCGGCGACCCGGAAACCCCGCTGCCGCTCAGGCCCGTCGGCACAGACATGGCCGGCGCCACCGAGCGCGTCGAGCATGTCCGCGTCTGCCTGCCCGAGATATGCACGCTCGATTGCGGCACCATGAATTTCGCCGAGGCCGACTACGTCATGACCAACACGCCGGGCATGCTCCGCGCCATGGGCGGGATGATGACCCAGATGGGCGTCAAGCCGGAGATCGAGGCCTTCGACACCGGCCATCTCTGGTTCGCCAAGGAACTGGTCAAGGAGGGCGTGCTCGCGCCCGACGCGCTGGTGCAGCTCTGCATGGGCGTTCCCTGGGGCGCGCCCGACGATCTCAACACCTTCATGGCCATGGTCAACAATGTTCCCGACGACTGGAACTGGTCGGCCTTCTCGCTCGGCCGCAACCAGATGGCCTATGTGGCGGCCGCAGTGCTGGCCGGCGGCAATGTCCGCGTCGGGCTCGAGGACAATCTCTGGCTCGGCAAGGGCGAACTCGCCACCAACGCCCAGCTGGTCGAGCGCGCGGTGACGATCATCGAGACCATGGGCGCGCGCGTCATCGGCCCCGACGAAGTCCGCGCCCGGCTCAATCTGACCAAACGCGCGCCGATGGCGATCTGAACCACGGCTGGGAGGCTTGCATGGAGAAGGTCAAGTTCACTGCAATGAAGGATGGCGACCGCGAGGACTATGATTTCCTCACCCGCCACGAGATCGAGTACGCATCTAAGACCGCCGAGCGGCTGCTCGGCGCCCTGGTGGAGCTCGATGAAAGCCTGTCGGGTTACCAGGTCACGCGGCTCGGCCATTCGCTGCAATCGGCCACCCGCGCCTGGCGCGACGGCGCCGATGTCGACTGGGTGGTCTCCGCCCTGCTGCACGACATCGGCGACATCTACGCGCCCTACAATCACGATGAATACGCCGCAGCGATCCTGCGGCCCTTCGTGCGCGAGCAATGCGCCTGGGTGGTGGAAAAGCATGGCGATTTCCAGAAGCTCTATTACGCCCACCATGTCGGCGGCAATCCGCATTCCCGCGACGCCTACCGCGATCATCCCTGCTTTGATGACTGCGCCACCTTCTGCGAGCGTTGGGACCAGGTGAGCTTCGATCCCGACTACCCGCATGAGAGCATCGACTTCTTCCGCCCCATGGTCGAACAGGTGTTCGCACGCAAGGCCTACGACCCCGCAATCATCCGCGCTGGCGAGCGGGTTGCGCTGACCGATCCCACCATTGCCAGAGAGCGAAACGCATGAGCAAGATTATGAAGGCCGCCATCATCGGCGGCGGTGTCATCGGCGGCGGCTGGGCCGCCCGGTTCCTGCTGAACGGCTGGGACGTGGTTGTCTCCGATCCCGATCCCGAGGTCGAGCGCAAGGTGGGCGAAGTGCTGGCCAATGCCAGGCGCTCGCTGCCGGCCCTGTCCGATGTCAGCGTGCCGAAAGAGGGCCGGCTCAGCTATGCCGCGTCCATCGCCGAGGCGGTCGCCGATGCGGACTGGATCCAGGAAAGCGCGCCCGAGCGCCTCGACATCAAGCACATCATCCTGGCCGAGATCCAGAAACACTGCCGCTCCGACGCGCTGATCGGCTCGTCGACATCCGGCTTCAAGCCGTCGGAGCTGCAGCAGGGTGCGGCGCGCCCCGAACAGATCTTCGTCGCCCACCCGTTCAACCCGGTCTACCTGCTGCCGGTGATCGAGCTTGTAGGCCACGCGGCGACGCTCACGCGCGCGGCCGAAGTGCTCGAAGCCATCGGCATGAAGCCGCTGATCGTGCGCAAGGAGATCGACGCGCACATCGCCGACCGGTTCCTCGAAGCCGTCTGGCGCGAGGCGCTGTGGCTGGTCAAGGACGGCATCGCCACCACCCAGGAAATCGACGACGTCATCCGCTACGGCTTCGGCATGCGCTGGGCGCAGATGGGCCTGTTCGAGACCTACCGCATCGCCGGCGGCGAGGCCGGAATGCGCCATTTCATCGCCCAGTTCGGCCCCTGCCTCAGTTGGCCCTGGACCAAGCTGATGGACGTGCCGGAACTGACCCAGGAACTCACCGACATGATCGCCGACCAGTCGGACGCCCAGTCGGGCCATCATACGATCCGCGAACTCGAACGCATCCGCGACGACAATCTGGTGTCGATCATGCGGGCGCTGAAGCCCCGCAATTACGGCACGGGCGAACTGCTCAATCTCCACGACGCGCGCAACAAGTCGCCGCTGCCCACCGACATCTCCGCTCCGCTCAAGACGCTCGAGCGCGTCATCCCGGTCGACTGGATGGACTACAACGGCCACATGAACGAAAGCCGCTACGGCCAGGTGTTCTCCAATGCCGGCGACGTGGTGATGGGCATGGTCGGCGCCGACCAGGCCTATATCGACGGCGGCCTGTCCTACTTCACCGTCGCCAACGAGATCGGCTATCTCAGTGAGACGCATCTGGGCGACGTCATCCACGTCCGCACCCAGGTGCTCGAAGCCCGCGGCAAGAAGCTCAGGATGTATCACGAGATGATGCGGACCTCTGATGGCGAGCTGCTCGCCACCTGCAACCAGCTTCTCGTCCATGTCTCGCTCAAGACCCGCAAGTCCTGCGAGCCGGAAGGCGAGGTGCTGGCGAAGATCACGGCGCTGGGCGAAGCCCAGGCGAAACTGCCCAGGCCCGCGAGCATGCGGGACCAGGGATGAGCAAGCGCGTCCTCGTCACCGCTGGCGGATCGGGCATCGGCAAGGCGATGGCCGAGACCTTTGCGGCCGAAGGCGCCCGCGTGCTCGTGACCGACATGGACGAGAGCGCGCTCGCAGGCTGCCCGGATAGCTGGCTCAAGATGACGGGCGACGCCAGCGATCCCGGCCACATGCGTGACGTCTTCGCCCGGATCGCGGACGAATGGGGCGGCATCGACGTGGTCTGCGCCAATGCGGGCATCGCCGGTCCCACGGCGCTGGTCGAGGATGTCGAGCCTGAGGATTTCCGCCGCTGCGTCGCGGTCAATCTCGAAGGCGCGTTCCTGGCCGCCAAATTCGCGGCGCCGATGATGAAGGCGCAGAAGTCGGGCGTCATCCTGATCACCTCGTCCAGTGCCGGCCTTTATGGCTTTCCCAATCGCGCCCCCTATGCCTCGGCCAAATGGGCAGAGATCGGCCTGATGAAGACACTCGCCATGGAACTCGGCCCCCATGGCATCCGCGCCAATGCGATTGCGCCCGGATGCGTCGAGGGACCGCGCATCGACGGCGTCATCGCGCGCGAGGCGATAGCCAAGGGCACGACGCCTGAGATCATAAGGGCCGGCTACGAGGCGGGCGTGTCGATGCGCTCCTTCGTCACTGCCCAGGATATCGCCAACATGGCGGTCTTTCTCGCCTCCGACGGTGCGCGGCTGGTCTCCGGCCAGGTGATCGCCGTCGACGGCCATACTGAAAACCCAGACCCGAAGGTGTGAGACAATGGATTTCGGACTGACCCAGGAACAGGAGATGATCGTCGAGACCACGCGGGCCTTCGTCGAGACAGAGCTCTATCCGCATGAAGCCCAGGTCGAGCGCACCGGCCATCTCGACATGGATCTCGTCCGCGAGATCCAGAGGAAGGCGATCGCCGCCGGCCTCTACGCCGCCAACATCCCCGAGGAATTCGGCGGCGCCGGCCTCGATACGCCGACCTGGCTGCTCTACGAGAAGGAACTCGGCCGCGCCAATTACGCGCTGCACTGGACCTGCGTGGCGCGCCCCTCCAACATTCTCTGCGCCGGCACGCAAGAGCAGCGCGCCCGCTATCTCGAGCCCTGCGTCGCCGGCGAGAAATGGGATTGCCTTGCCATGACCGAGCCCGGTGCGGGCTCCGACCTGCG
The DNA here is from genome assembly GCF_030682515.1 of Hoeflea sp. Classification (GTDB taxonomy): domain Bacteria; phylum Pseudomonadota; class Alphaproteobacteria; order Rhizobiales; family Rhizobiaceae; genus Hoeflea. Next base: position 157,231 of record NZ_JAUXOD010000051.1, on the reverse strand, counting down.
CGGCATGAAGGCGAGCGCCAAACAGGACGGGACGGACTGGGTGCTCAACGGCACCAAGCATTTCATCTCCCACGCCGACATCGCCGATTTCACCATCGCCTTCATGGCCACCGGCGAGGAAGACACGCCGCGTGGGCGAAAGAAGCTGATCACCGCCTTCTTCGTCGACAAGGGCACGCCCGGCTACGCCGTCCGCGACGGCTACCGCAATGTCTCCCATCGCGGCTACACCAACGCCATCCTCGAATTCGACAATTGCCGCGTGCCCGCAGAGAACATCCTGGGCGAGGTCCACAAGGGCTTCGAGGTCGCCAACACCTGGCTCGGCGCCACGCGCCTGCAGGTCGGCGCCACCTGCCTCGGCCGCGCCGACCGGGCGTTCCGGCACTCGGTCGAATGGGCGGCAACGCGCGAGCAGTTCGGCCAGCCGATCGGCAAGTTCCAGGGCGTCTCGTTCAAGTTGGCCGACATGGCCATGGAGATGAAGGCGGCCGAGCTGATGATCCTCGAGGCCGGCTGGAAGTTCGACCGCGGCGAGGCGTCGGACGCCGACATGGCCATGGCCAAGCTCAAGGCCACCGAAATGCTCGCCATGGTCGCCGACGAAGCGATCCAGATCCATGGCGGCATGGGCCTGATGGACGAGTTGCCGCTCGAACGCATCTGGCGCGACGCCCGCATCGAACGCATCTGGGAAGGCACGTCGGAGATCCAGCGCCACATCATTTCCCGCGCGCTGCTGCGGCCGTTCGGGGCGTGAGTGATTTCGGTGCAACCATTGGAGCCCACAGGCATGAAACCGGCCGTCACGATCACCTATTGTCGCCAGTGCAACTGGATGCTGCGCGCCGGCTGGATGGCGCAGGAACTGCTCTCGACCTTCTCGGAGGAATTGGGCTCGGTCACGCTCGTGCCCGGCACCGGCGGCGTGTTCACCATCCATGTTGATGGCGAGCTGATCTGGGATCGCGCGCGCGACGGCGGCTTCCCGGACGTCAAGGCGCTCAAGGGCAGGGTGCGCGACCGCGTCGACCCGGACCGCGATCTGGGCCATCTTGAACGCGCGAAGGGTGCCGAATGACCCGTGATCTCTCCCGCCTCCTGCGCCCCCGGTCCATCGCCCTGTTCGGAGGCGGCTGGGCCGTCAATGTCGTGGCCCAGCTCAGGAAATCCGGATTTGACGGCGACATCTGGCCGGTCAACCCGAAGCGCGCCGACATTTTGGGCGTGCCATGCCTGGCCTCCATCGACGATTTGCCACGGGCGCCCGACGCCAGCTTCATCGGCGTCAACCGCGACGCGACCATCGAGGTGGTGGAAAAGCTGAGCGCCATGGGGGCGGGCGGGGCCACCTGCTTCGCCTCGGGGTTCCTCGAAAGCGAAGCCGAGACCGCTGGCGGCGCGGAACTGCAGGCGCGGCTGATCGAGGCTGCCGGAGACATGCCGATCCTCGGACCCAATTGCTACGGGCTCCTGAATTATCTCGACAACGTCACGCTCTGGCCCGATCAGCATGGCGGCGTTCCGGTCGACAGCGGCGTTGCGATCGTCGCGCAATCCTCCAACATCGCCATCAACATGACCATGCAGGCCCGCGGCCTGCCGATCGCCTATGTCCTGGCCGCCGGCAACCAGGCCCAGACCGGCGCCAGCGATATTGCCGCAGCACTGCTGGATGATGACCGGGTCAGCGCCATCGGCCTTTATCTTGAAGGCTTCGGCGACCTGCGCGCGCTTGAAGCCTTCGCCGCAAAGGCGAGGGCAAAGCGCAAGCCCGTGGTCGCCATCAAGATCGGCCGGTCCGACAAGGCGCGCGCGGCGACCATGACCCACACCGCCTCGCTCGCCGGAAGTGCTGCGGCCGGCTCGGCGCTACTCAGGCGGCTCGGCATCATCGAGGTCGAGACCATCGCGATGTTCCTGGAAACCCTGAAGCTCCTGCACATGATCGGCCCACTGCCGGGCGCGTCCATCTGCTCGGTCAGCTGCTCGGGCGGCGAGGCGAGCCTGATGGCGGATCTGAGTGGCGGCACGCTCATCGATTTCTCCGAGTTCGAGCCCGGCCAGCGCGCAGCGCTCAAGGCCGAGCTCGGCCCCATCGTCACCATCGCCAATCCGCTCGACTACCACACCTTCATCTGGGGCGACACGCCGCGCATGACCCGGGTGTTCTCGACCGTGATGTCCGGCAGCTTCGATCTCTGCGTTTTCGTCCTCGACATGCCCCGCGCCGACCGCTGCGACCCTTCGGGCTATCAATGCGCCGTCGACGCGATCCTCGCCGCCAGGGCCGCCACCGGCGCCCGCGTGGCGGTGCTGGCGAGCCTGCCCGAAAACATGTCGGACCATTTCACGAGCGCCTTCATGGGAGGCGGCGTTACTGTCCTGCACGGCATGAGCGAGGGCATCGCCGCGATCAGCGCCGCGATCGCCGCCGGGCGCCTGGACAGCCTGGTTCCGCAACCGATCGTGCTGGCGGGCGATGCGCCGGGGCCCGCCTCGATCCTGAGCGAAGCAGCCTCCAAGCAGGCCTTGTCCGCCTTCGGGCTTGGGGTTCCCCAGTCGGTTGTGGCGTCCACGGTCGAGGAGCTGATGCGCGGCGTGCGCGCAATGAAGTATCCGCTGGCGCTCAAGGGCACCGGCGTCGCCCACAAGAGCGAGGCCGGCCTGGTGGCGCTCAACATCGCCGATGCGGCGCAACTCGAAGCCGAGGCCCGCAAGATGCAGGGCGTCGCCACGGGATACCTGGCGGAAGAGATGATCGTCGGTGGGCTCGCCGAAGTGCTTGTCGGCATCACCCGGGATCCGACCGGCGCCTTCATGCTGACGCTCGGCGCGGGCGGCGTGCTGACCGAAATTCTCAGTGACACCGCACACCTGCTGTTGCCAGCAGGCCGGTCCGAGATCATGCTGGCGTTGGATAGCCTCAGGATCGCGCCGCTGTTTGCGGGCTATCGCGGCAAGCCCGCCGCCGACAGGGAGGCGCTGTGCGACGCGGTGCTGTCGATCTGCCTATACGCGACCGACAGCGCCGACCGGCTTGTCGAACTCGAAGTCAATCCGCTGATTGCGCGCACGGGCGACGCCATCGCCGTCGACGCGCTGATCCGCCTCACGGACGCTGAATGAGAAAAGGATACCACCCATGACCGGACCTGTCAGAACCCGAATCGACGGACACGTGCTTGAGGTCACGCTCGACCGGCCCAAGGCCAACGCGGTCGATTTGAAGACCAGCCGCATCATGGGCGAGGTGTTCCGCGATTTTCGCGACAATCCCGACCTCCGTGTGGCGATCCTGACGGCGGCGGGAGAAAAATTCTTCTGCCCCGGCTGGGACCTGAAGGCCGCCGCCGATGGCGATGCGGTCGACGGCGATTATGGCGTCGGCGGTTTCGGTGGCTTGCAGGAACTGCCCCATCTCAACAAGCCGGTGATCTGCGCCGTGAACGGCATCTGCTGCGGCGGTGGGCTCGAGATCGCCCTGTCCTGCGACATCATCCTGGCGGCCGATCATGCCACCTTCGCGCTGCCCGAGATCCGCTCCGGCACGGTGGCCGACGCAGCCTCCATCAAGCTGCCCAAGCGCATTCCCTATCACATCGCCATGGAGATGCTGTTCACCGGCCGCTGGCTCGATGCCGAGGAGGCCCACCGCTGGGGCTTCGTCAACCACGTCCACAAGCCCGACGAGCTGATGGACAAGGCCTGGGAGATGGCGAGGCTGCTCGCTTCCGGCCCGCCGCTGGTCTTCGCCGCCATCAAGGAAGTGGTGCGCGAGGCCGAGGGCGAGAAATTCCAGGACACCATGAACAAGGTCACGAAGCGTCAGTTGCGCACCGTCGACACGCTCTATGGATCCGAGGACAATCTCGAGGGCTTCAAGGCCTTCGCCGAAAAGCGCGATCCGGTCTGGAAGGGCAAGTAGGCCGGCCCGCCGATCAGATTTCCGTGTGCATCCGGTAACCCGGCGCGAAGGTCAGCCGCACCGAGGTGATGATCTGGTCCTTGGCCCAGGTGCTGCGCTCGATGACGAACAGGCCTTCGCCTTCCTTGCAGGCGAGGATCTCGGCTTCGCGCTTGCCCGCGGTCATTGCGGAAAACGAGAAGTCGCCGCCCTCGAACGGGATATTGGCCACCAGCCATTCATTGGCGCTCTGCACGCTGAGGTCCGCGCTTTCGATCCCCGGCACGGCGTCCGGATTGATCCAGCGGTCGCCGAACACATAGGGCTTGCCGTCGGCCAGATGCAGCGTGACCAGGTGCAGGAGCTTCACGCCGGGGTTGGTCCGCATGCGCGCCCTGATGCCCGAGGGCGGGACCAGGCGTTCCTCCACCAGCACGGTGTGGCGGTAGCTCTGGCCCTTGCCCTCGATCTCGTAACGGATGACGGGAATGGCAAGCGTCGCCTTGCGCACCGGGTGCAGCGCCACCCGCGTTCCGGCCTTCCGGCGCCGGTCCAGAAGCCCGGTCTCGGCCAGCGCCCTCAGCGCCCGGTTGACCGTCGCGCGCGCGCAGTTGAACTCAAGCGCCAGCTCCGCCTCGTTGGGGATGAACTCCCCCGGCTTCCATTCGCGGGCATTGATCCGGCGCAGCACCTCCGCCTGCACCGACTGCCAGCTGTTGAAATCTCCTCCGCTCAAATTGCCTCCCTGAGATCCTTCATCGTGCGGACATAATTCTGCACAATGGCCTCCCGCCCGATGTGCCGGCCCCTGCTCACCATATGCCGCCCCGCTGACCAGACATCGCTGATCATTCGGTCGTCCCCCGCAAAGACGAAGCAATCGAGGAGAGTGTCGCCCGAGCGCCCGGCAAGATCCACCGATTGCGCGTCGAGCGCCATCAGGTCGGCAAGCTTGCCCACAGCTATCGCGCCGGTGTTTCGCCCGGCAACGCTTGCGCCGCCGGCGGTGACGGCGTCGAACAGCCGGCGGCCGGTGGATTTCTCCGCGCTCGCGAGTGCTGCGCGGGAGTGGTCGCGCAATCTCTGGGAATGGTCCAGCGTCCGCAGTTCCTCGCTGAGCGAAATGCGGATGTTGGAATCCGACCCGATCGCGATGGCGCCATCGTTGTCGAGCCAGCTCACGCCGTCGAAAATGCCGTCGCCGAGACTTGATTCGGTGATCGGGCAGAGCCCGGCCACCGCGCCCGAGCGGGCGAGGCCTTCTGTCTCGTGCGGCAGCATCTGGGTGCAGTGGATGAAGCAATGGCTTTTGTCGAGCTCCATGCTGTCGAGCACGAATTCCACCGGCCGCTTGCCAAGGGCTGCCACCACTTCCTCGACCTCGGCGATCTGTTCGGCCAGATGCATGTGCAGCGGATTTCCGCCTGCAAGCTTCTGGTGGTGGGGCAGGTCCCTGGGCGCCACCGCGCGCAGGCTGTGCGGCGCCACGCCAATTGTGCAATTGGGGGAAAGCCGCGCGACGATCTCCGCCGATTTCTCATGCAGCCGCGCATAATCGTCGAGCGTATTGCCGAAGCGGATCTGTCCCGGTCCGAGCGGCCGCTTGTCCAGACCGCCATACTGGTAATGCACCGGCAGCAGCGTGAGACCGATGCCGGTCCGGGTGCTGGCCGCGGCAATCCGTTCCGCCATCTCGGCGATATTGTCGTAGGGCACGCCGCCTGGCCGGTGGTGCAGATAGTGGAACTCGACATTGGTGGAATAGCCCGCTTCCAGCATCTCCATCTGCACGAAAGCGGCGATCGCCTCGACATGGTCGGGCGTCAGCCGGTCGAGAAACCGGAACATCAACTGCCGCCAGGTCCAGAACGAATCCGACGGGTTGGGCCCGCGCTTCTCGGTGAGGCCCGCCATGGCGCGCTGGAAGGCGTGGCTGTGGCAATTGACCGGCGAGGGCAGGAGGATGCCGGTGCGGTGGCCTTCCGCCGGCTGGCCGGTCTCGATCGCGGCAATCCGGCCGTCTTCCGCGATGCTGATCGTCACATTCTCGGCCCAGCCATCCTCCAGCAGAGCCTTTTCCGCCCACACAATCGCCATGCTTTCGCGCCTCTTGACAGATTAATATGTATATACTTATAGTCAAATACCGCCGACATAACAAGGACGAAAAATGCTTCTGACCAACGCAACGCTGGCGACGATGGACGGCGCACCGGCCTACGGGCTGGTGGGGCAGGGCGCCGTGGCAATGGCCGAGGGCCGCATTGCGTGGGCAGGTCCGATGCGCGATCTGCCCGCGGAATTTGGTGATCAAGAGACGATGGATCTCGAAGGCCGGGTGGTCACGCCCGCCCTCATCGATTGCCACACCCATGTGGTCCATGGCGGCAACCGCGCCCGCGAGTTCGAGATGCGGCTCGAAGGTGCCACTTACGAAGAGGTTGCCCGCGCCGGCGGCGGCATCGTCTCCACCGTTTCGGCCACCCGTGGGGCGTCGGAAGCGGAACTGCTCCAGGGCGCGCTCGCCCGTGTCGACGCCATGATCGCCGAGGGTGTCGCCACGATCGAGATCAAGTCCGGCTACGGCCTCGACATCGACACCGAGCTCAAGATGCTGCGCGTGGCGCGTGCCGTTGCGCAGCAAAGGTCGGTCCGGGTCAGGACCAGCTATCTCGGCGCCCATGCAACTCCGCCGGAATACAAGGGCCGCCCTGACGCCTATATCGACGAGGTCTGCATTCCGGGACTGGAAGCCGCGCATGCGGGAGAACTGGTCGATGCGGTGGACGGGTTCTGCGAGGGCATCGCCTTCTCGCCCCAACAGATCGCCCGCGTGTTCGACAAGGCCCGCTCACTCGGAATTCCGGTGAAACTCCATGCCGAGCAATTGTCCAATCTCGGCGGCGCGCAGCTTGCCGCCCGCTATGGCGCGCTCTCCGCCGATCATCTCGAATACGCCAATGATGAGGACGCCCAGGCCATGGCCGAATCCGGCTCCGTCGCCGTGATCCTGCCCGGCGCCTTCTACACATTGCGCGAGGCCGTGGCTCCGCCGATTGCGGCGTTCCGCGCCCATGGCGTGCCGATGGCGGTCGCCACCGATTGCAATCCCGGCTCCTCGCCGATGTCCTCGCTGCTGCTGTCCATGAACATGGCCTGCACCCTGTTCCGCATGACGCCGGAAGAGGCGCTTTTGGGCGTCACGGTCAACGCGGCGCGCGCGCTCGGTCTTGAGGATGTTGGCCGGATCGCACCCGGCCTGCGGGCCGATCTTGCGATCTGGGACATCGAACACCCGGCCGAACTGGCCTACCGCATAGGCTTTAACCCGCTGTGGAAGCGGATCTTTGGAGGCGAACTGTGACGCTGACGCTCGTGCCCGGCCAGGCGACACTTGGCCAACTTGAGGAGATCTGGCGCACCGGCGCGGCTGTTGTTCTCGATGACAGCGCCCTCCCGGGCATCGAGGCCGCCGCCGCGCTGGTGCGCCAGGCCGCCGCGGGCGACGAGGCCGTCTATGGCGTCAACACCGGCTTCGGCAAGCTGGCCAGCGTCCGCATCAAGCCCGGCGACACCGCGCAATTGCAGCGCAATCTCATCCTGTCGCACTGCTGCGGCGTGGGCGAGCCGCTCGATGTCGCCACCACACGGCTGATGATGGCGCTCAAGCTCCTGTCCGCCGGCCGCGGCGCGTCGGGCATCACCTGGAAGACCTTGTCGGTGATCCAGGACATGCTCGCCAAGGGCGTCACACCGGTGATCCCGAGCCAGGGCTCCGTCGGCGCCTCGGGCGATCTCGCGCCGCTTGCGCACATGGCCGCAGCCATGATCGGCGAGGGCGAGGCGGTATTCAACAGTGAACGCATGCCCGCCGCCGAAGCGCTTGCAGCCGCAGGCGTCGAGCCGGCCGTGCTCGCGCCGAAGGAAGGCCTGGGCCTCATCAACGGCACGCAGTTTTCCACCGCCTGCGCGCTCACCGGCTATTTCTCGGCCATCCGCAATCTCGAGGCGAGTGTCGTCTCCTCCTGCTTGTCGACCGACGCGATCATGGGCTCGACCGCGCCGCTCGAGGAAGGCATCCACGCCTTTCGCGGCCATCGCGGCCAGATCGACGTCGCCCGCGCCATGCGCGCGGTGATGGCGGGCTCGGTGATCCGCGAAAGCCACCGCGAGGGCGATGCCCGCGTCCAGGATCCCTACTGCATCCGCTGCCAGCCGCAGGTGGCGGGTGCTGCGCTCGACTTGCTCAGGTTTTCCGGCCAGACGCTCGAAATCGAGGCCAATGCCGTCTCTGACAATCCGCTGGTTCTGGTCAAGGAAGGCAAGATCGTCTCGGGCGGCAATTTCCACGCCGAGCCGGTGGCCTTTGCCGCCGACCAGATCGCGCTTGCGATTGCCGAAATCGGCGCCATCTCCCAGCGCCGCGTGGCGCTGATGGTCGACCCGACGCTGTCCTTCGACCTGCCGCCGTTCCTCACGCCCGCGCCGGGATTGAATTCCGGGCTGATGATCGCCGAGGTCACCACCGCTGCTTTGATGAGCGAGAACAAGCATCTGGCCAATCCCTGCTCGACCGATTCCACGCCCACGTCTGCCAACCAGGAAGACCATGTTTCCATGGCGGCCCACGGCGCGCGGCGCCTGAAGCGGATGAACGACAATTTGAATGTCATCATCGGCGTCGAGCTGATGTGCGCGGCGCAGGGCGTCGAGTTCCGCGCGCCGCTGGTCACGAGCCCGGTGCTGCAGTCGGCGCTCGCGCTGATCCGCTCGGAAATCGCCACATTGACGGACGACCGCTTCATGGCAGGCGACATTGCCAGGGCGGCTGCGCTGGTGGCCGAGGGCAGGGTGCAGGGCGAATGCGACGTGGCGAGCCTGCTTCAGGGAGAGGCGGCGTGACCCCGGTCGAGGTCAGGCGCGGCGATGGACCGCTGGTTCTCGGCCTGCCGCACACGGGCACCTTCGTGCCCGACGACATCTTCGCGCGGCTGACCCCGCTCGGACGGACGCTGGGTGACACCGACTGGCACATTGACCGCCTCTATGACGGCTTGATCGACGGCGTCACCACGGTGCGCGCCAATTTCCACCGTTACGTCATCGACGCCAACCGCGATCCATCGGGCGCGAGCCTCTATCCCGGCCAGAACACCACCGGCCTTGTGCCGATGACCGATTTCGACGGAGAGCCGCTATGGCTCGACGAACCGGATGAGGCCGAGATCGAGGCGCGCCGGCTCGCCTGGCACGCGCCCTATCATGCGGCGCTCGAGGCCGAGCTCACGCGTGTCCGCGCCGCCCACGGCGTGGCGATCCTCTATGATTGCCACTCGATCCGCTCGCACATCCCGTTCCTTTTCGAAGGCACGCTTCCCGATTTCAACATCGGCACCAACAACGGCACCACCTGCGCCCCGGTGATCGAGGCGATAGTGGCCGACATCTGCGCAGGGGCGGAAGGCTACACCAGCATCCTCAACGGCCGCTTCAAGGGCGGCTGGACCACGCGCCACTACGGCCGGCCCGCCGACAATCTCCACGCCATCCAGATGGAGCTGGCGCAGAGCACGCATCTCGCCGCCGAAAGCCTGCCGTTCGATTACGATCCGGAGAAGGCCGACCGGCTGCGCGTTCACCTCAAGACCATTCTGAATTCAGTTGCTGAGCTTGCAGCATCATTGGGAGGCCGTTCATGACCAATCCGAGACACAATCAGCGCGACGTCTATCCGCCGACCGGCACCGAGATCACCGCCAAGAGCTGGCTGACCGAAGCGCCGATGCGGATGCTGATGAACAATCTGCACCCAGACGTGGCCGAGAACCCGCATGAGCTGGTGGTCTATGGCGGCATCGGCCGGGCGGCGCGCACCTGGAAGGATTTTGACCAGATCATCGCGAGTCTCAAGAGCCTGAACGACGACGAGACGCTGGTCGTCCAATCCGGCAAGCCCGTTGCCGTGGTCCGCACCCATGTCGACGCGCCGCGCGTGCTGATCGCCAATTCGAACCTCGTGCCGCACTGGGCCAACTGGGACCATTTCAACGAGTTGGACAAGCGCGGCCTCGCCATGTACGGCCAGATGACTGCCGGCTCCTGGATCTATATCGGCACGCAGGGCATCGTCCAGGGCACCTTCGAGACCTTCGCCGAGGCCGGGCGCCAGCATTATGGCGGCGATCTCAAGGGCAAGTGGATCCTCACCGGCGGGCTTGGCGGCATGGGCGGCGCCCAGCCGCTCGCTGCGGTGATGGCCGGCGCCTGCTGCCTCGCCGTCGAGTGCGACGAGACCCGCATCGATTTCCGCCTGCGCACCCGCTATGTCGATGCCAAGGCCCATTCGCTCGACGAGGCGCTGGCCATAATCGACCAATGGACCAAGGCGGGCGAAGCCAAGTCCGTGGGCCTGCTCGGTAACGCCGCCGACGTCTTCATCGAACTCGCAGCCCGCATGAAGGCGGGCGGCCCGCGCCCCGACATCGTCACCGACCAGACTTCGGCGCATGATCCGCTGCATGGTTATCTGCCGCAGGGCTGGAACGTGGCCGAATGGCGCGAGAAGCAGGAGAGCGACCCGAAGGCGGTCGAGACCGCTGCCAGGGCCAGCATGAAGGCTCATGTCGCGGCCATGGTGGATTTCTGGAACGCCGGCGTGCCGACGCTCGACTACGGCAACAACATCCGCCAGGTGGCCCAGGACGAGGGTCTGGAAAACGCCTTCGCCTTCCCGGGCTTCGTGCCGGCCTATATCCGCCCACTGTTCTGCCGCGGCATCGGCCCGTTCCGCTGGGTGGCGCTGTCGGGCGATCCCGAGGACATCTACAAGACCGACGCCAAGATGAAGGAATTGTTCCCCGACAACGCCCATCTGCATGCCTGGCTCGACATGGCGCGCGAGCGCATTGCCTTCCAGGGCCTGCCCGCCCGCATCTGCTGGATCGGTCTCGGCGACCGCCACCGCGCCGGCCTGGCTTTCAACGAGATGGTGGCCTCGGGCGAACTGAAGGCCCCCATCGTCATCGGCCGTGATCACCTTGATTCGGGCTCCGTCGCCTCGCCCAACCGCGAGACCGAGGCGATGAAGGACGGCTCCGACGCCGTCAGCGACTGGCCGCTTCTGAACGCGCTGGTCAACACCGCCTCGGGCGCCACCTGGGTGTCGATCCACCATGGCGGCGGCGTCGGCATGGGCTTTTCCCAGCATTCCGGCATGGTGGTCGTCGCCGACGGCACCGAGGCCGCCGCCCGCCGGCTTGAGCGCGTGCTCTGGAACGACCCTGCTTCCGGCGTCTGGCGCCACGCCGACGCCGGCTACGAGATCGCGCTCGACTGCGCGCGCGAACACGGGCTCAACCTGCCCGCAATCCTTGGATGAACACAAAAACGAGAGGAACTATCATGCAAAGAAGAAAATTCCTGAAGACCGGCCTCGTTGGCGCAGCCGCGGCAGCAACGCTTTCCACCCCGGCCATCGCGCAGGACAAGCGCGAATGGAAGATGGTCACCGCCTGGCCCAAGAACCTGCCGGGCCCCGGTGTCGCCGCCCAGCTTCTGGCCGACCGCATCACCACGCTGTCGGGCGGCCGCATCGAGGTCAAGCTTTTCGCCGCCGGTGAAATCGTCCCCGGTCCCGGCGTCTTTGACGCTGTCTCGGAAGGCACGGCGGAACTCTATCACGCCGTTCCCGCCTATTGGGGTTCGAAGTCCAAGGGCATCCTGCTGTTTGGCTCGCAGCCCTTCGGCCTGCGCGCCGACGAGCAGTTCGGCTGGATGCAGCATGGCGGCGGCCAGGCGCTCTATGACGAAATGTATGGCCGCTTCGGCGTCAAGCCGTTCCTGTGCGGCAATTCGGGTCCGCAGTGGGCGGGCTGGTTCCGCAACGAGATCAACTCGGTCGAAGACTTGAAGGGCCTGAAGTTCCGCACCACCGGCCTCGCTTCCGAAATGGCCACCAAGATGGGTATGGCGGCCGAAGCCATGGGCGGACCGCCGATGTTCCAGGCGCTGCAGACCGGTGCGCTCGATGCGGGCGAGTTCATCGGTCCCTGGACCGATTCGGCGCTCGGCTTCTACCAGGTCGCCAAGAACTACTACTGGCCGGGTGTCGGCGAGCCGTCCTCGGCCGAAGAATGCGGCGTCAACGCCAAGGCCTATGAGGAACTGCCGGACGATCTCAAGCAGGTGGTGGGTCTGGCCTGCGAAAGTCTCTACAACCCGGTCTGGACCGAATACACCACCAAGCACGCCCAGTCGCTCAAGACTCTGGTCTCCGAGCACGGTGTCATCGTCCGCAAGCTGCCTGACGATGTGATCGTGGCCATGGGCAAGGCGGCCGAAGAGGTCGTTGACGAGCTGCGCCAGAACGACGATGAACTGGTCAAGCGCATCACCGAGAGCTACCTCGCCTATCGCGATCTGGTGGGCAGCTACATGACCTATGCCGACAACGGGCAGATGAATGCCCGCGCCTCGGTCATGGGCTACTGAGCGCAACCAACCAACCATCCGGCGCGGGGCTTCGACCCCGCGCCGGACACTCACGGTGAGAGGGGACCGCATGCTGCGTCTGGCCGATAGTCTCGATATGATCAGCCGGGTGACGGCGACCGTGATCCGCTGGCTGGCGCTGCTGATGGTGCTGGTCCAGTTCGGCATCGTGGTTGGCCGCTACGTGTTCGGCTACAACATCATCGCCGTCCAGGAGAGCGTTCTCTACATGCATGCGACGCTGTTCATGCTGGGTGCCGCCTACACGCTGCTGGTCGACAAGCATGTCCGCGTCGACGTCTTCTACGCTAAGGCGAAACCGGCGACCCGGCGCGGCATCGATATATTCGGCCACATCTTCCTGCTGATTCCGTCGATGCTGGTGATCCTCTACTGGTCCTGGCCTTCGGTGCGCAATTCCTGGAGGATCCTCGAAGGCCCGATTTCCGTGGGCGGCATCGAGGCCGTGTTCCTGCTCAAGACCCTCATTCCCGCCTTCTGCATTCTTCTCATGATCCAGTCCCTGTCGCTGCTGATCCGGCTGCTTTTGCCCCGGAATGCCGCGCCGGAGGCAAGTGCATGAGCGCTTATCTCGATCTGATCATGTTCGCGGCGCTGATCGGCGCCATCCTTTTGGGCTTTCCCGTGTCGTTCTCGATCGCGGGCGTCGCCGTCGTGTTCGCCTATTTGGGCTGGGTCATGGGCGTCATGGACATCAGCCTGATGGGCGCCACCGGCCAGCGCATCTTCGGCCTGATCTCCAACCAGGTGCTGATCGCCATCCCGCTGTTCGTGCTGATGGGCGCGGTGCTGGAGAAAAGCCGCATCGCCGAGGAGCTGCTCGACACCATGGGCCGGCTGTTCGGGCAGCTGCGCGGGGGCCTGGGCATCTCCGTGGTTCTGGTGGGCGCGCTGCTGGCGGCGTCCACCGGCATCGTCGGCGCCACGGTGGTGGCCATGGGCATGATCGCGCTGCCCACCATGCTGCGTGCCGGCTATGATCCGCGCGTTGCCTCGGGCATCGTCTGCACCGCGGGCACGCTGGGACAGATCATCCCGCCCTCGACGCTCCTGATCATCCTGGCCGATGTCATGTCCAACGCCTACCAGCAGGCGCAGTACGAGCAGGGCAAGTTCTCCGTCGAAGCCCTGTCGGTGGGCCAGTTCTTCGCCGCCGCCATCATTCCCGGCTTTACCCTGGTGGCGCTTTACCTCATCTACATCCTGGTGCTGGGCTTTGTCCGTCCCGGCGACATGCCGCCAGCCAAGCTCGACACGCCCAAGCCCGACCGGCGCGAAATCCTTTCGGCGATCGTGCCGCCGGTGCTGCTGATCTTCGCCGTTCTGGGCGCGATCCTCGGCGGCATAGCCACGCCCACCGAGGCCGCCGCCGTGGGCGCCATCGGCGCCCTGCTGATGGCGGGTATAAGGGTCGGCACCAACCCGCGCCTCATCCTCTTCGGCACGGCGGCGCTGGTCTGCCTCGCCATCCTCGCCGGCCTGTTTCCGGTCCGCCTGCAGCGCAACGATCTGGAATTCGCCTCGCTTGCCGCCGGCGGCCTCTACATGGTGCTCACCCTCATCGGCGCGGTGGCGATCATCGCGGCGCTTTATGCGACCTTGCGCAATCGGAGCCTGCACGGCGCGGTCGATTCCACCCTCACCATGACGGCGATGATCTTCGCCACGATTCTTGCGGCGGGCATGTTCTCGCTGGTCTTCATCGGGCTCGGTGGCGAGGAGCGGGTCTCCCATATCCTCACCAACATGCCGGGCGGGCCGATGGGCGCGCTGCTGTTCTGCATGGCCTTCGTCTTCGTGCTCGGCTTCTTCCTCGATTTCGTCGAGATCTCGGTGATCGTGCTGCCGCTGATCGCGCCGACGCTGATCGTCATGGGCCATGACCCGATCTGGCTCGGCGTGCTGCTGGCGATCAACCTGCAGACAAGCTTCCTCACCCCGCCCTTCGGCTTCTCGCTGTTCTACCTGCGCGGCGCTGCACCCCCCGAGATCACCACCGGCCAGATCTATGCCGGGGTCGTCCCCTTCTTCGGCCTGCAGATCGTCGGCATCTCGCTGGTCTGGATGCTGCCGCAACTGGCCACCTGGCTGCCGAAGGTGATTTTCTAGATCAGGAACGTCACCCCGCGTCCTCGATCCGGTAGTCGATCGGCTTGTAGCGGAAATTGTTGGACTGGCCGGCGGAGCAGGCCGTCATTCCCACGATCAGGTCCATTTCGGCGCGGAACACGGTTTTCTGGCCGGCCTTGCTCAAGGGCGGCAGCACCTTGATCTCGCCGCTGTCGCTGTCGACCGCCACATGCATGAACACGTTGAAGGCGATCGGGATCGCATCCGGAACGATGCCGTAGGGCGCGAGCACGGTTTCCAGATTGCCCTGGCAGCCCGGATGCGGATCCGCGTCGCCATAGAGAATGCGGAATGTGTCGCGCGAGCAGGGCGTCAGGCTGAAATCGTGGCGACCCACCTCGTCCTCGACGATGGTGAGCATCGGGACCGAACGGTTCGAATAGAGCGTGTCGCCGGTGCTGAGGTAGATTCGGCCGGCATAGTCGATCGACCGGCCCGAGGAGAGATATTCGCGGCTGTCCTCGGCATTGAAGGTCACCAGGTCCGAGACCTGCTCACCCTCCGGATCGATCACCGTGAGCAATTGGCCCTTTCCGAGTTCGAAGGCCGTGCCGCTGCGGGGGGGAATGCGGTGGGTCATCTCAGGCAACATCCTCTTGGCGAGTCTTTTCCTTTCCGGGAACCACGTCCTGGGGCGCGAACGGGCATTTCCAGTCCTCGTCCACGGCGCGGCCGCTGTACTGGCGGGCTTCCGACGCGTCGCCATGGTCGTCGAGCATCGGGTTGATGTCGCCCGCCAGCGCCGCATCGCGCGTGCGGATGATCTCTTTCATCTTCTCGAAGCGGCCGTCGGCCCGGAGCTTTTCGAACTGCAGGTGCGAATTGAACACCAGCGCCGGCTTCTCGAAGCGCCGCGCCGGGCGCGAGGCGTGCGGGTGAAGCCCGATGACGAAAAACGGCTCGCCGCCGATGCTCAAGGAGAAATGCGGCGAGTCCGGATCGGCGTTCACCACCTCGCTCCAGGCCTGGCCGCTGACCACATCGAGATTGTGCAGCGACTGCAGCCGGTTCCACAGCGCCGTCTCGAAGGCCTCCTCGCCAAGCCCGTCCGGCCCGTCGAAGATCGCCACGAAGGAGCGCACGATCGGGCTGTCGGGATCGAGGCTGGCGCTGAATGCGTTGAGCGCGCGGTGGATCTCGACGTCCGAGGCCGGGCTGTCGATGGCGCCTACGGCGAGCAGGGTGAGCGCGTCGCGGGCTAGCGCCGACTTGGCGCCCACGCAGGGAAACTCGGCACTCTCGATAAAACTGCAAAACGACTGGAGGATGTCTGTCATCGGTGTCTGCTTTCTAAGCCCCGGGAGTAAAATATGCCGTGCTAAACGACCGGCGCGGTCGGAAGTTCCCGAAACACGAGACCGAAACATAAGGCTGCCATCGGGCGGAACCCGCATCGCCCTTTCGCGTTGGGGTGGACATGACACAGCCGGAGATCGGACCATGAACGAGCCCCTGTTTGAGCCCCTGTTCGAGATCGAGACCTGGCGCGGCTTCTGGTTCTACAAGTTCGGCAGCCGCTACGCCGGACCGTTCGACCGCCGCGACGACGCCGTCGCCGCCGCAAACCGGGACCTGTCGCCGCTCAGGGCTTGCCAGGCGCTGCCGTTGCGGGCCTCATTGGCCCATGCGGCGCCGCTCTCGCTGCCCGCTCGCGTCGGGTCGGCGGTCGGGCACCGAAACTGAACAGGACGCCGGATGGCGCGGCGGATAAGCCGGCCCGCCAGCGGGGGCCTCATGGAGTGCGTATGTGATTGAGGCAATTCTCGTATTCCTCGCGGCGGTCTGTCTCATCGCCACGCTCGTGCCGCTGTTGCCCTTTGCCCACGGCATGGTGCGGTCATTCGATTTCGGCCGCCTGCAGGTCATCGCCATCGCGGCCCTTGTCATCGCCGCGACGGGACTCACGGGCAGTTTCTCCGCCACGGCGATGGCGGCGGTTGGCATGGCTGCCCTGGCCATCTCGATCCAGCTTGTCCATGTGCTGCGTTTCACGCCGTTCTGGCGTGTCCAGACCGCGGCTTTCAAGGGCGATGAGGACGCGACGCCGACCATCTCTGTGCTGGCCTGCAACGTCAAGCAGGGCAACCGCGACTATGGGCGCGTGATGGACATGGTGCGTGACTGCAATCCCGACGTAGCCGTCTTCATGGAGACCGATGCCGCCTGGGGAGAGGGCCTCGGCCCCTGTCTTTCAGACTATCCCCATTCTGTCCGGCAGACACAGGAAAACAGCTTCGGCATGATCCTCGCAAGCCGCCATCCCTTGCGCGACAGCGAGGTGCGGTTCCTGCTCAACAAGGAGGTGCCGAGCATCTCCTGCGTGGTCACGCTGCCTGGCGGTCACGACCTGCGCATCATCGCGCTGCATCCCGAGCCGCCGCTGCCCACGCGCGACACGCTGGGACGGGACGCCGAGATCCTGGTGGTGGCCGGCGAGGCGCGAGACGAGAAACTGCCGCTGATCGTCACCGGCGATTTGAACGACGTCGCCTGGTCGCGCACGACCCGGCGGTTCCTGAGGATCTCGGGCCTGCTCGACCCGCGCCAGGGCCGCGGCCTGTTCAATTCGTTTGACGCGCGCTACTGGGTCTTGCGCTGGCCGCTCGACCATATCTTCCATTCGCGCGACTTCGAGCTCGTGGCGATCGAACGGCAGCCCTTCGTGGGCTCCGATCATTTCCCGATGTATTACCGCCTGGCGCTGACCGGCGGCAGCCGCAACAACGCGCCGAACGCGCCCACCAGGGACGACATCGAGGAGGCGAAAGAAGCCGTTACGACCGAGAAGAACCGCGACCGGCCCCCGGCCGGCACCGATTGGGAAGAGTGAAACTGTGTGACTGACAGAGCCGGGCCTCGCCCGAAGATGGAGCGGGCCGGGGCGGGATCTCTCACCGCCCCGGCCCGCTCAGATGTCAGATACCGCCGAGGCAGACATATTTCATCTCGAGATAGTCGTCGCAGCCGTATTTCGAGCCTTCGCGGCCCTGGCCCGACTGCTTGACGCCGCCGAACGGCGCAACTTCCGTCGAGATCAGGCCGGTGTTGACGCCGACCATGCCGTATTCGAGCGCCTCGGCCACGCGCCAGACCTTGGAGAGGTCGTTGGCGTAGAAATAGGACGCGAGTCCGAAGATCGTGTCATTGGCCTGCTCGATCACGTCTTCCACCGTGTCGAACTTGAACAGCGGCGCCACCGGGCCGAAGGTCTCCTCGCCGGCCACCTTCATGTCCCGGGTCACGCCGGTCAGGATAGTGGGCTCGAAGAAGGTGCCGCCGAGCTCGTGGCGCTTGCCGCCGGTCAGCACCTTGGCGCCCTTCGAGGTGGCGTCGGCGATGTGGTCCTCGACCTTCTCGACCGCGTCCTGGCTGATCAGCGGACCGGTGGTGACGCCATCGCCGAAACCGTCGCCGATCTTCATCTTGCCCACCGCCTTGGCGAGCTTGTCGGCGAATGCATCATAGACACCCGCCTGCACATAGATGCGGTTGGCGCAGACGCAGGTCTGGCCGTTGTTGCGGTATTTGGAGATCATCGCTCCCTCGACCGCGGCGTCGAGATCGGCATCGTCGAAGACGATGAACGGCGCGTTGCCGCCCAGCTCCATCGAGGTCTTCTTGATCTGGTCGGCCGACTGGCGCATCAGGATGCGGCCGACTTCGGTCGAGCCGGTGAAAGTGATCTTGCGCACCTTGTCGTTGGAGCAGAACTCCTGGCCGATGGCCGCGCTCGATTTCGAGGTGATGACGCTCAGGATCCCCTTGGGCACGCCGGCATAGACGGCGAGCTTGGCCATGGCCAGGGCCGACAGCGGCGTCTCGGCGGCGGGCTTGGAGATGAAGGCGCAGCCCACGGCGAGTGCCGGGCCGAGCTTGCGGGCGATCATCGCATTGGGGAAGTTCCACGGCGTGATCGAAGCGACAACGCCCACCGGCTGCTTCAAGACGATGATGCGCTTGTCGGGCTGGTGGCCGGGAATGACGTCGCCATAGACGCGCTTGGCTTCTTCGGCGAACCACTCGATGAAGCTCGCGCCATAGAGGATCTCGCCCTTTGCTTCTGGCAGCGGCTTGCCCATTTCGGCGGTCAGGATCGCGCCCAGGTCGTCGGCATTGGCGACCATCAGGTCATAGAGCTTGCGCAGCACGCCCGAGCGCTCCTTGCCGGTCTTCGCGGCCCAGGCCTTCTGCGCGCCATAGGCTGCATCGATCGCCGCCCTGGTCTCGGCGACACCGAGATCCGGCAGCGAGGTGATGACTTCGCCGGTGGAGGGATTGAGGACATCGAAGGACTTGCCCCCGGGCGCGGCCTTGACCCAGTCGCCGCCAACGAGCGCGGCGCTCACCAGGAGGTCGGGGTTCTTCAGCATGTCTGCAAGTTTCTTGGTCATTATGCACTGGCTCCAAATTCCGAATGGACTTCACGAATGGACGCTTCAAGCAGGTCCAGCGCTTCCTGGAACACCCCATCCTGGATGGTCACGGGCGACAGGAAGCGGATGACATTGGCGTAGACGCCGCATGTGAGAAGAATGAGGCCCTTCTCCAGCGCGCGGGCTTTCACCGCATTGGTGAAGTCCGGGCTCGGCTTGCCGGTCTTGACGTCGTTGAACTCGATGGCGTTCATGAAGCCGGGGCCGCGGATGTCGACGATCTCGGGCACATCCTCGCGGATTGCCTGCAGTCGCTGCTTGAGACGATTGCCAAGCTGCATGGCGCGTTCGCACAGTCCCTCTTCCTCGATCACGTCGAGCACGGCATGGGCCGCGGCGATGCCGATCGGGTTGCCGCCATAGGTGCCGCCGAGTCCGCCCGGATTGGCCGCATCCATGACGCTCGCCTTGCCGGTGACGGCCGCCAGCGGAAAGCCGCCGGCAAGCCCCTTGGCCATGGTGGTGAGGTCAGGGGATACGCCGTGATGCTCCATCGCGAACATCTTGCCGGTGCGGGCGAAGCCGGTCTGGATCTCGTCGGCGATCAGCAGCATGCCGTGCTTATCGCAAAGCTCGCGCAACAGCTTGAAGAAGCCCGCGGGCACTTCGTAGAAGCCGCCTTCGCCCTGCACCGGCTCGAGGATGATGGCCGCGACGCGGGCCGGATCGACATCGGCCTTGAACAGCGTGTCGAGTGCGGCCATCGACTGCTCGACCGAGACGCCATGCAGCGCTGCAGGGAAGGGGACATGGTAGACGTCACTCGGCATCGCGCCGAAGCCCGCCT
The DNA here is from genome assembly GCF_030682515.1 of Hoeflea sp. GTDB lineage: Bacteria > Pseudomonadota > Alphaproteobacteria > Rhizobiales > Rhizobiaceae > Hoeflea. Next base: position 137,463 of record NZ_JAUXOD010000051.1, on the reverse strand, counting down.
TGTAGGGGAACACCTTGCCGGTCAATGCCATGCCCATGAAGGTGCGGCCGTGAAAGGCGCCGGAGAACGACACGACGGCCGGGCGGCCGGTGGCGGCGCGGGCGATCTTGATGGCGTTTTCCACGGCCTCGGCACCGGTCGTGACAAAGATCGTCTTCTTGTCGAAATCGCCGGGCACGAGCTTGTTCAGCCGTTCGGCCAGATGCACGTAGTTCTCGTAGGGGACCACCTGGTGGCAGGTATGGGTGAAGCGGTCGAGCTGCGCCTTGACCGCCTCGATCACCTTGGGGTGACGATGGCCGGTGTTGACCACGGCGATGCCTGCCGCGAAATCGATGTAGCGATTGCCCTCGACGTCCCAGAGTTCGGAGTTTTCGGCGCGATCCACATAGATCTGCGTCATCACGCCGACGCCGCGTGCAATGGCGTCGGTCTTGCGGGATTGAATGGCGGCGTTTTTACCCATTTTCGCAACTTTCTTCATGTTTTGCATGCGCAGCTTGCCAAAAAAGCCTGCTGCAGCGCCCGATCCGGCCGGTTTTGGCAGTCTGTCCGCCTCCGGGGAATGATTGTCGGGTGCTGGTATAGCGGTTAAATCTCCTCCCGCAAAGCCGCCCGGCGCGCCTCCTGCGAGCCCATTTCGCCGCATGGCCGATTATCCCCAGATGGCTGAGGCAACCCATGAACCCGGTCCGGCGCGCGGACTGCGCGCGCCGCTTGCGCACGGCCGCAGACCTCGCGTCAGCTCTCGAGAAACCGGACGCGTGAGTCGCCCCGGATCCCGCCGCGGGCGCGGCTGCGCGTCAGGGTTTTGGAAACGCCCGGCAGCAGCGTGACCGCGTTGTCCGACCAGACATCCGAGCCGCCATGATCATGGGTGACATAGAGGGCGGGCACGTCGCTGGTGAGCGTCACCTGGGCCTCGGTCTGCCTGACCTCGATGTTCGGCGTGGCGAAGCGGTAGTCCTTTGGCCGGCGCAACAAATAGTCGTTCTCGCCAGTGTGGCCGCCGTCGCGGTCGCGCCAGTCGAAATGCAGGAATTCGTCCTCCGCAAACAAAGAGGCGGGCAGCCGCGCGACTTCGACGGCCCGATCCGTCGGGCACAGGCAGGACCAGGCGCCGCCCTCGGCGACCGTGCCGCCGGTCGAGACTCGTCGCCCCTCCACGCCGAGCGAGACATCCGCGCCGGTGTCATTGATCGCCCAGAGCACGATCTCGGCGGTCTCCGCATCGGGCTGCGCGGTCACCAGCACCGGCGCGTAGAACCTGCGCGCCATGTAATGCATCAGCTTCCAGCCGCCGCCATGTTCGAGCGAGGCCCAGCTCGCCACCGGCCAGGTGTCGTTGAGCTGCCAGTAGAGCGTGCCCATGCAGCGCGGTTTGCACGAGCGCCAGAATTCGATGGCCGTCTTCATCGCCAGTCCCTGGCTCACCTGGGAGAGCCAGGTCACGTCCTCGAACTTTTCGGGAAACCGGACATAGCGCGCGAGCGTTTCGACGATGCGGCTGTTGCCGCCGCGGTTGCGCTGGTGCACGTCCATGACCCGTGACGACACGTTGCGGTCGCCGGGCTCGGTGAAGCTTGCGATGATCCGGTTGGAGGGAAACGACTGGAAGCCGAATTCCGAGCAGAAGCGCGGCCGGACGCTGCGGTAGTGCTCGAAATCCTTGGAGGAATGCCACACGTCCCAGAAATGCATGTCGCCCGAGGTGTCGTCATGCCAGCCGTCGCCGAAATCCAGCGGTCCGACCGAGGGCGAGGACGGCCAGAAGGCGACATCGGGCCTCGCCTCCGCCACCGCCTCCTCGAGCGCCGCATTGAGCCGCGCATAGACGGCGAGATAGCGGTCGCGGTTGGCACGGGCCTCGGGATACCAGGTGAGCGCCCCGATCACCTCGTTGTCGCCGCACCACAGCGCCAGGCACGGATGCCCCGACAGCCGCCGGATCTGCTGGCGGGCCTCGCGCCGCACGCTTCCAAGCCAGGCGGGGTCATGCGCCGGGTAGAGGCTGCAGGAAAACATGAAATCCTGCCAGACCATCAGCCCGAGCTCCGAGCACAGTTCGTAGAACCAGTCGGGCTCGTACTGCCCGCCGCCCCAGACGCGGATCATGGTCATGTTGGCCTCGACCGCGGAGATGAGCCGGTCGCGCACGACCTCCTGCGTCGCCCGCGCCGGAAGTGCGTCGGCCGGGATCCAGTTGGCGCCGCGCATGAAGATCTCGCGCCCGTTGACCCGGAAGGCGAAGCGGGCTCCGACTTCATCCGCATCTGTGACAAGCTCGACTGTTCTGAACCCGATGCGGCGGGTGATGCTGTCCTGCCCGAGCCGGATCTCGAGATCATAAAGCGGCTGCGACCCGTGCCCCGCCGGCCACCACAGCTCGGGGTTCCTGATCGTCAGCGACAGCCTCGCCGTGCCTTCGCCGGGCCAGACCTGAATCGTCTCGGACGCGGCGAGGCCGTCGCACAAGGCCCCGATCTCGATCCGGCCGGCGGCAAAGGCGGTGTAATGGAGATCGATCTCCAGCGTGACGTCGCCGTCGTCGTGCGCCTGCCGGATCATGACATCGTCGAGCCGCGCCACGTCCGAGCGCCTGAGCGTCACCGGGCCGCAGAGCCCCAGCGGCGACAGCGCGATGTTCCAGTCCCAGCCGGCGTCGCAATGGGTCTTGCGCAGGAAATTGTAGTGCGGGATGCGGTTGTTGTCTTTCGTGTAGGGCACCGGATAGGGCGAAGCCGCGGCCCGCGCGGCGGCCTCCGCGGAATTGGACAGGAAGCGGACCTCCAGGTGGTTTTCTCCCGAGACGAGCGTGTCGCTCACCTCGAAATCCTGCCGCAGGAAGCGGTTGTCGACGCGGCCCAGCGCATGGCCGTTCAGGCGGATCTCGGCCACGCAGTCGATGCCGTCGAAAGAGAGCGTCCAGACCCCGCCGCCAGTCTCGGCCAGGTCGAACAGCTTCTCCGCCGTCCATTCGTTTTCATGGACCCAGTCGAGCGAGACTTCGGTGTCGCGCCAGTAGGGATCGGTGATGATGCCTGCGTCAAGGAGCGCGGAATGAACGTCTCCCGGGACGGGAAGGGATGCATGGTGCGTGCCATTGCTTACGGTCCAGCCTTGCGACAGGTCCAGCGTCGCGGCGATCGTCTCCGGCTCAAATGTCATTTGTGTCCTCCCGGCAATGCGATGGCATGGGCCGTCAATGCCATGTTCGGGCGAGAGGAGAAAGGTGATGGCGCCGGTTTTCTCGAGCGTTCGCTGACGGCCGTCCGCTCGCGAATTGTTTTTGCCGGCGCACAGTTGTAGTGCTCGACAGGATCACGCCGATGTTTGGAGAGACTGATGAGCGTCGAAGAGCAGGCCCCGGACCATCTTCCCGGCACGAAGCGCAAGCGCGGCAAGGGCGTCGGAGCGGTCTACGACACGCTCAAGCACGAGATCCTCGACCTGACGCTCGCGCCCGGGAGCCCGATCGACGAGGTCAAGCTGTCCGAACGCTTCGGCATCTCCCGCACCCCCATCCGCGAAGCGCTGGTCAAGCTCGCGGGCGAGGGGCTGGTGGTCACCCTTCCCAACCGCTTCACCATCGTGGCGCCGATCGATTTCCCCAATCTCTCACAGTTCTTCGATGCGCTGTCGCTGATGTACCGCGTCACCACGCGGCTCGCCGCCGCCAACCGGACGTCGGCCGATCTCGTCAGGATCCGCGCCCTGCAGGACGGCTACACCAGGGCCGTGGAGGCGATGGATGTGCACGAGATGATCGAGGTCAACCGGAACTTCCATGCCGAGATCGCCCGCGCCGGGAACAACCGTTACTACGCCGAGCTGTTCGAGCGGCTCCTCGACGAGGGCCGGCGACTGCTCAGGCTCTATTACTCCTCCTACAATGACAAGCTGCCGCGGATTTACCTCCAGGAGCATGAGGTCATGTTGGCGGCGATCGAACAGCAGGACGTCGAGGCCGCCGATCGCATCGCCCGGGCGCATGCCGAACAGATCGTCCGCCAGATCCAGGCCAGCATCGCCGCGGACCATCGCATCAACGCGAATATAAGTCTCTGATATAATTAGATAAATGTGAGATCTGCCGAATCCGGGCCTTGCCCTGGAGCGGACACCTGCAAGCGCGCTTTGTCTTGGATATTTTTTGTCGACAACAAAAATACAATAGTTTATGACGTTGTTGCCTCCCCAGAGAGGCGGGCACGGCGGTTCAGTCGCCAAGGCGCGGGACTTCTCGCCGGTCAGAACACCACCAACCGTCCGCGTTGCTGCGCGGTCAGAACACAGAGGGTTTCATGTTTGAAAAAATCAGGAAGTGGGCGCTGGTCTCGATGCTGTCTGTCGCGGCACTGCCGGCAGCAGCCCAGGAAGTCACGTGGCAAGTACCGACCTCGGTGCCCGAAGGGTCTCCGTTCTATGTCAATTTCCTTGAACGCTTCGCCGACAATGTCGGCGTTCTCACCAACAGCCGCGTCCTGATCGAGCCTTTCGGCGCCGGTGTGCTGGTGCCCGCCCTGCAGGTCTATGACGGCGTGCGCGACGGCATCGTCCAGGCAGGCCACTCCACGCCGAGCTATCTGGTCAACCAGGACCCGGTCAACGCCATTTTCGCCGGCTTTCCCGGCGGCATGGGGCCGGAAGCCTTCATCACCTGGATCTACGAGAAGGGCGGCGAGGACAAGCTGACCGCGCTGCGGGCCAAGGACGGTTTCAAGAGCCTGATCGTCGGCATCGGCTCGTCCGAAGTCATGGCGCATTCCAATGTGCCCATCACCAAGGCCGAGGACCTCAAGGGCATGAAGTACCGCACCTCCGGTCCCTGGGCCAAGGTCATGGAAGAATATTTCGGCGCGGTGCCAACAGTCGTTCCCCCTGGCGAAATCTACACCCTGCTGCAGCGCAAGGGCGTCGACCTGATCGAATGGGGTCCGCCGTCGGCCAACATGCCGGAAGGTTTTCACGAAGCCGCGAAATACATCATCGTCCCGGGCGTGCACCAGCCGACCTTCCTGTGGGAAGTCGTGCTCAAGCAGGAAACCTGGGACGCGCTTCCTGACGACCTCAAGCCGCTGATCGAGAAGGCCGCGGAATTGACCACCATGCAGGCGCTGGTGCATTTCTATGGCGAAGATGTTGTCGCCATGGACAGCTACCGCAAGGGTCCCAACGAGGTGATCACCCTGTCGCCCGAGTTCATCAAGCAGCTCTCGGACGCGGGCGCTGACTGGATCGGCAAGACCGCCGAGGCGCAGAAGGCCGAAGGCAAGCCGGAAATGGCCGATATCCTAACCGACTACATGGCCTTCAAGACCCTGTGGTCCGCGGAAAGCAGCTATCTGGTTCGCAACCAGGACTGATGAGGACTTGCCACCGTCATGACCAAGCTTTTCAGACTTGTCGACGCCTTCTCCCGTCTGCTGTTTTGGATCGCCCAGATCGTGACGGTGGTTCTCGTCATCGCGATGATCTACGAAGTGGTGGCGCGCTATGTCTTTGGCGCGCCGACCATCTGGGCCTTCGACATCTCCTATATGGCAACCGGGTCGCTGTTCGTTCTCGGCGCCGCCTATGCCCTGCATGAGGACGCCCATGTGCGCATCGACTTCCTGGCCCAGAAGATGCCGGTCGGCTTCCGGCGCCGCCTCGAAGGCTTCGTCTTCGTCTTCCTGCTGACGCCGATGTTCGCCGCCCTGTCGAAATTCGCGGTCGAGCGGGCCTGGCGGGCCTGGACAACCTCCGAAGTCGAAACGGTCAGCCCCTGGGCGCCGCTGATGTGGCCGTTCTTCTCGATCCTCGCCATCGGCCTGATAGCGCTGACCCTGCAACAGCTCGTCCATGGTCTGCGGGTGTTCCGCGGCCAGGCCGACCAGCCGTTCAAACTGGAAGCCTGAGCCATGACCATCGCCGCCCTGATGTTTCCCGCCCTTTTCGTGCTTGTGCTCACCGGCATCCCGATCGCGTTTTCGCTCGCCATCGTCTCGGCCGCGGCAGGGCTTGCCAAATTCGGCCCCAACGCCTTTGCCCAGCTTTACGGCGCCTTCTACTCGGCTTCGACGAATTTCATTCTTGCCGCCATTCCGATGTTCGTGCTGATGGGCGCCATTCTGGAACGCTCCGGCATTGCCGAGCGCCTGTTCCTCGTCATGCAGATATGGCTCAGGCGGCTGCCCGGCGGCCTGGCGGTCGCCACGATCGCGATGGGCGCTATTTTCGCCGCCGCCGCCGGGGTCGTGGGCGCGGTCGAGGTGATGATCGGGATGATGGCGATTCCCGCGATGAAGCGCGGCGGCTATCCCAACAACCAGATTGCCGGGACCATCTGCGCCGGCGGCTCGCTCGGCACCATGATCCCGCCCTCGGTCATCGCGGTGATGTATGCCTCGCTGGCACAGATGTCGGTGGGCGAGCTTCTGGCCGGCATGATGCTGCCGGGATTGCTGATGGTCGGCCTGTTCATCATCTATCTGATCATCCAGGGCGTTCTCTCTCCGCCGCAGCCGGCCACCGAGGACAGCCGGCCGGACATGCCGCTCGGGGAGAAGCTGCGGCTGACGCTGTCCTCGCTGCTGCCGATCTGCCTTCTGATCTTCGCGGTGCTGGGATCCTTGCTCGCGGGCATCGCCTCGCCCACGGAAGCGGCCTCGGTGGGCGCCGTCGGCGCCACGCTGCTGAGTATCCTTTACGGTCGCTTCAATCTCGGCATGCTGATTGAATCGCTCAGGATCACGGTCCGGATTTCGGCGATGATCCTGTTGATCGTCGCCGCGGGCACCATGTTCATGGGAACCTTCGCGGCCAATGGCGGCTCGCGCATGATCCGTTCGTTCATCGATGCGGCCGGCTTCGGCGACACCGGCATGATCATCTTCTTTCTGGTGATCGTGCTGCTTTTGGGTTTCGTGCTCGACTGGACCGCCAATGTGCTGATCGCGGTGCCCTTGTTCACGCCCTTCATCCGGTCCGCCGGGATCGATCCGATCTGGTTCGGCACCATGATGATCATCGTCATCCAGACCAGCTACTTGACGCCGCCGATGGCCTCGTCGATCTTCTATCTCAAGTCCATCGCGCCGCCGGATATGACCTATGGCCAGATGTGCCGCGGTGTCGTGCCCTTCATCGGGCTGCAGATCGCCACGCTGCTGGCGGTGGCGCTGTTTCCGATGCTGGCGACATGGCTTCCCTCGCAGATCGTCGGATTTTGAAACCTCTTCACTGACAACAAAGGACATCCCCGATGGACGACACCATTTTCAAAGGCTGCATTCCCGCCCTGATGACGCCGTGCAAGCCCGACCGGACGCCGGATTTCGATGCGCTGGTGCGCAAGGGCAGGGAACTCGTCGACGCCGGCATGTCGGGCGTCGTCTATTGCGGCTCGATGGGCGACTGGCCGCTGCTCACCGACGCGCAACGCATGGAAGGCGTCGCCCGCCTGGTTGAGGCGGGTGTACCCGTGGTGGTCGGCACCGGCGCGATCAACAGCGTCTCGGCGGTGGCCCATGCGGCCCATGCAGCCGAAGTGGGCGCCCAGGGGCTGATGGTCATCCCCCGCGTGCTCTCGCGCGGATCCTCCGCCGCAGCCCAGGCCGCCCATTTCAAGGCGATCCTGTCGGTGGCGAAGGAACTGCCCGCGGTGATCTACAACAGCCCCTATTACGGCTTTGCGACGCGCGCCGACCTGTTCTTCGCGCTGCGCAAGGACCATCCCAACCTGATCGGCTTCAAGGAATTCGGCGGTGCGGCGGACCTGCGCTACGCGGCCGAGAACATCACCTCGGCCGAGGAGAGCATCACCCTGATGGTGGGCGTCGACACAAATGTCTTCCATGGCTATGTCAATTGCGGCGCCACCGGCGCGATCACCGGCATCGGCAACGCACTGCCCAGGGAAGTGCTGCACCTGGTCTCGCTGTGCAGGCAGGCGGCCACCGGGGACGCCAAGGCGCGCGCGCGCGCCAAAGAGCTCGACGAGGCGTTGGGCGTCCTGTCCTCCTTCGACGAGGGCGCCGATCTCGTGCTCTATTACAAGCATCTGATGGTGCTCAACGGCGACGCGGAATACACCCTGCATTTCTACGAGACCGACGCGCTCTCGGCCTCGCAGAAGGCCTATGTCGAGACCCAGTACCGTCTGTTCAAGACCTGGTATGCCGAGTGGTCCGCGCAGGCCTGAACCATCCGCCATCATGCTCTTTGCAGCCCGGGATCCGCGAGCGGAGTCCGGGCTGATTGCTGCCAGCACAGGCGCAGACAGTTCCCAACCGCAAGCCGCTCCGTATCCGGCCATGACGCTCCCGGTCGCCTCGGACGTCCATGCAAAGCCTTGAGATCGCTGCCCGTTGAGCGCCAATCACATTACCAATCGTTAAGTTGATACGGCCGTAAAACGGGTTCAATCAGGAAGCCGGGAGGATTTTTGAACCGTCAGAAAGATCCTGAAATGCCGACCCTGCTCAACCGCTATGCAACCCCCTTCATCACCGGCCTTTTTCTCGTTTCGCTGGTTTCCGGCGTGGCGCTGTTCTTCCATTGGGGATCGTCCGCCTTCCACGGCATGCATGAATGGCTTTCGATGGTTCTGATCGTCCCCTTCGTCCTGCATCTGTGGAAGAACTGGCGGCCGTTTCTCAATTACATCAAGCGGCCGCCGATGCTGATCGCGCTGGCCGTGTCGCTCGTCGCCGGACTGGCCTTCGCCGTGCCGGCCATGACCGGCGGGGCCGCCGGCGGGTCGCCGCAGCGCGCGGTGTTCCAGGCGATTGAAGGCGGCGCGCTTGCCGATGTCGCGCCGCTGTTCGGCCATGACGGGGAGAGCCTGACGACGATCCTCCGCGGCAACGGCCTGACGATCGAAAGCCCCGACGCCACCATCAAGGCGATCGGTGAAGCCTCCGGAAAACCGGCCTTCGAGGTCATCGGCCAGATCGCAGCCGTCAAGCGCTGACACCTGATATCCGCTGTTAGATCAGGGGCTGCCCCGCAGCGTCGTGCTGCCGGCAGGCCTGCGCGTCGTGCGCTCAGCCAAGCCTCGGCCTTTCTCCTTGCCCCGATTGGCCCGCAGACAGTTCCCCGCGGCGTGCGACCTCTTGACTCGAATCCCATTCTGTTTCACTCTGCGTTGTATTGTTTCATTGAGTGAAACAAAAATGGGAGGATGGAATGAAGAGTTTGTCTGTTTTCGCAGGGATAGCCCTGCTGGTGCTGCCCTCGCTCGCCTCGGCGCAGGAGGTCACGCTGAAAATGGGTCACGCGGCTGCGTCGACCAATATTTTCCATACCGGTCTTGAGATCTTCGCCAGGAAGGTCGCCGAAAAGACGGACGGCAATGTCAAGATCGAAGTCTATGGCGACCGCCAGCTCGGCGATGACAAGCAATTGCTGGAAGGCATCCAGATCGGCCTGATCGACGGCGCCCTGGTATCCTCGGCGACGCTGCCGCTGGTTCTGGGGGCCGCATCCTTTGACGCCCTGCAGCAGCCCTTCACCGTGTCGAGCTATGAGCAGCTGTCGGCGGTTCTCACCTCCGATCTCGGTGACGAACTCCTGGCCACGCTCGACGAGAAGAAGATCAAGGGCGTCGGCTTCGTCGATGCCGGCCTCCGCCACTTCCTCTCCAAGGACAAGCCGGTGACGAGCCTCGCCGACTTCAAGGGTCTGAAGACCCGCATCGTGCCGATCCCGCTGCACAAGGCGATCTGGGAAGCCATTGGCGTGAACCCGATCGGCATGGCCTATGGCGAGGTCTATTCGGCGCTCGAAACCGGCACCATCGACGCCGTCGAGATCAACGTCTCCTCGATGAAGTCGGAAAGCCTCTACAGCGCGGCCAAGCAGGTCACGCTCACTGGTCATTATTTCTGGCCCGGCGTCATCATGCTCTCGGGTGCTGCCTGGGACAAGCTGAGCGACACGGACAAGGCCGCGGTCGAAGAGGCCGGCAAGGAAGCCACAACTGAAGCCTATGCCCTGATCTCCTCCCAGGACGCCGAAACCGTCGCCTTCCTGGAAGCCAACGGCGTGACCGTCAACCAACTCGGCGATCTCGACGATCTCAAGGCGCTGACGGCTCCGGTGGTGACCAGCTGGAAGGAAAAGGATCCGCTGATCGCCAGGTTCGACGAAGCCTTCGCAAAGGGCCAGTGACCGCCATGGCGTCAACCAAGGTCTATGGCTGGGACAGGCTTCCCCGGGAACAGGTTCGCGAAGGAGTTTCGCGAACCGCCTTCCGCGGCGACAACGCCCTGATGGTGATGAACTGGCTTGAGCCGGGAATGGAGAAGAAACCCCATTCCCACCCCTTCGAGCAGTTGGCCTATGTCGTGTCCGGACGCGTCCGCTTCGAGATCGGCGAGGATGTGGTCGAGGTGGGCGCAGGCCAGATGGTGCGCATTCCTCCCGATGTCGTTCATTGCGGGGAGGCCATCGGCGACGAGGTTGCGCTCAATCTCGATGTGTTCGCTCCGGTGCGGGAGGACTACAAGCACCTCACCGCATACCAGGAAGCCGATTTCGACTGATCTTACTGATCAAGCATCCTTTGCCCAGGCATCAATGGCCCGGCGTTCTCGCCGGGCCTGAGGAAAAACGCGCGCGAAATGCGGACAAAAATGCGCCACCATGCCACCCCGTGGCCGGCAAACCGGAGTTGATATCGTGACCCTATCAGCCTTCACCATGTCTTTCGCAGGGGCCTCAGAGCGCTTCTCGTCGCGCTGATGGCGCTGCTGCTCACGGTGATGGTCGCGCAGGTGATCATGCGCTACGGCTTCAATTCCTCGCTTCTGTGGTCGGAGGAACTGTGCCGTTACCTGCTCATCTGGGCCTCGTTCCTGGCCATGATCTTCGCCTATGAACGCGGCGAGATCGCCGCACTCTCGATCCTGGCGAACGCCCTGCCGCGCGTGCCGGCGCTGATGCTGGCGATCCTGGGCGGCGTGCTCTCGGTGGCGATGTGCGCGACGCTTGCCTGGTACGGCTATATCTTCGCCGGGCTCGCCGGATCGCAGCCGATCCCGGCCTTCAGCTTCATTCTGGAAGACCTGTTCGGCGCCGACGCGCCTCGAGCGCCGCGCGTGTTCTGGGTCTATGTGGCGCTGCCGCTCGGCATGACCCTGCTCGCCTTTCGCATCATTGCCGACATCGTGCTCTTCGTGCGCGCCTGGGTGAACGGGCAGTCGCTGCAGGATCTCGCGCATCTCGGAGGCACCAGCCTGTGACCCTCTATCTGCTTTCGTTCCTGGGCTTCATGATCATCGGCATTCCGGTGGCTTTCAGCCTCGGGCTGTCCTCGCTCACCTATCTGATCGTCAATGACCAGTTGCATCTTCTGATCGGCTTTCCGCAGAAGATGATCGCCGGCATCGACAATTTCGTGCTGCTGACGATCCCGTTCTTCATCCTGGCCGGCAATTTGATGAACTCGGCCGATCTCACCCGCCAGATCGTCCGCTTCGCGCAGATGCTCGTGGGCCGCGTGCGCGGCGGCCTGGCGGCGGTCAATGTGCTCGCCAGCATGATGTTCTCGGGCGTGAGCGGGGCCGCCACCGCAGAAGCCTCGGCGATCGGCAGCGTCATGATCCCGGCGATGCAGCGCGACGGCTACAAGCCCGAATATGCCGCGGCGCTGACTGCGGCCGGCTCCATCCTCGGCCCGCTGGTTCCGCCCTCCCTCGCGCTCATTCTCTATGGCGTGCTCACCGGCACCTCGATCGCCGATCTGTTCCTGGCAGGCATCGTCCCTGCCTTCGCGCTCTGCGGCGGCCTGCTCATCTATGTGCTCGCCAAGGCCAGGCGCGAGGATCACCCGCTGCCGGCTGCCATTCCCGCCGCGGAGCGCTGGCCGCTCGCGGTCAAGGCGGTGCCCGCGCTGTTGCTGCCGGTCATCATCGTCGGCGGCATCCGCTCAGGGGTCTTCACCCCGACCGAAGCCGCAGCCATCGCCGTGGTCTATGCGCTGGCCGTGGGCCTGCTGCTCTACCGCACGCTCAATGCCAGGAAGATCGTGACGTCCTTCTACGAGGCGGCCACCATGACCGCGGGCGTCATGCTGATCGTCGCCATGGCCAGCATGACCTCCTTCATCCTCGGCATCGAGAACATTCCGCGCGAAGTCGCAGCCCAGATGCTCGAGATCAGCACCTCGCCCTTCGTGCTGATCCTGCTCCTGAACCTGGTGCTGCTGATCCTCGGCCTGTTCCTCGAGCCGCTGGCGGCGCTGGTTCTGGTGATGCCGATCCTCAACGAGATGTTTCCGCTCCTGGGAATCGACCGGGTCCAGTTCGGGGTCATGGTCGTTCTCAACCTGATGATCGGCATGATCACGCCGCCGGTGGGCCTGTGCCTGTTCATCGTCTCGGCCATCGGCAAGACGCCACTCGAAAAGGTGGCCGTCGCGATCCTGCCGATGATCGGGATCTCCCTCATCATCCTCGCCCTGGTCGCCTTCGTGCCGTCTCTGACGCTGACGCTTCCAGGCCTGTTTCCGGGATAATGCCATGAAGGACACAAGCAAGATCAACAACCACTCGGCCATTGCCGCCTTCCAGATCATCGAGGAAATGGCCCCGATGAACGAGGACGTGCGCATCACCGATCTGGCGAGACGCCTCGGCATGCCGCGGGCGAAGATCTACCGCTACCTGCAGACGCTGTGCAACATCGGCTATGTCCGCCAGGACCCGGTGACCGAACGCTACCGGCTCACACTCAAGCTGTTCCATGTCGGCCAGGCCATCGCCGACGGCACGCAACTCACCAGCACCGCCCGGCCGGTGATGGTGCAGCTGCGCGACAAGGCGGGGCTCACCTGCACGCTCTCCATTCCCGAGGACAGCGGCATGCGCGTGGTCGACATCGTGCGCGTCGATTCCCCGGTCCAGATCGTCACCAAGCCCGGCGCGCTTCTGTCCTTTCATGCCTCGGCGCAGGGCAAGGTCGCGCTCGCCTTCGGCGATGCGAACCTGCTGTCCGCCGAGCTTTCCGCGAGCCACCCGCCGCTCGCCAATGGCAAGCCCTTCGACCCGGCCCGCCTGCAGGCCGAAATCGCCCGCGCCGCCACGACCGGCTGGGCTGTCGCGCCGGAGGAGACACTGAGGGGGCTGAACGCGCTTTCCGCGCCGATCTTCGATCTCGAGAACAAGTTCGTCGCAACCATCACCATCGCCGGCTCGGTCCAGGACATTCCCGCCGAGCCGCCCGCCAGTCTTTGCGCCGCCGTCAGGCAGGCGGCGCGCGCCATATCCATTGATCTGGGATGCACGGAGTACCCGACATGACACGCTATTCACTCGCCATCGACATTGGCGGCACCTTCACCGACGCCGTCCTTCTGGCCTCCGACGGCCAGAGCTATGTCGACAAGACCCTGACCACCCACGACAACCTGCTGGAGGGGTTCTTCCGGGGCGTGGATCTGGTGCTGGGCAAGGCGGGCATCGCCCCCGGCGATGTCGATGATGTCATCGTCCATGCCACCACCGTGGTCACCAACGCGCTGATCGAGCGCAAGGGCCCGCCGGTGGCGCTGTTGCTCACCGAAGGCTTCCGCGACGTGCTCTATATCCGCGAGGAGCACCGCTATGACATGTACGACCCGCAGATCGAGTTCGCCGAACCGCTGATCCCCATGGAGCGCACCTTCACCGTGCGCGAACGCACCTTCGCCGACGCCAGTGTGGGAACCAGGGTCGACCGCGCCGAGATCCTCGACATCATCGCTAGGTGCCGTGAGATGGGCATTGTCTCGGTCGCCGTCTGCTTTCTCAATTCCTATCGCAACGGCGCCAACGAGGAGGAGGTCCGGCGGATCTTCACAGAGGAAGCGCCCGATCTCTATGTCTCGCTGTCGAGCGTGATTGCGCCGCAGATGCGCGAGTATCTCCGCGCCTCGACCGTGGCGATCAACGCCTACACGGTGCCGATCACGCGGCCTTATCTCTCGGCGCTGATCACCGAGCTCAAGACCCGCGGTTTCTCCCAGCAGCCGCTGATCATGCTGTCCAACGGCGGCGTCATCGGCGCTGAACGGGCGAGCACCATTCCAGTCCGCATGATCGAATCCGGTCCCGCCGCCGGCGCGCTGGTGGCCTGCTACTTCTCCCGCATCTTCGGCATTGCCGATCTGATTTCCTTCGACATGGGCGGCACCACCGCCAAGGCTTGCATGGTCCAGGGCCACGAGCCGCTGGTCACCGGAACTTTCGAGGTCGACCGGCGCTACCGGTTCAAGCCGGGCAGCGGCATGCCGATCACCGTGCCGTCGATCGACATGATCGAGATCGGCGCCGGCGGTGGCTCGATCGCCTCTGTCGACGATCTGGGCCTCTTGAAGATCGGCCCCGAAAGCGCGGGCTCCATGCCCGGACCCGCCTGCTACGGCCGCGGCGGCGTTGAAGCCTGCGTCACCGACGCCGACGTGGTGCTGGGCATCCTCGATCCCAAGCGGTTCCTCGGCGGCGACATGCAGCTCGACACCGCGGCGGCTGAAAAGGCGCTCGACGAGCTCGGCGCCAGGCTCGGCATTTCCCGCTCCCAGGCTGCCTGGGGCGTGTTCGAAGTCGTCTGCGAGCAGATGGCGGCGGCGACACGGACGCACGCCACCGAGCGTGGCATCGATTATCGCGGCCTGCCGCTGCTCGCCTTCGGCGGCGCCGGCCCGGTGCATGCCTGCATGGTGGCCGAACTCACGGAAAGCACCAAGGTCATCTACCCGCCGCTCGCCAGCGTCCTCTCGGCCTTCGGAACCCTGGTGACGCCGGCGCAGATCGACCTGGTCCGCAGCCTGGTCTCGCCGCTTGCCGATCTCGACTGGGCCGCGGTCGACGCGGTTCTCCAAAGCATGACGAAGGAAGGCGGCGACGCGCTCAGCGAAGCCGGCATCCCCGACAGCGTTGCCCGCTTCGCCCATGCGGTGGAGATGCGCTATTCCGGCCAGCAGTCCGAGGTCCGCATCAACCTGCCTGCCGATGTGATCGCCTCGCGCGACACCGGGCGCATCGAGGCGCTGTTCGAGACCGAATATCACCGTCAGTACGGCCTCAAGCTCTCCGGCATGGGCATCGAGATCGTCAACTGGCTGGTGACCGCCAGTGGCACCCAGATCGACAGGCCGGCCGCCCGCCAGGCGATCCACGGGGCCGGGCGCAAGGCTGAAAGCCGCACCGTCTTCCTCCATGGCAAGCCCCGGCAGGTTGAGGTTCACCAGCGCTCCATGATCACGGCGGACGATGTCATCGCCGGCCCGGTGATCATCGAGGAACGCGAAACAACAATCTTCATTCTCGAAAACTGGGTCGCGACCCTGCATGCGAGCGGCAGCATCGTTGCCGAAAAGACAAAGGGAGCCTCATGATGGACGGCGTCGAACTTCAGATCCTGTGGAGCAATCTCATCGGTATCGTCTCCGAGCAGGCCCGCGCGCTGCAGCGCATCGCCTTCAGCCCGATCGTGCGCGAGGCGGGCGACCTCGCCAACGGCCTGTTTGACGAGAACGCCCGCATGGTCGCCCAGGCGGTCACCGGCACGCCCGGCCACATCAACTCGCTGGCGGCGGCCGCGCGCAACCTGCTCGCCCACACCGACATGGACAAGCTCCGCCCCGGCGACGTGCTGATCACCAATGATCCCTGGATGTCGGCCGGCCACTTCTTCGACATCACCATCATCTCGCCGATCTTCCGCAACGGACGGATCATCGCCTATGCCGGCTCGACCATTCACCACTCCGACATCGGCGGCTACGGCATCGGCTCGGGCGCGCGCGACATCCACGAGGAGGGTCTCTGGATCCCGGTGATGAAGCTCTACGAGGAGGGCCGGCCCAACGAGACGCTGTTTTCCATCATCAAGCGCAATGTGCGCACGCCCGATGCGCTGATGGGCGATCTCGGCGCCCAGGTCTCGAGCGGCATGATCGCCTCCGAGCGACTGAACGCGCTCTGCGACCGCTACGGGCTCGATGACATCTCCACCCTGTCGGAGGAAATCATCTCCCGCTCGGAAAAGGCCACCCGCGACGCCATCTCGAAACTGCCCGCCGGCACCTGGCACGGAGCCTCGAAATTCGACGTGCCGGGCGGCGAGGTGATCGACCTCAAGACCGCCGTGACCGTGGACCCAGAAAAGGGCGAGATCACCATCGATTTCGAGGGCTCGTCCGGTCCGAGCGCCATGGGCATCAACGTGGTGCCCGCCTACACCCACGCCTACGCCACCTTCGCCATCCGCTCGACGCTCAACCCCGACCTGCCCAACAATGCGGGCTCGCTGGCGCCGATCAAGATCAGGCTGCCCGAGCACTGCGTGGTCAATGCGCGCTATCCCTCGCCGGTCAATGCCCGCCACGTGGTCGGCATGTATGTGCCGTTCCCGATCCTGAAGGCGCTGGCCCAGATCCTGCCCGATGCTGTCGTTGCCGAAGGCTCGGGCGCCGTCTGGACCATCCAGATCCAGGGCAAGGACGCGCAAGGCAAGCCCTTCACCAGCTCCATGTTCAACTATTCGGGCGGCATGGGTGCGCGCGCCCACAAGCCGGGCCTGTCGGCGATCTGCTATCCCACCGGCGTCTCCGCGGTGCCCGTCGAGGTGCTGGAGGCGTCCTACCCGATCGCGTTCACCTGCAAGGAGCTCGAGCGCGGCACCGGCGGCGCCGGCCGCCAGCCCGGCGGCGACGGCCAGCGCATCGGCTACCGCATGCGCACCAACTCGCGCTGGCTGCTCAACACAATTCCGAGCCGGCTCGCCTATGGGCCCGAAGGCATTTTCGGCGGCGGCGACGGTGCCAAGGGGACATTCCAGATCAATGGCCTGGATGTGGTCGACACCCGCAAGCGCGAGATGAACCCCGACGACGAGGTGTTCATGATCACGCCCGGCGGCGGCGGCTACGGCGAGGCCTGATCCGATGCGCCGCGACGCAATGTGCGCCTGGCAGTCGCCCACCCAGTCTGATCAAATCGGCCTGCGCCGGTCATGGCGCCGGGCAGGGCGCCCGGATGAGGCGGCGCCCGAGGGGGGAGATGCGCGATGAATCTGGCGGAATGGCTGGTGCGCACGGCGCGAAGGCACCCGGACCGGCCGGCGCTTTTCTCGGGCGAGGATCCGGTGGCGACCTATGGCGATTTCGCCCGCCACGCGGCGCAGATCGGCGCCGGTTTGCGGGCGCGGGCCGGCGTGCTGCCGGGCGACCGCGTCGCCATCTTCATGAAGAACAGCCCGGCCTATCTCGAACTGCTCTACGGCATCTGGTTCTGCGGCGCCGTCGCAGTGCCGATCAACGCCAAGCTGCACCCCCGCGAGGCGGCCTTTATCATCGCCGATTCCGGAAGCCGGGTGGTCTTCGTGGCCGGCGCGGGCGAACTGGGCGCCCTGCTGCCGTCCGGCTGTGTGCTGCATGATTTTGAAACCGCGCCTGCATTCGAACCCGGCGGCGACGCGCTCGCGTCCCCCGTCCCCCGCCGGGCGGAGGATCTCGCCTGGCTGTTCTACACCTCGGGCACCACCGGCAAGCCCAAGGGCGTGATGCTCTCCAACGCCAATCTGCACGCCATGACCTACGCCTATTTCGTCGATGTCGACGACGTGCTGGCCGAGGACGCGGCGGTCTACGCCGCGCCGCTGTCGCACGGCGCGGGCCTCTACAATTTCATGCATGTGCTGCGCGGCGCGCGCCACGTGGTGCCCGCCTCGGGCGGGTTCGACGCGAGCGAACTCTGCGCGCTGGCGCCGCGGCTCGGCAATGTGACGATGTTCGCGGCCCCCACCATGATCAACCGGCTGATGGCCGTGGCGCGGCGGACCGGCTATGCGGGCGAAGGCCTGCGCACCATCGTCTATGGCGGCGGGCCGATGTACGTGGCCGACATCGAGGCGGCCACAGAACTCTTCGGCGCCCGCTTCGTGCAGATCTACGGGCAGGGCGAATCTCCGATGACCCTCACGGCATTGTCGCGCGGCGATATCATGGACCGGGCGCATCCCCGCTGGCGCGAACGCCTCGCCTCGGTCGGCCGCGCGCAGTCCTGCGTGCGCATCCGCATCGTCGGCCCGGAGGGCGAGGACAAGGCCACCGGCGAGATCGGCGAGATCATCGCCGCGGGCTCCCCGGTGATGCAGGGTTACTGGAACAACGAGGACGCCACCGCTCAGAGCCTGCGCGACGGCTGGCTCTGGACCGGCGACATGGGTTCGCTCGACGAGGACGGCTACCTGACGCTGCGCGACCGCTCCAAGGATGTCATCATCTCGGGCGGCACCAATATCTATCCGCGCGAGGTCGAGGAGGCGCTGCTCACCCATCCCGGCGTGGCCGAGGTCTCGGTCATCGGCCGCGTGAGCGCCGAATGGGGCGAGGAGGTGGTGGCCATCATCGTCCCCGCCGGCCCTGAAGCCCCCTCCGAAGCCGAACTCGACGCCCACTGCCGCACCCAGATCGCGAGCTTCAAGCGCCCCAAGGCCTATGTCTTCGAGCCCGAGCTGCCCAAGAACAATTACGGCAAGGTGCTCAAGACCGAACTCCGGGCCCGGTTTGGCGGCGGCTGACGAGGCCCAATTGCCGGGCTGGCCGCAGTTAAGATATTGCAATCATTGGATTATTTAATGGCGCACCCGACAGGATTCGAACCTGTGACCTCTGCCTTCGGAGGGCAGCACTCTATCCAGCTGAGCTACGGGTGCATCCGTGGCGCCTGGCGGGGAGGGAGAGGCGAGCCTGAACAAGGTCGACCAGTCCCGCCGCGAAGCAGCTGACAGGCGGACTTCTAGCCCATCACGCGCGGCGCATCAATGCAATAATCGATGCTGGAGTCCGTCGGGCCGCGATGGAGGCACTCCCCCCTCGACCCGGCTGGCTCACGCCACATTGCGCCAGCTTTCGGCCCGCGCGAACTCCATCAGATGGTCCGAGGACATCGGCCGGGCCAAGGCATAGCCCTGCAGCGTGTCGCAGCCCAGATCCCGCAGGATGGCGGCGTGTTCCATGGTCTCGACGCCTTCCGCGATCACCTTGATTCCGAGCGACTGGCCGATTTCGATGATGGAGGCGACCAGGCGCCGCTGGCTTTCGGAGTTGACGATCGGCAGGATCAGCTGGCGGTCTATCTTCAGCCGGTCCGGGCGAACCTGGATCAGGCTGATAATGGAGGCGAAACCGGTGCCGAAATCGTCGATCTCGATCTCGATGCCCAGCGCCTTGAGCCGCTCGATATTGGCGACGATGGTTTCGTTCTTGTCGTCGAGGAAGATCGATTCGAGCAGTTCGAACGACAGCGTCCCCCGGTCGATGGCGATGCCGTCCAGGCTGTCGATCAGGTCGGTCTCGTAGAGCCTGCCCGCCGACACATTGACCGACATCTTGGGGATCGCCAGGCCGGCGGCCTTCCAGCGGGTCGATTGCCACAGCGTCTGTTCGAGGATCGACCGGTCGATGAGCGGCACGACGTTGAGCTCGCCCGCGGTCTTGAGGAACACGTCGGGCATCAGGATGCCCTCGGTCGGATGCTCCCATCGCGCCAGGGCCTCTACGCCGACGATATCGAGCGTCCTCGCGTCGAATTGCGGCTGGAAGAACGGCCGGAACTCCTTGCGCTCCAGGCCGTTGAGAATGTCGTCGGCGACGCGCTTGTTGCGGATGATCTCGGCCTTGAGCGAGGCCGTGAAGAACTCGAAGCGGTTGCGGCCGCTGCTCTTGGCCCGGTAGAGCGCGATATCTGCGTCGATCAGCAGGCGCTTGCCGCACTCCTCCTCGTCCGGATCGGCGATGGCGATGCCGATGCTGACGCCAAAGCGGCACTCGTGGTTCTCGTAGGGGACCGGCTGGCGCATCTGCACTATGATGCGACCGGCAAGGGCCGACAGCCGGTCCTCGCTGGGCGGGGATGTCGTGGCGATGACGAACTCGTCTCCGCCAATCCGGGCGATGAAGTCGCCCGCGCGCGTGCTGGACTTGAGAATGTTGGCGGCATGGACGAGCATCGCGTCGCCCGCGGCGTGCCCGAGCGTGTCATTGATCTGCTTGAACCGGTCAAGGTCGATATGCAGGAGCGCCGTCACCTTGCGCCCGGCATGGCCGTTGAGCAGCCTGTCGTCGAGGAACCGCCGGTTGGGCAGGCCGGTCAGGCTGTCATGCAGCGAATTGCGCTCCATCTGGGCTCGGGCGTCCTCAAGGTCGCGGTTGCGCGCCTCGGCATTCTGCTTGGCCTGAAGCAGACTCGTGTTGAGCTCGACATCGACGGAGACATCCCAGTTGACGCCGACCACATAGCGCCGGCCGCCGAGATCGCGGTGCATGGCGCCGATCGCCCGGATCCAGCGGATCGTTCCGTCGCTGGCCAGCACGCGGAACTCGGAAATGTAGGCGCTCCCCGTGATCGTGGCCCGGTAGAATTCCTCCTCCGCCTGCTCCTTGTCCTCGGGATGCAGCGCCGACGACCAGCTTTCCGCGCCTAGCGTCTCGCCATCGTCTGCAACGCCGTAGAGTTCGCGCATCCGGTCGTCCCAGGTCAGCACCGCGGTGTCGAGATTGTATTCCCAGACGCCGATTTTGGAGGTGTTGAGCGCCAGCTTCAGCCGGTGCGAGAGCTTCTCCATCTCGAACTGACGGCGATTGAGTTCGCGCATGTTCACCCGGCGCTGATCATAGAGATGGCCGGCGATGGAGATGGGCAGGATCAACAGCAAGCCGCCAAACAGGATGATCAGCCGGATCCGCCAGACATTGTCAGGCGTGGACGACCATCCGCCCTTGGGCATGGCGGCAAGCTGCCAGGCGCCGCTGGGCAGGGTCACCTCGGTCCGCACCGGGTCTTTGAAGAGAACATCAGGCGTCCCGAAAAACACCGCGCCGTTGCCGCCGGGGTTCTCCCCTCCGGAGATCGAGATCTCAATGGGCAGATCGGCGTTGAGAAGCCCGCTTTCCGCGTAAAGCCGTTCGGCATCGATGACCGCGGACACAAGGCCCCACAGTTTCCGCTCGGCCGGGCCGTTTTCGAGGAACACCGGGAAGCGGCCGATGAAGCCCTGTCCGCCCTGCACCAGATCGACGGGGCCGGTGAGCACCATCTCCTGCGACTCGACGGCGCGCATGACCGCCTGTCGCTGCCGCTCGTTTTTCCGGTAATCGAGGCCGATGGCGCCTTCGTTGCCCTCGATCGGGTGCATCAGGCTGATCACCAGGTCCGGGGCGCCGGCGATATTGCGCAATTGCGAGTGGGCGCCGACCAGCTCGGAGGCAATCCGGCTGAAAAAGGGCTGCTCGATGTCGGGTTGCGTCTCGATCACCGCCACCAGGCCGCGGACCAGCTGGATATTGCTCTTGATGTTGCCTTCCAGTTTTGCCCGCACCAGCCCCAGCTGTTCGCTGACCTTGGCGCGCTGCCCCTGCTGATGCAGGATCCGGTTCTGGTTCTCGGCAAAAACGCCCGCGGCCAGCGTCACCACCAGCGCTATGCCGGCGGCAACGACGCTGGGTCGTCTCAGGAAGTTGCAATTGTGCAGTCTTGTCAAATCCATAGGTGCGCCAAAATCCCGGGAGATCATCCGCCTGCAATGCACTCAGGTCAACGCAACGATCTCAACTATAGGGCACAGCTTAGGCTGCAAATACGAAAAAAGGCCTAAGGCAGCTGAAAAGCTTGGCGATGGATCGGGGCGCCCTCGGCCGGTGTTGCGGGCGCCTTCCAAAGAATTGCGGAGGACAAGTCCGATCAGCTGAAACACAGATTGACCGCCATACTTGTGCGGGGATGGATGAGGCATGGTTTCACAAGAGCGGGTCTGTTCACCCGCTCCGACATCGCAGGAAGAACGCCGCAGCGCCGCACGCGGGTTCATCCGGAGAAGCGCCAGCCGCTGCAGCCCGGGCGCTGAACGGGCGTTACTTCACATGATGACGCCAGTTGTGCTCTTCCTTGAAGCCGAGCATCTCGCGGATCTTGCGGTTGGAGTAAAGCGCCTCGTGCTCGCCCATCTCGCGGGTGAAGGGCACGCCCGGGAAGAAGCGCTGGGCGATGGCGGCGGTCGGCATGTCGACCGAATTGGTGTCGTTGCCGGCATTGAAGACCTGGAAGCCGAGCCCGTCGGTCGAAAGGCACCGGTCGACGATCTGGCCCAGGTCGCGCGCGTCGATATAGCAGAAGATGTTGCGCCGGCGCACTTCCGGTTGCGCGAAGAAGCCCGGGAACCGGTCATATTCATGCGGCTCCATCACATTGCCGATCCTGAGCGCATAGATGTCGGCGCCCGACCGCCGCTGGAACGAGCGCGCGGTCTGCTCGTTGACGACCTTCGACAGGCCGTAGGAATCCATCGGGTTGACATCCATGTCCTCTTCCACCGGCAGCGAGGCGGGGCTGACCTCGCCATCTGCGAAGCACACGCCGTAGGTGGTCTCCGACGAGGCGATGATGATCTTGCGGATGCCGAGCTTCACCGCCGCCTCGATGACGTTGTAGGTGCCGACCGTGTTGATCCGGAAGGTCTCGTTGTCGGGCCGGATCAGGATCCGCGGCACGGCGGCGAAGTGCACCACCGCATCGAAGCTGGGCACCCCCGTGCCGGGCTCGAGCTCGTCGAAATTGGCGTAGCTGGTCATGACGTTGAACATCTGGCCCGAATCGGTGATGTCGGCGGTCAGGTTGTCCACGCCTGGATGATCGAGCGGCGTCAGGTCGACATTGACAACCCGGTGCCCGCGATTGGCGAGATAGGGAACGACATGCTTGCCGGCCTTGCCGGACCCGCCGGTGAACAATATGCGCATTCTGGTCTCCTTCATGTGCTGTGAACTGGATGGAACCTCTGGGCCCTCAGACCGAGCGCCCCGCGGCGACGCCGGAGGACCAGGCCCACTGGAAATTGTGGCCGCCCAGATGGCCGGTCACGTCCATCACCTCGCCGATGAAATGCAGCCCCGGCACCAGCCGGCTTTCCATGGTCTTCTGGTCGATCCCGTCGGTGTCGACGCCGCCGAGCGTCACTTCGGCCGTCCGGTAGCCCTCGGTGCCGCCGGGCACGACCTCGAAGGTGCGGATGCCCGCAACAATCCGGTCGATCGCGTCATTGCTCAGATCCGCCAGCCGCGGCGCCACGGCGGCTGTTTCGGTGCTGAACTGCTGCGCCAGCCGCCGGGGCAGCACGTCGGCGAGGACAGTCCAGACCGAGGCCTTGGGCCGCGCCTGGCGCTCGGACCTGATATGGCCGGCCACGTCGATGGCCGGCGCCAGATCGATCGTGACCGTATCGCCTTCGCGCCAGTAGGACGAGACCTGCAGCATTGCCGGGCCCGACAGGCCGCGATGGGTGAACAGCAACGCCTCGTCGAAGGCCGCGCCATTGCAGGCGGCGTGCACGTCAAGCGAGACGCCCGACAGCGCGCCCCAGCTCTCATGCATGTTGGAGGCCCAGGTGAAGGGGACGAGCCCCGCCCTTGTCTCGGTGATCTCATGGCCGAACTGGCGGGCGATGTCGTAGCCGATCCCTGTCGCCCCCATCTTGGGAATCGACTTGCCGCCGGTTGCGACGACCAGCCGCTCGGCTTGAATGGCGCCTGCGCTGGTGCGGACCTCGAACCCCGCCGCGATCTTGCTGATGCCGGTGATCTCGGTCGCCAGTTCCAGCCGCGCCCCGGCATCGGCCATGTCGTCTGTCAGCATGGTGATGATCTCGCGCGCCGACCCGTCGCAGAACAGCTGGCCCAGCGTCTTCTCGTGATAGGCGATACCGCGGGCTCTCACCCGGTCGATGAAATCCTGCTGGGTGAAGGACTTGAGCGCGGAAATGGCGAAATGCCGGTTGTTCGACAGGAAGTTGGCCGGCTTGCAATAGAGATTGGTGAAGTTGCAGCGCCCGCCGCCGGAAATGCGGATCTTCTCGCCCGGGGCGCGGGCGTGATCGATCACCGTGACCGCGCGGCCGCGCCGCCCCGCTTCCACGGCGCAGATCATGCCGGCCGCGCCCGCGCCCAGCACAATCACATCGGTCTTGGTCACAGTCGGCATTCGGTCTCCGCATCAAGGATCGCCGGCCAGGTCGGTCCGCTCACCGCCGCCCGCGCACGCCATACCAGATCGGTCGACAGGCAACAAACCCTGTGCGTGACCTGCGCATGTTTCCATGGCGTTGTTGCGGCGGCCATGCAAGCGCCTGTAGAGGGGAGATAGGCCAACAACTGGATCTGACCATGACCCTGAATACGATCGATCTCGATCCCGTCACGCTCACGTTGGATGCGAGCGTCGGCCACATCGCCGGCCTCGGCATCCGTGACGGCGAGCGCATCCTGTCGCCGCTGCACCGGGCGCCATGGGTGGATGACCCGCGGGCGGAGTTCCCGACCGGCACCGCGCCCAATGTGAAGCGCCTGGCGGGCGATTTCTTCTGCGCGCCGTTCGGTCGCAACGACATCGAGGCGGCGCCCTCCCATGGCTGGCCTGCCAACAGCGGCTGGGATCATCTCGAGACTGTGAGACAGGGGGATCGCCTCACCATCGCCTTCAGGCTCGCCCGTCCCGTCATGGGCGCCACGGTGGAAAAGCGGATCCTGCTGATTGCCGGTCACCCTTTCATCTATCAGGAGCATGTCCTGGCGGGCGGCGCGGGCAAGCTGTCCGTCGCCCACCATGTCATGGTGCACATGGCCGAAGGCGGCGATCTGGCGTTCTCGCCCAAGGAGGGCGCCCGCACGCCGCCCGAGGCGCTGGAGACCGATCCCGCGCGCGGCCGCTCGATCCTCGCCTACCCGGCACAAAGCGCGGACCTGACCGCCTTTCCGCAGGCGGACGGCGGCTTTGCGGACCTGACCCGCTACCCGCCCGGAAAAAACCACGAGGATTTTCTCACTTTGGTGGAAAAGAGGGGCCCGGAAGACGCTCGGGGAGATGCTGCTGGCCCTCCGGGTTGGACTGCCGTCAGCCGCACCGCGGAGCAGGATCATGTGATCGTGCTGAAGCGTCCCGAGGTGTTGCCGGTCACCCTGCTGTGGATGAGCAATGGCGGGCGCGACTACGCGCCCTGGTCCGGACGTCACACCGGCGTGCTCGGCATCGAGGACGCGCGGGCGTCGCCGCTCGGCCATGCCGATTCCTGTGGCGAAAACGAATTCACCCGGTCGGGCGTGCCGACAGCCTTTGCCCTTGGTGCGGATCAGACAATCACTGTCCGCCAAGTGGTCGGCGCCTGCGCGGGACGGGCGGAAGATGGAAAGGTGACCGGACTGAACGTCGAGGGAGCGTTTCTTGTGCTGCGGTTCGCCAGCGGCCGCACTCGGGCACTCAGCTATGAACCGAGTTTTCTCGCGGGATGATCCGGAGGCGTCCGGTCATGGCCGCAGGGGCACTGAATAAAAAAGGCTTCACACCCGAGCGAGACCCGGGTGTGAAGCCTTGCAGAAAGGCAGCCTCAGATCAGCAGCGTGCTTCGTAGATGCGGCCGTAGGCATCGCGGTAGCGGCACATGCCAGGAGTGGTCGCCGCACCGATCAGGGCGCCGGCGGCTCCGCCGATCAGGGCGCCGGTGGCAACGCCTCTGCCGCTGCTGCCAGTGGCAGCAGCGATGAGGGCGCCGGTGCCTGCGCCGACGACAGCGCCAGTACCGGCGCGTTGTTCAGTTGTGGTGCATCCTGCCGCGGCCAAGAGGGCGATCGCTGCAAGCGTGGAAAGGACGAGTCTGGTCATCAAAGGCTCCATTGTGGTGCGGCAGAAACGGACGCAAACTCACTCGATCGTGGGTGGGTGCTTCCGGGCCAAGGTTTCATTATAGAGTATGACGATGGCCGACGCCATCATGGCGATGCTCATCGCAAGTGCAAGCATGGAAATCAACATCATCACTCCTTTCGGTATATTTCCGAAGTCTCGGCCCATTCCGAGCGTGTCTGAACCATTAACGCGGCTGTAACGATTTGGTTTCACGTGTGCGCCGGTTTTTTGATAAGCCAGGTCTGCAGCGTTCCGTTGGAGCCGCGATTGCCGGTCTTTCCGCCTTGTCATCTGAATGGAAACATCATGAACAAGACCTTCCGTCTTATCGATGCAGATTGGCCCGATTACGCCGCCGCGCAGGCTTTGCCATTTAGAAGCGCCGACATCTACCGACGGCGGCTGGCAGCCACCCGCGAAAGGATGGAGCGGACGGGAATAGAGACGCTGGTTGTCTATGCCGACCGCGAGCATTTCGGCACGATGGTCTGGCTGACCGGCTTCGATCCGCGTTTCGAGGAAGCCTTGCTTGTCATTCGCCATGATCGCCCGCCGCTGTTCGTCGTCGGCAATGATGCGAGGGATATCTCGGCGCCAGCCCGATGTTTGCGGCCGGTGAAATGCGGCACGAACGGTTCCAGGCCTTTTCCCTGATCAGCCAGCCGCGCTCGGACAGCCGGCTTCTGGCTGATATCCTGGCTGGCGAGGGGATTGCCTCAGACGCTCGCGTCGGCGTGTCGGGCTGGAAGTATTTCACCGAGGGCGAGCACCCCGACCCGGCTCATGCCATCGATGCGCCGTCCTTCATCGCCGACACGCTGCGTTCCCTGGCAGGTTACGAGGCGGTCACCAACGCGACAGCCATGTTCATGAGTCCGCGTGACGGCTTGCGCACCATCGCCGACGCCGATGACATCGCCCTGTTTGAACATGCCAATTCGGTTGTGTCTCAGAGCGTCCGGGCGATGATCTTCGCGATGCGTGATGGCATCAGCGATTTCGACGTGGTCAAGGCGGCCGGGCTCAATGGCATGGCGCTCGGCTGCCATCCCACCTTCTGCACCGGGGAGACTGCTGCCCTGGGACTCGCCGGACCCTCGGGAGCGATTTTGCGGCGCGGCCAGCCGCTGTCCTTCAATCTGTGCGTCTGGCGCGCCAATTGCTGCCGCGCCGGTTGGCTGGCGCGGGATGCAGGTGATCTTCCCCATGCTGCGCAGGACTATGTCGAGACCTTCGCAGGTCCCTATGTGCAGGCGCTCGACCGCTGGTTTTCGATGATGCGTCCGGGCGTACCGGGTGGCGATGTGAAGGCCGAGATGGACCGCCTGCTGCCGTTCGAGAGATTCGGCGTGTTTCTCAATCCCGGCCATCTCATCGATACTGATGAATGGGTGTCGTCACCGATCTTCGAGGGGTCTGACGTGCCGTTGAGATCGGGTCATGTCATGCAGGTCGATATCATCCCGTCGTCGCCGGTCTATTTCTCCACCCGCATGGAAGACACGATTGTCATCGCCGACGCCGCGCTGCGCGCGGAGGTCCAGGCGCGGCACCCGGACGTCCATGACCGCATCGTCGCCCGTGCGGCCTTCATGCGCGATGTGATGGGCTTCGATGTGCCCGACACCATGCTGCCCCTGTCGGACATGGCGGGCATCGCGCCGCCCTTCTTCTTCAGCCCCGAGAAACTGATCGCGCTGGGATGAAGCAACGCGGTTCCATGCAACAGGCAGGTAATCGCGCCCAAACATTGGGCAAGGTGCCTGCAGTTTAGCCAGAGCCTGCCCTGGCGGGCAAATTCAATCAGACCTGGTCCGAAACCGCTTGCGTGACCGCTAGGCTTTTCCGATGATCCGTAGGGCAACCAGATGAGCCCGGATGACATCCCTGTTTCCTGTTCCAACACCGCTATCGAGCGTCGCCATGCAGCGCACGCAGGGCGGCGGCCGCCTGTCGGTCAAGCTGTCATCCGGCGAGAGCCGCATCGACCGGCTGTTCCAGGAAGGCTCGGCCCGCATCCGGATCCCGCGCGGGGTGCCGGGTGCCCCGCTTGAGGCGGTGCTGATCAACACCGCCGGCGGACTGACCGGCGGCGATGTCATGGACTGGGAGTTCGAGGCGGGCGAGGGCGCGTCGATGACGCTCGCCACCCAGGCCTGCGAGAAGACCTACAAGGCCCAGGCAGAGAGCCAGGCACGTGTCTCGGTCCGGCTCAGGCTCCATCCCGGAAGTTCGCTCGCCTGGCTGCCGCAGGAAACCATCCTGTTCGACCGGGCGCGGCTCACCCGCGACATCGAGGTCGACATGGAAGGGAGATCCCGGCTGCTGATGGTCGAGCCGGTGGTCTTTGGCCGGCTCGCCATGCGGGAATCGGTCAACCAGGGTCATTTCCGCGACCGCTGGCGGATCCGCAGGGACGGGCGCCTGGTCCATGCCGAGGACATGCGGATTGGACCCGATATCGCCGAGGCGCTCAAGCGCTCCGCGGTCGCCGGCGGCGGCCTGGCGATGGCCACCGTGCTGATGATTGCCGCCGATGCCGAGGCACGGCTCGGCGCCGCCCGGGCGCTGATCGGCGCGTCGGGGGGAGCCAGCCACGTCCCGGCACATGGGTCCGGGGCCGGGCCGAATGAAACTGGCAAGCTTCTTGCGAGGATCGTGGCGAGCGACAGCTACGAGTTGCGCAAGATCCTTGTGCCGCTGATCCGCCTGCTCAATCCGCTAGGCGGCGTACCGAAAGTCTGGTCGATATGAAAGAGATGCCATGAACCTGACCCCGAGGGAAAAAGACAAGCTGCTCATCGCCATGGCCGCCATCGTCGCGCGCAAGCGGCTCGAGCGCGGCGTCAAGCTCAACCATCCCGAAGCCATCGCGCTGATCACCGACTTTGTCGTCGAGGGCGCCCGCGATGGCCGCGCGGTGGCCGATCTGATGGAGGCCGGCGCCCATGTGATCACCCGCGACCAGGTGATGGAGGGCATCGCCGAGATGATCCACGACATCCAGGTCGAGGCCACGTTCCCCGACGGCACCAAGCTCGTGACCGTGCATGAACCGATCCGCTGAAAACTCTGCTGTGGAAACGGCTTGCCCTCTCGACACAGGCCACCCGGAGCGCGCATTATCCGGCAGCACGCTTCGTGCATTCATCCTGACGGCGCGACCAATTGCGGGCGCCGCGTTGACCAAAAAAGGACTTTCTCGATGATCCGACGACTGTTGATGACCGCCGCTGCCCTGGGCCTGGCGACCGTGCCTGCGCTTGCCCATCTCGATCCTTCCGAGCACGGCTCGTTCGCCGCGGGCTTCTCCCACCCGCTGTTCGGTCTCGACCATGTGCTGGTGATGGTGGCGGTCGGCCTCTGGGCGGCCTCGCTCAAGGGCCGCGCGATGCTCGTCGTTCCTGCAGCCTTTGTCGGCACCATGGGCCTCGGATTCATTGCCGCGATCGCCGGCCTGCCGCTGCCCTTCGTCGAGCCGGTGATCCTGGCCTCGATCATCTTCATCGGCATCATGGTGGCGCTGGCACTGCCGTTCTCGACCGCCGGCATGGCCGCAGCCGTGGCCTTCTTCGCGGTCTTCCACGGCCACGCCCATGGCGGCGAACTGGGTGAGGCAGGCGCAGCGAGCTTCGCCATCGGCTTCATGATCGCCACCGCGCTCTTGCATGCCGCGGGTATCGGCCTGGGTCTTGCTTTCGGCAAGCTTCAGAGCCGCGACGGCAAGTCCTGGATCACCCGCGCCGCGGGCGCGATGACCGCTTTGGCCGGCGCCGCGCTGGCTGTGGCCGGCTGAACGAACACGAAAAGGAGGCGCGCCCATGATCCCCGGTGAAGTCATCACGAAGGACGGCGACATCGAACTCAATGTCGGCGCGCCATCGCTCACGCTCAAGGTCGCCAACACCGGCGACCGGCCGGTGCAGGTGGGCAGCCACTACCATTTCTACGAGGCCAACGAGGCCTTGCGCTTTGACCGCGACCAGGCGCGCGGCCACCGGCTCAACATCGCGGCCGGAACCGCGGTGCGCTTCGAGCCCGGCCAGGAACGCGATGTGACCCTGGTGCCGCTGTCGGGCGGACGTGAGGTCTACGGATTTCAGCAGAAGGTGATGGGAAAGCTCTAGGGGCGCGATAGAGACGGAGTGTCCGATCTTTCAGGATGCATCGCTTCCCGGATCAGAGTGTTGTTCCAGCGCCATAACAGGGGAAGGAAACCCAGATGTGCAATGCCTGTGTGATCAATAACGTCAAGTCCTCGATGGTGTCGCGCCGCGACTTCTTCCGCAAGACCGCGGCCGCGGGCCTTGCGGCCACCGCCGCCGGCGCGATGTCGGCCCGGCCGGCGCTCGCGCAGGCCAGCGGCAAGGTTGTCGACCTGACCCATGTGCTGGACGGCGAATTCCCGACCTTCGACGGCAAGCCGGGGATCCTCTTTACCGAGAACGTCAATTTCGACGCCTCCGGCTACCAGATCTGGGAACTGACGATTTTCGAGCATTCCGGGACCCACATCGATGCACCGCTGCATTTTTCCAAGGACGGCACGTCGGTCGCCGAACTCGACCCTCAGAACCTGATCTGCCCGCTCTGCATTGTCGACATCAAGGCCAAGGCGGCCGAAGAACCCAATGCGATGGTCGAGCCCGAAGACATCGAAGCCTTCACCAGCGCCCATGGCGCCATTCCGCAGGGCGCCTGCGTCGCCATGAATTCCGGCTGGCAGGACAAGGTGGGTGACGCGAGCTACCGCAACAACGCCGAGGGCAATTTCGCGTTCCCGGGCTTTTCCAAGGCGGCGACCGACATGCTCATCGAGATGGGCGCGAGTTCGATCGGGGTCGACACGCTGTCGCTCGATCCGGGCAATTCGGCCGATTTCGCGGTCCATTACTCATGGCTGCCCTCCGGCCGCTTCGGCATCGAGAACCTCGCCAATCTCGACCAGCTGCCCGCCACCGGCGCGACGCTGTTCGTGGGCGCCCCCAAGCACCGCAACGGCACCGGCGGACCCGCGCGCGTGATGGCGATGATCTGACGCCTGAGCAAGCTCTCCATGCGGTGGGATGGCCAGGCCGGACCATCGCA
The DNA here is from genome assembly GCF_030682515.1 of Hoeflea sp. Lineage (GTDB taxonomy): Bacteria > Pseudomonadota > Alphaproteobacteria > Rhizobiales > Rhizobiaceae > Hoeflea. The sequence continues at coordinate 106,675 of NZ_JAUXOD010000051.1, read as the reverse complement.
TGGAGCGTCTCCATGAATTCCGAAACCCGAGGCAGGCCGTGAGTACCAGGCAAACCGTGATGGGCCTTTGCGCATATCTGATGCTGGGCGCCTCTGCGTCCGCCGAGGACCTGCCCGATTGCATCGATCCGCAGACGCAGATGGAGATGACCTACTGCGCTCATCTTGACTATGAAGAGGCCGACAAGGACCTCAACGCGCTCTGGCCTTCCGTGGTGGCGGCGGCGAGGCAGAATGACGAATATGTCGGCGAACAGGCCAAGTCGATGGGCGTACCGACAACGCTTGAAGCCCTTCGCAGTGCCCAGCGCGCCTGGATCACGTTCCGCGATTCGCAGTGCGAGTATGAAGCCTACGAGGTGTTTGGCGGCTCCGCGCAGCCGATGGTCGGCAGCCTTTGCCTGGCCCGCGTGACCCGCGAACGCATCGAGCTCCTCTCCCGGTCACTTGAAGGCCGTTGAGGACCCGTTTTTGACTGCTGAGCAAGTTTCTGAATGAGCGAACCGAGGAACGTCGATGTCATTGAATGATTTTGCTGCCTCTTTCGATTTCGATCTCGTCGTTGCCTATGCCGTGCTCACGTTGACATTGAACCTCACGCCGGGGCCGGCTGTTCTCAAGGTTGTCAGTGATTCAATTGCCCACGGGGTTGGGCCCGCTCACGCCAGTATGGCCGGCATTTTCTCGGCCAATATGATGTATGCGCTGCTTGCGACAGCTGGCATGGGTACCCTCATTGCAGCTTTTCCGGTCCTGTTTGAAATCATCAAATGGTGCGGCGCTGCCTATCTCATTTGGCTGGCGGTCGGCGTCCTGCGCCGTGCCTATCTGCGCAGCGATGCGCAACCTGAGCCGCGTAAGCCTGCCTCGTCAGGCTCGCTCTTTGTGACAAGTTTCGCCTCCCAGGGCGCCAATCCGAAGTCGGTGCTGGCCTTTTGCGTAACGCTGCCGGTCTTTGCCGGTCCAGGTGACGGGATCGAGTTGCGGATGCTGGTCCTTGCCGTGCTGAGCACGGCTATCGAATATCCGACATTGCTCATTTATTCCTGGCTCGGCTCACGAACAGCGCGTCTTGCCGGAAACACCAGGTTCAAGAAAGGTACTGAACTCGCCAGCGCGTCCGCGCTTGGATTGGCCGCGATGATGGTCGCACGAACTACCCTCCCGTCCCGGTAGACCCGCCATGCTGTCCAATACAACCAGACTCGTTTGTGTCTCCATTCGTGGCCCTGACCTATGGGACAAGGTCTGGCATGCCGGAGCGGCGGCGAGACGCTCGCCAATGGCTACCCGTGAACGGTCCGGGAACCCCTGCGCATTACTGCGACGGCTTGGCCGCGGCAAAAATTACCAGATGCTTCTCGCTGTCGAATTCGATGGCGAGGACATCTCGGATCAGGACATTCTTGGAGTTGATCGCGTGGTAGAGCAGGGCGTTGCCTTCCAGTTCGTGACGCAGATTGTCCACGGCCTCACTGTGTTCGCTAAGCTTCGTCGCGATCTTCTCGGGTGGCCCGCCTTCAATCAGCGACGAATCCGGCATGTAGACGATGTCGACGCGATCAAGAGTGGTGATCTTGCGAACGATGTCGATGTTTTCCGCAAGGTTCTCGATCGCGACAATGACGCGGTCGTCCCCGGCTTCGGATCGCACCTGCTCCTCGTTGACTTCGGAGCCGACGATCCGGTCGACCGCCTCCTGATCGGCAACCCCCTGCGCGCCGAGCGGCAGGCTGATGAGCGATGCCGCCAGGAAGGCTGTGGAAGCAAGGCCATGCATCCAGGTTCGGGAAAACGTGCGGGTCTTGGTCATTCGGGGTCCCCTTCGGATGGCTTCATGGTGCGGACAGTCGCTCCGGATAAAGCCAGACGGGGGCGTTTGGTTCCCCCGTCTGGCGCATCAGGCCGGAACTGGCAGCGAGAGGCCGGGCGGTCAGCCCGCCTTGCGGGTGACGATGGTCAAGGCGCCGTTCTGGCTCAGGCTTGCAGCCACCACGTCGGCGGGAGTCGCGCCCTGCTCCTCGAGCGCCTGGAGCAGCGCCGGCGAGGTTTCGATGGACTGGCGCAGGTTTGCAAGGTCCTGGTCCGTGCGCTGTTCCTCGATCTGGGCCACCTGCGCCTGGGATTCGGCGGGAAGCTCGGTGATGTCGATGACGCTGACGGTCTGGACCGTCGGCTGTTGCGCCGGAGCCGGCGTCTGGGTTTGCGGCGTGGGCGCGGGTTGCTGCGTCTGGGCAAGCGCGGGGGCGGTGGTCAGCGCGAGGGCTGCGGCGAGGATGATCCCGTTTTTCATGATGGGTCCCTTCGTTGGAGGTTCGCGTTCTGCCTTCCGCGTCGCGCAAGGCGCCCTAACAACACCGCCCGAATGTGGCCTGAGACTGCCGCCCGCAAGGCAATCGCTGGACCATTGTGTGGCGGCAACATGATGTCGAAACAACCTATCCGGGGGATGAGCCGATGACGAAACTGCCCCGCCGCGCCTATGCGGCCATGTATGGACCGACCGTGGGTGACAAGGTGCGGCTTGCCGACACCGAGCTGTTCATCGAGGTGGAGAAGGACTTCACCACCTATGGCGAGGAGGTCAAGTTCGGCGGCGGCAAGGTGATCCGCGACGGCATGGGCCAGAGCCAGGTCACCCGCGCCGACGGCGCCGTCGACACGGTCATCACCAATGCGCTGGTGGTCGATCACACCGGCATCTACAAGGCCGATATCGGCCTGAAGGACGGCCGCATCGCCGCTATCGGCAAGGCCGGCAATCCCGACACCCAGCCCGGTGTGACCATCATCATCGGCCCCGGCACCGAGGCGATCGCCGGCGAAGGCAAGATCCTGACCGCCGGCGGCTTTGACAGCCACATCCATTTCATCTGCCCGCAGCAGATCGAGGAGGCGCTGATGAGCGGGCTCACCACCATGCTCGGCGGCGGCACCGGTCCCGCGCACGGCACGCTCGCCACCACCTGCACGCCCGGCCCCTGGCACCTGGGGCGGATGATCCAGGCGATGGACGCTTTCCCGATGAACATCGGCCTGTCGGGCAAGGGCAATGCCTCCAAACCGGCAGCCCTCGAGGAAATGATCCTCGGCGGCGCCTGCGCGCTCAAGCTGCACGAGGACTGGGGCACGACGCCCGCGGCCATCGACAACTGCCTGGCCGTTGCGGACCAGTACGACATCCAGGTGATGATCCACACCGACACATTGAACGAGTCAGGTTTTGTCGAGGCCACCGTCGACGCCATCAAGGGCCGGACCATCCACGCCTTCCACACCGAGGGTGCGGGCGGTGGCCATGCGCCCGACATCATCAAGGTCTGCGGGTTGCCCAATGTCCTGCCGTCCTCGACCAACCCGACAAGACCCTACACGGTCAACACCATCGCCGAGCATCTCGACATGCTGATGGTCTGCCACCATCTCGACAGTTCCATCCCCGAGGACATCGCCTTCGCCGAAAGCCGCATCCGCAAGGAGACGATTGCCGCCGAGGACATCCTGCACGACATCGGCGCGTTCTCGATCATCGCGTCCGACAGCCAGGCCATGGGCCGGGTCGGCGAGGTCATCATCCGCACCTGGCAGACGGCGGACAAGATGAAGCGCCAGCGCGGCCGCTTGCCGGAGGAGACCGGCGAGAACGACAATTTCCGCGTCCGCCGCTACATCGCCAAATACACCATCAATCCCGCCATCGCTCAGGGCGTGTCCAAGCACATCGGCTCGATCGAGGTGGGCAAGCGCGCCGACCTGGTGCTGTGGAACCCGGCCTTCTTCGGCGTCAAGCCCGACATGGTGCTCCTGGGCGGGATGATCGCCGCGGCCCCGATGGGCGACCCCAACGCCTCGATCCCGACGCCGCAGCCGGTCCATTACCGCATGATGTTCGGCGCCTACGGCAAGGCGCGGACCGAATCCTCCGTCACCTTCGTGAGCCAGGCGGCGATCGAGGACGGGCTCGCCCACAAGCTCGGCACCGCCAAGCAGATGTGTGCGGTGGAAAACACCCGCGGCGGCATCTCCAAGGCCTCGATGGTGCTCAACAACGCGCTGCCGCACATCGAGGTCGACCCGGAAACCTACGAGGTCCGCGCCGATGGCCAGCTGCTGACCTGCGAACCGGCAACGGTGCTGCCGATGGCGCAGCGGTATTTTATGTTCTGAGCGATGTCCCGGTCCCTGACGTCCGTCAAGATGTGATGCCACATTCTGTGATTATGTCGGTGTCGTAGTCCAACAAGATGGAGCGTACGATGTCTGATATCAGATTGAAGCACAAAGCCTGGGTCGTGGTTGCCGATGGCGAGAAGGCGCTGTTCCTGGTCAATGCCGGCACGCCGGACAGACCGGCGCTGGAGGTGTTCACCGGGTTCGCGCAGTCGAACCCGCGCACCGCGGAGCAGGGCGTCGACCGTCCGGGACGGCTGTCGGACGGCATGGGCAGCGCCCATCGCAGCGCCGTGCAGGAAACCGACTGGCACCGCCTGGCCAAGCATGAATTCGCCCGGGAGATCGCGGCACTTCTGGAGACCCATGCGCTCGCCGACCGGTTCGAGGATCTGGTGATCGTCGCGCCACCGGTGGTGCTGGGCGCCTTGCGCAAGGCGCTGGGCAAGCCGGTCTCCGACAGGATCGTCGCCGAACTCGCCAAGGATCTGACCAAGCACCCGGTGCCGGAGATCGAGAAGATATTGTTTGGATAGGGAGACTGCATGACATTGCCGACCGCCGCCTCAGTCACACGGGGCTTTGACTCAGCCGCAGCCACCATCACGCTGGATGAAACCGCGCGTCACCGGCGCCGCATGATGATGGTCTCGGACCGGCTGGAGACGGGCGCCACCATCGCCTTCCTGCTCGACCTCCCGCAGGCGCGGCTGTTGCGCCACGGCGACGGCCTGGTGCTCGATGACGGCCGCATCATCGAGGTCCGCGCCAGGCCAGAGCCGTTGATGGAGGTCAAGGGCAGGGACCCGGCGCATCTGCTGGCGCTCGCCTGGCAGATCGGCAACCGGCATCTCGCCGCCGAAATCGCGGCCGAGAGCATCCGCATACGGCGCGATCACGTGATCCGCGCCATGCTCCTGGGCCTTGGCGCATCGGTCACCGACATCGAGGCGCCGTTCGATCCGGAAGGCGGGGCCTATGGCGGCGCCCATGCCGGCCATCATGATCATGGGCATGGCGATCACCGCGATGACGGCCACGCCCACGATGACCATGGCCACGGTCATGACTGAGAGCGGGTCCCTGCTCAAGCTGATGAGCTGGCTCTCGCCGGTGTTCCCGGTCGGCGGCTTCGCCTATTCCGCGGGTCTCGAGCAGGCCGTGCATGCCGGTCACGTGCGCGACTTGGCCTCGCTCGCCGACTGGATCGACGCACAGATCACCCTGGGCGCGCTCTGGAACGACGTCGTCCTCCTCATCGAGGCGCACCGGAGTTCAGGCGACCGCGCAACGATCGACGGCCTGTCCGAGCTCTGCCTGGCGCTGTGCGTGGCCCGGGAGCGCCGCGACGAGACGCTGAACCAGGGCACGTCGTTTCTCGAGGGGGTGGCGCATTGGGTCAGGCCCGACCTGCTGCCGGGCAGGGGCGCGCCGCTGCCGGTCGTCGTCGGCGCCGCGGCCGGGCTCGAGCGGATCGATCCGCGACTGTCGGCGGGTGCCTATCTGCACGCCTTCGTCTCCAACCAGCTGCAATGCGCGATCCGGCTGTCGGTCGTGGGCCAGGACGGGGCGGCCAGCGCGCTGGCGAGCCTTGAGCCCTTGATCGGACGGACGGCGGAGCGTGCCGCCGCCGCGACCCTCGACGATCTTGGCGGTGCGGCCTTCATTGCCGACAGTGCCGCGATGAACCACGAAACCCTGCAACCAAGGCTGTTCCTGTCATGACCTCACCCAATGGACCCCTGCGCGTCGGCATCGGCGGCCCCGTCGGCTCTGGCAAGACCGCGCTCACCGACAAGCTCTGCAAGGCGATGCGCGACACCTGGTCGATCGGCGTCATCACCAACGACATCTACACCCGCGAGGATGCCGAGGCGCTGGTGAGGATGCAGGCGCTGCCCTCTGACAGGGTGATCGGCGTGGAAACCGGCGGCTGTCCGCACACGGCGATCCGCGAGGACGCCTCGCTCAATCTGCGCGCCATCGATCAACTCAATGCGCGGCACCCGGGTCTCGACATCATCTTCATCGAATCGGGCGGCGACAATCTCGCCGCCACCTTTTCGCCTGATCTCGCCGACCTGACCATCTACGTGATCTCGGTCTGCCAGGGCGAGGAAATCCCGCGCAAGGGCGGCCCGGCGATCACGCGCTCGGACCTGCTGGTCATCAACAAGATGGATCTGGCGCCCCATGTCGGCGCCGATCTTGCGGTCATGGAACGCGACGCCTCAGTCGGCCGCAAGGGCCGTCCGCATCTGTTCACCGACATGCGCCGCGGCGCGGGCGTGGAGGAGATTGTTTCGTTCATTGAACAGGCTGGCGGTCTGCGCGTCGCGTCTGCCGCGCAGTAGATCGGCCTTGGGAAGGATCAGTCGCGCTCGAAATCCGGAAGGCTGTTGAACGCTGCCCGCAAGGCATCAGACCAGCCGTCCGAGATCTTGCGATAATAGGGGTCGCTCGCCTGGATGCGCTTTTGATAGCCCTTGGTCAGGCTGTCGCGCTCGTAGAACTGCAGGTCCAGCGGCAGGCCGACCGAGAGGTTCGATTTCAGCGTCGAATCGAACGAGACATAAAGCAGCTTCGTCGCCATTTCGAAGCTCATGTCCGGGTCATAGGCTCGCACCAGGATCGGCTTGCCGTATTTGTGCTCGCCGATCTGGAAGAACGGATTGTCCTCGGTGGCCTCGATGAAATTGCCTTCCGGATAGATCAGGAACATCCGCATCGCGCCGCCCTCGACCTGTCCGCCGAGAATGAAGGTGGCACTGAAGGTGGATTCGCTCTGGTATCCGCCATCGGTTGCGGTCTTGATGACGTCGCGCACCGTCTCGCCGACCAGCCGCGCCACCTCGAACATCGAGGGCGCCTCCATGATGTCGGGATGCCGGTCGTGGGCGGCCTTGGTGTGCTCCTCGAGCATGCTGACGACGGTCTGCGTGGTCGCCAGGTTCCCCGCCGACAGCAGCGTGATCAGCCGGTTGCCGGGCTTGCACCAGGTGTACATCTTGCGGAATGTCGAGATGTTGTCGACGCCGGCATTGGTGCGCGTGTCGGACATGAAGATCATGCCCCTGTTGAGGCGAAGCCCGACGCAATAAGTCATGATTCGCGAATCCGCCCTTTAAAATCCCGCCCGAATCTTATTGCTCCACTGTGATGCGGACTGCAAGCTGTTCTTCGCCGGTCCCGGTGCGAATGCCAGATATGGGTGCGGCGTCCTTGTAGTCGAGGCCGTAGGCGATGTGGACATAGCGGTCGTCGGGCGACATGTCGTTGGCGGCATCGAAGCCCACCCAGCCCAGCCCGTCGACATGGGCCTCCGCCCAGGCGTGGCTCGCGGCCTGGTCGGGCGTCTCCTCCATCATCAGGTATCCCGAGACATAGCGCGCCGGAAACCCCATCACCCGCGCCGCCGCCGCAAAGGCCTGGGCGTGGTCCTGGCACACCCCCTTGCCCGCGGCCAGCGCGTCTTCGGCCAGCGTATGGGTCTGGGTCGCCCCCGGCACATAGGCCATCGCCTCGTGCAGTTTGGTCATCAGGCCATGGAGTTGTTCGAGCGGCTTGCCCTTTTCGATGCTGCGGGCCAGTTCGCGGATCATCTTGCCCGGCTTGGTCAGGGCGGTATCGCGCTGGTAGAGCCACAGCGGCATGTAGGCCCGGTGCGGGCCGCACACGCCGATCTTGTCATGGGTTTCCACGATCCCCGACGCCACCACCTTGATCGCCTCGGTGTTGCGGCTGGCGCTCACCAGTTCCACCACATTGCCGAAATGGTCGATGTAGCGCGCCTCGACCGCGCCGCCCTCGACATGGGTCGACCAGGAACGCACGGTCTGCAGCGGGCTGTCCTGCGGCGTCAGCCTCAGGCGCTGCAGGGCATAGCGAACCGGTTCCGCGTAGGCATAGTCCGTCACATGGGAGATTTTCAGTTGCATCGGATCAGTCCTGGTAGAACCGGTAGGCTTCTGAGATCTCGGCAGCAACCCGGCTGTTATGGCTGATGAAATCCTGGAGAAACTCGTGCAGGCCGAAATCCATGATCGACTGGATCTCGCGCTCGCGCAGCATGCCCAGTGTCGCCGCCGCGGTCTCGTGGCAGGTCGTCCGTTCGCCATACTCCCGTTCGAGGTAGCCGAGATTCGCCGTGATCTTGTCGTAGCAATAGGCAAGCGACCGCGGCATCCGGCCATTGAGGATCAGGAAATCGGCGATGTTGGCCGGCTTGTAGTCGTCATCATAGACCCAGCCATAGGACCGGTGCGCCGAAACCGAGCGGAGGATCGATTCCCACTGCACGTTGTCGAGCGAGGAACCGACATAGGACACCGCGGGCAGCAGCACGTAGTATTTCACGTCGAGAATGCGCGAGGTGTTGTCGGCGCGCTCGATGAAGGTGCCGATCCGAGAGAAATTGTAGATCTCGTTGCGCAGCATGGTGCCGTGAAAGGCGCCGCGGATCAGCCCGGTGCGCTGCTTGATGGTGTTGATGATCTCGGGCATCTCGTCGCCCGAAATCTTCCGCGCCAGCTGGGCCTTGATGTCGAGGTAGCATTCGTTGGTGGCTTCCCAGGCCTCGCGCGTGAGCGCGGTGCGCACCATGCGGCCATTGTTGCGCGCAGCCTCGATGGCCGACAGGATGCTTGACGGGTTGGATGTGTCGCGCAGCAGGTAGTTGACGGCATCCGCGCCGGTGACCTTGGCATTGGTGGCGCTGTAGGAATTGAACACGCCGGAACTGCGCAGCACCGATTCCCATTCCTCCTCATGCCCGTGCATGCGGGTCAATGACATCCTCAGGCCGGCATCGATCAGACGCGCCGTGTTCTCCGCGCGCTCGATGTAGCGGAACATCCAGAACAGGCCGTTTGCGGTTCTTCCCAGCATGTCAGTCCTCCAGCACCCAGGTGTCCTTGGTGCCGCCTCCCTGGCTGGAGTTGACGACGAGCGAGCCTTCCTTGAGCGCCACGCGCGTGAGCCCGCCGGGAATGATCTGGACCTTGTTGGAGACCAGAACGAACGGCCTGAGGTCCACATGCCGCGGCGCCAGGCCCTTCTTGACCAGGATCGGCACGGTCGACAGCGACAGCGTCGGCTGGGCGATGTAGTTGCCCGGACGCGCCTTGAGCTTGGCGGCGAAGTCCGTGCGTTCGCGCTTGGAGGCCGCAGGTCCCACCAGCATGCCGTAGCCGCCCGATCCGTGCACTTCCTTGACCACCAGTTCGGCCAGGTGCTCGAGCACATATTGCAGCGTGTCCGGCTCCGAACAGCGGAAGGTCGGCACGTTCTCGAGGATCGGCTTCTGGCCCGTGTAGAATTCGACGATATCGGGCATGTAGGAATAGATCGCCTTGTCGTCGGCGATCCCGGTGCCGGGCGCGTTGGCGATGGTGATGTTGCCCGCCCGGTAGACGTCCATGATGCCGGGCACCCCCAGTGTCGAATCCGGACGGAAGCTCAGGGGATCGAGATAATCGTCATCGACGCGGCGGTAGAGCACGTCGATCGCCTCGTAGCCGAGCGTCGTGCGCATCGCCACCTTGCCGTTGATGACGCGCAGGTCGGAGCCCTCGACCAGTTCGACGCCCATCTGGTCGGCGAGATAGGCATGCTCGTAGAAGGCAGAATTGAAGATCCCGGGCGTCAGCACCGCGATCCGCGGCTTGCCGGTGCAGCCCGGAGGTGCCACCGCCGCCAGGCTCTGGCGCAACAGCTTGGGATAGTTCTCGACCGGCCGCACCTTGTTGAGGTGAAACAGCTCGGGAAACATCTGCATCATGGTCTCGCGGTTCTCGAGCATGTAGGAGACGCCCGACGGCGTGCGCGCATTGTCCTCCAGCACATAGAACTCGCCTTCGCCGGTGCGCACGATGTCGGTCCCGATGATGTGGGTGTAGACGCCGCCCGGCGGACGCATGCCGATCATTTCCGGCAGGAACGCATCGTTCTTCTCGATCAGCGCGCGCGGCACGCGGCCGGCCTTGATGATTTCCTGCTTGTGGTAGATGTCGTCGAGAAAGGCGTTGAGCGCCATCACCCGCTGTTCGATACCCTGCGCCAGCTTGCGCCATTCGGAGCCGGAGATGATGCGCGGCACGATGTCGAAGGGAATGAGACGTTCCGATGAATCTTCCTTGCCGTAGACCGCGAAGGTGATGCCGGTCTTGCGGAATATGCTCTCCGCGTCCCGCGATTTCTTGATCAGATCGGACGTCTTTTGTTGCGAGTGCCAGTTGAAGTACCCTTTGTAGGGTTCTCGCGGAAGGCTGTCCGACGTCAGCATTTCATCGAAAGGCACGTGTTTGTCGCTCCCTTTTGACTGTATAAGATCGTATCAGGTTTGAGAAAGCAAGAACCGTGCAGGAATTCTCTGCAGTGCGGCGCGCGCGCGATTTTTTCAAGAAATGTTGCGGGCAGGCCGCAATGCCGGGATGCCCAGGCGGTTGATTTCCTTGAAGAGCGGACAACGGGCTTGCATAAGCAAGGGGTAGGTGTCTAACGCTTCCAGGCGCCGCCGTTCGCGACCGCGCCTCCGGCGCTCTGGCAATAAGGCCCCGTTTCATGACGCTTGATCGTATCGCCCCGGCCCTGTTCGTCCTGCTCTGGTCGACCGGTTGGATCGCCGCCAAATATGCGAGCCCGCATGCCGATCCGCTGACCTTCCTCAGCCTGCGCTTCACCATTGCTGCAGCACTTTTTGCGGTGATCACGATTGTGAGCCGTGCGGCCTGGCCCAGGACCCGAGCCGGGTTCCTGCACGGCATCGTCTCGGGCGTGTTCCTGCATGGCATCTACCTGGGCGGTGTCTGGTGGGCCATCTCGCAAGGGGTGCCCGCGTCCATATCCGGGCTGATTGCTGCCCTACAGCCGCTGATGACGGCGGTCGCGGCGCCCTACCTTGTCGGAGAACGTTTGACCCGACCCCAGAAGCTCGGCGTTGCGCTGGGCCTTGCCGGCCTGCTGGTGGCCATCCTGCCCGGGCTGCTGATGCTCGACGCCGACCTCCTCCGCGCGGCCCTGACGCCGCTGCTGATCAATGTCGCCGCCATGGCCTCGGTGGCCTATGGCACGATCTACCAGAAAAAGCACTTGCAGCAGGGCGACCTGCGCGCCATCGCCACGCTGCAATATGTCGGAGGCGTATCGGTGGTGCTGCCGATGGCGCTGCTGATCGAGCCGCTGCGGATCGACTGGAGCCTCGAATTCGCGCTCGCCATGGGCTGGTCGGTGCTCGGCCTGTCGCTGGTCTCCATCATGCTGCTCTTGTATCTCATCCGCCGCGGCCAGGTCTCCCGAGCCGCTTCGCTCACCTATCTGGTGCCGCCGGCGGTGGCGATCGAGAGCTGGCTGCTGTTCGGCGAGGCGCTGACCGGCCCGATGATCCTCGGAACCCTGATCGCCGTCGTCGGCGTCTGGCTCACCAATCGCCGGACGAGGGTGATCGTCTGATCAGAAATCGGTCGGCACGCCGCCTTCGCCCTTGCGCCGGGCGACGAAGGCGTCGAGTTCCTCGGCGATCGCCTCGTCGAGCGGCGGCGCCTCGTAGTTGGCCAATGTGTCCTTCCAGACCCGGTTGGCGTGGTCATAGGTGGTCGGCTGGCCGGCCAGGCTCCAGCTCTCGAAATTGCGCCAGTCCGACAGGATCGGCGAATAGAACGCGGTCTCGTAGCGCGACAGCGTGTGGGCGGTGCCGAAATAGTGCCCGCCGGGACCCACTTCCGCAATCGCGTCCATGGCCAGCGCCTCGGGACTTGTGTCGAGCGGCGCCAGGAACTCGGCCACCATCTGCAGCATGTCGACATCGAGGATGAACTTCTCGAACGAGGCCGTCAGCCCGCCCTCCATCCATCCGGCCGCATGCATGATGAAGTTGCCGCCGCCCTGGACCACGGCCCACAGCGACATCATCGACTCGTAGGCCGACTGGGCGTCGAGCGTGTTGGCGGCGCAGGTGTTGGAGGTGCGGTAGGGCACGCCGTAGCGCCGCGCCAGCTGCCCGCCCGCCATCACCGCCTTCATGTATTCGGGTGTGCCGAAGGCCGGCGCGCCCGACTTCATGTCGACATTGGAGGTAAACCCGCCATAGATCACCGGCGCGCCCGCGCGGACGAGCTGCGTGAACGCGATGCCCGCAAGCGCCTCGGCGTTCTGCTGCACCAGCGCGCCGGCGATGGTGACCGGGGCCATGGCGCCCGCCAGCGTGAACGGGGTGATGACCACCACCTGGTTGCGCGCCGACATCTCGATGATGCCCTGCAGCATCGGCGCGTCGTAGCGCAGCGGCGAGGACGCGTTGATGATGGTGAACAGCGACGGCTCGGCGTCGAGCTGCTCGGCGCTGATTCCGCGGCCGATGCGCACGATCTCGAGTGCATCAAGATTGCGCTCCCTGCCCAGCGAATAGGCATGGAACGGCTTGTCCGTGAGCTTGACCAGATCGGAGAGGCAGTCGATGTGGCGCACCGAGGCGTGCAGGTCGGTCGGCTCCACCGGATAGCCGCCGGTCATGTGGATGATGTCGAAGGACTGCGCCAGCTTGATCAGGTTGCGGAAGTCTTCCTGGGTTCCGGTCCTGCGGCCATTGTCGCGGTCCGAGCAGTAGGGCGCCGACGCCACCTGCGCGAATGCGATGTTGCGGCCGCCGATCTCGATGTTGCGCTCGGGATTGCGGGCATGCAGCGTGAACGGGCCGGGCGCCTTGGCGACCAGGTCCATGATCAGGCCGCGATCGAGCCGCACCCGCTCGCTTCCGGCCACGACATCGGCGCCGCCGGCCTTCAGCCGGTCGCGGGCCTCCGCCAGCATGAAATCCATGCCGATCTGTTCGAGCACGGTGAGCGAGGCCTCGTGAATCGCCTCCAGGCCTTCTTCCGACAGAAGCAGGGACGGCTCCTGGCTGTTCAGGATCGACCGGTAGCGCAGGGTTGCCGGGCTCTTGCGGCCCTTGCCCCTGTCGCCGCCGCGTCCGCCGCCGGCGCGTTTGCGCCGCTCGGGCGCGCCCGCGGTGTTCTCGATGGCTGCGGGTACGATGTCGTCAAAGCTGCTCATGTGAACCTGGCCCCGTCATGTTCGCGATTTCGGCCGCCGGCACCGGTCTTGCCCCGGCGGCGTGCCACGATGGTGCGAGACGCTATGCCGGACCGGTGCTTCCTGCAAGCCGTGCCGGGAAGCATATTTTGCGGGACCGGTCCGGTGCCGAAGACAAGTCTCGCGTAAGCAGGCAGGGCTACCCTGCAATCCATGGTTAACGTTTTCTTTAAGCCCGCCATGCAATGTAACTGGCTGTGAAACATGCCAAAACGTGCATCGGGGGAGTTGCCGGGTGGGTGATGTGGAAAATTTCGAAGGCGACGACGTTCTGGCGGAGGCTTGCGCGCGGGTTGGCAGCGACGCGAATCCGGCGTTCGTCAAGGATTCCGAGCTTCGATATGTCGCCGTCAATGCCGCCTATGCGTCCTTGTGGGATTGCGCGCCTGCCTCTTTGATCGGTCAGCAGAGCCATCAGCATTTTGATTCGGTCGAACAGAACGACCGCGACGAGAAGGAGCGCCGCAGCCTGGTTTTCGGGAAGGACCAGGTCGCCCTGTTCGCCCATCCGTTGAAGGGCGGGCGGTACCGCATCCGCATTCACCGCAAGCGTCAATCCACCGGCAAGACCTTCATCGTCGGGCATTTCGAGCCCATTGCCGGCGTCCGCTTCGAGACCGGCGGCGGCACCGCGGCGCCGGAGCCTGCACTGTCCGAAGTCCGGAAACCTCTCCCGCCGCCGCCCAGCCAGCCCGCTGACGGGGCCCTGCGGGGCGACTACAGGCTGCTGCAGGCCGCCATCGAATCCGCCGCTCAGCCGATCGCGGTGTTCGACGGCACCGGACGGATCGTGGCGCAGAGCCATCCGCACAAAACCGCAACCGGTCCATGGCGCGAGACCGCGCTGCCCGATGGCGGGCTGATGCGCTGGATTGCCGCGGATCAACCGGGCGAACGCGCCGAGGCTGTCGGTCCGCGCGGCGCCGGGTCCGACGTCCTGATGCTCAATCGCTTCAACGAGATCTTCGACCGGCTGGACGTCGGCATCGTGCTGTATGATCCGAACGATGTCCTGCTCTACGTCAATCCGGCAATGGATGCGATCACCGCGCCCCACTACAAGCTTGAGGTCGGGCAGACCCTGCGGGCCGTTCTGGAAATCACCTGCAGCATCCAGGCCGAGGAAGATCCCGAGGCCCGCCAGGCCTGGATCGAGAAGCGGCTCTCCGAGCATCGACAATTCGGCAAGCCAACCGTCGAGCGGCTGAAAAACGGTCGCTGGCTTCGCATCATCAACAAGGGGCTCAATGACGGATGCACATTGGGGTTGCGCATCGACGTCACCGATCTCAAGCAGCGTGAATCCGCGCTGGAAGGCAAGGTCGCGGAGAACGAGCTGTTCCGCGCCATCCTCGATGAAATGCCGGTCTCGAGCTTCGTCAAGGACGAGCAATACCGCTACACCTATGTCAACCGCGCCCATGGCGTCCTGACTGGAATTTCCAGCGCCGACATGATCGGCCGGGACGACTTCGCGATCTTTGGCGAACACGGACAGGCCTTGCGCGACGCCGATGTCGAAGTCATGAACGGCTATGACGTCATCGAGCGCGATGCCGACATCACCAATGCCAACGGCGAGGCGCTCAAGCTGATTGACAGGAAAGTCGGTTTCACCGATCCGACCGGTCGGCGCTATCTGCTCGGAACGACGATCGATGTGAGCGAAATGAAGCGCCGCGAGGAAGAAGTCTTCGAGGCGCGGCGGCTGGCCGAGAGCCACCGGTCAGATCTCGAAAGCGCCATTGACGCCATGCATATGGGCGTCGTGGTCGTCGACAGGGATCACAATGTAGAGCTGGTCAATGATGCGTTCTTCCGGATCTGGAAGATCAAGCCGGACGACGCTTACCTCGGCGCGCCTTTCCGGCGGCTCATCGACATCAACCGGCACAACGGCATCTATCAGGTCGCCGAGGAGAAATTCGAGGAGTACATCAAGGCCCGGCTTGATGAAATTCGAGGCGGACATGTCGAACCGCGCGAATTTGCGCGTGCCGACGGCCAGACGATGATCTATTCGGTCCGCGCCCTGTCCGAGGGCAAGCGCATGATCTCCTACTTTGACGTGACAGAGCTCAAGCAGCGGGAGAATGAGCTTGTGCTTGCACGGGCGGAGGCGGAGTACGCTGGCGGACTTTTGAAAAGCGCGGCCGGCGCCATGGCGCAGGGGCTCATGGTGACCGCCGATGGCAGGATCCAGTTCGCCAATGATACATTCCGGGAAATGCTGGATGTTCCCGAGAACATGGTTGCTCCGGGCACCACGCTGGAGAGCTATCTGCGCAATGGCCAGGATCTCGAAATCGATCAAGACGTCATCGCCTCCATAGACGGTATCGACGGGATCCTGAAGCGTCACGAAGAAGGCATAGCCCACTCGCTTGAATTCCAGTTGCCGAAAGGGCTCTGGCTGAGGGTTGACGCGAAGCCGGCGGCCAACCACACGATGATTGTGACCTATACAGACATAACCGAAGCCAAGCAGCGCGAATGCGAATTGAAGGACCTGCTGGGCAAGGCCGAGATCGCCGATCGCGCCAAGTCCGAATTCCTGGCGAACATGAGCCACGAGATCCGCACGCCGATGAACGGCGTTCTGGGCATGGCGGAACTGCTGTCGCGGACCGAGCTCGATACCCGCCAGCGCACTTTCACGGACATCATCGTCAAGTCCGGCAACGCGCTGCTGACCATCATCAACGACATTCTGGACTTCTCGAAAATCGATGCCGGCCAGATGGTTCTCGACGAGGCGCCGTTCGACATGCGCGAAGCCATCGAGGACGTGGCGACCTTGATCTCGAGCCGGGCCGCGGAACGCGACATCGAGCTGATCGTCCGCATCGATCCCGGTCTGCCGTCGCGCGTCGTCGGCGACATGGGCCGCGTGCGCCAGATCATCACCAACCTGGCCGGCAACGCGATCAAGTTCACGGAATCCGGCCATGTCCTGATCGAACTCACCGGAACCTTGAATGCCACCGGACATCTCGACATGACGCTGCGGGTGCAGGACACCGGGATCGGCATTCCGAAGGACAAGCTTGAAGCGGTGTTCGACAAGTTCTCCCAGGTCGACAACTCCTCGACCCGCCGCCATGAGGGAACCGGTCTCGGTCTGGCAATCACGTCGCGGCTGGTGAGCCTGATGAAGGGTCGCATCCGCGCCGAAAGCACGGTTGGCGAAGGCTCTGTGTTCATCGTCGACCTGAGCATGCCGGTCGACGCGACCGCCGCCAAGGCCCGCATCGCCCCGATCGACGTGACGGGATCGCGGATCCTCGTCATCGACGACAATCCGGTCAACCGCGCCATCCTCAACGAGCAGCTGAGCGCCTGGGGCTTTGACGCCTGTGCCGCTGTCTCCGGGCAGGAAGGCATCGACGTGCTGGAAGCGGCTGTCCGCCTGGATCTGCCGGTCGATGCCGTCATTCTCGATTATCACATGCCGGACATGGACGGCGTCATGACCGCCCGCGCCATCCGCAAGACATTCGGCCCCGACAACCCACCGATCATCATGCTGACCTCGATGGATCTCAAATCATCGGATTCCGATATTCGAAAGGGCATCGTTCAAGAGACCCTGATGAAGCCTGCCCGTTCTTCGCTGCTGCTTGAAACCATCGTCAAGGTGCTTCAGGTCGCCGGGCAGGGCAAAAGCAGGCCGGATCGCGCCGATCCGAAGGCTCTGCCGCAAGATGGCGGCAGGTTGAGCCCGGCGTCGATGCCGCCGAAGCTGACGGTGCATTCCTCCAAGCCCGACCCCCGCGCCGCCGCGCCGGCTCCGGCGTCGCCGCACAGCCGCCTCGATCTTCTCGTGGCCGAGGACAACGAGGTCAACCAGATCGTCTTCACCCAGATCCTCGAGGATCTGGGCGTGCGCTATCAGATCGCCGACAATGGCGGCGCCGCCTTCGACCTGTGGAAGAGCCATCGTCCCGCGCTGGTGCTGATGGATGTGTCGATGCCGGTGATGAACGGGCACCAGGCGACCCAGGCGATCCGCAAGGCCGAAGCCGAGGATCCGGGCCTTGGCCACACCCCGGTCATCGGCGTTACCGCCCATGCGCTCACCGGCGACCGGGAGCGCTGCATGGAGGCGGGCATGGATGACTATCTGTCCAAGCCGATCAGCCCGGAGAAGCTCGAGGCCAAGATCCGCGAATGGCTTCCGTCCGAAATCGCAGCACGGATCAATCAGGGCTGAAGGGAAGGGGCTCCGAGATGGCCCGCGCTCATGTCGCGCTTGCCCGCATGGCCCTGGCGTTTTTCCACCGTGAAGCCCGCGGCCTGCAGGTTGCGCCGCACCCAGCCGGCGGCGGAATAGGTGGCGAAGGTTCCGCCCTCCCGGGTCCGGCTTGCCACCAGCCGCATCAGCTCCGCCGACCACATGTCCGGATTGCGCGATGGCGAAAACCCGTCGAGATACCAGGCGTCGGCTCTAAATCGCAGTGTTTCCAGCGTGTCGAGCGCCAGGCCGGCATGGACCCGGAGCCGGATCGATCGCCCGGTGCTCTGGAAGTCCATGCTGATACCTGCAGCCGGCTGATCCGGCCAGGCCGCCGCCAGCCGTGAGGATTTTTCATCGAGATCGGGCCAGGCCGACAGCGCGCGCATCATGTCGCTGCGCTTGAGCGGGCGTAGCTCGAAGGAATGAAACTCCAGCACCGCGGCGTCGGGAGCCGTCGTCTCCCAGGCCGACCAGGTCTCGAGAAAGTTGAGCCCGGTGCCGAAACCGAGTTCGCCGATGACGAAATGCGGCCCGGTCGCAAAGCGGCCCGGCAGGCCGTTGCCGCCCAGGAACACGTGGCGGCATTCGTCCCGTCCGTCGGCGCGGGAATAATAGAAGTCGCCAAATTCCTCCGAATAGGGCATATCGCCTTCGTGCCAGGACAGCTTCACGGGCTGTCCTGAGGTGTCGTCATCCGGGGCAGAAGGATCGATCATGGGTTTTGCCGATAGCGGCGTCGCGCGCGGCGGTCAAGCTGCTCCCGATCTCCTCGTTGCCGGCGCCGGCGTGGCGGGCCTTTGGCTCGCCGTCAAGGCGGCGCGCGCCGGTCTTTCGGTCTTGCTGGTCGATCCCCTCAATCCCGGCTCGGGCGCCAGCGGCGGATTCCTGGGCGCGCTGATGCCCCACAGCCCGGAGCGCTGGAACGGCAAGAAGGCGTTCCAGTTCCAGTCCCTGGTGGATCTCGAGGACGAGGTGGCGCGGCTTGAATCCGAAACCGGCGCCTTCTGCGCCTATCGCCGCGTCGGCCGGCTGCTGCCGCTCAGCACCGAGCGCGGACGGGCCGCGGCGATCGAGCAGAGCACGGAGGCCCGCGCCAATTGGGGCGGGCGGTACAGGTTCGACGTCAACCACGCGCCTGACCGCAGCGGCTGGCCCGACATGCTGCGCGCCCCGCACGGCGTCGTTCACGAAACCCTGTCGGCCAGGCTGTCGCCTCCGGGCCTGCTGGGCGCGCTCTTGTCAAGCCTTGCGGTCATGCCCGGTGTCGAGCTGCGCCTGGGCGTCGCCGTGGTGGACATCGCAACAGCCGAGCACACGGTGCGCCTCTCCGACGGATCGACGGTGAGCTACGGCCATCTGGCGCTCGCCAACGGCGTCGACGCCTTTGCCCTGATCGCGCGCACGGCGGGGCTTCAAGCTCTGTCCCTCGGCGACGGCGTCAAAGGCCAGGCGGCGCTGCTTGATGCCGGCGCCTCGCCCGATCTGCCGCTGGTCTATGACGACGGCGTCTATGTGATTGTCCACGAGAACGGCCATGTTGCCGTGGGCTCGACCAGCGAAAACGAATTTGACGATCCGGTCAGCACCGACGCGCAGCTCGATGAGATCGTCAAGCGCGCCCGCAAGCTCTGTCCCGTCATCAAGCACGCGCCGGAAATAAGGCGCTGGGCCGGGGTGCGGCCGCGCGCCATCGGCCGCGATCCGATGCTGGGCCCGGTGCCGGGCGCCGCTGGCGTGCTCGCCATGACAGGCGGCTTCAAGATCAGCTTCGGCATCGCCCATCGCATGGCCGATTGCCTGGTCGCCGGACTGACCGGGACGGAGGGACCGGAGATACCCCTCAGTTTTTCGGTGGAACACCATGTCGCCAGGGCGGCCGGCAAGCCCGCAAACGGCTGAAATCGCCGCAACAGCTTGCGGTTTTTCTTCAAAGTAGAGGTCTCGACTTTTGAGGCCGTGCTGGTACCGTTCGCCCCATTCACAGGGACCCGTTGATGAGCAATTCACCCTATCCCCGCGACCTGGTCGGCTATGGCCGGACGCCGCCGGACCCGAAATGGCCGGGCGGCGCCCATTGCGCTGTCCAGTTCGTCGTCAACTACGAGGAAGGCGGGGAAAGCTCGATCCTCGACGGCGATCCGGCCTCGGAATCGCTGCTTTCGGAGATCGTCGGCGCGCAGCCCTGGCCGGGCCAGCGCAACATGAATATGGAGTCGCTCTATGAATATGGCTCCCGCGCCGGGTTCTGGCGGCTCTGGCGCCTGTTCACCGAACGGGGAATGCCGGTGACGGTCTATGGTGTGGCGCTCGCCATGCAGCGCAACCCGGAAGCCGTCGCGGCCATGAAGGAAGCCGGCTGGGAGATTGCCAGCCACGGCCTGCGCTGGCTCGAATACAAGGATTTTTCCAAAGCCGAGGAGCGCCGCCATATCGCCGACTGCGTCCGCATCCACACTGAAGTGACCGGATCGCGTCCCTTGGGCATCTACCAGGGCAAGCCCTCGGTCAACACGCTTCGGCTGGTCATGGAGGAGGGCGGGTTCGTCTATTCGGCCGATTCCTATGCGGACGAGCTGCCCTACTGGGTCGAAGGGCCGAAGGGCCCGCATCTGATCGTGCCCTACACGCTCGACGCCAACGACATGCGCTTCGCCACGCCCCAGGGCTTCAACTCCGGCGACCAGTTTTTCAGCTATCTCAAGGACACGTTCGACGTGCTGATGGCCGAAGGCGCTGCCGGCAGCCCGAAGATGATGTCGGTGGGCCTGCATTGCCGCCTGGTCGGCCGGCCGGGACGGGCGGCGGCGCTGGCGCGGTTCCTCGACTATGTCGCCGCCCACGACAAGGCCTGGGTCACGCGCCGCATCGACATCGCCCGTCACTGGCACGCCCATCACCATCCGGAGACCAAGCCATGACCCGCAGCGAATTCGTCGATCTCTTCGGCGGCGTGTTCGAGCACTCGCCCTTCATTGCCGAGCGGGCGTTCGACCATGGCCGGATCGTGGCGCCGCTCGAGGCTGGTCCGGTGCACGAAGCGCTCTGCGCCGAATTCCGCTCCACCACCCATGACGAGCGCCTGGGCGTGCTGCTCGCCCACCCGGACCTGGCGGGCAAGCTCGCGATCGCCGGCGAACTGACCGCCCAGTCGAAGTCCGAGCAGGCGGGGGCGGGTCTCGACCGGCTGAGCGAGGAAGAACACGCCCGATTCACCGATCTCAACACCCATTATGTGCGCGAATTCGGCTTTCCCTTCATCATCGCCGTCAAGGGCCTGACCAAGGACGACATCCTTGCGGCCTTCGAGGTCCGGATCGCCAATAATCAGGCGACCGAGTTCCAGACCGCCTGCGCCGAGGTCGAAAAGATCGCCGGCTTTCGCATCGCCTCCATCCTGGCGGAGTCGTGAGCCGCCATGCAGGAGCTTGAGCTCGAGCCGTTGACCGCCGAGGCCTTCGCGCCGTTCGGCACCGTGATGGACGCGGGCGCCGCCGAAAGGCGTCTGATCAACGAGGGCACCACCGAGCGCTTCCACGCGCTTGCCATGGCCGACACCGAGAGAGGCGGCGGGCGCACCATCCTGTCGCTGTTTCGCGGCCAGCCGCGGGCGTTTCCCTACGAGATCCGGATGATGGAGCGTCATCCGCTCGGCAGCCAGGCCTTCTTCCCGCTGTCGAACCGGGATTGGATTGCCGTCGTTGCCCCCGATGAGGACGGCAGGCCGGGTGAGCCGCGCGCCTTCAGCGTGCCCAGGGACATCGGCCTGCAGTATGGCCGAAATGTCTGGCATCATCCGCTGATCGCGGTGGGGCAGGTGTGCCAGTTCCTGGTGGTGGACCGTGAAGGCGAGGGCAACAATCTCGAGGAGATCGGTTATCCGACGCCCTATGTGATCACCAAACCCTGAGCCAAAGTGTTGCACCGGCCTTCGCGCATCCTGTTCAAGCGCGACGCCACAAAGATAGAGGAGACGCCGATGTCCGCCCAACCGCTTCCCACCGGTCGCCTGACCACCCATGTGCTCGACACCGCCCGCGGCTGTCCCGCGGCCGGGCTTGTGATCGAGCTGCTGCGGGTCGAAGGCCTCGACCATCAGCTGCTCAAGACCGTGCGCACCAATGAAGACGGCCGGGTCGATGCGCCGCTGCTGACCGGCATGGACATCGCCCGGGGCGTTTACGAGCTCAGGTTCCACGCGGGCGACTATCTGCGCTCCACCGGCACGGTCCTGCCGGATCCGGCATTTCTCGACGTGATCCCGATCCGCTTCGGCATCGCCGACACCGGCGCGCACTACCACGTGCCGCTGCTGATCTCGCCCTACAGCTATTCGACCTATCGCGGCAGCTGAGGCTGCGCGAGCGGTCAGCAGTGCCGGGAGGCCAAGGTCTTCGAAAAAAGCCTGAGGGGGAAAAAGCAAAAGCCGCGTGGCAGTACATCCGTGCTCACGCGACTTCAAAACAACCCTTGAAAGGATCGCTGCTGACAAACAGCTTGCAGGAAGTTGATTAACGAAAAGTTAAGACGGAATTGTGACGTCTCCGGAATGTTTCCGGATCGGGCTAGACAGGCTCGCCGGCGACATAGACCTGGCCCACGGACCGGTCGTCGCCCATCGTCTGCAACAGGAACAATTCCTCCTCCAGCGTCTGCACCGTCTCCATGCGGATCCGCATCGCGGGGGTGGCGCGGGCGTCGAGCGCGATGATGTCGGCGTCCGTTCCCGGCTCCAGCGTGCCGATGCGGTTCACGAGCCCCAGGGCCTCGGCATTGCCGCGGGTGGCCTGCCAGAAGCTCTCGATGGGCGGCACCCGGTTGGCGCGCAACTGCTGGATCTTGTAGGCCTCGTCCATGGTCCTGAGCAGCGAGTAGCTCGACCCGCCGCCGATATCGGTGGCGATCGCCGTGCGCACGCCATGCTCCTTGAGCCGCTTGAGATCGAACAGGCCGGAGCCCAGGAACAGGTTGGACGTCGGGCAATGCACCGCCACCGATCCGGCTTCGGCGATGGCATCCATCTCCCGGTCGGTGAGGTGGATGGCGTGGCCGAGCAGCATCCTGTCCGTGAGCAGGCCGTGGCGCGCGTAGATATCGGTGTAGTCTATCGCCTCGGGATAGAGCTCCATCGTGTAGGCGATCTCGGCGTTGTTTTCCGACAAATGCGTCTGGATCAGGAGCTCCGGATGCTCGCGCGCGAGCGCCCCTGCGGCTTCAAGCTGCGCCGGGCTCGAGGTGATGGCGAAGCGCGGCGTGATCGCTACGTGATTGCGGCCCTTGCCGTGCCACGCGGCGATCACCGCCCTGGTGTCGTCATAGCCCGATTGCGCGGTGTCGGTGAGGGCCTGGGGCGCGTTGCGGTCCATCATCACCTTGCCGCCGACCATCAGCAGGTTGCGGCGCAGGGCTTCCGCGAAATAGGCGTCCGCCGAGCCCTTGTGCACGGAGCAGTAGGCCGCAGCCGTGGTCGTTCCGTGGCGCAGCAACTCGTCGAAGAACAGGCCCGCGAAACGGGTGGCATGCGCCGCATCGGCGAATTTCTGCTCCTCGACGAAGGTGTAGGTGTTGAGCCATTCGAGCAGGTTCGCGGCATAGCTCGCCGTCACCTGCATCTGCGGGAAGTGGATGTGCGGATCGATGAACCCCGCCATCAGGATGAGCGGCCGGTGATCGATCACCTTGACGCCGAACGGCGAGGCGAGGCGGATCTCGTCATAGGCGCCGCAGGCCGAAATCCGTCCGTTCTCGACG
This sequence comes from Hoeflea sp., assembly GCF_030682515.1. Classification (GTDB taxonomy): domain Bacteria; phylum Pseudomonadota; class Alphaproteobacteria; order Rhizobiales; family Rhizobiaceae; genus Hoeflea. The sequence goes on along the minus strand of NZ_JAUXOD010000051.1, from coordinate 83,433 downwards.
AGCACGGCGCCGTCTTCCTCGAACAGGTAACTCGCATGATCGTCGCGCGCCTCAGGCCGAGTCTTGAAACTCAAGACCCGGCCGCGCAGCAGTTTCGCGGTCATTGACCGGCCTCGCCGGCGATGGTGGATTCGTACCAGGCGACGATCAGCGCCCGCTCTTCCGGCTCGATGAAGGTGATGTTGCCCGGCGGCATGGCGTGGCTGCGCCCGGCCTGGAGGTAGATGTCGCGTGCCTGGAGGGCGATCTCGACGGGGGTTTCGAGCTTCACATTCTTGGGTGCGTGGATCATGCCGGGCCAACCCGGTTCAGCGGCATGGCACATCGCGCAGCGCCCCATGACGGTGTCCGTCACCGCCTCGAAATGGACATTTGCGGCAAACCGCTCATGCACCGGCGCAAGCGCCGCCTCTTCCATCACCTCGCCCGACCGCGGCAGGCTTGAGAGCCAGATGATGGCGATGAACAGCGCGGTGGTGGCGGCCCAGGTCCAGTGCGGCCGTCCCTTGCGGGCATGCACGGTGTTGAACCAGTGGCGGATGGTCACGCCCATCAAAAACACCAGCGCCGCGATCAGCCAGTTCCACTCGGTGGCGAACGCCAGCGGATAGTGGTTGGACAGCATCAGGAAGATCACCGGCAGGGTGAGGTAGTTGTTGTGCAGCGAGCGCTGCTTGGCGATGCGGCCGTATTTCGGATCGGGCCGGCGGCCCGCCTTGAGGTCGGCCACCACGATCTTCTGGTTGGGGATGATGATCATCGCCACGTTGGCGGTCATGATGGTGGCGGTGAACGCGCCCAGGTGCAAGAGCGCCGCCCGTCCCGTGAACACCTGCGTGTAGCCCCAGGCCATCGCCACCAGCACGGCAAACAGGACCAACATCAGCCCGCCCGTGCTCTTGCCGATCGGCGATTTGCACAATTGATCATAGATGATCCATCCGGCGACGATCGAGGCGAGCGAGATGCCGATCGCCACCGGCGCCGTCACATCGAGCACATTGGCGTCGATCAGGTAAAGCTCGGCCCCGGCATAATAGACCACGCACAGCAGCGCGAACCCCGACAGCCACGTGGCGTAGCTCTCCCATTTGAACCAGGTCAGGTGCTCGGGCATGTTGGGCGGGGCCACCAGGTACTTCTGGATATGGTAGAAGCCGCCGCCATGGACCTGCCACTCCTCGCCATAGGCGCCTTCGGGCAGTCCCGGCCGCTGCACCAGGCCAAGATCGAGCGCGATGAAATAGAACGAGGATCCGATCCAGGCAATCGCCGTGATCACATGCAGCCAGCGCGTGGCGAAGCTGAGCCATTCCGACAGCAGCGGATAATCATACATGAGTGCCCCTCGCACCTTGGTGTCTTTTTTTGCAGTGCACATGATGCGCAAAGCGACGCGGAATGGAAAGCCCGGTTTGGAGTCCGCGGCAATGAATCAGTTGATGGAATTGCCTGATAATGAATTTCCCTCTTCAGGGTTCGGTTCATAATCAGGCATCGGGCCGCGAGCGACGCCGCGCGATCCTAAAGCGGTGCGGACGCCCGCAGCCGCTGTGGATTGTCACAGAACCGATTCAAAAGCGTCATGGGATTGAATCACACCGCCTCTAATCGGCGTAACGGGGACCACTTTCCTTCCCAACTCGCTAGATGGAGCAATCAAATGCTGAAGAAGAATCTGGTCGCGGCTGCGACCCTCGTCATGGGGCTGTCCGTCAGCTCTGCCGCCCTCGCCGAAACCCAGATCACTTGGTGGCACGCCATGGGCGGCGCCCTGGGTGAGGCTGTCAACGCGCTCGCCGAAGATTTCAACGCAAGCCAGAGCGACTACAAGATCACGCCCGTGTTCAAGGGCACCTATGAAGAGACCCTGACCGCCGGCATCGCCGCCTTCCGCGCCGGCGAGCAGCCCAACGTCATGCAGGTGTTCGACGCCGGTGCCGCCACCGTGATCGGCGCCAAGGGCGCGACCATCCCGGTTCAGGACCTGCTTGCCGAAAACGGCATCGACTTCAACATCGAAGACTACATTCCAGGCGTGCGCTACTTCTACGCCGACGCCGAGGGCAAGATGATCGGCATGCCGTTCAACTCCTCGACGCCGATCATGTACTACAACATCGAAGCCCTCGAGAAGGCCGGCGTCACCCCGCCCAAGACCTGGGAAGAGTTTGAAAGCGTGACCGCTCCGGCCCTCAAGGCCGCAGGCTACATCCCGCTCGCCCAGTCCCACCTGCCTTGGATCTTCACCGAGAATTTCTTCTCGCGCCACAACCTGCCCTTCGCCACCAACGAGAACGGCTACGGCGATGGCGAAACCAAGATCCTGGTCAATTCGCCCGAAATCAAGTCGCACTTCACCGCTCTGAAGAAGTGGAAGGACGAAGGCCTGTTCGAATGGTACGGCGCTGGCTGGAACGACAACCAGAAGCCGTTCGAAGAAGGCAAGGTAGCCATCTGGCTCGGTTCGTCGGGTTCGTTCGGTGGCCTGCAGAAGACCGCCACCATGCCGTTCTCGGCCGACCTGCTGCCCTATTGGGAAGCCGTGACCAAGGAACCGACCCAGACCTTCATCGGCGGCGCCGCGCTGTTTGCGATGTCGGGCAAGTCGCCCGAGGAAAACAAGGCAACCGCCGAGTTCTTCCGCTTCCTGGCCTCGCCGGAAGTGCAGGTCAAGTGGCACAAGGACACCGGCTATGTGCCGATCACCAATGCCTCCTACGAACTCGCAACTTCGCAGGGCTACTACACCGAAAAGCCTGCTGCCGAAGTTGGCGTGCTGCAGCTCCTGCTGCCGGCCGGTGACAACACCAAGGGCTACCGCATGGGCTTCTACGTCCAGATCCGCGATGTCATGAACCGCGAATACGGCCGCATCCTGACCGGTGAGGCCTCGGTGGATGACGCCTTCGCCACGATCGAGAAGGAAGCCAACGAGCTTCTCGCCCGCTTCAGCAAGACCCAGGGCTGAGCCTCGCGCTGACCCCGTCCACCCTGTGCCCGGCGGCCGTCACCAGATGACGGCCGCTGGTTCGGTCTTCGAAAGGACATCACCCATGAAGCGCGCCAGTTTCAATCAGCTCGGACTCCCGGTTTGGCTGTTGCTGCCCCAACTCGTCATCATCGGCGTGTTCTTCTACTGGCCGGCGGCCTTTGCCCTGCGTTCGTCGTTCTACCTCGAGGATCCGTTTGGCTTCGGGTCCACTTTCGTGGGACTGGACAACTACAACGGCCTGCTCGCCTCCGCGCAATATGTCAAAGTCGCGGTCTTTACCTTGGGCTTCACCTTCCTGGTGACGTTTTTCTCGCTGTCGATCGCCCTGGTTCTGGCGGTCAAGGCCGACAAGGTGATCCGCGGGACGCGCACCTATCGCACGCTGCTGATGTGGGTCTATGCGGTCGCCCCTCCGGTGGCGGGCTTTTTGGGCGTCATGGTGTTCTACCAGGGCAACGGCCCGATGACGGAGTTCCTGGCGTGGTTCGGCTACGAGTTCAGGCTCGGCGTGAACTATTACGACACCGCGGCCGCGATGGTGGCGGTGGCCACCTGGAACCATATCCCGGTCAATTTCATTTTCTTCCTCTCGGGCCTTCAGTCCATCCCGCAGTCGGTCAAGGAAGCCGCGATGATCGACAATCGCTCGGGCACCGGCAGGTTCTGGGACATCACGTTTCCGCTGCTCGCGCCGACGGCGTTCTTCCTGCTGATCATCAACATCACCTATGCGCTGTTTGATACGTTCGGCATGATTGACGCCCTGGTCAAGGGCGAGCCGGGCAACAACCCGATGACGCTCGTCTACAAGGTCTATGTCGACGGCTTCCGCGGCAACGACCTCGGCGGGTCGTCGGCCCAATCGGTCATCCTGATGGTACTGGTCCTGGTCCTGACGGTGTTTCAGTTCCGCGTCATGGACCGCCGCATCCACTACACCTGAGGAGAACGCCGTGACTGTCGCCGCTGACCCCGTCCTGATCTCCCGATCCCGCGCCCGCCGCGGCATCCGCTGGCAGGCCATCTCCGATCACGCCATCCTGATCGCCGGCTCCCTGCTGATGATCCTGCCCGTCCTTGCCGCCTTCCTCACCATCGGCGCCAGCGACGTCGAAATCTCCCGGCACGGACTGCAGGTCTCGGATGGCGCGCACCTGGTCGAGAATTTCGACAAGGCGCTGTTCACCCGCGGCGGCTTCACCGGCGCCATCACCGGCAGCACGATGCTGCTCAATTCGTTCATTCTGGGCATCGGCTTTGCCGTGGGCAAGATCATCTTCGGCATGATGGCGGCCTATGCGATCGTCTATTTCCGGCTGCGCTTCGCCACCTTCGCCTTCTGGGTGATCTTCACCACGCTGCTGCTGCCGCTTGAAGTGCGCATTCTGCCCACCTACGAGGTCGTCCACGGCATGGGGCTGATCAACACCTACACAGGCCTGATCCTGCCGCTGGTGGCGTCGGCCACCGCCACCTTCTTCTTCCGCCAGTTCTTCCTCTCGATCCCCGAGGAACTGGTCGAGGCCGCCCGCATGGACGGCGCAGGGCCGGTCAAGTTCTTCTTCGACATTCTGGTGCCCCTGTCGCGCACCATGATCGCGGCGATCTTCATCATCATGTTTGTCTATGGCTGGAACCAGTATCTCTGGCCGACGCTGATCACCACCGACGAGGCCATGTTCACCCTGGTCCGCGGCATCAAGCAGATCTACCAGTCCATCGACGGCGGATCTGACATCCCCGAGTTCGGCCGCGCGCTCGCGCTGGCTTTCATCGCCATCCTGCCGCCGGTGCTGGTGGTTGTCATTTTCCAGTCCTGGTTCGTCAAGGGACTGGTTGAATCCGACAAATAGAGGTCTCGCCATGGTTCACGTTGCCTTGAAGAACATCTCAAAGGTCTACCCGAACGGCGTCCGTGCGGTTCACCCAACAAGCTTCGACATCGAACAAGGCGAGTTCATCGTCCTTGTCGGCCCCTCCGGATGCGGCAAGTCCACCTTGCTGCGGATGATTGCCGGTCTTGAGGAGATCACCGAGGGCGAGCTCTCCATCGCCGGACGGGTGGTCAATGACATCGATCCCGCCGAGCGCGACATCGCCATGGTGTTCCAGAACTACGCGCTCTATCCGCACATGACCGTCTACAACAACATGGCCTACGGCCTGCGCAATCGCGGCATGGCCAAGGACGCGATCGACGCCGCCGTCTCGACGGCAGCGACCATGCTCAATCTCACGGAACTCCTCTCCCGGCGCCCGAGCCAGTTGTCGGGCGGCCAGCGCCAGCGCGTCGCCATGGGCCGCGCGATCGTCCGCAATCCGGCGCTGTTCCTGTTCGACGAGCCGCTGTCCAACCTGGACGCCAAGCTTCGAGGCCAGATGCGCATCGAGATCAAGGCGCTGCAGCGCCGCCTTGGCGTCACCTCGGTCTATGTCACGCATGATCAGGTGGAGGCCATGACCATGGCGGACCGGATCATCGTGCTCAACGCCGGACGCATCGAACAGATCGGTACGCCGGCGGAGGTTTACCATTATCCCGCCAGCACCTTCGTCGCGAGCTTCATGGGCGCGCCGCCGATGAACCTGCTGCCCGCGCGCTACAATGGCAATGGCCGGGTACATCTGTCCGACTCGGTCCACATCGAAGCTCCTGAAACCGTTGACTATTCCGGTGACATCAAGCTCGGCGTACGGCCGGAAAATGTTGGAATTGTAGACCGGTCGCATCCCGATGCCTTGCATTTTGATCTCGAGTTCATCGAGGAACTCGGCGCCGGCAGATTGCTGCACGGCAAGCTTGCCGACAGCGGCCTTATTGTCCATATCCCGCACACGGATCCGATCCCGAGCGGCGACGTCTATGTCGGCTTGCCGAAGTCGGCGTTGTTGATGTTCAACCCGGCGACCGGAGCCCGGCTGTGAACGCGCTGGGCGACCGGGCGGGCTTTCACACCGGCACGGTCAGTGCGTTGCCCCATGTCACGCCCGAACAGCGCGAGGCGATCATCAAAGCGCCGCGCACCAGCGAGGTGCATCGCGCCTTCATGGCCGATATTCCGGCGATGAGCATGGTCGAAACCGGTGGCGCCGCCACTGACGCCACCGTCCCGCAGGTCTTCACCGTTGCCGCCTGGAACCTCGAGCGCTGCCTGTTTCCCGAAAAGAGTGCCGCGCTGCTGGCCGGCCAGGCGCCGGATGTGGTGCTGCTGACGGAAATGGATTGCGGCATGGCGCGGACCGCTCAACGCCATCCGACCTCTGAAATCGCAGCCGCGCTCGGCATGCACTATTCCTACGGGGTCGAGTTCTTCGAGATCGGCCTTGGCGGTGAAACCGAGCGCCCCTATTGCGTGGATTCCGTCAACCGGATCGGCTGGCATGGCAATGCCGTGCTGAGCCGGGCGGTGCCGGTCTCCTCGGTCCTGATCCGTCTGGATGATCACGGACACTGGTTCGTTGACGGCGATTTCGCCTGGGATCGGAACCAGCCGCGCATCGGCGGACGCATGGCCATCGCCACGATCATCCCGACCGTCGCGGGCCAGCTGTGCGTCGTCTCCGTGCATCTGGAAAGCAATGCCGATTCGGCCCATCGCGGTCACCAGATGGAACGGCTGATCGAGGCCATCGACGGCTTCGCCCCCGATCTCCCAGTCATCATTGGCGGGGACCTGAACACCGGCAACACCAAGGACGCGCCTGACTGGCGGGATGAGAGCCTGTTCGACATCGCCCGGGACAATGGCTATTCCTGGGACAGCAACGCCGAAGGCACGACCACCAGGCCCAGCTTCCTGACGCCGCACCCGACGCGCGTCATGAAGCTCGACTGGTTCGCGTCGCGCGGCCTGTCGATGGATGGCGCGGCGATCATTCCGGCGCTGGACCCCAATGGCGAGCCCCTGTCGGATCACGAATTGATCGTCGGCACATTCGCCATTCCGTAGAGCCCCGGCCAGTTCGATTTCGCCGCTTCGCTTTTGGCCAACAACCGGTCGCTTCCCGTTGTTGAAACGCCGCCCGTTCTGTGAGAACGATCTTCCGGACGGAGGAGAACCGGCGCCATCGCGCCGCGTTCACACTGCCGTGAATTCGCGCTCGCCAAGGCAGATCCCGCATGGACAAACCGGACTTCATCATCATCGGCGCCGGCTCGTCGGGCTGCGTCCTGGCCGAGCGCCTGTCGGCCTCGGGCCGCCACCGCGTTCTGGTGCTCGAGGCGGGCGGCGACGACCGCCGCTTCTTCGTGCAGATGCCGCTCGGCTACGGCAAGACCTTCTTCGATCCGAAGGTGAACTGGATGTACCGCGCCGAGCCCGACCCGGGGCTTGCCGGCAATGTCGACCACTGGCCGCGGGGCCGGGTTCTGGGCGGCTCCTCTTCGATCAACGCCATGGTCTGGGTCCGCGGCGCCCGCGCCGATTTCGACGATTGGCGCGATGCCGGCAATCCCGGCTGGGGCGCCGACGAGATGTTCAAGGCCTTCCGCGACGTCGAATGCGCGGTTGTGGGCGAGGACACGCTCCGGGGCCGAAAGGGTCCTGTGAACCTGTTCGTCCCGGACAAGACCACCCATGAGCTGACCCGCAAGTGGTTCAAGTCGGCCGAGACCATCGGCCTGCCGCTCAATCCCGATTTCAACGGCGAAAGCCAGGAAGGCGTCGGCCAGTTCGAGTTCACCATCCACACCGGAAGGCGCCTGTCGGCGGCGCGCGCCTTCCTGCGCCCGGCGATGAAGCGGTCCAATCTGCGCGTCATCACCAACGCCCATGTGACCGGCCTCACCTTCGAGGGAACCCGCGTCACCGGTGTAACATACACGAAGGGCGGCAGGACGGTCACGGTCAAGGCCGGGCGCGAGGTGATCCTGAGCGGCGGTTCCGTCAACTCGCCGCAGCTCCTGCAGCTATCCGGCATCGGTCCGGCCGACCATCTCAAGGGCCTCGGCATCGAGGTCCGCGTCGACAACGCCCATGTCGGCCGCAATCTCGAGGACCATATCGGCATCAACTACACCTACCGGGCCAATTGCCCGACCATCAACCAGCAGCTCGGTCCCTGGTGGGGCAAGTTGAACGCCGGCCTGCGCTACCTGCTGCTGCGCGACGGTCCGCTGTCGGTGAGCCTGAACCAGGCCGGCGGCTTCATCCGCTCGTCGCCGTATCGCCCGAGGCCCAATATCCAGCTCTATTTCCAGGCCTTCTCCACCGTGATCCCGCGTCCGGGCGAGCGTCCGATCCTGAACCCGGACCCCTGGCCGGGCTTTTCCATCGGCTGGTCGAACTGCCGGCCCAAGAGCCGCGGCGAAATCATGATCCGTTCGTCCGATCCCATGGACGCACCCAGGATCACGCCCAATGCGCTGTCCCATGAGGATGACGTCGCCGAGATGCTGGAAACGGGCCGCTTCGTGCGCAGGATGGCGGCAGCAAGCCCACTCGCCCAGTGCATCGAGGCGGAACTGCTGCCGGGTCCGGCGATCACCGACGACGCGGCGATGATCGACGACATCCGCCGCCGCTCGGGCACGGTCTATCATCCGGTCGCCACCTGCCGCATGGGGCCGGATCCGTCGAAAGCGGTGGTCGATTCACGGCTCAAGGTTCACGGGATCGCGGGCTTGCGGGTGGTCGACTGCTCGATCTTCCCCAACATCGTCACCGGCAACACAAACGCCGCCGCCATCGCCACCGGATGGCGGGCGTCGGAGCTGGTGCTTCAGGACGCATCCTGACGCCTGGTCTCGCGCCAGTCCGTCAGCGCAGCGATGATGTCGGCCGCGACCGTCGCGGCGATCACCTCGGGCCGCTTGTCGGCAATCTTGCGACCGATCGGGCAGGTGAGGGTTTCGAGCCTGGCCTTGTCGCCGCCTTCGCGCAGATATTGATGCGCGAAGGTCATGCGCTTGGTGTCGGAGCCGATCATGCCCACCTGGGCGAGGTCGTCGCGGGCAAGAGCCGCCGAGACGATCAGGAAATCGAGCGCATGGTCATGGGTCACCACCACCACGGCGCTGCCGGGGGCGATTGAATCGACCAGGCTCTCGGGCAGGGCGGTCAGGTGCCGGTCGGCGCCTTCCGGCATGAGCGCCAGTTCGTCGGCGCGTGTCTCCGCCACATGCACCTTGACCGGCAGCAGCAGCAGTGTTGCCGCCAGCGCGCGGCCGACATGGCCGCCGCCGAACAGCCAGACTTCGGGATCGCCCGCGTCCTCGGCCTCGACCATGGCCTGGATCTCGCCCAAGCGGGCAGGGGGGATGATCTCGAACGACAAAGTCACATGGCCGCCGCAGCACTGGCCGATGGCAGGCCCGAGCGGCAGGGCCAGCGGCGCGGCTTCTGCGCCGGCCAGCACATCGCGCGCCTGATCGATGGCCTCAAGCTCAAGCCGTCCGCCGCCGATCGTGCCGAAGCTGCCCGCAGCGGAGACCAGCATCCAGGCGTCGGTGTCGCGCGGCGTCGAACCCTTCGCTTCCACCACCCGGACCAGCACGAACCCGGCAGCGCCGGACCCCTCGGCAAAAAACCGATAGGTGGCGAGGCGCGGCATCAGCCCTCGGCTCCGTCCCCGCCGGCTGAGAGCGCCTTCAATCGCTCCACCGCCATCAGCACCCGCTCGGGCGTGGCCGGCGCATCGAGCTGCGGCGAGATCTTGTAGTCGGCGATCGAGGCTGCTGCCATGCCGAGCGCCTCGAACACCGAGATCGGCAGCATGAACGGCGGCTCGCCCACGGCTTTCGAGCGCCTTATCGTCGGCGCGCGGTTTTCCGACCACTCGGCCAATCTCACATTGAAGATCCGCGGCCGGTCCGACGCCAGCGGGATCTTGTAGGTCGAAGGCGCGTGGGTCCTGAGCCGCCCCTTGCCGTCCCACCACAATTCCTCGGTCGTGAGCCAGCCCATGCCCTGCACGAAGGCGCCTTCGATCTGGCCGATGTCGAGCGCCGGATTGAGCGAGCGTCCGGCGTCATGCAGGATATCGGCCCGGTCGACCTGGTATTCGCCGGTCAGCGTGTCGACCGAAACTTCCGAGACCGCCGCGCCATAGGCGTAATAGTAAAACGGCCGGCCCTTGCCGCTCGCGCGGTCCCAGTGGATGTCGGGGGTCTTGTAGAAGCCTGCCGCCGACAGCTGGATGCGTGCCTGGTAGGCCATCCTGATGAAATCGCCGAACGCCAGCAACTCGTTGCCGATGCGAACATGGTTGGGGATGAACTCCACCTGCTCGGGCGGCACGCCGAATTTCTCCGAGGCGAAGCCCACCAGCCGCGCCTTGATCTGCTGCGCCGCATTGGCCGCCGCCATGCCGTTGAGATCGGTCCCGGTCGAGGCCGCGGTGGCCGATGTGTTGGGCACCTTGCCGGTGGTGGTGGCGGTGATGCGGATCGTGTCGAGGTCGACCTGGAACTCCTCGGCCAGCACCTGCGCCACCTTGGTGTTGAGCCCCTGGCCCATCTCCGTGCCGCCATGGTTCAGGTGGATCGAGCCGTCCTGGTAGACATGCACCAGCGCGCCCGCCTGGTTGTACCAGGTGGCGGTGAACGAGATGCCGAACTTGACCGGCGTCAGCGCGATGCCGCGGCGGATGACCGGGCTTGTTTCATTGAAGGCGATGATCTCGGCGCGGCGCGCCTGGTAGTCCGAGGAGACTTCCATATCCTCCACGATCCGGGCGATGATGTTGTCCTCGACCGTCTGGTGATAGGGCGTGACGTCGCGGCCCGGTCCACCATAGAAATTGGCCTTGCGGATCTCGAGCGGATCGCGCCCCAGCGCATAGGCCACCTCCTCGATCACGCGCTCGCCGCCGAGCATGCCCTGCGGCCCGCCGAAACCGCGGAAGGCGGTGTTGGAGACGGTGTTGGTCATCATCGGCTTCGATCTGAGCCGCACATCCTGATAGTAATAGCAGTTGTCGGCGTGAAACAGCGCCCGGTCGGTCACCGGTCCCGAAAGGTCGGACGAAAACCCGCAGCGTGCGGCAAATGTCGCGTCGAGCGCGTGGATGACGCCGCTCTCGTCATAGCCCACATCGTAGTCGACGGAAAAATCATGACGCTTGCCGGTGATGATCATGTCGTCGTCGCGGTCGGGCCTGATCTTGACCGCGCGGTTCAATTTCTTGGCGGCGATGGCGGCGATCGCCGCGAACTGGTTTGACTGGGTCTCCTTGCCACCGAAACCGCCGCCCATGCGCCGCACATGCACGGTGACCGCGTTCGACACGGTGCCCAGCGCATGCGCCACCATGTGCTGCACTTCGCTCGGATGCTGGGTCGAGGACCAGACGGTGACCTCGTCATCCTCGCCGGGAATGGCCATCGCAATGTGGCCCTCGAGATAGAAATGATCCTGTCCGCCGATGCGCATCTGGCCCTGGAGCCTGAGCGGGGCGGCTGCAAGACCGGCATCGATGTCGCCGCGCTCAAGCTTCAATGGTTCTGTGACCATCGGGTAATCGGCGTCCATTGCCGCGCGCACATCGCTCACATGCGGCAGGTCCTCATAGACGAACACCGCCTTCTTGGCGGCGCGGCGGGCCTTGTCGCGGGTCTCGGCGATGACGGCGAACACCGGCTGGCCGTGAAACTGGACGTCTCCCGTGCAAAGCACTGGCTCGTCGTTGCGCCCGGTGGGCGAGATGTCGTTGCTGCCCGGCACATCCCAGCCGGTCAGCACCAGCTTGACACCGTCGGAGGCGCGGACCGCGTCGAGATCGAGCGACAGGATCTTCGCATGCGCCCGGTCGGAAAGCCCCAGATATCCGTGCAGCGTGCCCGCGGGCTCCGCCATGTCGTCGATATAATCGGCGCTGCCGGTGACATGCTTGTGGGCGGACTCGTGCTGGCGCGTGATATGGGCGCCGCCTGTGATCTCGGTCTTGCTGCGGGAGGGCTGGTGCGCCATCGTCATGCCTCCACAAGCGCCGGGTGGCGCTCGATGCGCACCGGCGCGCCGCAGGTTTCAAGGAAGAAGCGGATCATCAGGTTCTGCGCCGACAGCATCCGGTACTGAGCACTCGCCCGCCAGTCCGACAACGGCTGGTAATCGGTTGCCAGCGCTTCCCGCGCCTGGCTGATCGTGTCCCAGGTCCAGGCCTGTCCGAGGAGCGCTGCCTCGGCGGCCGCCGCCCGTTTCGGGGTGCCCGCCATGCCGCCAAAGGCAATCCGCGCCGAAGCCACGCGCCCTTCGCCATCGAGCGTCACGCGAAACGCCCCGCAGAGCGCCGAGATGTCCTCGTCGCGGCGCTTGGAAATCTTGTAGACGGCGAAGAATGCATCCTCGGCAAGCGCCGGCGCGAACACGCTCTCGACGAACTCGCCCTTCTGCCGGTCCTGCTTGCCATACTCAATGAAGAAGGCTTCAAGCGGCAGCGTGCGGCGCTTGTCCCCCTTGCGTAGCGTCACCGTGGCGTCGAGCGCGATCAGCGGCGGCGGGGTGTCGCCGATCGGCGAGCCATTGGCGATGTTGCCGCCGATGGTGCCCATGTTGCGGACCTGCTCGCCGCCGATCCGGTCCCACAGCTCCGCCATCTGCGGATAGGCCGCCACCAGCGCGCCGCGCGCCGCCGTGTAGGAGACGCCCGCGCCAAGCGTCAGGCCATTCTTATCCAGAGAGATCTCCTTGAGCCCGTCGAGATGACCGACGAGGATCACCGGCGCGATGGCGCGCATATGCTTGGTCACCCACAGCCCGACATCGGTGGACCCGGCCACGATCGTGGCCTCGGGATGGGCTTCGTAGAGGGCCGCCAGATCATCCACATCGGCGGGCAGGTAGGTCGCGCCGCGCTCGCTCTCGATGGACACCCGCGCCCCGTCGGCAAACCGCGTCAGGGTCTCGATGGTCTCGGCATAGGCCTTGACCAGTCGGTCATTGTCCTCGGTCGGAATGGTCTTCGCGGCCGCGACCGCCGCCTTGACGATCGGCTCGTAGCCGGTGCAGCGGCAGAGATTGCCTTGCAGTTGCCGTTCGATGTCGGCTTCGGTGGGCTCTGGGTCGGACAGCCACAGCGCATGCAGCGAGGCAACGATGCCCGGCGTGCAGAAGCCGCATTGCGAGCCGTGATGATCGACCATTGCCTGCTGAACGGCGCTCAGCGCCCCGTCGGGCCGGTTGAGGTGCTCCACCGTCACCACATGGGTGGCGTCGAGCGAGCCCACGAAGCGGATGCAGGCATTGACCGATTCGTAGGTCAGCACGCCATTGTCCATGCGCCCGACCAGCACCGTGCAGGCGCCGCAATCGCCCTCGGCGCAGCCTTCCTTGGTTCCCGTGAGCCGCCGGTCGATCCGGAGCCAGTCAAGCAGCGTCAGGTCCGGGGCAAAGCCCGAGAGGTCGACCGTCTGGTCGTTGAGCAGGAATCGGATGAAGGTGCGGTCGGTCTCTGCCATGGGGCCTCGTGGATTTGAACCATTTGGACAAAACCTATCCCAGCCTGTCACCGGGCGAAAGTCCGCTGACAGGATAAGACAGTTTCAGGCAAACCCGGTCAATGGCCGCGATCTTCCGTCAAAGGCGGAGAAACCCTTGTCTGGCTGCCATCCGCCTGCCGCTCCCCGGGGAGGCCCAGATACTGGCTCTCGAGATCGACCGTCGAGGTCTTGCCGATGGCGTCGCCGTTGGCCTTGAGCCAGGCCTCGGCCTCGCTCCGGCCGCGATCGCGCAAATTGGTGAGAAACGACCAGCTCACATCGAATTTCGAGGAGACCGGAAGGTCCCGCAGGGCGTCGTCGGCATGCACCGAATGCACCAGGATGTGCCTGAGCCGATCCTTGTAGGCGTCCTTCAGCCATTCCTGGTCGATCAGGCGGGAGACGAAGTTGATCGCCCGCAATTCGTCGAGCAGCGACGAGTTGAACGAGATTTCATTGATCCTGTTCAGGATGTCGGGCGCGGTCTTGGGCACCTCGTCGCGCACCATCGGATTGATGTGGACGATCATCACGTCGCGGCTTTCGCAATTGTAGAAGAACGGAAACAGCGCCGGATTGCCGACATAGCCGCCGTCCCAGTAATGCTCGCCGTCGATCTCGACCGCCTGGAACAGGAACGGCAGGCAGGCGGACGCCATCACCACGTCGGCGCTCACTTCCTTCGATTCAAACACCCGCACCCGGCCGCTGCGCACATTGGTGGCGCTGAGGAACAGCTTGGTGCTGCAATGGCGCCGCAAGCCCTCGAAATCGACGCTCTGGGTGAGCAGATCATGCAGCGGATTGATGCCGAGCGGATTGAATTCATAGGGCGAGAAGGTCCGCGTCATGGTGTCGAACGCGGCGTAGTGCGCGGCCTTCAGCATGTCCATGCCGGGAAGCGTCACCTGCGGCAGCGCGTTGACGGGAGACCAGACCGAGCCGCCGCGGCTCGACCGGCGCCAGAAATCCTCGAGCGCCGCCTGGCCGCCCTTCCGTCCGCCATCCATCAAGCCATGCGCCAGGACAACCGCGTTGACGGCGCCGGCGCTGGTCCCCGACAGGCCTTCGAAGCCGATGTCGGGCTCGTCGAGCAGCCGGTCGAGCACGCCCCAGGTGAAGGCGCCGTGCGCGCCGCCGCCCTGCAGCGCCAGGTTGATCATGCGCACCGTGTCGTTCGGCCGGGCCTTGCCGTTTGTCTTCGCCGGGCTCATTGGGCGGTCCAGCCCCCATCCATCGGCAGCGCGGCGCCGGTGATCTGGGCCGCATGGTCGGATGCCAGATACTGGGCGAGCGACGCGATCTGCGCCACCTGCACGAACTGCTTGGTCGGCTGCGCCTTGAGGATCACATTGTTGATGACGTCCTCCTCGCTCATGCCGCGCGCCTTGGCGGTGTCGGCGATCTGGCCTGTCACCAGCGGCGTCTCGACATAGCCGGGACAAATCGCGTTGGCGGTGATCCCGAACTCCGCGCCTTCCAGCGCCACGGTCTTGATCAGGCCCAGCACGCCGTGCTTGGCGGCGACATAGGCGCTCTTGAACGGCGAGGCGACCAGTCCGTGGGCCGAGGCGATGGCGATGATCCGCCCGAAGTCCTGGCTCTTCATGATCGGCATGGCGGCGCGGATCAGGTGAAACGCCGAACTCAGATTGATGGCGATGATCGCGTCCCACTTCTCCGGCGGGAAATCCTCGATCTTCTCGACATGCTGGATGCCGGCATTGGGCACGATCACATCGACGCTGCCGAATTTGTCCTTCGTGGAATTGACCAGGTCCGCGATCTCGTCGGGCTTGAGCATGTTGGCGCCGTGGAAGATCACCTCGCCTTCGCCAAGGCCTGCCAGCCGCGCCCGCGTCGCTTCGATCCCGTCCCGCTTGCCCAGGCCATTGAGAACGACATTGTACCCGGCCGATGCAAAGCCCTCGGCAATCCCGAGGCCGATGCCGCTGGTCGACCCGGTGATGATGATGGTTTTCATGACAAGTCCTTTCGAGAATGCTGCAATGCACAAATAGGGCCTTCCGACCGATTTTCCAATCAAAAACCAGCGAGATGCCCGCAAATCGCGGTCGTGACGCCAGTCTCGTCTTGTCTGGAGAGGCATTCGGGTTCATGGAGGGTCCTTCCGAATGTCCTTGGGTCAACCCGTCTCCCACGCCTGGTAACCATGTCAGTCAAGCCCGGTTCCCGTGCCCCCGATATCCAGCAAGAGGTGATGCGCACGGCGCTCGCCGGCGCTGTGGCGATGGCTGTGTGCATGGGGCTGGGACGGTTCTTCTACACGCCGGTGCTGCCGGCTATGATGGCGGGTCTCGGGCTCGGGCCGGCGGAGGCGGGCTGGATCGCCTCGGCCAATTACGCGGGCTATCTGCTCGGCGCGATTCTTGCGGCCTATGGCTGGGCCGAAGGCATCGAGCGCAGGGTCGCGCTTGCGAGCCTCGGGGCAACGGCGGCGCTTCTGCTCGCCATGGGCCTGTCGAGCGACATCGTGGTTCTGGCCGCCATCCGCTTTCTCGCGGGCCTCGCCAGCGCCTTCGCCATGATCTTCACCACCGCCATCGTGCTCTCGCATGGCCTTCTGGCCGGCAAGAGCTGGGTGCAGGCCGCCCATTTCGGTGGCGTCGGTACCGGGATCGCCATCTCGGCCGCCATGTTCGGCCTGCTGGTTCTGGCAGAAGGCGGCTGGCGGATGGCCTGGATCGCCGCGGCGGCGCTGGCCTTTGCGGGTCTCGCCGTGGTGATGTTCTATCTGCCGCGCGACGTGGCGCGGGCGGGCCCGGCAAAAAAGGAGCCGCCGCTGGTCTGGACGACGCCGCTGATGGGCCTGACCGTCGCCTACGGGATCTTCGGCTTCGGCTACATCGTCACGGCAACCTTCCTGGTGGCCATCGTGCGCGATGGCGGCGGCTCGTCCCTGTTCGAGGCCGGCGTCTGGTTGGTCACAGGCCTCGCGGCGGCGCCCTCGGTCGCCTACTGGCTGCCCGCCGTCCGGCGCATGGGCCTCGTTAATGTGTTCGCTCTGGGCTGCCTGGTCGAGGCACTCGGCGTGGCGGCGAGCGTGCTGGTGCCGCTGCCTGCCGGGCCGGTCATCGGCGGACTGCTCCTGGGCGCGACCTTTGTTATGGTCACCGCCTTCGGGCTCCAGGCCGGACGCCAGCTCGCGGGCGAGAGCCCCCGCCGGGCGCTGGCGCTGATGACCGCGGCCTTCGGCGTGGGCCAGATCATCGGCCCGGTGGTGGCCGGATATCTCGCCGACTGGTCGGGAACCTACACCTGGGCGAGCCTTGCGGCGGCTGCAGCCCTGCTCGCCTCCGGCGCCATCGCCCTGGCCTTCTGCCGGAGCCGGCCCACGGCGCCATGAGGACGTTTGAGACGGGCATGTCGGCGGCGGATGATCTTCGGCCCCCGGTCCGGGAAGTATTTTAGCACAATGGCGTGAACACGGTTCGGCCCGGATTGCCGTGTCAGTTCCGGTGTCCTAGGTATTTGCCCGACTTACGACGAATCACGTCCCCGCTTGCGGGACATCTTCCGAGGATCGGCGCCCCGTGTTTGAATCGTTTTTCCCCAGACCCAAAGTCTTCTTCCTGTCGGTCATGCTCTGGGCGGGGTTGGGCGTCCTCATCTGGTACGGGGCGGGGGATTGGATCGGCGCCGCGGTGGGCTTTGCGCTTCCCGAGCCAGCGGGCGAGCCGATTGTCGGGCTGCATTACTTCTACTCGCCCTCGTTCCTCTGGTTCTATGTCTATTACACCGTCTGGTCCCTGGCCTTTGCCGCCTTCTGGTTCTACTATTCGCCGCATGAATGGCAGATGTGGTCGATCCTCGGGTCGGTCTTCATTCTGTTCACCACCTATTTCGGCGTGCAGGTCTCGGTCGCCATCAACAACTGGCGCCGGCCGTTCTTCGACCAGTTCCAGCAGGCGCTGACCGGCGACGGAACTGTCTCGCAGGCCGATCTCTATGGACTCATTCTCATCTTCGTCCAGATCGCCTTCGTGGCCACAGGCGTCTTTGTCGTCACCCGGTTCTTCGTCAGCCACTACATCTTCCGCTGGCGGACGGCGATGAACAATTTCTACATGGCGCGCTGGCCCAGGGTCCGCAACATCGAAGGCGCCTCCCAGCGCGTTCAGGAAGACACAATGCGCTTCGCCTCGATCATGGAAGGCCTCGGCGTGGCCTTCGTCGATGCGGTCATGACGCTGGTGGCGTTCCTGCCCATTCTCTGGGCGCTCTCGCAATATGTCACCGAACTTCCGGTGGTCGGCGCGATCCCCCATGCCCTGTTCATCGCGCTGCTGTTCTGGGCGGCCTTCGGCACCGGCCTGCTGGCGCTGATCGGCATCAGGCTTCCCGGCCTCGAGTTCCGCAACCAGCGGGTGGAGGCGGCCTACCGCAAGGAACTGGTCTATGGCGAGGACGATCCCGACCGCGCCCAGCCGCCCACCGTCGTCGAGCTGTTCGAAAATGTCCGGAAAAACTATTTCCGGCTTTATTTCCACTACATGTATTTCAACATCGCGCGCGGCTTCTACATGCAGGCCGACAACATCTATGTACATGTCCTGCTGGTGCCGACGATCGTGGCGGGCAAGATCACGCTGGGGATCTGGCAGCAGATCCTCACTGCCTTTGGCCAGGTCTCGAGCTCCTTCCAGTTCCTGATCAGCTCCTGGACGACCATCGTCGAGCTGATCTCCATCTACAAGCGCCTGCACGCCTTCGAAGCCGTGTTCCGCGGTCAGGAACTCGATGAGATCGAATTGAAGTATCTGGCCACGCGGGGCGGCGGCATTGTGCCGCCCATGGCCGATCCGTCGCCCGGCGCGGGCGGACCTGATCCGGTCCAGACGATCCAGGATCCGAAGCGCTGAGCGTAACGGCTGAAACCTAGCTCGCCGAGCCTTGCCCGCGCTCGAGCCGCTGCAGCGCGTCCTGGTAGGTCACGCAGGCGACCTCGGGACGCCCGCAGGTCTCGGCCGCGAAACGTTCGAGCGCGGTCCAGTAGGCGCCGCCGTTCATCTCGACGAAATGGAAGCCGAGCTGCAGCGGCCGCCTCTCGCCCGCATATTCCGCCTCGAAGGCCGCGCGGAACGCAGCGAGCGTCCGCTCCTCGAATTCCTTCGCCTTGGACGGCGTCTCGAATGCGGCCGAGTGGCGGACGAACAGATTGTAGTCCATGGCGATGATCCGCCGGCCTTGCGGCCCTTCCGGGATCAGCGGCAGGGCGAAGCGGGCGGTTGGCTTCGAAAGGTCGGGCATCACCGGTCCGCGCGACACGGTGCTCGCGTCATAGCTCAGACCGTGCGCGGCGAGCGCGGCGAAGAGCCCGTCGCCCGTCGACAGATAGGGCGCGCGAAACCCCGTGACGGCGGATCCGGCGAAACCCGCCCAGCCTGCCGGCGGCTCCCCGCCATTGTTGGTCCAGGCGTTGGCAAGCGCCGCGTCGAACTGGCTGAACTCCGTGAGCCAGTCGGATTTGCTCCAGTCCTTGCCGTCATAATGGCCGCAGCCGTGGCTGCCGATCTCGTGACCCGCCTGAACGGCGCCCCAGATATGGCCGAGCCGCGCGAGCACATCCGCGCTGTCCTTGGCAAATCCCACATTGGAGCGCCCGGCCGATTGCCCCGGCGCCTTGTAGCCCGCCCGGGCGTCCCGGCTCATCAGGAAGGTGCAGGAGAGGAAATAGGTGAACCGCGCGCCGGCGCTGTCGCCGAGCTTCAGGCTTCGTTCCCACAGCGCGTTGTCATGGGCGCCGTCGAAGGAGATCAGCACCAGCTGCTCCGGCCGCTCATCGGCCTGCGCCAGGGTGGACGCCGGGACGGCGACGAGCCCCGAGACGATGAGCGCCGCGGCAAGACGACGCGTTTGTGTCGCGACTCGCGACGGGGAAGGGCAGGGCGCGGGGGCGATCATGAGGCTTGCAATCCGATGCTACGCTTGACTGAACTGAGCCTTGACCTCCTGACGGGCAAATGCGGCAGGGGTGTGAAATCATGCGCCCGAGGCGGATCGACCGCACCGCTCCACCCTCGGTTCGATCGTGAGCCGCTGGTCCGGAACGGCGTCGCCCGTCCGCGCGCCCGCCATGGTCGTCCTTGGCCAGTCGCGGCCCGGCCATGAGATCTGGCCATTCGGCCTTGATCGGCCAGCCCCGTCCCGGGACAATTGCTGGGAAGTGCTGCTTCTCATCCGGTTTGGTCCGGGCTATGGTCGCAGAACCATGCGGACGGGAGCTGCCCGGACGCCATCAAGGAGACGTGACGTATGATCTGGCTGATACTCGGACTGGTGTTGTTTCTGGGAGTGCACTCGGTCCGGATCGTTGCGCCCGACTTCCGGCAGGCGCAAATCGACGCCCGCGGGTTGAATGCCTGGAAGGGGATCTATTCGCTTCTGTCGATCGCCGGTTTCGTGATTCTGGTCTGGGGCTACGGGATTGCGCGCCAGGATCCGGTTGTGTTCTGGGCGGCGCCTGTCTGGATGAGCCATGTCGTGGCGCTGCTCATGATTCCGGTCATGATCCTGCTGGTTGCCTCCCAGGTGCCGGCTGGCCGCATCAAGGCCGCTGTCAAGCACCCGATGCTGCTGGCCGTCAAGATCTGGGCGCTGGCCCATCTCCTGGTCAATGGCGACCTGGCCTCGTTCCTGCTGTTCGGCGGGTTCCTGGCCTGGGCCGTCGTCGACCGGATTTCCGAAAAGAAGCGGCTGCAGGCTGGCATCACCCGCAATCCCGTTGCCGGATCGGTCAAATGGGACATCATCTCGGTCGCAGGCGGGCTGGTGCTCTACGTGCTGTTCCTCCTGTTCCTGCACCAGTGGCTTATCGGCGTTCCGCCGATCCTCGGTCTGTAACAGGGCTGGCGGCAGGGCGCTTTGGCGCAATCAACGCCTCACCCCCTTACAGAATGCGTAAAATCGGCTAGAAGGCCCCCACAACGCCGCTCGCGGCAAAATCACGAGAGGACCGGCGCCGGCCGGTGACGCCATGGCTGACGACAATTCGACATTCATCCGCGAAGTCAATGACGACATTCGCTCGGATTACATGAAGGCGCTGTGGAAGCGGTTCCGTTTTGTCATCCTTGGTCTCGCCATTGGCATCGTTGCCGTCACCGCGGGCCTGCGCGGCTGGGAGTACTGGAAGGAAACCACCGCCGCCCGCTCGGGCGACGTGTTCCTGGCGGCGCTGGAAAAGGCCCGAACGGGCGACGCCGATGCGGCGCTGGCCGAATTCCAGGAACTCGAGAAGACCGGCTACGGCTCCTACCCGGTGCTGGCGCGCATGCGCGCAGCCACGGTCCTGGCCGACAAGGGCGATGCGGCGGCGGCCATCGCCGCCTTCTCCTCGATCGGCAGGGACGCCTCCCAGCCGGTGGCGATCCGCGACGCGGCGCGGCTCAGGGCGGCCTATCTGCTGGTTGACCACGGCAGCTATGCCGAGGTCTCCTCGGAGGTTGAAGTGCTCGCCGTCCCCGGCAATCCGGCCCGCCACTCGGCTCGCGATGCGCTCGGGATCGCCGCCTTCAAGGCCGGCGAACTGCAGCAGGCGTCCCGCTGGTTTGAGGAGATCGTCGCCGACCAGGAAGCCCCCAACGGCATCCAGACGCGCGCCGGCCTTATGCTCGACATGATTGCCGCGCAGGGCGGCGCATCCTGATCGCTCCGGCACCCCGGACGATGACTTGGCCTTCGGGCAAGGACCACCCATGAGCATCACCCTCGCCATCGTCGGACGCCCCAATGTCGGCAAGTCGACCCTGTTCAACCGTCTGGCCGGCCGCAAGCTGGCGCTGGTCGACGACACGCCGGGCGTGACCCGCGACCGCCGTCCGGGCGACGCCAAGCTGGTCGACCTCAGGTTCCGCATGATCGACACCGCGGGCCTGGAAGTGGCCGGACCCGACACGCTCGAAGGCCGCATGCGCGCCCAGAGCGAGATGGCCATGGACGAGGCCGACGGCGCGCTGTTCCTGATCGACGCCAAGTCGGGCCTGACGCCGGCCGACGAATTGCTCGCCGATATCCTGCGCAAGCGCGGCAAGCCGGTGGTGCTGGTCGCCAACAAGGCCGAATCCAAGGGCTCGGAATCGGGCATGTACGATGCCTACCGGCTGGGGCTCGGCGAACCCTGTCCGATTTCGGCCGAACATGGCGGTGGCATGCTCGACCTGCGCGACGCCATCGTCGCGGCCTTCGGCGAGGAGCGGTGCTTTCCGCCCAAGGACGATCCGATGGCTGAAGCCGTCACCGATATCGATGTCTCCTCTCCCGACGAGGAGGACGAAGGCCCCGACTATGACGAGACCAAGCCGCTGCGCGTCGCCATCGTCGGTCGGCCCAATGCCGGCAAGTCGACGCTGATCAACCGGTTCCTCGGCCAGGAACGGCTGCTGACCGGTCCGGAAGCGGGCATCACGCGCGATTCCATCGCCGTCGATTTCGAATGGCGCGGCCGCAAGATCAAGCTGTTCGACACCGCAGGGCTTCGCCGCAAGGCGCGCGTCCAGGAAAAGCTCGAGAAGCTCTCGGTCGCCGACCCGCTCCGCGCCATCCGCTTCGCCGAAGTGGTGGTGGTGGTGTTCGACTCGACCATCCCCTTCGAGAAGCAGGATCTGCAGATTGCCGATCTGATCGTGCGCGAGGGCAGGGCGCCCGTGATTGCCTTCAACAAGTGGGACCTGATCGACAACCGCCAGGAAAAGCTCGCCGAACTGAGGGAGATGACCGAACGGCTGCTGCCGCAGATCCGCGGCATCCGCGCTGTCACCGTGGCCGGCCAGACCGGCGACGGGCTCGAGCGGCTGATGGAAAACATCGCGATGGTGCATCGCGTCTGGAACAAGCGCATCTCCACCGCCAAGCTCAATCGCTGGCTCGATCATGTCCAGGGCCATCACCCGCCGCCGGCGGTTTCCGGGCGCAGGCTCAAGCTCAAATACATGACGCAGATCAAGTCGCGCCCGCCCGGCTTCATGATCTCCTGTACGCGTCCCGACGCCGTGCCCGAGTCCTACACCCGCTACCTGATGAACTCGCTGCGCGCGGATTTCGACATGCCCGGCATTCCGCTGCGCGTCGTCTATCGCAGCGGCGACAATCCCTATGCGCCCAAGGACGGCAAGACCAAGCGGGCTTCGGTCATGCCGAAGAAGTCCACCCGGCGCACGGTGTCGGGCAAACTTGCCCCCAAGAAGCGCAGCGGCTGAATTTTCCGAACTGACAGGCCGCGGCTCGGCCCCGGTGCGGGTCCTTAAATCGGACATGTTCTGCGGCGACAGACGTGCTGGGGCGCCCCTGCGCCCGGGCGTCTTTTCGGCCTGCGCGAACCGGGCCTTTCAGCGTGTTCGAGATCTTGCCGCCATCAGCCCGAACATTCGGAGGCGCTCATTAACGCTCCATCAAGGTTAATACTCCATTCTGCCGGGACGTATCCTGTACCTGTCCCGAGTTCCGGAGTTGTTGTTTTGCGTCAGAAGCGTCGTTTGCCCGGCAGCGGTCATCCCCTGCTTAGCCGCCTGTCAGCGCCCGTGGTTTTGGGACTTGCTGCCTTTCTCTTGACCCCGACCGTCACCTCCCATGCCGACATGGCCACGCTTCTGGCTGGCAGCGCGGGCGGCGATGCGCGGTGGAAAACCGCGCTCACCGCGTCTCCGGCCGGATCGATCCAGGCGGCCGAGCTTGAATTCGCCGACCCGGTGCTGACCTCCTCCATCGCCTCGGGCGCGGGCATCACCCTGCCCAATGGCGACAAGATCGCATTCCTGGGCAAGGTCGGCGCCGCCGATCCGCGTCCGGACGCCGATCGCGTGACCCGCAGCCTCAAGAAGGGCCGGGTCATCGCTGTCGCCCCGGTGCAGCCGCCCAAGGATTTTTCCGCAGGCTCGGTGCTCGAGCGCCAGTCCAATCTCCTGCAGCCGTCGCTGGATGCCGAGAGCGCCATGGCTTTCCTCAAGCCCGAGATCCGCGGCAAGGAACTCAAGATCGCCAATGCGTTCTACACCAGGGGCAAGCAGAAGGCCGCGCCGCAGGTGCCGGCGATGCTGGCGAGCCTGGTGACCAACGACAATCCCGACATCCTCGCCACGGCCTATGCGCCGCCTGCGCCCGACTACGCCAAGCAGTCGCCCTTCAGCTCGGTGCTGCGCGAGGAAACCCAGCGTGGCCGCTTCCTGCCACCGGTGGAAAAGGATGATCATGGCTGGGCAGGCACGGCATTGCCGCCCTCGACGTTCTCGGCTGCTGAACAGCGGTGCCTGGCGGCCGGGATCTATTTCGAAGCCCGTGGCGAATCCCTCAAGGGCCAGGCCGCTGTAGCCCAAGTGATTCTCAACCGGGTGCGCAATCCGACCTATCCCGACACGATTTGCGGCGTGGTCTATCAGAATGAAAGCTGGCGCAACCGTTGCCAGTTTTCCTTTGCCTGCGATGGCATCAAGGATCGGGTCAGGTCCCAAAAGCACTGGAACATGGCAGAGGAAATCGCGCTCGCCACCACCGCAGGCAAGATCTGGCTCAAGGAAGTGGGGTCCTCCACCCACTACCATGCCACCTATGTGAGCCCGCCCTGGGCCCGCAAGATGCGCAAGGTCGGCAAGATCGGGCTGCACATTTTCTATGTGACCTATGGCGGCGGCTGGTCCTGAGCCGGCCTGCGGCCTGCGCGTCACAGTCCGCCTGAGTCTGGCGCGGCCCGCCAAGTTTTTCTGATACTAACGTAGCCGGCCCTGGGCGGGGCGTATCAAGTTATTGATACAAATGAAGAAAAACGTCTCGCGCTTAAGCCCTTCCGCGCCTTGACTATAACCTGACCTAAAACTATGTTGCGCCCGACTTCGAAGCGGCTTTTTCCAAGTCGTCGCTCGCGTGTCAGGGGTGCGCATCCATGGATGAAAAGCGCGGGACAGGCGGCTCGGACACTCCGGGCGCAGGCGGCGGAATGGAAGGGGACGGCTCGGAAAGCCTGAAGGCCCGCAGTCAGCGACTCGATTCCGAACTTCTCGCCCGCCGCAAGGTGGAGCCCGGCGAAGGCGGGAACAGGGAAGCCGCGAAGGGCTATGCGCTTGCGGTCAAGCTGTCGAGCGAGTTCATCGCCGGCGTGATCGTTGGAGCGCTTCTGGGCTACGTGTTCGATCGGTTCTTGGGGACATCGCCCTGGGGCCTGATTGTGTTTCTGATCCTGGGGTTCTGCGCCGGGGTGCTGAATATCCTGCGCTCGACCGGCGCGGTCGCCCAGTCCAATCCGGCCGGGTGGAGCCGCACCTCGGGTCGCGGGGACGACGACAGGAAATAATGTCCGGTTTGACCGGAGTGCGAGAAAGAGGCGTGAAGTGGCCAACGATCCGATACACCAGTTCCAGATCACCCGGCTCGTCCCCATCGAGATTGGCGGGCTGGACCTGTCGTTCACCAATTCCTCGCTGTTCATGGTGGCGACCGTGGCTGCCGCCGCAGGGTTTCTGTTCCTGACCACCGCCAATCGCGGCCTGATCCCGTCGCGTCTGCAGTCGGTGTCGGAAATGTCCTATGAATTCGTGGCCGCGATGCTGCGCGACGGGGCCGGATCGCAGGGCATGCGCTTCTTCCCGATGGTGTTCTCGCTGTTCATGTTCGTACTGGTGGCGAACCTCATCGGCATGTTCCCCTATTTCTTCACCATCACCAGCCACCTGATCGTCACCTTCGCGCTCGCCATGCTCGTCGTCGGCACCGTGGTGGTCTACGGCTTCTGGAAGCACGGCCTGCATTTCCTCAATCTGTTCGTGCCTTCGGGCGTGCCCGGCATCCTGATGCCGCTGGTGGTGATGATCGAGGTCATCTCCTTCCTGTCGCGTCCGATCAGCCTGTCAGTTCGTCTGTTCGCCAACATGCTGGCCGGCCACATCACGCTCAAGGTGTTCGCGGGCTTCGTCGTTTCGCTGGGCAGCATGGGCGCGCTCGGCATCGGCGGTGCCATCCTGCCGCTCGCCATGACCGTAGCCTTGACCGGTCTCGAATTCCTCGTCGCCTTCCTTCAGGCCTATGTCTTTGCGGTGCTGACCTGCATGTACCTCAACGACGCCCTGCACCCCGGCCACTAGGATCCCTTCACCGGCGGTTCGCCGCCAGCCAAATCGCATCCATCCCATTCCAAAGGAGTTTTATCATGGAAGCAGAAGCAGCAAAGTACATCGGCGCCGGCATCGCTTGCCTCGGCATGGGCGGCGCAGGCATCGGCCTGGGCAACATCTTCGGCAGCTACCTGGCAGGCGCCCTGCGCAATCCGTCGGCAGCTGACGGCCAGTTCGGCCGTCTGATCTTCGGCTTTGCCGTGACCGAAGCTCTGGGCATCTTCTCGCTGCTCGTTGCCCTCCTTCTCCTCTTCGCCGTCTAATCGTCGAACGAGTGTCAGTCTTGCCACGCCGGATCACCGGCGTGGCATTTCATCTGGAGGCGACCATGTTTGTTGTGACCCCGGCCTACGCCCAGTCCAACCCCACCGAAGGCACAAATTCGGAAACCGTTGCACCGGGTGGCGAAACCCACGGTGGCGGCGCATTTCCGCCCTTCGATTCCTCGACCTATGCCTCGCAGCTCCTGTGGCTGGCGATCACCTTCGGCCTGTTCTACCTGTTCATGTCGCGGGTCATCGTGCCGCGCATCGGCGGCATCCTGGAGCACCGGCGCGACCGGATCGCGCAGGATCTCGATGAAGCCAATCGTCTGAAGGAAGAGGCCGACGCAGCCATTGCCGCCTACGAGCAGGAACTGGCCGAAGCACGCAAGAAGGCCTCCGCCATCGCCGAGACCGCGCGCGAGAAGGCCAAGGCCGCAGCCGAAGCCGAACGGACCAAGACCGAAGCCGAACTGAACGCCAAGATGATGGATGCCGAGAAAAGCATCCTGGCCATCAAGGACAAGGCGCTGGCCGAAGTTGACACCATCGCCGAGGAAACCGCCACGGATGTGGTCAAGCATCTCCTGGGTGGTTCCGTGACCAAAGCCGAGGTCGCAGCCGCGATCCGTGCTGCATCCGGCAAGTAAGCGGAGACGACGATCATGGACGCATCATTCTTTGCCCTCGTCGGGCTTATCATCTTCCTGGGCATCCTGGCCTATGTGAAGGTGCCTGCGATGATCACCGGTTCGCTCGACAAGCGCGCCGACCAGATCCGCAATGAACTCGAGCAGGCCAAGCAGTTGCGCGAGGAGGCCCAGCAGTTGCTGGCCGAGTATCAGCGCAAGCGCAAGGAAGCGGAATCCGAAGCCAAGGGCATCCTGGGCGCCGCCGAGCGGGAAGCCGCCGTGCTGCGCGAGGAAGCCAAGGCCAAGACCGAGGAATATGTCAGCCGCCGCACCGCCATGGCCGAGCAGAAGATCCAGCAGGCCGAGACCGACGCGATCAACGAGGTCCGCGCCAAGGCTGTCGACCTGGCGATCACCGCCGCCGAGAAGCTGATTGCGTCGAAGGTCGACGGCAAGGCCTCAGCCGAGCTGTTCAAGTCATCGCTGGGCGAGATGAAGACCCGGCTCAACTGAGCCTGCCGCACGCCACTGCCGTTCAGGGCCGGGATCATCTCCCGGCCCTTTTTCGTTGGCGATTCCCTTGTCCGGCAACCTGCTGCACGCCTCGCGGCCGTCCCTGTGCCCGTGACCGGGAATGATCAGCCAGGGCAACAGGGGCTCAGTCCGTGCGCAGCGGCCGGAAGGTCATGCGGTGCAGCGGGCAGGGGCCGTGCTCGGCGATCGCCGTGAGGTGCCTGGGTGCGCCATAGCCCATGTGCGTGTCAAAGCCGTAGAAGGGATGGACGAGGGCGGCGCGGATCATCATCCGGTCGCGTACCACCTTGGCGACGATGGAGGCGGCTGCGATGGAAAGCGAGCGTGCATCGCCCTTGATCAGCGCCAGGCCGTGGCAAGACAGGCCCGAGGGGAAGTCGCGGCCATCGACCAGCGCGTAATCGGCCTTCACCGGCAGCGCCGCCAGCGCCCGGCACATGGCGGCAAGGCTTGCCGCGCGGATATCCGTCCGCTCGATCTCGCGCGCCGAGGCGCTGGCGATGCCGACATGGCACGACGCCATGATCAGCTCGAACAGTTCCTCCCGCCGCGCGGGCCTGAGCGCCTTGGAATCATTCAGTCCATCCGGAATGCAGGCAGGGTCGAGGATGACGGCGGCGGCCACGACCGGACCCGCGAGGGGCCCGCGCCCGGCTTCATCAAGGCCCGCGACGAGGCGGAACCCGCGTCTGACGGCCTGCTGCTCATGGCGATCATCCGGCGTTGCCGGGTAGTCGGGAAACAGGGAATCAGGCGGGGTACGAGCCATGTTGCGGCTAGACTCGCACACCCGCCTGATCCTCTGCAAGGCCCGGCGGCTGGGGACGGGATTGCCGCTCGGGCGCCGGACTGCCCTCAATGGGGCGGCGGGCGGTCCGGATTGGGTCGCCGCGCATCCTGAGGGCGGCGCGGCAAGTCGTCAAACGTCCGCCGGGCGGACCGTTCCGGGGCTAAAGC
The DNA here is from genome assembly GCF_030682515.1 of Hoeflea sp. GTDB lineage: Bacteria > Pseudomonadota > Alphaproteobacteria > Rhizobiales > Rhizobiaceae > Hoeflea. Next base: position 55,516 of record NZ_JAUXOD010000051.1, on the reverse strand, counting down.
AGGCTCAGCTGAACCCCTTCGCCATGGGGCGGGACGAACTGGTCCACCCGCAAGGGCGCCTTCCTGTGGTTCAGGCCCAGCCGCTTGGCGGCCATGTCGAACCGGCGCGAGATCTGCCAGGCATAGGGGCCGGTGCCGCGCATCCGCGTGCCGAATTCGGCATCATAGTCCTTGCCGCCGCGCATCGAGCGGACCAGCGACATCACATGCCGGTAGCGATCCGGATAATGCCTGAGCAGCCAGTCCCGGAACAGCGGGCTCACCTCTATGGGCAGGCGCAGCAGGATGTAGCCCGCCGCATCCGCGCCCGCGGCCTTGGCCGAATCGAGAATGCGCTCGATCTCGTGATCGTTGAGGCCCGGAATGACCGGCGCCGCCATCACCGAGACCGGAATGCCGGCGTTCGATAGCGCCCGCATAGCTTCAAGCCGTTTTTCCGGCGTCGCCGCGCGCGGCTCCATGGTGCGTGCCAGCTTCCGGTCGAGCGTCGTCACCGACAGCGCCACCCGGGCGAGCCCCTTGGACGCCATGCGCGACAGGATGTCGATGTCGCGCACCACCAGCGCCGACTTGGTGACGATGCCGACCGGATGGCCGGCGGCTTCCAGCACCTCGAGCAGTTGCCGCATGATGCGCCACTGCTTCTCGACCGGCTGGTAGGGATCGGTGTTGGTGCCGATGGCGATCGGCTGCACCTTGTAGTCCGGCCGCGACAGCTCCCGCTCCAGAAGCCGCGGCGCATCCGGCTTGGCAAACAGCCGCGCCTCGAAATCGACGCCCGCCGACAAGCCCATATAGGCGTGGGTCGGTCGGGCGAAACAATAGACGCAGCCATGCTCGCAGCCCCGGTAGGGATTGATCGAGCGGTCGAAGGACAGATCGGGCGACTGGTTCTTCGTGATGACGGTGCGCGGCTTTTCAACCTGCACCTCGGTCTTGAACGGCGCCAGGTCCTCGAGGCTGCTCCACCCGTCGTCAAACACCTCGCGGCTGTTGATCTCATAGCGGCCCGGCATGTTGAGCCCGGCGCCGCGGCCGCGGACGCGCTCGTCGTTCACGCGCAGGCCGCTGGCCGCCACAAGCGCATTGGCTTCCGCCGCCTGCAGGCCAGGCACAAAGGCAGTCTGTTTCAACGCTGAAAGACTTGGCATAAGACCTCCATACGCCCCGGACGGGACAGAATTCGTGGTTGGGCAAGGCTATTGCCGCGTTCGTGATTATTTTCCTATCTGATAAAAAGGAACATAGCAAGAACAAAAATCCGAAACCGGTCTGGCTGGAGACGGTTTCGTGTCCGCCCGGCTGGCTGGCGCATCGCTCGCGCATGATCTAAAAGGGGCGATGATCAGTGTTTTCATTGAATGCAAGGACCAGGAAAAGGCCCTGGCGGTGACGCTGGCGGCGCTTGTCCACGGCGCCGTCGAAGGGCTTGTCGCCGAGGTGGTGATCCTCGACCGCGGCTCGCGCGACGGCACCGCACTGCTGGCCGATTCGGCCGGGTGCCGGTTCCTTGACGATCCGGATCTGCGCGACGTGGTGCGGTCGGCGCGCGCCGACTGGCTGCTGCTGATCGAACCGGGCGCGCGGCCGCTCCTGGGCTGGACCGACCATATCGGCCAGCATGTTGCAGCCGGCCGCCAGGCGGCGCGGTTTTCGGCGTCGCGGGAGTACCGGCTTCCCTTCATGGCCCGCATGCGCCGCCGCGTCTCCGCGCTCGAACACGGCGTCCTCCTCCCCAAGGCGCAGGCGATCGCCAATGCGAGATCCGGCCAGTCGCTGGAAAGCCTGGGCCGCGGCCTCGCTATGACCCGGCTCAGATGCGAGATCGTTCCGGCCGCGGTGCTGGCCCTGCCCTGAGACGCCGCGAAGGCCTGGTCAGCTGGATGTCACGGTCCGTGTCGCGGCGATGAACCAGCCGGTCCGTTCCCGCCGCAGCCGGTTGGCGGCCCCCTGGGCTGCGTCCGCGTCATGGAACAAGCCGAAGCAACTCGCGCCCGATCCCGACATGCGCGCGAACAGCGCCCCCGCGCCCGTGAGCGCGGACAGGCAGTCGCCGATGGCGGGAACCAGCCCGCGCGCCGGCGGTTCGAGGTCGTTGCGCGTGCCCTTGAGCCAGGCGATGAACCGGTCGCGGTCGCCCAGGCCCGGCAGCGCGGGCAGGCGCGCATTCTCGCGGCTCTCAAGCGCCCCGAAAACCGCGGGCGTGGAGACGCCGATGCGCGGATTGACGATCACAAGATCAAGCACGAAGCCGAGCGCGGCCGGTTCCAGCGCCTCGCCGATTCCGCGGGCGATCAGGGGCTGGCCGTTGAGGCACATCGGCACATCTGCGCCGAGCCCGAGCGCGATCTGCGCCAGTTGCTCCGGAGTCGGTTTGAAACTCCACACGTCGCACAGGAGCCTGAGCGTGGCCGCGGCGTCCGCCGATCCGCCGCCGATGCCTGAGGCCACGGGAAGCCGCTTGTCGAGCGTGATGTCGACCGGTGGAAGTTCACGGCCCGATTGCCCGGCGGCCTTGCGCAGCGCATCCCGCGCCCGCACGACCAGATTGCCGGTGGCGTCTTCCGCCGACAGCGCCCCGGCTTCGGACCCTTCCAGAACGAATGCGTCATGATCGGCCAGGCGCGCCGAGACCCGGTCTCCGAACTCCGTGAAGACGACGAAGCTCTCGATCAGATGGTAGCCGTCGGCCCGCCGTCCGGTGACATGCAGCGCCAGATTGATCTTTGCCGGCGCGTCACGCGTTCGCATCGCAGCGCTGTCTCACAGGGTAGGGCTCACAGGAGAGGCTTCACAGGGAGGTGTCGCTGTCCTTGAGGGCGCCATTGGCGGCGGCCGGAACGGCCGGGTCGTCGGCCTTCAGGCCTTCGCTCAGCTTGAGCTCGATCTTGGGCTTGAGCTCCGCATCCGGCTCGTTGGCCAGCGCCCGCTTCCACTGGAACGTGGCCTCGAGTTCCCGCCCGACGCGCCAGTAGGCATCGCCCAGATGGTCGTTGATGGTCGGGTCCGCCGGCCTGAGCTCCACGGCGCGCTCCAGTTCACGCACCGCGTCCTCGAACTGGCCAAGCCGGTAATGCGCCCATCCCAGCGAATCGACGATGTAGCCGTCATTGGGCCTCAGATCGACGGCGGCGCGGATCAGGTCCATGCCTTCCTTGAGGTTCATGTTCATGTCGATCCAGGAGTAGCCCAGGTAATTCATCACCTGCGGCTGGTCGGGAAACAGCTCCAGCGCGCGCTTGAAATGCGCTTCCGCCTTCGGCCATTGCTTGAGCCGCTCATGGGCGATGCCGGCCTGGAAGAACAGGTTCCAGTCGTTGCGCGTCGGCGTCGGCCCGACGACGGAGATGGCGGTCTCGTAGGTCCGCGCCATTTCGGCGTAGTCCTTCTCCACCGACAGCACGCTGCCATAGGCGAGATAGCTGCGGATATCCTTGGGATCGGCTGCAATCAGCGCCTTGAGATGATCCTTGGCTTCGTCGCCTCGGCCGAGGTCGGCCAGCGCAAGCCCGAGCTGGAGTTCGGAAACCCGGCGCATGGGCGAGGTCTCCGGGACGGCCCCGTAGATGGTGATGGCTTCTTCGGTCTTGCCCAGTCTTTCCTTGAGCCCGCCAAGCGTCACCAGCGTCGCGGCGTCAACCGGATCGAGCACGCGGGCGAACTGGAGATAGACGGCGACGGTTTCTTCGGCGCCGTCGCGGTTGAGCGCGCTGGCGAGCGTGAAAAAGGCCGCCGCGGCGCCCTGCTGGGCGGTCTTCACCCCGGCTTCGGGCTTGCCGCCCTCTTCGATCTGCTGCCTCAACGCCGTCAGCGGTGCATAGCCGGGCGAGAAATCCTCGCCCTTGGCCAGTGCATCGAGCGCGGCGCGGGTGTTGCCGTCGCGCGCTTCCAGGCCGGCCAGCGCCATCACACCGCGAATATAGGTGTCGGGCGCCGCACCTCCGCCCTGGGGGTCGGCGATCAGGTCGGTGAAATGCTTTCGCGCCTCGGCCTTGGTGCCCATGGCCAGCGCCATGGCGCCGGCATGGTAGCGGGTGAAGACCGGATACCAGGGCGGCCCCTTGAGCGCCAGAATCGACCGGATCCCCTCGCTGCCCTTGCCGTCGCCATACTCCGTCCAGGCCTTCAGGAGCGTGTTGAGCAGGTTGTCGATCGGATTGCTGTCATCGGGCTTGATCAGGTTTGCGGCCTTGCGGTATTCGCGCTTGGTCGTGGCTTCCACCATCAAAGCCAGGTTCGACACCTGGGCGACCGCGGGATCGTCCTTGAGTTCAGTCGCCAAAGCCACGCCTTCGGCAAAGCGCCCGTCGGTGAACAGCGCCACCATCAGCCTCTGCTTGATGTCGGCATTGTCCGGATCGAACTCGAGCGCCTTGCGGTAGAATTCGATGGCGCGGCCGGTGTCGTTGTCGACATCGGCGGTCCGCCCGGCCAGAAAGGCGCCGGCAAAGCCAAGAAAGCTGGGCTGAATCTCGGGATCCGGCTCGACGGCCGCTTCCTGCGCCGCCGCTGCCGCTTGGCTGGTCAGAGGACCGGTGGCCCCGCTCATCGAAAGAAATACACCCAAGGCAACACTGGCCGCAAACCGGGCTGTCAAATTTCGCCGCATCAAGTCCTGCCTCATGTTCGAATTGGCCGCGCGCCGGCCCGTAGCCGAAGCACATTCATCCCACACAATGGCTTTTTTGGCGCAGGGCGGCAAGGCCGGGTGATGCCGCCGGTCCGGCCCGGCGGTCAATTCGCCCGGTTGACGCAAAAGGCGATGACTTCCATGAGCGCGGCTTTCTCGTCCGAATCCGGCAGCGGCGCCAGCGCGTCCCGCGCGATCGAGGCATAATGCTCGGCGCGGGCGGTGGTATCCTTCAGGCTGCCATATTTGGTGATCAGGCCCAGCGCCTTCTCCAGCGCCTGGTCATCGCTCTTTCCGCCTTCGATAGCCTCGCGCCAGAAGGCCCGTTCCGATTCGGAACCGCGGCGGTAGGCCAGCACCACCGGCAGGGTGATCTTGCCTTCCCGAAAATCGTCGCCGACATTCTTTCCCAGATCATGGGCCGAACCGCCATAATCCAGCACGTCGTCGATCAGCTGGAACGCAAGGCCCAGATTCATGCCGTAGGACCTGAGCGCGTTGCGTCCGGCCTTGCCGCCGCCGGCGATGATCGGGCCCACTTCGCAGGCTGCCGAAAACAGCGCCGCCGTCTTGGCGCGGATCACCGAAAGATAGTCGTCCTCGGTGGTTTCCATGTTCTTGGCGACGGAGAGCTGCAGCACTTCGCCCTCGGCGATCACGGCGGCCGCGTTGGACAGCACGTCCAGCGCTTCGAGCGAGCCCACCTCCACCATCATCTTGAAGGATTGGCCGAGCAGGAAATCGCCGACCAGCACGCTGGCCTGGTTGCCCCAGATCATGCGGGCGGTCGAGCGGCCGCGCCTGAGATCGCTCTCGTCCACCACATCATCATGCAGAAGCGTGGCCGTGTGCATGAATTCCACGGAAGTTGCGAGCTTGATATGGGCCTCGCCGGTGTAGCCGAACAGGGTTGCCGAAGCGAGCGTCAGCATCGGCCGCAGCCGCTTGCCGCCCGAGGAGATCAGATGGTTCGCCACTTCCGGGATCAAGGCGACATTCGATCCGGCCTTTGAGAGGATCAACTGGTTGACACGGTCCATGTCGCCGCGTGTCTTGTCGACCAGCGGCTTGACCGAAGCGTCCCTGTGCTTTCCATCTTCCAGTGAAATGACGACACCCAATGCTACAGACTCCTGATTTGGCTTTCCCGGCACATTATTCAGCGCCACCTGCCACGGCAAGCGGCGAATTGGCGCGGACGGGGCTTGATACCTGCTACAAGGCGATGAAACAAAAGCATGACAAGGAAAACCGATGCACGACCTTATCCGCACCAACGACCCGGTGCTCATTTCGTTTGTGGAAAGCCTGATGCGCGATGCCGGCATCGGCTGCATGGTGGCCGACCGCGGCATGAGCATTCTGGAAGGCTCCGTCGGGGTCATCCCCAGGCGCATCCTGGTCGATCCGTCGATGGCCGCGCAGGCCCGCCGCATCGTCATCGACGCCGGACTGGAAGAGGAACTCAGGCCATGGACCGACAGTGACGCCCGCTCCTGACAGAAGCGACCCGGCTCTGCCGGAGATGCAATCCGCAGAGCCAGCCGATGGCCGGGCCCGCGCGGTGTCGGAGGCGCCTTCCGGCTACACCGTGGATGCCTTCCACAATGGCGGATTCTTCCTGCTGCAGCCCGCGGGCTCCGGACATCGCGCCGGGATGGACGCCATGCTGCTGGCAGCCACCGTTCCCCAATCCGCCCGCGGGATGCTCGTCGATCTCGGCGCAGGCGCAGGCGCGGCGGGACTTGCCGCCGCCGCCCGGCTGCCGGATCTGCAGGTGGTCCTGATCGAGCGCTCCCCCGTCATGGCCGAGTGCGCCCGCCGCTCGCTGGAGCTTGCGGAGAATGCGCATCTGGCAGCGCGCGCCCGGGTGATCGAGGCCGATGTCGCGCTTCACGGCGACCGGCGCCGTGCGGCTGGCCTCATGGACAACAGCTATGACCATGTGATCATGAACCCGCCGTTCAATTCCGGTCGCGACCGCAAGACGCCTGATCCGCTCAGGTCGGAGGCGCACGCCATGGAAACGGGCGATCTGTTCGAGCGCTGGCTGCGCACCGCCGGCGCCATCCTCAAGCCGGGCGGCCAGCTGTCGCTGATCGCGCGTCCGGAATCCATGGCCGATATCCTGACCGCCATGGGCCAGCGCTTCGGCGGCGCGGAGATCACGCCGGTCTGCCCGCGCCCGGGCGACGATGCGATCCGCATGCTGGTCACGGCCATCAAGGGCAGCCGCGCGCGTCTGAGCCTGCGCGACCGGATCCTCATCCACGAGGGGGCCGGCAACGGGTTTTCAGCCGAGATGAACGATTTTGCCAATGGCCGCGCCGCCTTGTCGAGACGGATGAAAACCCGGCCATCAAAATAGGCTCCCGGCCCCGCGCGCCATTGCACTGGCACGGAAAAGACATACATGGCTTGAAGCATGCCCATGCCCGTCCGAGCGCGGGCCTCAACAGGAATTGTCCGCAATGGTCTCTTTGAAGTCTTTCATCCCCGCCCGGTTCCGCAAGGATGTCACCACCATCCCAGTGGTGCGGCTGCACGGGACGATCATGAACGGCGGCAACCAGTTTCGCCAGAACCTCAACATCGCCACGGTGGCGCCGCTCCTGGAGCGCGCCTTTGCCGACAAGCAGGCGCCGGCGGTGGCGATCATGCTCAATTCCCCCGGCGGCTCGCCAGTTCAGTCGCGGCTGATCTACAAGCGCATCCGCGACCTTGCCCAGGAAAAGAACAAGAAGGTGCTGATCTTCGTCGAGGACGTGGCGGCCTCGGGCGGCTACATGATCGCCTGCGCCGGCGACGAGATCTTCGCCGATCCGTCTTCCGTGGTCGGCTCCATCGGCGTCATTTCCGCCGGGTTCGGCTTCACCGGCCTGATCGACAAGATCGGCGTCGAACGCCGGGTCTACACGGCCGGCCAGAACAAGTCGCTGCTCGATCCGTTCCAGCCGGAAAAGGCCGAGGACGTGGCCCGCCTGAAGGAGTTGCAGCTCGAGATCCACAAGGTCTTCATCGACTTGGTCAAGAACAGCCGCGGCGCCCGCCTCAAGGACGATCCCGATCTGTTCACCGGACAGTTCTGGACCGGCATGCGCGGCAAGGAGCTGGGCCTGGTCGACGATCTGGGCGACCTGCGCTCGGTGCTGCAGGCCCGCTATGGCGACAAGGTCAAGATGCGGCTGGTCTCGCCCCAGCGCGGACTGTTCGGCCGCCGCGTGCCGGGTGTCAACGCGGGTCTTCTGGCCGGCGCGCTTGCGGGGATCGGCGAAGCAGGATTGAATGCGCTGGACGAGCGCGGGCTTTGGGCGCGCTACGGGCTGTAAGGTAGTCCGGCATCATGAACCCGGGTGGGATAGCCGGACCAGAGCCGGCGCGAGGAAAGGACTGCATCAATGCCGCAACTTCTCCTGCTCGCCGCCGTGGGTGCGGTCGCCTGGTTCGGCTACCGGCGCTTCATCGCCGAGGCCGAGCGGGTCAATGCAAGGGTCCGGGACGCCGAAAAGGAAACGCGCACCGGCGCGCAAGGCACGCTGATCGAAGACCCGGAGACCGGCGAATACCGGTTGCGCAAGCCCGACGAATAGGCCCTGCGCCCGGCCCCGCCGGAGCGGGCCTTGCGGGCCGCGCCCTTGACCGTGAGGAAGAGCCGTGGCACCTGTCGCCACACTTTCAGGGCCGCTTGATCGCGGCTTGAAGCGACTGCCTTTCCATCCGGATCCCGAGCCATGACCGCAGACCTTCCCGATCACATGAAGCCGACCCGTTCGTTCCAGGCGCTAATTCTCGCCCTGCACCGCTATTGGGCCGATTATGGCTGCGTCGTGCTGCAGCCCTACGACATGGAAGTGGGCGCGGGCACGTTTCACCCGGCCACGACCCTGCGGGCGCTGGGCCCCAAGCCGTGGAACGCCGCCTATGTGCAGCCCTCGCGTCGACCCAAGGACGGTCGCTACGGCGAGAACCCCAATCGGCTGCAGCACTATTACCAGTACCAGGTGATCTTGAAGCCCAACCCGTCCAACCTGCAGGAGCTCTATCTCGGCTCGCTCGCCGCCATCGGCATCGACCCGCTGCTGCACGACATCCGCTTCGTCGAGGACGACTGGGAAAGCCCGACGCTCGGCGCCTGGGGGCTCGGCTGGGAATGCTGGTGCGACGGCATGGAAGTCAGCCAGTTCACCTATTTCCAGCAGGTCTGCGGCATCGAATGCGCGCCGGTGGCGGGCGAGCTGACCTACGGGCTCGAGCGTCTGGCGATGTATGTCCAGGGCGTCGACAATGTCTATGATCTCAACTTCAACGGCCGCGAGGGCACTGAAAAGGTGACCTATGGCGATGTCTTCCTGCAGTCCGAGCAGGAATATTCGCGCTACAATTTCGAAATGGCCGACACCGCGATGCTGCTCAAGCATTTCGAGGACGCCGAGACCGAATGCGAGGCGATCCTCAAGGCCGGATCACCGCATGAGCCGGGTTCGCTCCACAAATGCGTGCTGCCGGCCTATGACCAGTGCATCAAGGCGAGCCACGTCTTCAACCTGCTCGATGCGCGCGGCGTGATCTCCGTGACCGAGCGGCAGGGCTATATCTTGAGGGTGCGCAACCTCTCGCGCCAGTGCGGCGAGGCGTTCCTGCTCACCGACGCCGGCGGCGCGACCCTCCTACAGGCCGCGGAGTAGGGGCTCCGCCTCAGGCGGCGGAGGCGGACCGTGCCGGGCCGATCAGGCTCGCCCTGGACAGATCGGACGACCCGCCATTGTGATAGGCGCGCTTGTCTTCGTACATGGCGAGGTCGGCCCGCTTGACCAGGCTTTCCATGCTTTCGCCGTCCCGGCTTGTGGCAATGCCGATGGCGACGCTGAGCGGCGCGTTGGAATAGAACTGGTTGTTGATGTTGAGCAATTCGCTGATCGTCTCGACCATGGCGGTTGCGGCCTTGTGGTCGGCTCCTGGCATCAGAATGGCGAACTCGTCGCCGCCGATGCGGGCCGCGTGGTTGGGGCGCGACACCACGCCGCCAAGCACCTCGCCGAACCGTCGCAACAAGGCGTCCCCGGCGTCATGCCCGAGCTGGTCGTTGGCTTCCTTGAGCCCGTTCAGGTCCATGACGATGGCCGAGACCGGGCGCAGCGACTTGCGCTCGAGCCGGTTGAGCTCGTCCTTGTAGAAGGCGCGGTTGTGCAGCTTGGTCAGCACATCGTGCTTGCCCAGATATTCGAGATAGGCTTCGGCTTTCTTGCGCGCGGTGATGTCGGTCAGCGCCACCTGCACCCGGCCCCAGTCCTCCTCGTGGCCCGGCAGCACGGCGAAATGCAGGAGGATATGCCGAATGGTGCCGTCGAGCGCGTAATTGACCACTTCGCGATGGTGGAACAGCTTGCCTTCCCACAGATCCATCAGTTGTTCGCGGAAGGGTTTTTCCATTTCGTCGCGCAGAATTTCCGACTGTCGCCGCAGCAAGGACTGGACATCGTCCGCGCAGAACAGGTCGAGCGTCGCCTGGTTGACGTCGATGATGCGGATTTCGCTCATGCACTGGCGCACGAATTCCGGATGCACATCCATGAACACGCGGAAATCCTCGATGCCGCGGTCGCGCACATCCTCGATCAGATTGCGGATCTCGCTGAAATCCTCGACCCACAGCGACACCGGCGAGTATTTGAACAGGCCCTCGGCGTGCTGGCGGCTTTCGATCTCGTTGCGCCGCGCATCCTCGCGCGCCGTCACATCCTCGGTGGTGAGCAGGATCTGTCCGAGCGTCGCCTCGTGGCCGGGCAGCACCGTGCCCTTGAGCTGGATATCCATGCGCCGGCCCGAAAGCGCGTAATTGACCGCATTGCTCGAGAATTCGGTCTTGCCGTCCCAGAGCTCCCCCAGCTCGTTGATGTGGGTCTCGAGCATGTCGTCGCGAAAGATCACCGACAGATTGTCCACCAGATGCGCAAGGCTTTGGGCTTCGAACAGGTCCAGCGTCTTGGCGTTGACCTGGAGCACCCGGATCCGGCTCGAGCAGGCCGCGACGCGCGCCAGATCCTGCCGGAGAAACCCGCGGAGATCGGTCACGCCTTCGGCGCGCCACTGATCGAATTGCTGCTGAACCCCGCTGAAATCCTCGATCCACATCGCAACCGGGGCAAGCTCGAAAATGGTGGCGTCAAAACTTGTCATTTTTATCGGTCCCGTGAATATAAAATCTTTGACGCTTGCAAAACCGCAAGCTGGATGAATGCAGTGACCTCATTTATGAGCCCCTAAAGGTAAAACTTTACTTATGAAGGGTTGAAAAAGCGCATCCCCTGGGCATCCGCCGCCCAGCCGGCAGGGACCGCGCTGCCGAGGCGGTGTCCGGCTTCCATCCGCCCCGGCCGCGCCTCCGCTTATCCCGTGGATTTTCCCGGTGAGTCTGCGTAAGGTTGGACGACTGGCAGGTCGGGCCTGCGCACAGAATCAATAATGGGCTTAACGCCGGGGGTGAAGCATGGGTGTCTGGATTTTGGTGGCGGTGCTGGTCGGCGTCGCGCTCTACGCGGTTACGCTTTACAACGCGCTGGTCAAGAACCGCCAGATGGCGGGCGAGGGCTGGAGCGGCATTGATGTGCAATTGAAGCGCCGCGCCGATCTGATCCCCAACCTGCTCGAAGCGGTGAAGGGCTACATGTCCCATGAGCGCGAGCTGCTCGAGGAGGTCACAAGGCTGCGCGGCCAGGCGGTGGCGGGCAGCAATGCCTCGCCCGAGCAGCGCGCGACGCTCGAAGGCGCGCTGAGCGGCGCGCTCGGCCGGCTGATGGCGGTGGCCGAAAACTATCCGGACCTCAAGGCCAGCGAGAATTTCCAGCAGTTCCAGAAGGCGCTCGAGGAGACCGAGAACGAGATCTCGATGTCGCGGCGCTACTACAACGGCGCCGTGCGCAACCTGAATGTCTCGGTGGAAACCTTTCCCTCGAACCTGGTCGCCGACCGCTTCGGCTTCGTCAAGGCCGAGTATTTCGAGATCGAGGACGCAGCCGACCGCGCGGTCCCGAAGGTGTCGTTCAAGTAGGCCGGTCCGTGATCCGGACGTGTCGGGGAGGGAGTGACCGATGAAGCAATGGCTCGCGGCGGTGCTTTTCTGCCTGGCGGCACTTGCCCCGCAGGCGGCGATCGCGCTCGAGGAAATCCGGCTGTTTTCAGCCGACATCATCGTCAACGCCGATTCCTCGCTGGAGGTCACCGAGACCATCACCGTCAACGCCGAGGGCAACGCCATCCGTCGCGGCATCTACCGCGACATCCCGCTTCGCGAAATGGACGACTGGGGCCTGTGGGCGGAAAACGGCTTCGACCTGATCGAGGTTCTCCACAACGGCCGACCCGCGCCGCATCGCACGGAATGGCAGGGACGGTTTTTCCGGATCTATATCGGCGATCCGGAGGTGTTCATTCCGCGGGGCGAACACACCTATGTGATCCGCTACACGACCACCCGGCAACTGCGCTATTTCGACGGGTACGACGAACTCTACTGGAACGTCACCGGCAATTTCTGGAGTTTTCCGATCGCGGCGGCCGAGGCCAGGGTGCAACTGCCCGAGGGCGCGCGCGCCGAACAGGTCTTCGCCTATACCGGGCCCTTCGGCGCCGAGGGCCGCGACTATGCGGCCTCCGGCGAGGGCCGCTCGGACGTCCGGTTTGAGACGACCAGGTCGCTCTGGCCCCAGGAAGGCATGACCATCGCGGTGGGCTTCACCAAGGGTGTCGTGACGCCGGACGAGGGCGGCATCGCCGCCGTGCTGGGCGCGAATGCCGGGCTCGTGCTCATGATGCTGGGCTTCGCCGCGGTGCCGGTCTATCTCTTCTATGCCTGGAACAAGGTCGGGCGCGATCCGCCTGCGCCGCCGATCATCCCGCTGTTCCACCCGCCGGAAAAACTCTCGCCGGCGGCCCTGTCCTTCGCCCATTTCAACGGCTTCCGCACCGGCAAGAAGGGCATCGACCTGCCGTTCATCGCGGCGCTGCTGTCGCTCGGCGTCAAGCGCTTCCTGGTGATCGACGAGGACGCCCATGGCACGGTGACCCTGCAGCGCGGGGCCATGGCCGATGCGCCAAACCGTCCGGCCCTGCCGTCAGGCGAGGCGGCCCTCTATGCCGGCCTGCTGGAGAACCGTCAGGAGATGGTCCTCGACAAGCACAATGGCCCGGCCCTGCAAACCGCCGGCGCCAATCTCAGATCGGCCATCTCGAAGGAATATGCCGGCAAGTACTACAGCTCCAACCTCGGCTGGCTGGTCTTGGGCGGCGTCCTGGCCCTTGCCGCCTTCATTGGCGGCCTGGTGCTGCAGAACCCGCCCGACGAGGGCGTCCTCTATCTGATCCCCGTCCTGTTGACCTCGCTGTTCGGCGGCGGCCTGTGGATGGGCGGGCGGTCGAAGTTCCAGGAGGGCGGGCTCGGAAACCGCATCATCGGGGGGATCCTGTTCGTGCTGGGCGCGGGCGTCTTCCTGATCGGGGTCCTGATCGTCGTGGTCCCGGGCGACATGCCGGCCTACCAGCTGGCGGGCGCGCTCCTGATCTTCTGCGTGGCGGTCATGATCGCTATGGTCTGGCTGATCGGCGCGCCCACGGCGGTCGGCGCGAAGGTCCTGACCGACATCAAGGGCTTCAAGCTCTATCTGGAAACGGCGGAAACCAACCGGCTCAACATGCGCGATGCGCCCGAGATGTCGGAAGAGCTGTTCGAACGCTTCCTGCCCTATGCGGCGGGCCTCGGCGTGGAAAAACCCTGGTCGGAGGCCTGGGCGGCGCAGCTGGCCCGCATCGCGCCGGAGCAGCAGCGCACCTATCAGCCGAAATGGTACCACGGCAATTCCTGGTCGCCCGGCAATATCGGCGCGGCGGCCGCCTCCTCGGTCGCGGCTGTATCTTCCGCCATGGCCGCCTCCATGCCCGCGCCCAAGAGTTCCTCGGGCTCGTCGGGCGGCGGCTCCTCGGGCGGCGGCGGCGGGGGGGGCGGCGGCGGCGGCTGGTAGGGCAGGCGGGCCTGACCGCCGATCGTTGTTTTTGCGGCAAGGGAAGGTGACTTTTGACGCGGCCCTTGCTAAGCCGCGCTCACCCTTCCATTGACCGCGTGTGACACGATGCCCGATCTTCTGATTGAACTCCGCTCCGAAGAGATTCCCGCCCGCATGCAGCGCAAGGCGGCGGGCGACCTGCGCAAGTCGGTGGCCGACGCGCTCGTCGAGGCGGGGCTGACCTACGAGGCCGCGCGGGAATACTGGACGCCGCGGCGGCTCGCGCTCGACATCCGCGGCCTGACTGCGCGCTCCAAGGACGTGCGCGAGGAGATCAAGGGTCCCTCGACCAGCGCGCCCGAACAGGCGCTGGCGGGCTTCATGCGCAAGGCCGGATTGAACGACATCTCGGAAGCCCATGTGCATTCGGATCCGAAGAAGGGCGACTTCTACGTGGCCCATATTTCAAAGCCCGGCCGCGACGCCGAAGAGATCATCGCGGACGTGATGCCCGGCATCATCCGCGGCTTCTCCTGGCCCAAATCCATGCGCTGGGGCGCGGCCTCGGCGAAGCCAGGGTCGCTCCGGTGGGTGCGGCCGCTGCAATCGATCATCTGCACCTTCGGCCCCGAGACCGAGGAGCCCACGGTGATCGGCTTCGAGATCGACGGGCTGGTGGCGGGCAACACCACCTCGGGCCACCGCTTCCATGCGCCCGAGACCTTTACCGTGCGCCGCTTCGACGATTACGTCGACAAGCTCGAGCGCGCCCGGGTCGTGCTCGACGCCGAGCGGCGCAAGGAGATCATCCTGGCCGACGCCAGGAACCTCGCCTTCGCCTCCGGGCTCGAACTGGTCGAGGACGAGGCGTTGCTCGACGAGGTCTCGGGCCTGGTCGAATGGCCGGTGGTGCTGATGGGCGAGTTCGAGGACGATTTCCTCGCCATCCCCGACGACATCATCCGCCTGACCATCAAGACCAACCAGAAATGCTTCGTGCTGAGAAAGCCCGGCGGCGGGCTCTCCAACAGGTTCATCCTGATCGCCAATATCGAGGCCAGCGACGGCGGCGCGGAGATCGCCTACGGCAATGGCAAGGTGGTGCGCGCCCGGCTCTCCGACGCGCTCTATTTCTGGGCCACCGACCAGGCCAACCTGCCCGATCTCGCAGCCCTTGCGCCCTCGGCCGAGAAATTCGGCCTCGATCTCAAGAAGCCCCTCGACCAGCGCATGGCCAAGCTCGACAACCTCGGCGTCACCTTCCACGCCAAGCTCGGCACGCAGGGCGAACGCGTGAGCCGCATCGCCAAACTGGCGGAAGAACTGGCGCCGATTGTTGGGGCCGACCCCGCGCTTGCCCGCCGCGCGGCGCTGCTCGCCAAGGCCGATCTCACCACCGAAGTCGTGGGCGAATTCCCCGAGTTGCAGGGGGTGATGGGCCGCATCTACGCCGGCCTCCAGGGCGAGCATCCATCCGTCGCGCTCGCCGCCGAGGAGCACTACAAGCCGCAAGGCCCGTCCGATCAGGTGCCGACCGACCCGGTGGCGCTCGCGGTGGCGCTCGCCGACAAGCTCGACACTCTGGTGGGCTTCTGGGCCATCGACGAAAAGCCCACCGGCTCGAAGGACCCCTATGCGCTCAGACGCGCGGCGCTGGGCGTGATCCGGATCCTGGTGGAGAATGGTGTGCGTGTTGAGCTGCGTGCAGGCTGGCACTTAGTATGGTTGGAGATGTTTGCAATTGTTTACGGCCAAGAGGTCAGAGTATTGATTGATGGTGCGCTATCTCTTGGAAGACAACTTCGGCATGAAGACCTCGATACCATTTTGGAAACCGTAGAGAGTAGTCATCGGCAACGAATTGCTAGCATGGCCCCGAATTGGGCCAATGAATTGACAGCCAAGGAAGAGGACCTCCTCTCCTTCTTCCATGACCGCCTGAAAGTCTATCTCCGCGACCAGGGCGCCCGCCACGATCTGATCGACGCCGTGATCACGCCGGCCTCCGACGATCTCCTGGACATCACCCGCCGGGTGGCGGCCCTTGGCGCGTTCCTCGACACCGAGGACGGCAGGAATCTTCTGGCCGGCGCCAAGCGCGGGGCCAACATCCTGGCGGCCGAGGAGAAGAAGGGGACGCGGGTGGCGGACGCCGTCGATCCGGCGCTGTTCGAGCTCGACGCCGAGAGAAACCTCTTTAACGCGGTGACTCACTCTGTCAGTGCGGCCACCCAAGCCATTGAAAATGAAGACTATGCGGCAGCCATGTCGGCGCTTTCAGCGCTGCGCGAACCCGTTGATTCATTTTTCGAAGCCGTGCTGGTCAATGCCGAGGACGAGGCCGTGCGGGCCAACCGGCTGGCGCTGCTCGCCATGATCCGCCAGGCCACCGGCGCGGTCGCCGATTTCTCGAAGATCGCCGGCTGACGACTGAGGTCACGCCGCCTGCCGAAGGCTGGGCACGGCCTATTTGGAGATCTGGTCGCCGCTGATGACTATGGTCACCAGCGCGCCCGCTTTCGACCATTCATAGCTGACCGAGCCGCCGAGCTGCCGTTCGATGGTCTTGCGCACAAGGCTCGAGCCAAAACCGGACAGGTCCGGTGGGCACGCCACTTCCGGCCCTCCCTGTTCGGTCCAGACGATCTTGACATCCTCCCCCGCCATGGTGCCGGACACATCGAGCGTGCCTTCGAGCGACAGGGAGCCGTATTTGACGGAGTTGGTGGCCAGTTCATGCACGACCATCGCCAGCGCGGTGGCGGTGACCTGGCCCACGCCGAGCCGCGGCACCGCGACCCGGATGCGCCCGGCGAATTCATCCTTGTCGTCATAGGGCGCGAGCAGCACCGTGAAGATGTCGCCCAGCAGTGCCGACCGTCCCTCGTCGCCCGGCAGCGGCCGGACCAGGTCATGGGCGCGGTCGAGCGCTGTCAGCCGGTTCATCAGCTGCTTGGTCATGTCCTCGATCGAATCCGACGAGCGCGAGGTGATCCTCGTCAGGCTGGTGGCGATGGCGAGCAGGTTCTTGACCCGGTGGCTCATCTCGCCCGCCAGCAGCTCATGGCCTTCTTCGGCCTGCTTGCGGTCGGTGATGTCGAGAAAGATGCCGGTGACAACGCCGTTGACGATGCCGGCGTCATCGCCTTGGCCGCGTGCAGAAATCCACCGCACGTAAGGCCCCGACTTGGTGCGGAAATCGATCTCGTAGGATCCGACCGTCGCCCGTGTGGCGGCAAACGCGGCGCTCACCCGGTCGCGGTCGGCCGGATGGATCTTTGCGGACAGGTGCTCGAACGAGAGATCCGGCCCCGCCGTCACCTCCCAGAGCCGGTATCCGCGGTCATCCATGGCGAAGTCATCGGTCTCGACATTCCATTTCCACAAGGAAACGCCGGCCGCATCGATGGCGCGCCGCAATACGTCATAACCCCATTCAGGGGCGTCATCTCGGGATTTGGACACGGTGCCTCGCAGAGCCGGAAACTAGGCGGACTACGACCTATCATGCAATGCGCCAGATTCAGGTTAACGGCCGACCGTGTCCGCATTAAGACGGAGGCAGAAGCGAAGGTGTCGGGTCGTTCGCAGGCCGCCTCCGGCCGAAGTGACGCGTCGAGAGGCCACAAAGCCCGAAGCCGGCGTCCCCTGGAGGTGGGCGCCGGCTGGGTGCCATCGCGGACCCGGACGAGGGACTTGCGCGGCAGGGACGGGGTGGGGCCCGTCCGGTCTCAGAGAACTCAGTTGAGCCGAAGCTCGAATTTCGATGTGTCCAGCGGCGCTATCGGCGCCGCGCCGAGGGCGGATGTCTTGGTGTCCTTGTCGATGGCCGGCGCGGTGTTGGCGATGACCGGTTCAAACAGCGGCGGCTCGCTCGCGGTTTGGGCGGTGACCGGCGGCTGGGCCAGGTCGTCGGCGGCCTTGTCGGTGTCGGCAATCAGCTTGTCTTCCGGCGCGCGCACGCCGAGCGCAATCAGATCGAGTTCGGTGGCCTTGCTGACCATGGTGATGGGCGAACCGCCAAGCCAGTTTTCGGTCCGGTAGATCATCATCTCGCCGCCGACATTCCTGACCTCGACGATCTGTTCACCGGGCGCGAGCCTGATCTCGGTCTCTTCGGCGGCCTTCCGTGCGGCCTCGCGGGCACAGGACGGGCAACCGACCTCGACGATGCTTGTCCGTGTGCTCGTCGTCGCCTTGAACGATTCGATCGAGCCGGCGTTGGCCACCCCGGCGGCCGCGCACAGGGCGGCGGCAATCATCATTCTCAGCATGGCGCATACTCCCGTTCTACCCGGAGATCTCCGGTTCTGGTGAGTGCACTCTAGCAAGGGGCCGTTACGATCCGGTTTTTGGATGCGGTAAACGCCGGGTTAATTTTTTGATGCATGCCGCGCTCGGATGGAGTCAGTCGAGCGAGATCGTGGCAATCAATCAGGGGCCGCTGCGGCCTCGCGCTCGACCGCCCGCCAGCCGATGTCGCGGCGGCAGAACCCGCCCGGCCATTGGATCGCGTCCACCGCCGCATAGGCCTTGGCCTGGGCCGTGGTGACATCTGGCCCGAGCGCGGTGACATTGAGCACCCGCCCGCCGGTGGCCACCAGCTGGCCGTCGTTGAGCGCCGTGCCGGCATGAAACACCTTGGCCCCGGTCGCCTCCGCCGCATCGAGCCCGGCGATCGGCGTCCCTTTCCTGGGCGTGCCGGGATAGCCTTCCGCGGCCATCACCACGGTCAATGCCGCCTCGTTGCGCCAGTCCGCCGCAACCTCCGCCAGCCGGCCCTCGGCGGCGGCCTTGAGCAGCACGAGGACATCGGTCTTGAGCCGCATCATCAGCACCTGGCATTCCGGATCGCCGAAGCGCGCATTGTACTCGATCAGCCGCGGCCCGGTCTCGTCGATCATCAGCCCGGCATAGAGCACGCCGGTGAACGGCGCGCCCATCGCCGCCATGCCGCGCATGGTGGGCTCGATGATCTCGGTCATGGTCTGCTCGATCAGTGCCGACGTCATCACCGGCGCGGGCGAATAGGCCCCCATGCCGCCGGTGTTGGGGCCGGTGTCGCCGTCGCTCACCCGCTTGTGGTCCTGGGCCGTGCCGAAGGGCAGGGCGGTTACACCGTCGCAGAGGCAGAAGAAGCTTGCCTCCTCGCCATGCAGGAATTGCTCCACCACCACTTCCGCGCCCGCCTCGCCGAACGCGCCCTCGAAGCAGTCGTCGATCGCGCCCAGCGCTTCGTCGAGACTCATCGCCACGGTCACGCCCTTGCCGGCGGCCAGCCCGTCGGCCTTGATGACGATCGGCGCGCCTTGCGCCCGCACATAAGCCTTGGCCTTGGGCGCATTGTTGAACCGCTGGTAGGCCCCGGTGGGAATGTTTTCGCGCGCGCACAGGTCCTTGGTGAAGCCCTTGGAGCCCTCGAGCTGGGCTGCGGCAGCCGATGGACCGAACACCGGGATCCCCGCGGCGCTGAGCGCGTCCGCGAGCCCCGCCACCAGCGGCGCCTCGGGTCCGACCACCACCAGGTCGATCGCCTTGTCCCTGCAGAAGGCGACAACGGCGTCCTGGTCGAACGGATCGAGCGGGCTCAGCAGCGCGTGGTCGGCGATGCCGGGATTGCCCGGCGCCGCATAGAGCGTGCCCAGGAGCGGCGACTGGGCGATCTTCCAGGCCAGTGCATGCTCGCGGCCGCCGGATCCGATCAACAGCACATTCATCATCGGTCGTCTCCACGGCATGGACGGGGGCGGGCAGGTCAGCCTTGCTGGATCCGGGTTAGGAAAACATCGCCGCGGGGTCAAGCAGAGAACAGCATGGCTGGGTGCGGGGTACAGGATAAGTCATGCATTGATCCGCATTTTAGGGGCGCAGTTCACCCGTATTTAAGGAGCAGGGTGCTAGGTGGCAGGGATGCAACTGCCCTACAGGACTGCAAAAATGCTTCAAATTCTTTATGTCAGCGGCGCCTCGCGGCCGATGTCGGACGCCGACATCGAGGACATCCTGACGGTGTCAAAGCGCAACAACGTCAAGGCCGGCATCACCGGCATGCTGCTGTGGGCCGATGGCATGTTCATCCAGGTCCTGGAGGGTGAGGTGGACAAGGTGCGGGCACTGGCTGCACGAATCAGAAGTGACGCACGCCATCGCCATTTCATGATGCTGCTCGAGCATCAGTCCGAGGACCGCCTGTTTTCGGAATGGAGCATGGGCTTCAAGCGCCTCGACGTCAGCCGCGCGGCCGACAAGAACCTGTTCCAGATTTCCAGGACGGCCCTGTCACAACGCGTGGGCGACCATGATGGCGGAATGTTCCTCGATGCCATCGTTGCCTTCAGCCGCGATTTCATCCCCGGCCACGAAGCCCGCTCCGGCGCGGCCGTCGCCTGAGCGCGGCGTAACGCCCTTCCGCCATCCGCCGCCTTGACCTGCCCCGCTGCGGGTGGCAACAGTCGGACCATGTCCGCTGCACCTGATCCGACCACTGAGCACAACGCCCGGGTTGCCGATGCGCCCTCGGGCAATTGGGTCTACCGCGTCCTGCCCAGGGCCCTGTGGCCCCATGCCCAGCTAGCGCGCTGGGATCGCCCGATCGGCTGGCAACTCTTGATGTGGCCGTGCTTCTGGTCGGCAGCGCTTGCCGCCAATGTCGCAAGCTCGCCCACCAATGTGGATACGGTCTGGTCTCCCGCGCTCACGCTCTGGCATCTCTTCCTGTTCATGACAGGCGCCATCGCCATGCGCGGCGCCGGCTGCACCTGGAATGACCTGGTCGATCACAAGATCGACGCAAAGGTGGCGCGCACCCGCTCGCGGCCCCTGCCGTCGCGGCGGATCTCGCGCGAGGCGGCAAGCGCCTTTCTGATCGTCCAGGCCCTGGTCGGGCTTGTCGTGCTGCTGCAGTTCAACTGGTTCTCGATCCTGCTCGGCATCGCCTCGCTTTCCATCGTCGTGATCTACCCCTTCGCCAAGCGGTTCACAGACTGGCCGCAGTTCTTCCTGGGACTGGCCTTCTCCTGGGGCGCGCTGATGGGCTGGGCGGCAGTGTTCGGGGAGCTGGCCTGGCCGCCGGTGCTGCTCTATGCGGGTGCCATTGCCTGGACCATCGGCTACGACACGATCTATGCCCACCAGGACAAGGAGGACGATGCGCTGGTCGGCGTGCGCTCCACCGCGCGCCTGTTCGGCGAGAACACCAAACCCTGGCTCGTCGCGTTCTACGGGATCTTCGCCGCGCTGGCCGCCGCTTCCTTCGTGCTGACCAGTGTCGCCTGGCCCGCCTATGCCGGCCTGGCCGTGGCGGTGATCCTGCTCATCTGGCAGATCCGCGTCATCGACATCGACGATGCCGATCAGTGCCTCAAGCTGTTCAAGGCCAACAGCCGCGTCGGCCTGATCGTCTTCGCGGGCCTGATCGCGGCGCTCCTGGTCTGAACGGAAAGACCCGGCTGCCGCTTGCGGCAACCGGGCCTGGTCCCAGTCCACGAGAGCTGGCGCATCAGCGCCGGGCGATGATCTCGCGGCCTTCGATCTTCATGCGAAACCCCATCTTGCCCGTGGTGCGGCGCACCAGGAAGCGCGGCCGGCGCTCGGCGACGGGGTGATGGCGGCGGCGGCGCGAGGGCCTGGCGCCCGCCATCCGGTTCGATCCGTCTTCGAGCGGGCGCGCCACGCCGTCGGCTTCCACCATCATCATCGGCAGGCCGTAGATCTCCGACCAGGAGCGCCAGTCGGCGGCGATGTCGTCGAGGTCATGGGCGACCAGAAGCGGCACGCAGAGCGCGATGTCGGTGTGGTGCAGTTCGAGCGTCACCGTCACGGTGCCGTCGCCATGGTCGATGGCCCGGGCAGCGACGCCCCGGAAGGCGCGGGCCGGCAGGGCGATCGACAGCGGCAGGCCCGATTTCGACAGGACCTTGCGCAGCACCGCGCCGCGGCTGTCGAGCGTCACGGTCACTTCGTCAACCTCGTCCCGCGCCGCATAGGACACGCGTTGCGGGAAGTTGCCCGGGTCGAGCCGCAACTCGAATCCGGCCCAGACGGGCTTCAATACGGTGTTGGTCATGTCTAACGCCTCTGTAACTCTTGAGAGCCGGTTATCCGGTCTTCTCATCCGGGGCTTTTCGCCCTCTCACATGAAGCAACATGCCAAAATGCCGTTCCCGTCGGCTTAAAAATCTGGGTTAAGAAAAGCTATGTCTTGGAAATGGTTAGCGAAAGCCCACCGTCCCATTTCCATTTTGGAAAGGTTACCGTGCGGCAACGACCTTGCCTGGATTCATGATGCCCCGGGGGTCGAGCGCCTGCTTGATCCTGTGCATCAGCGCCATCTCGACAGGCGACCTGATGGCGGCAAGCTCATCGCGCTTGAGTTGTCCTATGCCGTGCTCGGCCGAGATCGACCCGCCGAGCTCCAGCACGATTCCGTGCACGATCCCGTTCATCTCCTTCCAGCGTGCCAGGAAGGCCTGGGTGTCGGCGCCAGGGGGCTGGGAGATGTTGTAATGAATATTGCCGTCGCCCATGTGCCCGAAGGCGACGATGCGCGCATCCGACATCACGGATTTCACCGCGCGGTCGGCGCGGGCGAGGAATGCCGGTACAAGCGCCACCGGCACGGAGACATCATGCTTGATCGACCCGCCCTCGGGCTTCTGCGCCCAGGACATCGATTCCCTGAGTTTCCAGAAGGCCTGGCGTTGCGCCTCGGTCTCGGCCGCGGCGGCGTCGCGGATCAGCCCCTGCGCCTCGGCGGCGACAAACAGGCCTTCGAGCATGGCGCGGGCCGCCTCCTGCGACTGGCCCGAGGATATATCGATCAGCACGTACCAGGGGTGCGGGTCGCCCAGCGGATCGCGCACGCCCTCGATGTGCCGCGTCGTGAATTCGATGCCGATGCGCGGCATCAGCTCGAAACCGGTGAGAGACGGGCCGCAATAATCCTGCGCCATGCGGAACAGCCTGAGCGCCGTGTCCGGCGTGTCGACGCCGGCATAGATGGTCTCGTGCCCGCGCGGCGCAGGCCACAGCTTCAGCACCGCCGCCGTTATCACGCCGAGCGTGCCTTCCGCGCCGATGAACAGGTCGCGCAGGTCATAACCGGTGTTGTCCTTCTTGAGCGCGCGCAGACCGTTCCAGATCTCGCCGTCCGGCAGCACCACCTCGAGCCCGAGGCAGAGCTGGCGCATGGTGCCATAGGCAAGCACGGCGGTTCCGCCGGCATTGGAGGAGAGGTTGCCGCCGATCTGGCAGGAGCCTTCCGATCCGAGCGAGAGAGGAAACAACAGCCCCGCCTCGCTCGCCGCTTGCTGCGCCTGCGCCAGAATGACGCCGGCCTCGGCCACCATCGTCTGGCCGACCGGGTCGAGCGAGCGGATGGCGTTGAGCCGCGCCAGCGACAGCACGATCTCGCCCTGTCCGGGACGCGGCGACTGGCCGCCCACCAGCCCGGTGTTGCCGCCTTGCGGCACGATCGCCGTCCCGGTCTCATGCGCGAGCCTGAGGATCGCCGAGACCTCCTCGGTGCTCCCGGGCCTCAGCACCAGCGGGCTCTCTCCCCGGTAGAGGCCGCGCAGCTCGATCAGATGCGGTTCTATGGCGGCGTCAGCGGTGAGGGCGTTCGGCGCGCCGGTGAGGGCGGCGAAACGGGCGATCAATGCGGGATCGGTCAAGGGCGTGGGCATGTCCAAGCATCTATCGCCGCTGGGGCCGCAAGTCGAGGGGCGTTGGTGTCGCGTCCGCCCGGTGGCCTCGTCCTGCCCGCCTCGGGTCGCGTCCCGAACCTCCGGACTATATCGGCCTGGACGGGGGGCAGTGTGGACGGGGTCGGTGTGGGCGTGTCTGCGCGGCCGTGTCCGGATCAGTTGCTGATCTGGACCCCCGCCACCGATTGCCCGATCGCCGAGAAGGCCTGCTTCAGTGAAACGACATTGTTGGCCATGAAGAAGTTTTCCTTGCGGCTCGCGCAATTGGAGAAGAGAGTCACCACCGACGTTGCGGTCGTATTGTAGAGGACCGTGTAGACTTCGATGCCGAGCTTCTTGATCTCGACGCACATATTGGCCGTCGAGGTGTTCAGGTAGGCTTCCGCAGTGGCCTGGGTGCTGGCCGAATTGATGCGCCCGTCGCTCAGGAACCCGTAGGAGCCATAGTCCGACTTGTTGATGGTGCCCGATGACCCAAAGGACACATTCGTCCCATCTGTCATGATCACCAGGATCTTCGAGGCGGCGTCCGGATTGTAGGGGGCAGCCTGGGTGTAGGGCGCCTCCGGCGAAAGCACGCGCCAGCCCCAGACCAGGCCCTCTGCGATATTGGTGCCCGAACCATTCCAGAACTGCATGGCGTTGATGCCGGTGCGGACCTTGGAGAGATCGCTGGTCAGCGGCACGATCGGCGTCGGGCAGGCTCGGTTGGGTCCGAGCGTCAGCGGGCCGGTCGTGTCCTTGTGATTGGCGATCACCGGGCTCTGAGTCTTGTACTTGTCGGTGGAGCGTTGAACCGTCTCGTTACTGCCGGTCACGCCGTCATTGAGCCAGGAGTTGTTGAAGGCTGTCGAACTGTTCCCGCCTTCGGACATCCGGTTTCCAGGTTCGTCGGGTGCAAAATACGGCACGAAAAGCGTGTTGGGAACGGTTGCATCCGGCGGCGTCAGATCGGTGTTGTAGGGCACCGGCCGGGCTTCGACGCAGCCCTTCCAGGTCGTGCCGGACCAGGCGAAGAGATTGAAATGGTGCGGATAGGCGCCGGCGGCGAAATCAGCGTCGTTGTGGCCGGATGCCGTTCGGGCCGCGCGCTGCGCGCTGGTCAGGAATGTCCAGCCGTTGTAAAGCGATTTCCCGGTTTCATCGATCCAGCTGCTGCTGAAGCCTTCGCCTTTCACGTTGACGGAGGTGACGAACGGGATCAACCCGACCTTCAGGCTCTGCTGCGAGGTGTTGATGTCGCCCAGCGCGTCCACAAGAGCATGCGAAGCCTCCTTGAGAGCCAGGATGCCACCCGATCCCATGGAGCCGGTGTTGTCGAGGGCGATCGCGATTTCGATGCTTCGCGTTGAAAAGGTCGTCGACGCCAGCACGGTGACCGTGTTCGGCATCATTTTGCCCATGAAGACGAGCGGGACTCTCCCTGTCGCCTGTGCATCTGTGCGGACAAAGTTCACGCCCACAGTCTGATCGACATCCTGATCGACCAAGGTGATGCTGTTGTTGGACGCCAGTTGGGCTTTCAGGAACTTGTTGAAAATGGCGTCGCGATCCGCCGGCGCCACGTCCTTTCTCGACACGGCGACAACCGCGGCGTCCACCGCGTTCTGCAACTCGGACCTGGCGCTCGCCAGATTGACATAGTCGACGGCCAGGCCGGCGGAGGCAAGGAGCACGGGAGCGAGGATGGCCGTGGATAGGGCGAAGTTCCCGCGCTGGCATGTGAGGAGCCGTGAAACCAATGTGTGTGCTGCAACCATGGGATCGCCTCTGTTTTCAAAGCTGCATTCTGGTCCTGGACCGAATTGGGAGGAAATTTAGGCGGGCGGGGTAAATCGAAACTTAAAGAACGGCTCCGGCGGTCACCGACGGGCGACCATCGGAAACCCTGGTTAAGAATCTTTCCCCGGTTGAGTTGGTATTTGAAGAATACCGCCGACAGCTGTTGCAAACGCCGTCACCTTGTCGCGCTCAGATGGTTCCGGAACCATGTCCCTGTGAACTCCCGGAAAGCTTCAGCCATCGCAGTCGGCCGCTTTCGCGGCGCTGGCGGTCTCAGTCGCGCGGCGCCGCAGCCCGCGCCAGGCGGTCATTGATGGCCTCGCCCAGGCCGTGGGCGGGGATGGGCGCCACGGCGATGGCGCCTGCGCCCGGCGCATCGGCCCGTTTGAGGAATTCGAACAGGTTTGCGGCGGCCTCGCGCAGGTCGCCGGACGGCGACAGGTCCATTACCGCCCTGGCTTGCTCCTCGCCGGGAAGCACTACGCCGCCGAAGGTGATCACGGTCTCGCCGGGCCTGACCTCGCGGGCATTCAGCCGCACCGCGGCGTCGGGCGCGTAATGCGAGGCCAGCATGCCCGGCGCGATCACGGCCGCGCCGGATTGAAGTGCGGGCCGCTCGATTGCCAGTCCCGCCACCGCTTCGATGGCCTCGGCCGGGATGCCGCCGGGACGCAGCAGCCGCAGGCCCCCGTCTTCCACCGCCACAATGGTGGATTCCACCCCGATCCGGCAGCGTCCGCCATCCAGGATCAGGCCGATCCGGTCGCCGAGGTCTTCGTCCACATGCCGGGCCGAGGTCGGGCTGACGCGGCCGGAGCGGTTGGCGCTGGGCGCCGCCAGCGGCGCGCCGAAGGCGGCGATCAGGTCGCGCGCGAAACCCTCGGGCATGCGCACGGCGGCCGTGGGCAGCCCGGCCGTGGCCAGCGGATGGATCCTGCCGGTCGGGCTCAGCGGCAGCACCAGCGTCAGCGCGCCGGGCCAGAAGGCCGCCGCAAGCCTTTCCGCCAGCGGCGGGAAGCTGACATGCGCCTTCGCCATCTCGAGATCGGACACATGCGCGATCAGCGGATTGAAGCTTGGCCGTCCCTTGGCCTCGTAGATGGCGGCGACGCCCGCAGGATTGGTGGCGTCGGCGGCGAGCCCGTAGACCGTTTCCGTGGGCACGGCCACGGCCTCGCCGCGCCGCAGGGCGTCGACGGCTTGCGGGATCGCGGTCGGATCCAGGATGGAAAGAATGCGCGCCATGATCTGTCCAGGTAATCTGCGGTGGCTCTAACAGGCACGCCGGATCGACGCAACAAAGCCGTCGCCGGGCCGCTTCGTCAAAACCAGCCGAATTGCTAAAATTGATCAGGTCCGATTAGCCGGGAAATAATGTTTCTGGTGCACAACCGCTCGCATGCAAAGATGCGGATAAGTGGGCCTTATGAACAAGCAATATTCCGGAGCAACCTCCATCGGACTTCGCGTCGCCACAGCCATGTACCAGATGGGCATCGATGGCCTGCCACGGAACTATGAGCTCGTTTACGAGGCCTATTCCGGCAACAATCCCGAATTGACGAAGGGCTTCGTCGCGATCGGAAAGATCAAGACGCAGCGCGCGCTCGACGAACTGGGCAGGAAATACCTGCCGCACCACCACGAGGAAACCGTGGCGGCACGGACCCACGAGCGCATGCGCAACCACATGACGACCTTCATGGACCTTCTCGAAGAAGAGCAGTCCTCCCTGTCGGACTATGGCAAGATCATCGATGAAGCATCCCGCCGTTTCGCCGAGGACGGGGAAATCGACCGCGAGTCCCTGAGCCGGTCGATCCAGCAGTTGAGCCAGGCCACCCAGAACCAGGCCTCCAGGAGCGAGGCGATGGTGGCCGTGGCGGCGCAGCAGGCGGCTGCCCTTGAGGAAGTCAAATCCGACATCGACAATTTCGAGCGGATGAAATTCGTCGACGTGCTGACCGGGCTCGCCAATCGCAGGGCCTTCAACAAGGCCGTCGCGCGCATTTACGCCAATCCGGACCTGCCGATGATGTGCGGGCTGGCCTTTGCCGAGATCGATGATTTCAAGCGCCTGAGCGAGCTGGGCGACAAGAGCTTCGGCGATCACATCATCCGCCATGTGGGCAATCTGCTTCAGGTGGCCAACCAGTCGGGAGACTTCATCGCCCGGATGGATGGCAACCGTTTCGCTTTCCTGATCAATTCCTCCGATGAAGCCGAGATCATGCGCCTGGTGGACGGTCTGCGGGCGGCCGCAGCCTCCAAGCTGCTGATCAGCTCCAGGAACGGATCCAGCCTCGGCAACGTGACCCTGTCGGTCGGCGTGGTGATGTCGACGGTGACCGATGCCGCGGCCCCGCTCATGTCTCACGCCGAACGGGCGATGGGCGTGTCCACCCGCGATGGCGGCGACCGGGCGACGCTGTTCTCCAACACCGCCGCTGCCGGCGACACCAAGGGCTGGATGATCTACCGGCCCTGACCTCAGTCCGCGCGGGCTGAGAGCCCGAGGACGGATTTGACCGATCCGGCCTCCGAGAACGACCAGTCTATCGGCCTGTTCTCGACCAGGAAGACAATGGAGTTTTCCGGATTGAAACCGATCGCGCGAAGCCGCCGCCGGATATCCTTGAACAGCGCTTCCTTTTGCTCGTCCGAGCGCCCCGCCAGCAAAACGATCTCGAAGATAACGGTGGAGGCAGGATCCCGCTTTCCCAGATATGTCGGATGCAGGATCATGTCCTCTGCCGGATAGCGCGAGATCAGGCAGAAATAATCCTCGGGATTCACGCCGCAGGTGTCCACAAGGCTGTCATGCAGCAGATCGTTGATCGCCCGGCATGTCTCGACAGGCAAGTTGCTTGGAACATGAAGCTTGTTGAATGGCATCGGACTCTCCTCGTTCTTTGGCGCGGCGAGGGTGTATCACCTCCGCCGGCGGGCGTCACCGGTTGGGAAAGGGGCGCGGTCGATGTCCAGCCCGGGTCCGAGAGGAGCTGACGCAAGGCGGAAGCGCCTAAGTTCCGCCGCCATCGGCCTTGCGGTCCTGCGGCTTTGCTTTGGCTGCGAAACAGGACTTGCAATGCGGCGTCACACCGTCGCATCCTCCATCGAAGGAAAGCGCCGCAAATTGACGTTTACGTAAAAATCACCTAGCGATGGCCGTGATTGAAGTCACGCCTGACGGGCAGGCGGGAAGCAGGGAGAAGATCACATGTATCGTGCGCCGGTAGAGGAAATCGCCCACACGCTCAAGACGGTCGCGGGCTTGGGCAAGGCGCTTGATGCCGGACGGTTCGGCGATCTGGGCGAGGATCTAGTCGACGCCATCCTGGCCGAGGCCGGCCGCTTTGCCACCGACGAGATCGCGCCCCTGAACGAGATCGGCGACAAGCATGGCGCAGTGCTGAAGGACGGCGCGGTGACCACGCCGCCGGGCTGGAGGGAGCTCTACCAGAACTGGATCGCCGGCGGCTGGAACGGTCTGACCGGACCCGAGGAATATGGCGGCCAGGGCCTGCCGATGCTGCTCTCGGTGGCGGCCCTCGAGATGTGGAATTCCGGCTCGCTCGCCTTCGGCATCGGTCCGACGCTGACCATGGGCGCGGTCGAGGCGTTGGAGAAGCACGCCTCCGACGCGCTCAAGGCCAAGTATCTCGAAAAGCTCGTCACCGGCGAGTGGATGGGGACGATGAACCTGACCGAACCGCAGGCAGGCTCCGACCTCAACGCGCTCCGGGCCCGCGCCGAACCCGTGGGCGACGGCACCTACCGGATTTTCGGCCAGAAGATCTACATCACCTATGGCGAGCACGATTTCACCGACAACATCATCCATCTGGTGCTGGCGCGCCTGCCCGATGCGCCGGCCGGCACCCGCGGCATCTCGCTGTTCCTGGTGCCGAAATTCTTCGTCGGCGATGACGGCGCGCTTGGCGACCGCAATGACGTGATCTGTTCGGGGATCGAGCACAAGCTCGGCATCCACGCTTCGCCCACCTGCACCATGATCTATGGTGACGGCAAGTTCGGCGATCAGCCCGGCGCCATCGGCTGGCTGATCGGCGAGGAGAACAAGGGGCTCGCCTGCATGTTCACCATGATGAACAATGCCCGCCTCGCCGTTGGCATGCAGGGCGTGGCGATCGCCGAGACCGCCACCCAGAAGGCGATCGCCTACGCCAGGGATCGCACCCAGGGCCGCGCGCCGGGCTTCAAGGGCGAGGGCATGAGCCCGATTATCGAACACCCCGATGTCGCCCGCATGCTGATGACCATGAAGGCGCTGACGCAAGGGGCGCGGGCCATCTGCTATTCCTGCGCCGAGGCGCTCGACATGGCCCATGTGAGCGAGGGCGAGGAGGCGAAAGCCTGGTCCGAGCGCGCCGGCCTGATCACCCCGATCGCCAAGGCGTTTTCCACCGACATCGGCATGGAAGTGGCCTCATTGGGCGTGCAGGTGCATGGCGGCATGGGCTTCATCGAGGAGACCGGTGCCGCAAGGCTCTTGCGCGATTCCCGCATCGCGCCCATCTACGAGGGCACCAACGGCATCCAGGCGATCGACCTGGTGATGCGCAAGCTGCCGCTGTCGGGCGGCGCGACGGCCACCCGGCTGATCGCCGACTTCAAGGCCGACGCGCAAGCCGCCCGCGCCGCCAACGCCCCCGCGCTCGAGGGCGTCGCAGATAGGCTCGATGCGGCGATTGCCGATCTCGAGACCGCCACTGCCTACATGCAGGCAGCGATCGCGGAAGGCCGCCAGACCGATGCGCTCACCGGCGCCACCCCCTATCTGAGGCTGTTCGGCCTGACCGCCACCGTCGCCATGCTCGCCCGCGGCGCGCTGGCGGGGTCCGAGGCGCCGGAAGCCGCGGGCCGGGCGGCGCTTGCCCGCTTTGCAGCCGCCACGCTCGCGCCCGAGACCGGCGGGCTGCTGTCGAACGCCACCGCCGGCGCCGCCAGCCTCGAGGGCGCCATGGCCGCGCTCGCCTGAACTCTCCATAACGGCGCTGCGCCGGCCACGATCCTCAAGGGGACAGACATGACCGACCACATCCTCATCGACCGCGCGGGCGAGACCGGCGCCCTCAACGTCATCCGCTTCAACCGGCCCGACAAGAAGAACGCCATCACCCGCGCCATGTATGCCGCCATGGCGGGTGCGCTCAGCGACGGCGAGGCCGACGAGACGGTGCGCGCGCATGTGATGCTCGGAACTCCTGGCGCGTTTTCCTCGGGCAACGACATGCAGGATTTCATGGCCGTCGCCATGGGCGCCTCCAAGGGTGAAGAGGTGATCGATTTTCTCATCGCGCTCGCAACCGTCACCAAGCCGGTCGTCTCCGGCGTCGACGGGCTGGCGATCGGCATCGGCACCACCATCCACATGCATTGCGATCTGACCTTCGCCACGCCCGGCTCGCGCTTCCACACCCCCTTCGTCGACCTGGCGCTGGTGCCGGAAGCGGGCTCCAGCTTGTTGGCACCCGCGGCAATCGGCCACCAGAAGGCCTTCGCGCTGCTTGCCGCCGGCCTGCCGTTCTCGGGCGATGAGGCCGAGCGCGCCGGCCTCATCTACAAGACCGTCTCCGCCGAAGACCTCGAGCCCGCGGTCTTCGGCGCGGCCGAACACCTGGCCGCAAAGCCGCCAAAGGCGCTCGCCATCGCCCGCCGCCTGGTCAAGCCCGACCCGGGCCTGGTCATCGCCCGCATCCGCGAGGAGGGCGAATTGTTCGCAAGCCAGCTGAAAAGCGCCGAGGCGCTCGCCGCCTTCCAGGCCTTCATGGCGCGCAAGAAGTAGGGGAGGGCACGGCGCCCTCATGCACTCTGTCCTTGAAATCAAGACCCCTCCCCAACCCCTCCCCACAAGGGGGAGGGGCTCGTACGGCCGCTGATCTCCTGCTGATGACGCTTGCATTTCAACAGGTTCGGAACTCGAGTTCGAAAAAGCGGTCGCCACCGGGTTAAGCCCCTCCCCCTTGTGGGGAGGGGTTGGGGAGGGGTCTTCCAGCGGCTTGGGGAGGGGGTCTTTCCACTTCTTCGGGAGGGGGTCTTTCCACTTCTTCGGGAGGGGGAGTGCGAACGGCTCGCCCCCACGTTACCCGCACCCCTTCGCCGCCTCCAGCGCCGCCACCCGCTCACGCCTCTCCAGTCCGCCGATCCGTTCCACCACGGTGTAAAACCGCACGTAGTCGCCCCCGCAGAGCTCGAGCAGGCGCAGGCCCTCGGCGTCGCCGGCGGCGCGGAGCCATTTGCGCACGCCGCTGACCTCGACCGCCACCGCGAAACCCTCGTTGAAGGCGCTGTCGTCCTTCACATAGACGCGCTGATGGGCGAGTTCGTGAAAGATCAGCGCCGCAAGCTGCGCCTCGCCGCCACGGAACATGGTCGACAGCAGCGGGTCGCTGGTCCAGCCCAGCGTCGAATAGGCCGTCACCCCCGAGACATGCACGTCGAGACCCTGCGCCTGCAGCGCGGCGGCCGCTTTCCGTGCGTTCTGGGCCGAGAAGAACCCCTGGTAAGGCACGCAGCCGAACACGGGAAAGCACTTGGCCACCGGCGCCAGCGCGAATTCCGGCGCCGCAAACACCGCGATCGTCACATAGTCGCGGCCGATATCGACATAGGAGCGGTAGCTCCTGTTATCGGGCAGGTCGAGCGCCTCGCTGGCAAACTGCCGGATGGCGCTGGCAGACGCCATCCGCGCCCTGAGCGGCCCAGGCGTCGCCGGATCGGCCACCAGCCCCGCCACATCCTTCCGCGCCGCCATGATCTTCAGATGCCCGCCCAGCGACTCCGCGTAATAGCCCGCGCCGGTGCAGCCGGCGAGCGCTGCTGCCAGCGCGATCAGGAGGATCGATTGCAAGACAATGCGTGTCACGGCGGGCCCGGATGCGAAGGATCAGGGGTTGAGTGGTAGAGGGGGATGGGGGTTTGGGCAAGCGGGGGTGGGGGCAACGCTCCCTTCTTCGTCATCCTGGGGCCCCGACCCCAGGATCCATTCCGTGATGGCTCGACCGGCACAGTCCCCGGATGGATCACGGAATGGATCCTCGGCTCGGGGGCCGAGGATGACGAGAGACAGGGGCGGCATGACGGAACCAGGGGCGGCATGACGGAAACAGGGCCGGCTGTCCTCAATCCCGGCAGGACGCGGACAAACGCCCCTACCGCTTCGGCCGCTCCAAGAGCGCCACCACTTCCACGTGGCTCGTCCACAGGAACTGGTCGATCGGCGTCACCGACAGCACCCGGTAGCCGCCCGCGATCAGGATCTCGAGGTCGCGCGCCAGCGTCACCGGGTTGCACGAGACGGCGGCCACGCGGGGGATCGTCGAGCGGGCGATGTCGCCCACCTGCACCTCGGCGCCGGCGCGCGGCGGGTCGAACACCAGGCCCTGATAGGCCTTGAGTTCCGCCACCATCATCGGCCGTCGGAACAGGTCGCGCTTTTCCACGCTCACGGGCTTCAATCCCTGCGCCCGCCGCGCCGCCTTGTCGAGGGCTGCCAGCGACGGCGCGTCGGCTTCCACCGCATGCACGTGGCTCTGCGCCGCGAGCCGGAGCGCGAATGTGCCCGAGCCCGAGAACAGATCCACGACCCGCTTGGATTTTTTCAGGTGCTCCGCCACCAATTCACCCATGATGGTCTCGGCCTCAAGGCTCGCCTGCACGAAGCCGCCTGGCGGCGGGCTCACCAGCACGGTGCCGAAGGTCAGTTGCGGCGGCTGGGTCTCGATCAGGATCTCGCCGTTGAAACTCAATCGCGCCACCGGTTGTTCAGTGCGCGCGGCGGTGATGATCCGCAGCCGGTCGGGCTCTGAGAGCTTGAACGGCGCCTCGACCGCGATGTCGAGCCCCGGCAGCGCGTCGAGCACCGAGAGATGGAACGCCTCCTTGCCCACCGCCACCGCAGTCGCAAGCCGCCTGATGCTGGGCAATGCCTGGTTGATCCGCGGCGTGGCGATCACGCAGGTCTCGATCGGCACGATCTGGTGGCTGAGCGCACGGTTGAAGCCGAGGATCGCGCCCTTGTCCGTGCGCCTTGCGGCAAACACCACCCGCCGCCGCGAGCCCGGTGCTGAGGCGACGAGCGGGCCCACCTCGGCCATGATGCCGCGACCTTCGAGCGCCGCCACCACCAGGCCCCGCTTCCAGGCGCGGTAGGGGGCGTCGGCCATGTGCTGCACGGCGCAGCCGCCGCAGCCGGCGTTCTCGAGATCGGGGCCGAAATGCGGGCAGGGCGGCGTCACCCGGTCGGCGGACGGCTCGAGCACCGCCATCAGCGTCGCCCGGCTTTTCTCCACCGCCGCGTTGACCAAATCGCCGGGCAGCGTGAACGGAACGAAGATCTGGCCCTGGGGCGTTTCGGCGATGCCGTCGCCCTGGCCGCCGAGCCGGGTGATGTGCAGTTTCTGCGCGCTCATGCCTTGACGCCTCCGATGAGAAATTCGTGGTTGCCGTCGCTGCCCTCGATCGGCGAGGGGATGAGCCCCATAGCACGCCAGCCCGGCTGCCGACCGAGCCAGGCGGCAAGTTCGGCGGCGATGACCGGCCCCTGCGCGGGATCCTTGAGCAGCCCGCCCTTGCCGATGGCGGCGCGGCCCGCTTCGAATTGCGGCTTGACCAGCAGTACCGCGAAGGCGCCGGGCGAGGCCAGCGCGAGCGCCGGTGGCAGCGCCAGCTTCAACGAGATGAAGCTCACATCGGAGACGACGGCGCCGATCTCTCGTCCCTGAAGATTGTCGCCCGTGAGGTCCCGCGCGTTCAGGCCTTCGAGATTGCGCACGCGCGGATCGGCGGCAAGCGAAGGGTGCAGCTGGTCATGGCCCACATCGACGGCGATGACCTGGCGCGCGCCCGCCTCGAGCAGCACCTGGGTGAAGCCGCCGGTCGAGGCGCCGATGTCGAGGCCGATGCGGCCCGCCGGGTCGAACCCGAAGGCCGCGAGCCCGGCCTTGAGTTTCAGCGCCGCCCGGGAGACATAGTCGCGCGCCGGATCGCTGAGCACGATGGAAGCCGACATCGCCACGAGGGCGCCGGGCTTGGTGGCGCGCCTGCCGTCGACTTCAACTGCGCCGCGTGCAATCGCGTCGCGTGCCCGCGACCGGCTCTCATAGAGCCCGAGCCGGACCAGGATCTGGTCCAGCCGGTCCCTGTCAGGTGACGGAATGGAGGCGGGGGATGTCATGCGCCGTCTTCGCGCGGAAGGGGCGCGAGGGCAAGAACTTTGTGCGCGGATGCGGGCTTCAGTAGCGGATGAAGCTGCCCTGGCTCACGCCGAACGGCGCGGGGGCGGGCGTCTGCGCTTCCTCGCGCGCCCGGGACCGCTCGTTCAGCGGCGGATAGAGATGGGCTTCGGTCTCAAGATCGAGCGCGCCGCGGATGTCGCCGAGCTTGGGCTGGAGCATCTGGATCGCGGCTTCCTCGATGCGCCGGTCATAGGGTGGTTGCGCGTCGGCCAGGGCCACCGAGACCCATCCCAGTCCCGTCAGCAAAACCGCCCCGATCCCGCATGCGCCAGCATGCCTCGCGGTGTCCATCGTCATCGTCAAAACGCCCCACAGTCTTCTCGTGTTGGCAGAAGACTAGCAGGACCGCCTTTCAAAACGACCAAGGGAAATGGTTAGAACCATGCGAATGCTTATGGTTTCAACAGTGTTACCTGGGCGGTGTCGCGGTTCGAGCCGTTCAGGGTGCGAAACACCGTCTCGACAATGCCCTTGCGGTCGAGTCCGGCGCGCGCATACATCGCCTCCGGCGAGGCGTGGTCCATGAAGATATCCGGCATCACCAGCGAGCGCGCCCGAAGGCCGCCATCGAGCAGTCCTTCGTCCGACAGGAACTGGAAGACGTGGCTGCCGAAACCGCCGACCGAGCCTTCCTCGATGGTGATCAGCACCTCATGGTGACGCGCCAGCTGGCGGATCAGGTCATGGTCGAGCGGCTTGGCGAAGCGGGCATCGGCGACGGTGGTCGAAAGCCCCGCGGCATCGAGGTCCTCGGCGGCGAGCAGGCACTCGGCCAGTCGCGTGCCGAACGACAACAGCGCCACTTTCGCGCCCTGGCGGATGACGCGGCCCTTGCCGATCTCGAGAATCTGGCCGCGCTCGGGCATGTCGACGCCGACCCCTTCGCCACGCGGGTAGCGGAACGAGATCGGGCCTTCGTCGTAAGCCACGGCCGTGCGCACCATGTGCTTGAGTTCGGCCTCGTCGGCCGCCGCCATCACCACGAAGCCGGGCAGGCAGGCAAGATAGGTGGTGTCGAAGGTGCCGGCATGGGTGGCGCCGTCGGCGCCGACGAACCCGGCCCGGTCGATCGGGAACCTGACCGGCAGTTTCTGGATCGCCACGTCGTGGACCACCTGGTCATAGGCGCGCTGAAGGAAGGTCGAGTAGAGCGCGCAGAACGGCTTGAGGCCTTCCGTCGCCATCCCGGCCGCGAATGTCACCGCATGCTGCTCGGCGATGCCGACGTCGAAGGTGCGGGCGGGGAATGCGGTGGCGAACTTGTCGACCCCGGTGCCGCCGGGCATGGCGGCGGTGATGGCGACGATGCGGTCGTCATGACCGCCCTCCTGGACCAGAGCTTCCCCGAACACGGCGGTGTAGCTCGGCGCATTCGGCTTGGACTTGGCCTGGGTGCCGGTCACCACGTCGAACTTGGAAACACCATGATACTTGTCGGCCGCGGCTTCGGCGGGGGCGTAGCCCTTGCCCTTCTGGGTGACCACATGGATCAGCACCGGGCCGTCGCCATTGTCGCGCACATTGCGCAGCACCGGCAGCAGATGCTCGAGATTGTGGCCGTCGATCGGGCCGATGTGATAGAATCCGAGTTCTTCGAACATGGTGCCGCCGGTCACGTAGCCGCGCGCATGCCCGACCGCCCGGGTGATCGCCCGGTCAGCGCTCTTGCCGAGATAGGCCGTCAGCTTCTTGCCGACCTCGCGAAAGCCCATATAGGTGCGGCCCGAGGCCATGCGCGCCAGATAGGCGCTCATCGCGCCTGTCGGCGGCGCGATCGACATGTCGTTGTCGTTCAGGATGACGATCAGCCGCGCATCGAGCGCGCCGGCATTGTTGAGCGCCTCATAGGCCATGCCCGCCGACATCGAGCCGTCGCCGATCACCGAGACCACGTGGCGCTTGGTGCCCTGCAATTCGCTCGCCACGGCCATGCCGAGGCCCGCCGAAATCGAGGTGGAGGAATGCCCGGCGCCGAAATTGTCGTATTCGCTCTCGCCGCGCTTGGTGAAGCCGGAGAGGCCGTTCTCCTGCCTGAGCGTGCGGATCCGGTCCCGGCGTCCGGTCAGAATCTTGTGCGGGTAGCACTGGTGCCCGACATCGAAGATCAACCGGTCATACGGGGTGTTGAAAACCTTGTGGATGGCGATGGTGAGTTCGACCACGCCGAGGCCCGCGCCCAAATGTCCGCCGGTCCGCGACACCGCATCGATCATCTCGACGCGCAACTCTTCGGCCAGCTGCGGCAACAGCTTGTCGTCGATGCCCCTGAGATCGGATGGGAACTGGACGGTGTCCAGAAGCGGGGTTACTGGCGGATTTGTCACGTCATGCCTCACAGTCACTCAGGGCGTAGCCCGGAAACTTTCATGTGTAAACCCGGATTAACGTTTGAATTGAGGCCTTATGTAAACTTGTCACATATC
Source organism: Hoeflea sp. (assembly GCF_030682515.1). GTDB lineage: Bacteria > Pseudomonadota > Alphaproteobacteria > Rhizobiales > Rhizobiaceae > Hoeflea. The sequence goes on along the minus strand of NZ_JAUXOD010000051.1, from coordinate 18,721 downwards.
AGTTTGTGACACATCCACGACATTGGCGCAGTCAATTCTCTGGCAAAGGAACAAACTCTTCCGCGTCGCCGGGCACGATGTCGAACCGGCCCGAGCGCCATTCGGCCTTGGCCTGCTCGATCCGTTCCTTCGATGAGGAGACGAAGTTCCACCAGATATGGCGCTTGGTCGGAATGGTCTCGCCGCCAAACAGCATCATCCGCGCGCCCTTGGGCCCGGCGGTGAGGGTGATGGCGTCGCCGGGGCGCAGCACCAGCAGCTGGTCGGGCCCGAACCGGTCGCCGGCGATCTCGAGTTCGCCGTCGAGCAGATAGATCGCGCGCTCTTCCCAGTTTGCGTCAAAGGGCGCGGAGCAGGATGGTTCGAGCGCAAGGTCGACATAGAGCGTGCCGACATGCTGCGGCACGGGCGAGACCGAGCCGCCGAAGCTGCCCATCACCACGCGGGCACGGGTGCCGCGGTCGGTGATCTCGGGCAGGTCCGTGGTGGCGATGTGGGCGAAGGCCGGGTCCATCTCTTCAAGGGTGTCGGGCAGGGCGAGCCAGGTCTGCAGGCCGGAGATCGCCATGTCGCGCCCGCGCATTTCCTCCGGCGAGCGCTCGGAATGGACAATGCCGCGGCCCGCCGTCATCAGGTTCACGTCGCCCGGCCGGATCACCATCTCCGTGCCCAGGCTGTCGCGGTGCCTTATCGCGCCATCGAACAGATAGGTGACGGTGGACAGGCCGATATGCGGATGCGGACGCACGTCCATGGCCGCCCCGCCCGTGAGAAGGGCGGGTCCCATCCGGTCGAAGAAGATGAACGGCCCGACCATCCGGCGGCGCGCGGTGGGCAGCGCCCGTTTGACCGAAAAACCGCCGATATCGCGCGACGACGGGATGATCAGGTGTTCGATCGCGTCACAGGAAAAGGCGTCCCCGGGTGTCGGATCCCCGCCTGGAAAGAAGCTCATGCGATCCTCCTGTTATGGGGCGCCTATTCCGTGTCCAGCGGCTCTGTGCCCACCGGCTGGCCCTGGCGGTCGAGCCGGATCTTCTCGATCCGTTTTTCCGCTGCGCCCAGCAGTTTTTCGCAATGGGCTTTCAGCGCTTCGCCGCGTTCGTAGATCTCGATCGAGGTGTCGAGCGCCACGTCGCCGCGCTCAAGCTGCTCGACGATGCGTTCGAGTTCGGCCACGGCCTCTTCGAAACTCAGCTCCACGATTGCCCTGGTCTCGCCCATCGCTCAGCCCTCCTGCAGCCGGATGACGTGGGCGGCGGCCGATTCCGCGAGGCCCACGAGATCATAGCCGCCTTCGAGCAGGCTGACGACCCGGTTGCCGGCATGACGTCCGGCGATCTCCATGACCTTGCCCGTCGCCCAGTCGAAATCGTCGGCGACGAGATTGATCTCGGCCAGCGGATCCCGGTGATGGGCGTCGAAGCCTGCCGAGATGATGATGAGGTCCGCGTGCGCCTCCTCGAGCGCGGGCAGGATGCGCGTGCGCATCGCCTCGCGGAAATGGTCGCTGCCGTCATTGGCCGACAGCGGCGCATTGAAGATGTTGCCCCTGCCGGTTTCCGAGCGCGCGCCGGTGCCCGGATAGAGCGGCATCTGGTGGGTAGAGCAGTAGATCACGCTCGGGTCGTCATAGAAGATGTCCTGGGTGCCGTTGCCGTGGTGCACGTCCCAGTCGATGATCGCCACGCGTTCGGCGCCATAGACCTTCTGGGCGTGCCGCGCTGCGATCGCCGCCTGGTTGAACAGGCAGAAGCCCATCGAGGTGTTCTTCTCGGCGTGATGGCCGGGCGGGCGGGTGGCGACAAAGGCATTGTCGGCCTCCTTGCGGAACACCGCGTCGACCGCGGCCATGGCGCCGCCGACGCCGATCAGCGCCGCTTCCATCGAGCGCGGGCTCGCCACCGTGTCCGAATCGATCCGGGCAAGGCCGGTCTCCGGAATGGCCGCGCGAATGCGCGCAAGATATTCCTCCGGATGCGCCAGCAGCACGGCTTCGGCCGCGGCTTCGGGCGCCAGGTGCCGCACCAGCGTGTTGAAATGCTCGTGCTCGAAGATCGCCTCGAGCGCCTTGAGCCGGTCCGGCCGCTCCGGGTGGCCGGCAGGCGTGAGATGTTCGAGACAGATCGGATTGTAATAATAGAAAGTGGTCATGGACTCTATCTAGCGATGATATCTGGCTGATGCCAGTCCCATCGATACCGGAAGTGCCCGGAGCTGTCACCCTTGCACGGAGTGGCAAAGACGAGCGGACGCGAAAAGCGGTCGATCCCGGAGGCCGTATGCCCGCCCTTGAACAAAGAGAGAACATATGTAAGCTCGCGCCATGGTGATTCAGATTTCGAACCAGGCCGGGCGGCGCATATTCCTGGCCAAGCAGGGGCTCTCGGCGCAGCCCACTCGGGCGTTGTCCAAAATGGATCTGCTCGCGCTCATCCATGAGCTGGGCTTCGTCCAGGTCGACAGCATTTCCACGGTCGAACGCGCCCACAACCAGATCCTGTTTTCCCGCAACCAGACCTTCCGGCGCGAGCACCTGCGGCAGTTGCTGGAGGAGGACCGGGCGCTGTTCGAGCACTGGACCCATGACGCCTCGATCATTCCATGCGCGTTTTATCCCTACTGGAAGCACCGGTTCCTGCGGCGAGAGGCGTCGATTCGCACCAGGTGGGCGAAATGGCAGGGCGAAGGCTTCGACAAGGCCTTTGACGAGACCTATGCGAAGATCGCCGAGAGCGGGGCGATTCTCGCCCGCGAGGTCAAGGAGGCCGACCACAAGTCCGGGGGCTGGTGGGAATGGCATCCCTCCAAGACGGCGCTCGAATTTCTCTGGCACACCGGCAAGCTGGCGATCGCCGCGCGCGAGAACTTCCAGAAAATCTATGACCTGAGCGAACGCGTCATCCCCGCCCATCACCGCGATCACGAAGTGTCGCACGCCGAATTCGTCGACTGGGCCTGCCGCAGTGCGCTCACGCGACTGGGATTTGCCACCCATGGCGAAATTGCCGCCTTCTGGGATCTGGTGTCGCCCGAGGAGGCAAAGGACTGGGTGAGATCCAACCGCGAGGGCCTTGAGGAAGTCGAAATCGAGTGCACCGGCGGCGCCAAGGCGCGGGCCTCCTTCTCATTTCCCGGCCTGTCGCCCAATCAGGAAGATTGGCCAGAGCCGCCGGCGCGGATCCGGGTGCTGAGCCCGTTCGATCCGCTCTTGCGCGACCGCAACCGCGCCGAGCGCCTGTTCGGCTTCCGCTACCGCATCGAGGTCTTCGTTCCCGAAGCCCGGCGCGAATACGGCTACTACGTCTTTCCGCTGCTCGAGGGCGACCGGCTGATCGGCCGCATCGACATGAGGGCGGACCGCAAGGCGGGCACGCTGAATGTCGCACGACTCTGGCTTGAGCCAAAGATCCGCGCCTCTGCCGGGCGCATGGCCCGGCTGGATGCGGAACTCGCCCGCATTGCCCACTTCGCCGGCGTCGGCGACATCGTCCATGCGGATGGCTGGTCCGGCGCCTGACCGCTCATGGGGGCGGGATCGGGGCCGAATCGCGTTGAATTCCCGTGTTTTTTAATGGGCCGGAGTTGTTGATCGCGCGCGGGTGTGGAACACACTGGTAGCAAGGCCGCAGGATTTTCGCGGCACGGCACGGAGCGCGGGACATCGTCATGGTCAAGCCTGTCATCGGCATCATCGGCAATACCTACAGTGTGGAGAACAGGTTCTCGGTCCAGATGGCCGGGGAAAAAAACCTCCAGGCTGTTGCCGATGTGACCGGCGCTCTGCCGCTGATCTTCGCCGGCAATCCGCTGATCACCGACATTCCGGATCTGCTCTCGGTGGTCCACGGGGTCCTGCTGACCGGGGCGCGGGCCAATGTCCATCCGAGCCTGTTCGGCGTCGAGCCCGATCCCCGCCATGAGCCCTATGACATTGCGCGCGATGCGGTGGCGCTGCCGCTGATCGAGGCCTGCGTCGCCCGCGGCGTGCCGCTGTTCGGCATCTGCCGGGGCTTCCAGGAGATGAACGTGGCGGGCGGCGGCTCGCTGCATCCCGAGATCCGCGACCTGCCGGGACGCATGAACCACCGCATGCCCCGCCTTGAGACAGGCGAGATCCATCCCGATCCGGCCGTGGTCTTCGCCGACCGTCATGACGTGCAGCTGGTCCCGAGCGGCGTCTTCGCCCGGATCCTGGGGCGCGAGACGATAAGGGTGAATTCGCTGCACGGGCAGGGCGTGCTCGAACTGGGCCCCGATCTCGTCGCCGAGGGCTGGGCCGAGGACGGCACCATCGAGGCGATCCGTTTCAGGGAAGCGCAGGGCTTTGCGCTGGGCGTGCAATGGCATGCCGAGTACGATCCGCAGGGCAATCCGGTCAACCAGGCGCTGTTTCGGGCGTTTGGCGATGCGGTCCGGGTCTACAGGGAGCGGGGCTGACCGCCGCCCTTCGGGCGCAGCCGATCCTAAGGACGATTACTGCGGCAATACGCCGACGATGGCTTCCCATTCGGCGAGCAGCGCGTCGCGGGCGCGCAGGCCGCTCGACACTTTCTGGCGTGTTTCGTCCTGGTCGAGCCGGGCAAAGATGAGCGTCCGGTCGTCGCGCTCCGCCCAGCCCACATACCAGCCCCAGGCACGCGCCCGGTCGAAGGACCGGTCCGCCTTCCGCGGATAGGCCGATCCGGTCTTGCCGGAAATCGTCCATCCAGCGATGGCCTGGCTCTCGGTGATCGCAATCGTCTTGTCGATGGCGCTCGCCGCCACCGGCAACCGGCGCTCGACGAGCTTGCCCAGGAACAGGACCTGCTCCACCGGCGAAATCTTCAGCGACGAGGCAATCCAGGACCGCTCGAGCCCGTTGTCCTGGCCCGGGTCGCCTGAGAAATCGGCATTGCCGTAGCCAAAGCTTTGGGCATAGCGCGTGAGCTGTTCGGATCCCGTGGCCCGGGCGATCCGCTGCGAATACCAGACCACCGAATGCCTGAGCCAGCTTTCGGGATCGTTCGGCCGCGTCCAGGCCGCGCCGCCCCAATCCGGATCGCCCTTCTGGTAGGTCAGCACCGGGTCATGCGCATCGGTGAGAAACCCGCTCTCAAATCCGATCAGGCTCAGCGCCAGCTTGAACGTGGACGCGGGCGTCACCCGGGTCCGGCAGTCGCCGTCCTCGTGCAGGATGCTCCCGGACGTGCTAGCGACGACCATGCAGACCGGTCGCGCCTCGACCGGCGACGCCGCCAGCCAAAGCGCCGCGGCGAAGGCGACCCGCACGCCCGCCGCGTTTCCGCGCCGCCGGCGGGTGCCCTGCCGATCCGTAAAGCTTGCCACGAAGCCCGCCTCAGATCAGTTCGGTGGACGAGATCCTTATGCCGAAGCCTTCGAGCCCGACATAGTGCCGCTCGCGCGAGGCATAGAGCCGGATCGAGGAGATCCCGAGGTCCCTCAGGATCTGGGCGCCGAGGCCGATCTCCAGCCATTCGTCCTCGCGCGCCTGCGCTTCGACGTGGCCTTCGGCCTCGTCGGCAACCACGCGCCGCGAGCCTCGCTGGCCGACCCCGACCGAGCCTTCGCGCAGGTAGACCACGACGCCGCGGCGCTGGGACGCCATGCGCTCCATGATCGCCGTCATCGGATCGTGCTTGGAAAACACGTCCTCGACGACCGATTCGAGATGCAGCCGGACCGGCACGTCGACGCCGTCGCGGATGTCGCCGAAGACCACGGCCAGGTGATGCATCGGATCCCAGGGCAGCTTGTAGGTATGGGCTTTGGCCGGTCCCGCGACCGTTTCCACATCGAAGCTGTCGACCAGATGGACCAGTGTTTCCTTGCGCTGGCGATAGGCGATCAGATCGGCCACCGACACCTGCTTGAGACCGTGCCGGACCGAGAAATCATCGACCTGCGGCCCGCGCGTCACGGTGCCGTCGTCATTGACCAGTTCGCAGATCACCGCGATCGGCGGCAGGCTGGCGAGCTTGCAAAGGTCGACGGCGGCCTCGGTATGGCCGGAGCGCATCAGCACGCCGCCCTCGCGCGCGATCAGCGGAAAGATGTGGCCCGGGCGGGTGAAATCGCTGGCTCCCGCATTGGGATTGGCGAGATTGCGCGCCGTCAGCGTGCGGTCGTCGGCGGAGATGCCTGTCGTCGTGCCGTGCTTGTAATCGACCGAGACGGTGAAGGCGGTGGTGTGCGCCGAATCATTTTCGGCCACCATGGCGGTGAGGTTGAGCCGCTTGGCCTCCTCGCGCGGCATCGGCGTGCAGACGATGCCGGAGGTGTGGCGCACGATGAAGGCCATCTTCTCGGGCGTGCAGTGCACCGCCGCCACGATCAGGTCGCCTTCATTCTCGCGGCCTCCGTCATCGGTGACAACGACGATTTCTCCGGCTTCGAAGGCGCGGATTGCGTCAACGACGCGGGCTTGGTCATAGGTCATGGCAGAGGTCTTTCAGTCGAGGCGGCCGGTCTGGCCGCGGTCTCTCAAATAGTGGTCGGCCAGCGCGCAGGCCACCATGGCTTCGCCGATCGGAACGGCGCGGATGCCGACACAGGGGTCGTGCCGGCCCTTGGTTTTCACATCCACCTCGTTGCCGTCCGAATCGATCGAGCGGCGCTCGTTGAGGATCGAGGAGGTGGGCTTGACCGCAAACCGGGCCACGACCGGCTGTCCGGTCGAGATGCCGCCCAGGATGCCGCCGGCATTGTTGCTGAGGAACACCGGCTTGCCGTCGGCACCGATGCGCATCTCGTCGGCGTTTTCCTCGCCGCTGATGCGCGCGGCGTCAAAGCCGTTGCCGATCTCCACACCCTTGACGGCGTTGATCGACATCAGGTTGGAAGCGATGTCCTGGTCGAGCTTGGCATAGATCGGCGCGCCAAGCCCGGCGGGCACATTGTAGGCCACCACTTCGATGACCGCGCCCACGGAAGACCCCGCCTTGCGGATCGTGTCGAGATAGTCTTCCCACACCGGCACCATCGCCGGATCCGGGCAGAAGAACGGATTGGCGTCGACTTGGGCCCAGTCCCAGTTGTCGCGGTTGATCCGGTGCTCGCCGATCTGCACCAGCGCCGCGCGGACGCTGAGGCCCGGAACCACCAGCCGCGCCAGCCCGCCGGCTGCGACCCGCGCCGCGGTCTCCCGCGCCGAGGAGCGACCGCCGCCGCGATAGTCGCGCAGGCCGTATTTGACGTCATAGGTGAAGTCCGCATGACCGGGCCTGTAGCGCTTGGCGATCTCCGAATAGTCCTTGGACCGTTGGTCGGTGTTCTCGATCAGCATCGACACCGGCGTGCCGGTGGTGATCAGGCTGCCATCCTCCTGCGGCATGACGCCCGACAGGACCTTGACCAGATCGTCCTCGCGCCGCTGGGTGACGAAGCGCGACTGGCCCGGCTTGCGCTTGTCCATCCAGTGCTGCAGCCCGGCTTCGGAAAACCGGATGCCGGGCGGGCAGCCGTCGACCACGCAGCCGAGCGCCGGACCGTGGCTTTCGCCCCAGGTGGTCACGCGAAACAGGTGGCCGAAGGTGTTGTGCGACATGAGAATGAACCATCATCAGCGCGGGACCGGCCCGCTTTCGGATATTTGCCGAGACTTCTAGAGGAAATCGGGGCTCGGGGGGAAGCCTTTTGTGCAAAGAACCGCCGGCGACTTCGGATTCGTTGACATCACGAATGTTTACGGTTCACATGCCGCCATAAATTTCGCCACATTCTGCCCCTTGAAAGAGGCACCTCGAATCTCGTTATCAAGGATTGTCCGATGCGTTTCGCCATTTCCGCCCTGTTGTCTGTTTCCGCTCTGCTTGCGCCTTTTTCGGCCTGGGCCCAGAGCGCCGATGCCACCGGTCTGATCGCCGAGGTGTCCCCGGCCGAACAGATCATCAAGCTCGATGACGGTAAGGTCTACCAGACCCCGACCGAATTCAATTTCGAAGGGCTTGAGAAGGATGTGCAAGTGGTCATCTTCTACACCGAGGTCGACGGCAAGCGGATGATCAACGACCTCGAACTGGTGCAGTAAGCACCCCGCCTCGAACCGGGGCCTTTGGCGGCCCTTGGGCAGACAGGGGTGACGCCCGCCGGCGCCGCCCATCCATCCGGGTGCGCAACACTCGCTGCAGACTTTTGACTTGGTGCATGGACGTTGTCGCGCCCATCGATCCATTTGAGCGCGACCTGCATTAGAACCCCAACGCCCTGCGCCGCCTCCTGGCCTCCTCGGGCCAGAACTCCTCGACGCTCGAATAGAAGATCTCGAATGCCGGCACGTCCGGCGGCAACCCCACCCACGGCAGTTTGGACCGCGTGAAGATATGCACGTCCGGCGGCAGCAGCGCCGGTTCGTCGAGCGTGCCGACACGCACGAAAACCATGGTCCGGCGCCGACCGTAATCCGACCAGACCGTGACGCCGCATTCGGCGCAGCGGTACAGGTCATGCGGACGGCCGCTGTCGGTCGGTATCGCATGGACCGCCGTGGCGCCCTGCTCGAGAGCGATATTGTCGCGTTCGATGATGGCGTTGATGACGAAGGCGCTGCCGGTCTGTCGCTGGCAGTCCTTGCAATGGCAGCAATGCACGATCATCGGCGCGGTCTTGAGCCGGTAGCGCAGGGCGCCGCATCCGCAACCACCGGAAAGATTGGTGTTCATGACATCTCCGTCCAGGTGACGAGACATTCGGCGTGCAACGGCTCCTGCGCCGCCGCCCGATGGCCCGTGAAGGTCGGCCAATCTAGCGGCGCATCCGCGCCGGGAAAAGCCGGGTCGTGTCGATCGGATCGATGTCAGACCCAGCCGATGCTGACGTCCTTGATCCTGAGAACCCTGTCCTGCGGGATGTTGATCATCGCCGCGTCGTCTCCCGCCACCTTGCCGATCCGGTTGAACAGCGCGCGCACGACGCCGCCATGGGCGACGCAGATGGTGGGTTTGGTGATGGTGGCCAGGAACCGATCGATGCGCGTTGCCAGCGTGGCGTAGCTTTCGGCACGATCGCCCGGCGGCCGGAAGTCCCATTTGCCCTGCTCTCGCCGTGCGATGAGATGCGGCGAGTGGGCCGCCACTTCCTCGAGCGTCTGGCCCTCCCAGTCCCCGAACGACAATTCTATCAGCAGGGGATCGGTCCGGTACAAGCCCGGCTCGAGGCCGGCGGCCTCGCGCACCAGCTCCATGGTTTCCCGGGTTCGCCCCAGCGGGCTCGACACCCAGTCAAATTGCGCAAGCGGATAATCGAGATCGGCGAGCGAGGCGAGGGTCTGGCCGTTCGCCCGCGCCTGGCCGCGGCCTGTGTCGTTGAGCGGAATGTCGCGCGCCCCCTGCAGACGCTCCTCCCGGTTGTAGTCCGTCTGGCCGTGGCGGATCACATAGAGAAGCATGCCGGGGGTCCTGATCTCGCTCTGGGCGTTGGTGCCCGATCCTACACGACGCTTATGTCAGGCGCATCAACAGCCTTCATGCCGACAGTGTGATAGCCCGAATCGACATGCAGGATTTCTCCGGTGACCGCGCGTGACAGATCCGACACCAGATAGAGCGCGGAATCGCCGACTTCATCGATTGTCACGGTGCGCTTGAGCGGCGAATTGTACTCGTTCCACTTCAGGATATAGCGGAAATCGCCGATGCCGGATGCTGCCAGCGTCTTGATCGGGCCGGCCGAAATCGCGTTGACCCGGATGTTGGAGCCGCCGAGGTCGACCGCCAGATAGCGCACGCTCGCCTCCAGTGCCGCCTTGGCGACGCCCATGACATTGTAATGCGGCATCACCTTCTCGGCGCCGTAATAGGTCAGCGTCAGGATCGAGCCGCCATCGGTCATCAGCGGTTCGGCCCGCTTGGCCACCGCCGTCAGCGAATAGACCGAGATGTCCATGGTCCGGTTGAAGTTTTCCCGGCTGGTCTCCACATAGCGGCCGGTCAGCTCGTCCTTGTCGGAGAAGGCAATGGCGTGGACCACGAAATCGAGCTTGCCCCATTTGGCCTCGACTTCGGCGAACACGGCGTCGATGGTCTCGAGATCGGTGACGTCGCAGTGACCGACGACAATGGCGCCCAGTTCGGTCGCCAGCGGCTCGACGCGCTTTTTCAGCGCTTCGCCCTGATAGGTCAGCGCCAGTTCGGCGCCGGCGTCGGCGCAAGCCTTTGCAATGCCCCAGGCGATGGACCGATTGTTGGCCACGCCCATGATCAGGCCGCGTTTGCCTTTCATCAGGCCGGAAGTGTCAGCCATTGCATTCTCCCTCGAAATTGTCGCGCAGGCTATGGCACACGGGGCCACGGGCTGCAAGTCACGGCGATGACCGGCGCTCAGTGCCGCGCCTTTGGTTCAGATCTTTCAACTCGCTCAGACATAGAGTTCCTTGCCTCCCGATCGCATCAGATCGATCAGCCGGGGGTCAGGTTTTTCGGGCAGCATCACCCGCAGGTGCACGAGAAGTGCGCCGCGGCCGCCATCGGCTGTGGGAAGCCCCTTTTCCTGCACGCGCAGGACGGTGTCGGATCCGGACCATTGCGGCACCTCGATCTTCAGCGGACCGTCAATGCCCCTGAACACGACCGAACAGCCAAGCACCGCTTCCGCAAGCTCAATGCCGTGCTCGCCGTGGATGTCGGCGCCCGATGTCTGGAACCGCGGATGCTTCTGGTGGCGGATCGTGATGATGGCGTCGCCCTTGGCCGACGGATCGGGCGAGGGGACCTGGATCTCGGCCCCGTCGACTGTTCCCGCAGGTACGGCGAAGCGCAGGGATGTGCCGTCCTCGAGGGTGATTTCGGAAATGGTGCCCGCAAAGGCCGATTCAAGGCTGATCACGACATGATGGCGGGTCACCGGCAATCTGGGTTGCGGCCTGTGCCGGGTCTTCCATTTGGCAAACAGCGCATCGAGCGCGTCGAGCGGATCCTCGTCCATTCCCGGCGCGTCCGTTTCGGTCCGGCGTCCGGAGGGCGCCTTGTCCGGCGCCGCGTCCGCTGGCGCGTTCCGCTTGGCCTGCCTGGCTGCCGCCTCGCCGAAAATATGGGCGACCATGTCCTTGAAGCTGGCCTCGTCCGGCGTTTCAGCATTGTCGCCCGTGGCCGAGCCAGGATTCGCGCCAGGGGTGGCGCCGGAATTCGCGCTGGCTGCGGCGCCTGACGTCTGCCTGCCCATGGCCTCCTTGAAGGCCTTGAAGGGATTGACCGAGAAACCGCGCGCGGGCTTTGCCGGCCGCTTGCCGCGCGCGTCGATCAGGCCGGCGTCGAACTTCACCCGCAGATCGGGATCGATCAGCATCTTGTAGGCATGGGCGATTTCCGCAAACCGGCTCCCGGCCTGCGGATCGCCCGGATTCTGGTCCGGGTGCCATGTCTTGGCGAGCTGCCGGTAGGCGCTCTTGATATCTTCAGTCCTGGCTGTCTTGGAGACGCCGAGCACCGTGTACGGACTACGCATGATACAATTCCCGCAGGGGCTTTATGCGCCAAGCGTAGCGAGGATTTGCTAACCATCCGTGTACAAAAAGAAAAGCGCCGCACGGCAGCGGCTGCGCCGCTCGCACCGCGCTCCCCTGGAGCGGATCATGTCTGAAGGATTTCTTACAAAAGCCGGAGCAGCCGGGCCCGGTCAGCTTGCGGCGCGGTCGAGGCTCACGAGATCCCAGCCGCCATCCGGGCGGCGGCAGGCGCGGCCGTTGAACAGCGCCACGCCGTCATAACCGTGGCGGGTGGTTTGAAACAGCCGGCAGGTTCGTGCCCCGTCGTTCACCGTTTGCAGGTTGGAGATCACCCCGGCCGAGCCGGTGAGGCTGTTGGACCAGGGCCTGGGCCCGCCCAGTTCGGTGTGCTCCAATCCACCGACAAGATCGCGGATCACGGTCTCGTCCGACAGGATTTCGCTGTCGGCGGACAGCGGCAAGATCGCTCCGGTGGTGGTCTTGTCGATCGACAGTGCCGAAACCGCCGAAGACCCGGCGCCCATGCATCCCGACAGCGCAAGGCATGCGGGGATCGCCAGCGCCAAAAGCGCGCGGCAACGCGTCCCGCCCTTTTCCCTTTTGTCCGCTTCTGTTAGGTCAATCGCCACTGCAAAGCCACTCCAGCCCGGAGGCATGAGGAACGATTATGACGGAAACAGGGTTAACAACTGGTGACTTCACCGAAGCGGCCGAACCCTACCGGCTGTTTGCCCAGTGGCTGGAGGATGCGACCGCTTCCGAGCCCAATGATCCCAACGCCCTGGCGCTGGCGACGGTGGACGCGGAGGGCATGCCAGATGTGCGCATGGTCCTGCTCAAGGGGTTCGATGAGCGCGGCTTCGTGTTCTACACCAATTTTGAAAGCGCCAAGGGCCGCGAGATCCTCGGCTCGATGAAGGCGGCGATGTGCTTCCACTGGAAATCGCTCAGGCGGCAGGTGCGGGTCCGCGGTCCGGTCGAGCAGGTCAGCGACGCCGAGGCCGATGAATATTATGCCTCGCGCCCCCGCGGCAGCCGGATCGGCGCCTGGGCGTCCAGGCAGTCGCGCCCGCTCGAAAGCCGCTTCGCGCTGGAAAAGGCGGTCGCCGAATACACCGCCCGGCATGCGATCGGCGAGATTCCGCGCCCGCCGCATTGGTCGGGTTTCCGGATTGTGCCCCAATCCATCGAATTCTGGCACGACCGCCCGTTCCGGCTGCACGACCGGGTCGTGTTCACCCGCAGCCCCGAGAATTGGGACAAGACCCGGCTCTATCCGTAAGCCGTGGCGCCGTCCGGGCCGACGGAAGCGGTTCAGCTCAGCGCAAAGGGAATGCCCGAGGCGAGCGCGCCGACATAGCGGCTCTTCTGATAATAGCCGTTGAGCGAAATCCGCTGCAAGGCGAACAGATCCTGCAGGTTTTCGCGGTGCAGGACCCCCGGAATGGTGGTGACGGCAAGCTTGAAGCCCAGCTCGCGGGCGGCCTGGTATTCTCGTGGGCCGGCCGCACAGCGGTCACCATAGGGATAGGCCATGGTCTGAGGCGTCTCGCCGGTGATCGCCGCGACGCGCTCGGCTGACAGGACGATCTCGGAGCGCATCTGCTCGGGGGCGAGGTAGGCCAGGTTCATGTGGCCGATCGTGTGGGCGCCCAGATGCGCCATCGGCGTGGCGGCGAGGGTGCGCAACTGGGCCTCATCCATCACCTCCCGGTCGACAATGCCGGTCGGGCAGATCCCTGCCTGACGGGCCTTGGCATCGAGCCGTTCGACGATGGCGGATTGCTCGGCACAGGCGAGCGCCTTGTGCAGCCGGTCGAAGGCCGCGTATTTTTCAAGCAGGCTGCGGGTCGGCAGCGTGATCTCGCCATGGCCGTAGTCGAAGTCGAATTCATCGACCTTGGCGATCAGCTGTTCGGCGGTCTCCCACCAGATCGAATGGGTCCGGTCGACGAAGCCTCCGGAGATGAAAATCGTGTAGGGCACGCCGTGCTTTTCAAACACCGGACGGGCATGCTGGTCGTTGTCGCGGTAGCCGTCGTCCAGGGTGAACACCATCGCCGGTCCCGGCTGGTCAGGCCTGGCGAGAAATTCGGGCAGATCATGCAACGCCACCGGCACATGGCCGTTCTGCTTCAACCGGGTAATGCTCGCGTCGAGGAATTCGGGCGTGACCGTGAGGTGTGCCGCCGGATCAAAGGGCTTGTGCTGGGCCGGCCGCACATGGTGCAGGGTGAAGATCGCGCCCAGGCCGCGGGCGCCTGCCATCAGCCCGGTTCGCGACAACAGCGAGACCGCCTCAAGCCCGCCCTGAATGACGGCGCGCTTGACCATTCTTCGTGCGGCAACTGTATTTGGTCCGTACATAATCAAGATCCGGGATGCCAACAGGCATGGGCAATCGGTCCGTTCTACCAGTTCCGGCTTAACCGATGTTGAATCACTCCCGGAAATAAAGCTCAGATCGCCGCAACGACGTCCCTGAGCATGTCCCTCACCTTGCCCGCGACCGAATGCAGCGTGGCGTTGGGAATGGCCTGCATCGAGGCCACCGGGTCGATGGCGCTGACCATCACCTCATCGTCCGCAATCGAGCGCACGATGACATTGCACGGCAGCATGGCGCCGACGCGCGGCTCGATCTTGATGGCTTCGTTGGCCATGCCCGGATTGCAGGCGCCCAGGATCAGGTAGTTGTCCATCTCCGCGTCGATCTTCTTCTTCATCGTCGCCTTGACGTCGATCTCGGTGAGGACGCCGAAGCTGTTGCCCGCAAGCGCCGCGCGCGTCCGCTCGACGATCGTCTCGAAACTTTCGCCCTTGAAGGTGCGATCGAGTGTGTAGCCCATGGCCGGTCTCCTTTGGTTCATATGCATTGATATGCATATGTGGGCCCGCGCTGCCGATTGCAAGCCGGTGCGGCAAAGCACACCCTGCGACGGGACGGATGCTCCGGCGATCGCTGTCTTGTGAGGAAGGGGGCGGGCGGCGTCTTGCGGGGCCGCCCCGGTGTCAGATCTGCGTGCCGCCCACGGTCATGGCGTTCATCAGCAGATGCGGCTGGCCCACGCCCACCGGCACGCTCTGGCCGGCCTTGCCGCACATGCCGATGCCGGTGTCGAGAGCGGAATCATTGCCCACCATCGAGATCCGCTGCATGGCTTCGGGCCCGTTGCCGATCAGCATTGCGCCGGTGACCGGAGCGCCGATCTTGCCGTCTTCGATCATGTAGGCCTCGGTGCAGCCGAACACGAACTTGCCCGAGGTGATGTCGACCTGCCCGCCGCCGAAGGAAACGGCGTAAAGCCCCTTCTTGACCGAGGAGATCATCTCTTCAGGGGTCCGCTCGCCCGAGAGCATGTAGGTGTTGGTCATCCGCGGCATCGGCTGGTGCGCATAGGACTGGCGGCGGCCGTTGCCGGTGGCCTTCATACCCATAAGCCGGGCATTCTGCCGGTCCTGCATGTAGCCCACCAGAATGCCGTCCTCGATCAGCACATTGTAGCCCGACGGCGTGCCCTCGTCATCCACCGACAGCGATCCGCGGCGGCCCTCGATGGTGCCGTCATCGACGACGGTGACGCCCTTCGACGCCACCCGCTCGCCCAGCAGCCCGGCGAAGGCCGAGGTCTTCTTGCGGTTGAAATCGCCCTCCAGCCCGTGGCCGACGGCCTCATGCAACATAACGCCCGGCCAGCCGGCGCCCAGCACCACGTCCATCGTGCCCGCCGGCGCGGGAACCGCCTCGAGATTGACCAGCGCCTGCCTCAGCGCCTGGTCGGCGCCCTGCCGCCAGCTCTCCTCGGTCAGGAAATCGCCGAACAGCTTGCGCCCGCCCATGCCGTAGGAGCCGGTCTCCTGCCGGTCGCCGACGCCGGCCACCACGGAAATGTTGAGCCGGGTCAGCGGCCGCACGTCGCGGACCCGATGGCCATCGGCGCGCAGGATCTCCACCACCTGCCAGTTGGCGGCGATCGACACCGACACCTGGCGAACCCGTTCGTCCTTGCTCCGCAGATAGGCGTCGATGGTCTGCAGCAGCTTGACCTTGTCCTCGAAGCCGGGCGTCGAAAGCGGGTTGTCTGCGGTGTAGAGCAGCTTGTTGGTGCGCGCCGGCGCCGCGGAATAGGTGCCGCTGGCGCCGCGCGTGACCGCGGACACGGCGTCCGCCGCCCGCTTGAGCGCAGCCTCCGACAATTCGCCCGCATGGGCATAGCCCGAGCTCTCGCCCAGCACCGAGCGGAGCCCGAAGCCGCGATCGGTGGAATAGGCGCCCGACTTCAGCTTGCCATTGTCGAACAGCAGCGATTCGGTTTCTTCGTATTCGAGGTACAGCTCGCCGTCATCGGCATTGCGGAGCGCATCGGCGACCATCCGCTCCACCTGGGCTTCGGAGATGTCGAACTGGCTTGTGAGCGGGTCCTGCATGGCACTGTCCATTTTCTGGTGAGATCATGCCTTCGTATATAGGTGGTCCGGCAGCGATTGGAACAGACCGGTCGATTACCGATGGCTGGCCGCGCAGAACAACAGTCTGTGCCGCGCAGTGTCATTGCGCGAGACCTTCCGCCGGGGTCGTGTCACGGCAGTTCGGCGTATCCCTCGGTGAAGCCGGCCAGGTCGACCGGGATGCCGATGCCTTCCTCGGGCGTCTGGAACACGATGAAAGTGGCGGTGGTGCCGCCGCGCAGCGTGGTCAGCAGGGTTTCGTCGAGGATCACCTCGGCGTAGCAGCCGTCGGAGAAGCAGCGCACGAAATAGGCCCGACCGATGTCCTTGCCGTCGACGTTCAGGCCAAGCCCCGAGGGCAGCAGCACGCCGAGCGGCGCCAGCACCCGGAGAATCCGCGCCTGCTGGTCGGCGGTCTTGAGCACGACCACCGAGAGCCCGACTTCGGGCCGGTCGTCGGCGATGACATTCTGCATCAGCGCGCACTGCTCGCCGGGCGCGCCGGCGGGCGTGTCGCAGACGATGGACCAGGATCCGTGCGAGGACTTGACCTTGCCGGCCTGCTGGGCGGCGGCCTGCGTCGCAAGGCTGAGCGGCGCGGCAGCCAGGCAAAGGGCAAGGACCGCGGCGCTGGCCGGGTTCGATTTCAGTACAGATGCCATTTCAACTCCCCGGAACGGCCGAATCATCATGCTTTTTGTAAATGGGCAGGGGCAAATTGTAACCCTTCCCGGCAACTGTCTCGCGTTTTGTGCGGCAAAAATGCGGCCTTGCCGCAAACAGGCGGGGTGACCATGGCCATGGCGGGTCGAAATCCGGGGCCGGATCGAGATCGAGGTCCGTGCAAACTTGTCTTCTTCCAGCCGAATCAGCGCATAAACAAGCTGGCGCCGCGCGTCCGCGCAAAAATGCCGCATCATCGGCAGGTGACGGCTGTTGCTAGCGATGTCATTCTGTGGTTTGAAGCGCCGGATATATGAGGGATTCCGTCTGGTCACGCAGACGGTCCGACACTCGAGGGAGACACAACGTGACCAACAAGCTTCTTGCAGGGCTTGCGGCGTTCGCCTCACTGGGCGCAGGCCCGGCCTTGGCTGCGCAGCCGGTTGACTGGCAGATGGGCCTCCAGCCCGCCGCCACTGAAATCATGACCCAGATCCGCGGTTTCGAGACCTACACCTTGTGGTTCATCGTGCCGATCACGCTTTTCGTGCTGGCCTTGCTGGTCTACGTGATGATCAAGTTCCGCGCGAGCGCCAATCCGGTGCCGTCGCGGACCAGCCACAACTCGCTGATCGAAGTGGTCTGGACCCTCGGTCCGGTTGTTCTGCTGTTGGCGATCGCCATCCCGTCCTTCAACCTCCTGACCGCGCAGTACTCGCCGCCGCCAGTCGACATGACGGTCAAGGCGACCGGCTACCAGTGGTACTGGGGCTACGAATACCAGACCGAGAACGAGCTCTCGTTTGACTCCCTGATGCTGCAGGAAGGCGACCGCGCCGGCTACGCCAAGGAAGACCTGGCGGTCTATCCCCGCCTGCTCGCGGTCGACAACGAGCTGGTGGTTCCCGTCGGCAAGACCGTGCGTCTGCTGGTCACCGCCGCCGACGTGTTGCACGCCTTCGCGATGCCGGCCTTCGGCGTCAAGATGGATGCCGTCCCGGGCCGCCTCAACGAGACCTGGTTCAAGGCCGATATCGAAGGCCTGTACTACGGTCAGTGCTCCGAGCTGTGCGGCAAGGATCACGCCTACATGCCGATTGCGGTCCGCGTGGTTTCCCAGGACCAGTTCGACGCGTGGCTTGCAGCCGCCGCGGACGATGTCTCGGCCGCCAACCGCAATCTGATGGCCGCCATCGCCGCCGACGCCGAGTCGGTTGCCGTTGCCGCCAACGACCAGAACTAAGAGAGGGAACTGAGGCATGGCCGGTTCAACTGTCGCTCACGACGACCACGATCACAAGCCGAAAGGGTTTGTGCGTCGCTGGATGTACTCCACCAACCACAAGGATATCGGGACGCTCTACCTGATTTTCGCCATCATCGCCGGCATCATCGGCGGCGCGCTCTCCATCGCCATGCGCATGGAGCTGCAGGATCCGGGCATCCAGATTTTCCATGGCCTGGCCTCGATGGTCTACGGTTTCGAGGGTGATGCGGCCATCGACGGCGGCAAGCACATGTACAATGTGTTCACCACCGCGCACGGGCTGATCATGATCTTCTTCATGGTCATGCCGGCCCTCATCGGCGGCTTCGCCAACTGGATGGTTCCGATCATGATCGGCGCGCCGGACATGGCCTTCCCGCGCATGAACAACATCTCCTTCTGGCTGCTGCCGCCCGCCTTCATCCTGCTGCTCCTGTCGATGTTTGTCGAAGGCCCTGCAGGCGGTTACGGAACCGGTGGCGGCTGGACCATCTATCCGCCGCTGTCGACGACCGGCCAGCCCGGTCCGGCCATGGATTTCGCCATCCTGTCGCTGCACATCGCCGGCGCCTCCTCGATCCTCGGCGCCATCAACTTCATCACCACCATCTTCAACATGCGCGCGCCGGGAATGACCCTGCACAAGATGCCGCTGTTTGCCTGGTCGGTGCTGATCACCGCCTTCCTGCTGCTGCTGTCGCTCCCGGTTCTGGCCGGCGGCATCACCATGCTCCTGACCGACCGCAACTTCGACACGGCGTTCTTCAATCCCGAGGGCGGCGGCGATCCGATCCTGTTCCAGCACCTGTTCTGGTTCTTCGGCCACCCCGAGGTCTACATCCTGATCCTGCCGGGCTTCGGCATCATCAGCCACATCGTCTCGACCTTCTCGAAGAAGCCCA
>NZ_JAUXOD010000047.1 GCF_030682515.1 Hoeflea sp. | reverse complement strand
TCATCGGACTATAGAAAATCGCACCTGCCAAACTGGACCCACATGTACAATTGGCATCGTCCGCACGGCAGTCTAAACTCAAAACCACCCATCAGTCGCCTCGGCCTGACCGAGGACAACCTGTTGAGGTTCCACATCTAGATCAGCTTCAGCCCCTTGAGGCTGGCGTGGCCGTCCTTGCCGATGATGATGTGGTCGTGCACGGTGATGCCCAAGGGCCGGGCGGTGTCGACGATCAGCTTGGTCATCTCGATGTCGGCGCGCGACGGCGTCGGGTCGCCTGAGGGATGATTGTGCACCAGGATGATCGCAGTGGCGGAGAGCTCGAGCGCCCGCTTGACCACTTCGCGCGGGTAGACCGGGGTGTGGTCGACGGTGCCGGTTTGCTGCACCTCGTCGGCGATCAGCGCGTTCTTCTTGTCCAGAAACAGCACCCGGAACTGTTCGCGCGCCTCGAACGCCATGGCGGCGCGGCAGTATTCGATCACCGAGGACCAGGAGGCCAGCACCTGGCGACCCTTGAGGTCGCCCTTGAGCATGCGGTGGGCGATTGCCGCCACCAGCTTGAGGTCGGTCGCCACACTGTCGCCCACGCCCTTGACCTCGGTGAGCAGATGGGTGGGCGCGCCCAGCACCTCGGGCAGCGAGCCGAAGCGGGCGAGCAGGGCCTTGGCAACCGGCTTGGTGTCGCGGCGCGGGATCAGCCGGAACAAGAGCAGTTCGAGCAGTTCGTAGTCGGCCAGAGCCCGGTCGCCGCTTTCGCGAAACCGCAGGCGCAGGCGATCGCGGTGGCCGTGGTAATGCTCCTCGGCGCTGCCCGGCGGGTCGCCCGGTCCGGTGGCCAGCGCCTGGCCCCTGGTCCTGGCCTGGCGGCTCTCGGCAAAGAAGCTGCGCTCGTCGTCGGGCGCGTAGTCCCGGCCCTCATCCGTCATGCCGCCCCGGGTGGGGTCTTTTTCATCCGGACCCGGGCGGCGGTGCGATGTCATGCAGGCAGGCCGGGCCGATCGAGCCCGGCGGGCGACAGGGTAAAGATCTCGCAGCCGGTCTCGGTCACGCCGACCGTGTGCTCGTACTGCGCGGTGAGCGAGCGGTCTCGGGTCACCGCCGTCCAGCCGTCGGAGAGCACTTTGACATGCGGACGGCCCAGGTTGATCATCGGTTCGATGGTGAAGATCATGCCGGGCCGCATTTCCGGACCCTCGTCGGGGCGGCCGTAGTGCAGGATGTTGGGCGCGTCATGAAACAGCCGGCCGAGCCCGTGGCCGCAGAAGTCACGCACCACCGAGCAGCGCTCGGCCTCGGCATAGGTCTGGATGGCGTGGCCGATGGCGCCGGTGCGGGCGCCGGGCTTGACTGCGGCGATGCCGAGCATCAGCGAGTTCTGGGTGATCTCAAGCAGGCGCTCGGCGGCGCGCTTGATCTCGCCCACGGGATACATGCGGCTCGAATCGCCGTGCCAGCCGTCGAGCACATAAGTCACGTCGATGTTGACGATGTCGCCCTCGCGCAGCGGCTTGTCGTTGGGAATGCCGTGGCAGACGACGTGGTTGATCGAGGTGCAGCAGGATTTGGTGTAGCCGCGGTAGTTGAGCGTGGCGGGCAGGGCGTTGTTGTCCTGGCCAAATTCGAAGACGAAACGGTCGATCTCGTTGGTGGTCACGCCGGGGACGACGCGGGCAACCAGCTCATCGAGGCACCTTGCTGTGACCTGGCATGCCTTGCGCATGCCTTCGAACCCGTCCGGCCCATAGAGCCGGATCTGGCCGGTGTTTCGCATCGGGGCCGAAGCCGCGTCGATATAGGTAACCATGGCAGGCTCGCTTTGTCTTGTCGCGGCCGGCCAGGCGCCGGCGCTTGTCTTATACTACGCTGTTCAGGCCGGGTTCCTCAACGGGAACGAGCGATTCCGCGCGTATTTCGTCAGATGTGATCTTGCATCGTATCGCGCAAGCTTCAACCCCGCGTTTCATGGCACGGTCAAAAGCCGTCGCATAGGCCGGATCAAGGTCGCGGCAGATGATGAGCCGGTCCACATCCTCGCGCTGGATGAGATAGACCATGACGGCGCGATGTCCAGCCTCGGCCATGGCGCCCAGTTCCTCAAGGTGCCTCGCGCCCCTGGCAGTGACGCTGTCGGGGAATTCGGCCAGACCCGGATGCCGGCAGAAATGGACGTTCTTGACCTCGACGAAGGCCAGGCCCTTGGCAGGATCGCTGAGCAGGAAGTCGATGCGGGACCTGGCGCCGTATTTCTGTTCGGCCCTGCATCCGGCGTAGTCCCTGAGCGACCCGATCAGGCCCGCGCGGATGGCTTCGCCGACGAGAGCGTTGGGGCGGGCGGTGTTGATGCCCACCAGCGTTCCGTCCGCCTCCACCAGTTCGAGCGCGTGGCGGTATTTGCGCGTGACCATGGAATGTTCTGCCAAAAACACCCGCGATCCGGGCGCTGACAAGCCGCGCATGGAGCCGGTGTTGGGGCAGAAGCCTGTTACGGGTTCGCCGGTGTCCAGGACCGCATCGAACAGGAACCGCTTGTAGCGGCGGACCAGCGTGGCGGGTATCAGGGGCGGATCAAATCTCATCGGCAGGGCCGGCAGCAGGCTTTGAAACCGGCCGCCACCACCCGCGAGATCCTGTAGAGGGCCTCAGACGCGGGTCCGGACATAGGATCCCGGCGCATCCTCGATAGCCGTGAGCTTGCCGCCACCGGGCTCGCGCGCGGGAACCTGCGCATCGGACTGGGAGCGGATCCAGGCGTGCCAGTGCGGCCACCAGGAACCCGGTGTTTCCTTCGCGCCCTTGACCCAGTCGTCGAACGCCGCGCCTTCCGGGCCTTCGGACCAGAACTGGTACTTTCCGGCGTCGGGCGGATTGATGACGCCGGCGATGTGCCCCGAGCCCGCCATCACATAGGTGACCTCTCCGCCAAACAGCTGGCCGCCGACATAGGCCGAGCGGGCAGGGGCGATATGGTCTTCCTTGGCTGCGAGATTGTAGATCGGGGTCTTGACCTTGCCGAGCTTCAGCGTCTTGCCCGCGAGCTTCATCCTGCCCTGGGACAGGTTGTTCTCGAGATAGCAGTTGCGCAGATAGAACGAATGGTTGGCCGCGGGCATCCGCGTCGCATCCGAATTCCAGTACAGAAGATCAAAGGGCATCGGATCCTTACCCTTGAGGTAGTTGTTGACGACATAGGGCCAGATCAGGTCGGAGGCGCGCAGCATGTTGAAGGCCGTGGCCATTTTCGAGCCGTCAAGATAGCCGTTTTTCACCATCGCGTTCTCGATCGAGGCGATCTGCGCCTCGTCGACGAACACCTTGAGGTCGCCCGCATGGGTGAAATCGGTCTGGGTAGTGAAGAAGGTCGCCGTGGCGATCCGGGTATCCTTCTCCTGGGCGTGCAGCGCCAGCGTCGCGGCGAGCAGCGTTCCGCCGACGCAGTAGCCGATGGCGTTGACCTCGAGCTCCCCGGTCGACTGTTCGATCGTGTCGAGCGCGAACGAGATGCCTTCGCGGGAATAGGCCTCCCAATCCTTCTTCGCGTGCCGCTGGTCCGGGTTGACCCAGGAGATCACGAACACGCTGTGGCCCTGTTCGGTCGCCCATTTGATGAAGGATTTCTTCGGGTTGAGATCGAGAATGTAGAACTTGTTGATCCAGGGCGGCACGATCAGCAGCGGACGCTTGAGCACAGTTTCGGTCTTGGGCTCGTACTGGATGATCTGGCAGATCTCGTTCTGGGCAATGACCTTGCCCGGCGAGACGGCGATGTTCTCGCCCACCTTGAAATTCGAGGCGTCGGACTGGCGCAGCTTGAGCTCGCCCTTGCCGGCAGCGATGTCCTCGGCCAGCATGTGCATGCCCCGCACGAGGTTCGCGCCGTTGGAGGCCACGGTTTCCTTGTAGAGTTCGGGGTTGGTCGCCAGGAAATTGGCCGGCGACAGCGCGGATGTGACCTGGCGCATGTAGAACTCCGCCTTGTGGCGGGTGTGCTCATCCAGGCCCTCGCTGTCCGCCACCAGCCTGTTGGCCCAGTCCGATGTGACGAAATAGGCGTTCTTGAGGAACTCGAAGAACGGATTGTTCTCCCAGTCCGGATCGGAAAACCGCTTGTCTGAGATCTTCGGCCTGGGCGTGTCCTGTTCGCCCGACATGCGCCTGAGCGAATCGCTCCACAGCGTGAAATAACCGGTGAGCAGCGACGTCTGCGCCGCGATGGCGCGCTTGGGGTCGGAGAGCCAGTACTCGCCCACCTTCGAGAAG
The DNA here is from genome assembly GCF_030682515.1 of Hoeflea sp. Taxonomy (GTDB): domain Bacteria; phylum Pseudomonadota; class Alphaproteobacteria; order Rhizobiales; family Rhizobiaceae; genus Hoeflea. The sequence goes on along the minus strand of NZ_JAUXOD010000047.1, from coordinate 7,022 downwards.
GTCTTGACCATGTCGGTCACGGGTTCCGAGATGGTGTCGGAAACCTCGCCCTTTTCGCGCGGCTCGACCCACGCCGAGGCCGCCTTGCCCAGTTCCTCCAGCATGCGCGCGACGTTGCGGGCGAAAGCTTCCGGATCCTTGACAACATAGGCGTCGGCCGGCGATGTCTTGTCCTCGACCTGGTCTCCCCCGGTCGTGCTCTTGCCCTTGTCCGGCATGATGGCGCCTCCTCCTGAGCGCCGGAGCTTGCCTCCGGCCCGTCTTCTGCCTTAAATCGGCTTGTTTGCGATGCTTGGATGTAGATCCGGGCATCAGTCCTTTCTTGATAAGGGCTTTTTTTGTCCATGTCATGACCACCATTTGGTGGAGACCGGAATATACATCGTCATGATACCGATAAATCGTCCGGCGTTTGTTGCCCTTGTCGCAATTCTTGCCGGCGGGTGCCAGACTGCTTCGCTTGAAGACGCCGCGCCGCGGGCTGCGACCGTCGCTGTGTCCGGCGTTCCGACGCCGGCAATGGTCGCCGATACAGCAGCGCCCGGGGTGGCGACGGAGGCGGCTCCGGCCGGGACCGCGGCGGCAACGGCGCCCGTTGCGGCGGGCTCCCCGAACCCGCCGGTGACGGCCTCGGCCGCGCCAACGGTGATCCGCAGGAACCCCGGCTTCATGTCGCCCGTTCCCATCGAGCAGACTGCGCCGGTTCAGACCCAGGATTTCGTCGCCACCGGGGCGCGCCGGGCCGGCGTGTACCCGACATTCGGCCGCATGCCGCAGGCGGCCAATTCACAGCTGACGACCGCGGAGAAGGTCGCGGCAGAGGCCGAAATGACCGAACTCCTGCGGGCGCGGGCCACCACGCCCGGAGCCCGCGCGCAATATGAAGCGCGACTTAAGGAACTTCGCGCGCTGGCCGCCAATCACGGCACGGATACCCAGCGGGAAATCGAGAAATAACTCTTGCGTTCGCCTCTGTTTGGACGCAAACCCGTCGCATCAGGGCGTGAGCAAAACGCCCGCAATTCCGGGGAATTCCATGGAAGAATTTCACAAGGTCCGCCGCCTTCCACCTTATGTGTTCGAGCAGGTCAACCGGTTGAAGGCCTCGGCCCGGGCGGGCGGCGCCGATATCATCGATCTCGGCATGGGCAATCCGGATCTGCCGACGCCCCAGGCCATTGTCGACAAATTGTGCGAGGCGGTCAGGGATCCGCGCACGCATCGCTATTCCACCTCGCGGGGCATTCCCGGTCTCAGGCGCGCCCAGGCGGGCTATTACCAGCGGCGGTTCGGCGTCAAGCTCAATCCCGACACGCAGATCGTCGCCACGCTCGGCTCGAAAGAGGGTTTCGCCAACATGGCCCAGGCGATCACCGCGCCGGGCGATGTGATCCTGTGTCCCAACCCGACCTATCCGATCCATGCCTTCGGCTTCATCATGTCAGGCGGCGTGATCCGGTCGCTGGACGTCGTTCCCGATGACAGCTTCCTCGTGGCGCTGGAACGGTCGATGCGGCACTCGATCCCCAAGCCCCTGGCGCTGATCCTGAACTATCCGTCCAATCCGACGAGCTATGTGGCGACGCTCGACTTCTACAAGGAAGTCGTGGCCTTCGCCAAGAAGAACGACATCATCATCCTGTCGGATCTGGCCTATGCCGAGATCTATTTCGACGACACGCCGCCGCCGTCGGTGCTCGAGGTTCCCGGCGCGATCGACGTCTGCGTCGAGTTCACCTCGATGTCGAAGACCTTCTCCATGCCCGGATGGCGGATGGGGTTCGCGGTCGGCAACGAGCGGCTGATCGCGGCCCTGACCCGGGTCAAGTCCTATCTCGATTACGGCGCCTTCACGCCGATCCAGGTGGCGGCCACGGCGGCGCTCAATGGCGACGGCTCTGACATCGCCGAGGTGCGCGCGATCTACAAGCGCCGCCGCGACGTGCTGGTCGACAGCTTCGGCAAGGCCGGCTGGGATGTGCCGCCGCCGCCGGCGACGATGTTCGCCTGGGCGCCAATTCCCGAGCCCTTCAAGCATCTCGGATCGCTCGAATTCTCGAAGCTTCTGGTCGAGAAGGCCGATGTCGCCGTTGCTCCCGGTATCGGTTTCGGCGAGCACGGCGACGAGCATGTGCGGATCGCGCTGGTCGAGAACGAGCACCGGATCCGCCAGGCGGCGCGCAACATCAAGCGGTTCCTGTCGAGCGCCAAGGACGGCGGCGGCGGCGACAATGTGGTGTCTTTGTCCGCCCGGCGTTGACCGTCCGGCCCCCCGCCGCTAAACCGCCCCTGCACAGCTTCGGTTCGCGCCACCGGCACGGGCCACTTCCGACACTGATCAGGCAAAATGGATAGAGAACATGACCGATGCCCTCAAAATCGGCATTGCAGGACTTGGCACCGTCGGCGCCGCGCTGTTTCGCGCGATCACGGCCCGGCACAATCTGCTGGCCGAGATCTGCGGCCGCGAGATCCTGATCACGGCGGTGAGCGCCCGCGACCGCGGCCGCGACCGGGGCCTCAATCTTGAGGGCGTGAGCTGGTTTGACGACCCGGTGGCCATGGCCCGCGACGCCGATATCGACGTTCTGGTCGAACTGATGGGTGGTGAGGGCGATCCGGCGCACGCGGCCGCGATCGCTGCGCTCGGCGCCGGCCGCCATGTGGTCACCGCCAACAAGGCGATGCTGGCCAGGCACGGCGTGGAACTGGCGCGGCTCGCCGAGGCCAACGGCGTGCTTCTGAATTTCGAGGCGGCGGTGGCGGGCGGAATTCCGGTCATCAAGGCGATGCGAGAATCGCTTACCGGCAATTCGGTCACGCGGATCTACGGAATCCTGAACGGCACCTGCAACTACATCCTGACGCGGATGCAGCGCGACAACATGGGGTTCGCCGAGTGCCTGGCGGAAGCCCAGCGGCTTGGCTATGCCGAGGCCGATCCGGCCTTCGACATCGAGGGCAACGACACCGCGCACAAGCTGTCGATCCTGACCAGCCTGGCCTTCGGCACGCAGATCGCCGCCGACGAGGTCTATATCGAGGGCATCACCAACATCTCCATCGACGACATCCATGCCGCCGACGAACTGGGCTACCGGATCAAGCTTCTGGGCGTGGCGCAGCGGACCGCGACCGGCATCGAGCAGCGGGTCCATCCGACCATGGTGCCCAAGGGTTCGATGATCGCCCAGGTCGAGGGCGTCACCAACGCGGTGACGATCGAGGCCGATATCCTGGGCGAACTGATGCTGTCGGGTCCGGGCGCCGGCGGTGACGCCACCGCGTCGGCCGTGCTCGGCGACATCGCCGACATCGCCAAGAGCCGGCCAGGCCATCAGCATGCGCCCGCCCTGGGCCGACCCGCCGACAAGCTCGAGCCCTACACGCGGGCGCAGATCCAGAGCCATGAGGGCGGATATTTCATCTCGCTCAAGGTCGAAGACCGCGCCGGCGTCTTCGCCTCGATCGCCACACGGATGGCGGAGAACGAAATCTCGCTCGAGTCGATCGTGCAGCGGGCGCGTCCGGCGGGGTCCGAGGCGGGGCCGCAGACGGTCATCCTGGTCACCCATGCCACGACCGAATCCCGGGTCCGCTCCGCCGTCGGCGCGATCAAGGGCGAAGGCTACCTGTCGGGCGAGCCGCAGGTGATCCGGATCGAACGCACCCGTCAGGGCTGAGGCGCCGGATTGCCCGGCGCGAAGCGGGCGGGACACCTCCCAGGGAGGGATGCTGCTTTAATCGATTTAGGCGTGGATCTGCCCAATATCCTGAGAAAACAATGGCTTTTAATGTGGAATTCACATTGCGTTGCTATGTTTCAAGGCTGTAAAAGCAGCCAACGAAAAACGCTCGGGGACTTCAGGCCATGGCAGGTACATCGACAGACGCAAGCGGCCTCGACCGTATTCTGACACTCGAGATCGCGCGCGTGACCGAGCGGGCCGCCGTTGCCGCTGCCCGGCTTCGCGGCCGGGGTGACGAGAAGGCCGCCGATCAGGCGGCGGTCGACGCCATGCGCTCGGAGTTGAACCGGCTGCCGATCGACGGCGTCGTGGTGATCGGCGAGGGCGAGCGCGACGAGGCGCCGATGCTCTATATCGGCGAGGAAGTGGGCAACCGCGAAGGCGCCAAGGTCGACATCGCGCTTGATCCGCTGGAAGGCACGACGATCTGCGCCAAGAACCTGCCCAATTCGCTGGCGGTGATCGCCATTGCCGAGAAAGGCAGCCTGCTCTACGCCGCCGACGTCTACATGGAGAAGATCGCCATCGGGCCGGGCTATCCGCCCAACACCGTGGCGCTCGATGCGAGCCCGACCGACAACATCCACGCCGTCGCCCGCGCCCGGGGCGTGCATGTAAGCCAGGTCACCGCCTGCATTCTGGACCGGCCGCGCCATGCCCGCCTGATCGAGGAAGTGCGCGCCACCGGCGCGGCGATCAGTCTGATCGGCGATGGCGACGTGGCCGGCATCATCCACACCACGGATCCCGAGCAGACCGGAATCCACATCTATCTCGGCATCGGCGGCGCGCCCGAAGGCGTGCTGGCGGCTGCGGCTCTCCGCTGCATCGGCGGCCAGATGCAGGGCCGGCTCCAGCTCAACACCGAAGAAAAGCTCGCGCGCGCCGCCAAGATGGGCATCACCGACCCGCGCAAGATCTACACGATGGAAGAAATGGCCAGCGGCGACGTGCTGTTCGCCGCCACCGGCGTGACCGACGGCAATCTCCTGCAGGGCGTGCGGTTCACCCCCGACGCCATCGTCACCCACACGATCGTGATGCGGTCGTCGTCGCGCACGGTTCGCGAGATCAAGGCCCGGCACCAGGACCTGTCCAAGTTCGACTGACGGCCAACCCCACGGCCCTCGCCGGCCGGCCTGAGCGGCTGGGGCTTGGCTTTGGCCCGGCATTTTGCCGGCCGGCCGACTTTAGGCTATGAGCAGTGTCTCCGGCGCGGCCATGGTGGCCCGGCGCCTGACGGCAGGTTGATTTCTTGATGGCAGGCAGCAGCGCAGCCGACCGGGCTTTCCTTGGGGTGGAGCAGTCGCTTTCCGGCCAGAAATGGATCGCGCGGCTTGATCTCGCCGGCGAGAACAAAGCGATCTCGATTGCCCAGACCACCGGGCTGCCCGAGATCATTGCGCGCGTCCTGGCCGGCCGGGATGTCCCCATGGGCGAGGCTACGGCCTTTCTGGACCCGACCATCAAATCGCTGATGCCCGACCCGTCCAGCCTGACCGACGGCGACAGGGCGGCGGCGCGAATCGCCACTGCCATTGCCCGCGGCGAGCGCGTGGCGATCTTCGGCGACTATGATGTGGATGGCGCAACCTCCTCGGCGCTGATGCAGCGCTTCCTCACGCATTTCGGCCTGACGAGCGAGATCTACATTCCGGACCGCATCTTCGAAGGCTATGGACCGAACCCGGCCGCCATCGGCGAGCTGATCGACCGGGGTGCGGGCCTGATCATCACCGTCGATTGCGGCTCGACCAGTCATGACTCGCTCAGGGAGGCCGCGGGACGCGGGGTGGACGTGGTGGTGATAGATCACCACCAGGTGGCGGCCGAGCGTCCCCAGGCCCATGCGCTGGTCAATCCCAACCGCGAGGACGATCTGTCGGGGCTTGGGCATCTGTGCGCCTGCGGCGTGGTGTTCATGGTGCTCGCCGGCACGCTGCGGCTGCTGCGCCAGAAGGGCGACAAGCGGGCAGGGACATTCGATCTGCTCGCCTGCCTCGATCTGGTGGCGCTCGCCACGGTCTGCGACGTGGTGCCGCTCAAGGGGCTCAACCGCGCCTTCGTGGTCAAGGGGCTGCTTGCGGCCCGGACCATGGGCAATGCCGGGCTTGCTGCCCTTGCCCAGCGCGCCGGCGTCAACGGACCGGTCACGCCCTATCACCTGGGATATCTGATCGGGCCGCGAATCAATGCGGGCGGTCGCATCGGCGATGCGGCGCTCGGCAGCCGGTTGCTGACGATCGAGGACCCCGTGGAAGCCGCCGCCATCGCCGAGCGGCTGGAGGAGCTCAATCGCGAGCGCCAGGCGATCGAAGCGGCGATGCTGGCTGAAGCCGATGCGGAGGCGGCAGCCGAGATGGCGAGCGGCGAGGGACCGGCGATCATCGTCACCGAACGGCAGGGCTGGCATCCCGGCGTGGTCGGCCTGCTGGCCGCGCGGCTCAAGGAGCGTTACCGGCGGCCGGCCTTCGCCATCGCCTTTGACGGCACCGGCAAGGGCACGGGCTCGGGCCGATCGGTTCCCGGGCTCGATCTCGGTCGGCTGGTGCGCAAGGCCGTGGAGCTGGGCCTGCTGGTCAAGGGCGGAGGCCACGCGATGGCGGCGGGGATCACGGTGGAGCGAGCCCGGCTCGGCGATCTGCGCGCCTTTCTTGAAGAGAGCGCCGCCGACACCGTGGCGGGGTTGACGGCCGCACACCGGCTCAAGATCGACGGCGCGGTGTCGGCGTCCGGGGCGACGCTGGAGCTGATCGACATGATCGAGCGCGCCGGACCCTATGGCGCGGGTCACCCGCAACCTGTGTTCGCCGTGCCCGCCCATACGCTGAGCGACGCGCGCGTGGTGGGCCAGAACCATATCAAGATCACCCTGTCAGGGGCAGATGGCGGCAAGCTCAACGGCATTGCGTTTCGCGCCGCGGACACCGACCTGGGTGCAGCCCTGCTCGGCGGCAGGGGGTTGATGTTCCATGTCGCCGGGACGCTTTCAGCCGACCAATGGCAAGGGGTGCGCCGGGTACAGATCCGGGTCATGGACGCCGCGCCGGCGCGGTAGGTCCGGCATTTCCGAATCATCGGAGACTGCTGGTTCCAATCGTCTGGCAGGAGTGGTGGACGGCTGTATCCGGGTTGGAGTGGCAATCGCGGCTGGTGTCACATATCCGTCGGGATTGCCGGTGCGCTGCCCTGCGCCGGGCTCATCAGCATCTTGCGTGATGGATGAGGAGATCAAGCGAAGTGCTTGAATATTGTGGTACGCCCTAGGGGAGT
>NZ_JAUXOD010000043.1 GCF_030682515.1 Hoeflea sp. | reverse complement strand
CCTCCGACGCATGGTTGCTCATCGCCTCCATCCGACGCACCGCAAGGCTCATCGCAAGGGCTTGAAATCAATGCGTATTAGTTTTGAGTCGGACTCTAAAAGACTGTCCAATTTGAAATTTTTGGCGGCCCAATACATGGGGCTTATGCCTCAGCGGGTGGCATCAGACGCCCGCACCCGGCGCGGAAAGTCCCGTCCTGCCGTTTGATTGACAATGCTTCCCGGCAGCCGCAATATCGTAACCTCTGTGGTCATAGATTGAGAGCCCGTATGGAGCTGAGACACCTGAGATATTTCGTACGGGCCGCCGAACTGCTGCATTTCACGCGGGCCGCCAACACGCTGGGAGCGTCGCAGCCGACCCTTTCACTGCACATCCAGCAACTGGAGCGCGAGGTCGGTTCGCCATTGTTCGACCGTACCGGCGGCCAGTTCCGTCACGTTCGACTGACGCAGGCAGGCGAACGGTTTCTTGCCTATGCCCACGAGGCGCTCCGTGCCGTGGAGCGCGGCAAGGAGGAGATCGCAGCCCTCAACGGTTTGTTGTGCGGGACCGTGACGCTTGGGCTCAACAACATCTTCGTCGGCCGCGTGATGGAGAAATGCATCCCCGCCTTCGCTTCGACGCATGGCGGGGTCGATTTGATGCTGCGCATGGGCAGCCAGGACGAACTGGAGATCGCCATCCTAGACGGGTCCATGGACCTTGCCCTGGCCTGGCTGCCGGCGGAGTCGCGCGAGATCGAGATGACCATTCTCTTCGACGACGAATTGGTCGTGGTCTCGGGCGAAAACCATCCTCTCGGCGAGCTTCCGGCGGTGACACTGCAGCAGTTGGAGCCATTCCCGCTGGCGCTTCCGGGGCGGGTCGGCAACATCAGGCGGCTGTTCGACACAGCCTGTGCGAAGCAGAAGATCTCGCCGCGGGTGAGCCTAGGGATCGACGATACGGCGGCACGTCTGAGCTTCGTCGAAGCCGGTCACGCTGCCACGGTGGCGCCTCGCAGCGCGGTGGTCAACAGGCCACGCCTACGCATCAGCCGCATCCTCAATGCCGACGTGCGGCTTTCGGCAGGTCTCCTGACGAACAAGGGCGCGCAGCTAGCAAGCGGCGCGCGCCGTCTGTTCGACGAACTCAGGACGAGTTTCTCGGAACCGCCCTCGTCGCATGAATCGGGCTGATCGATCGGGACGCCTAAATCTGTGTATTGGACGCGATGCCGGCCGGCCGATAGGCTTCGTCGGTTAACAGGAAACGGATGAAAATGGCAGACCATTCAAGGACCGTCGGACTATTGGGTATCGGGCTGGTGGGCAGGGCCGTGGTTCCGCTCTTGCAGAAGGCAGGCTTCGAAGTTGTCGGCTACGCGCCAAGCCAGGCGTCTCGGGATGCGCTGCGCGATCTCGGAGGCCGTCCGGTTGACTCGGTGGCCGACGTGGCGCGGGCTTGCGGCATCGTCGTGCTGGCGGTCTTTAATTCAGATCAGGTCGAACAGGTGGTCGAGGCCGAAAATGGATTGCTGTCCGTGGCGCCGCCCGAAGGGCTGCCCCGGATTATCGTCAACACGAGCACCTGCGAACCCGATCGCATGGTCGCGCTCGACGCGCGTATCGCCGATAGCGCCGTCTTCGTGGAAATGCCGATCTCGGGCACCAGCACGCAGATCGCACGGGGCGAGGGTGTCGGGCTGATCGGCGGCCGCGAGGCCGATATCGACCGCGCCGAGAATGTCCTTGCCGCGATCTGTCCGCGACGCTTCACCCTTGGCTCGATCGGATCGGGCGGGAAAGCCAAGTTGGCAGTCAATCTGGTGTTGGGACTGAACCGCGCGGCCATAGCAGAAGGTATCGTCTTTGCCGAAAAGCTCGGGATCGATCCCCGCGCCTTCCTAGACGTCGCCCGCAATTCGGCCGCCTATTCCCAGGTGATGGATGTCAAGGGACCGAAAATGGTCGAGCGGGACTATTTGCCGCTGAGCAAGGTATCGCAAACGCTGAAGGATTTTACCATAATGCGCGACTATGGCGAGGCGGCGGGCCAGAGGCTGCCCTTCGCCGAGACCTATATCGACATGATGGAAGGCTGCATCCGCGCCGGTGAAGGCGAATGGGACAATGCCGCGATTCTGGAAGAGATTAAGCGACGCAGGACCGGCTCGGCCTAGGTCGATCGCGGTTCGGACTTCTTCATGCCCCAAGAGACGATAGGACCCAGAATGACGATCAGCGGCGAGGCAAGACAGGACGTTGCATCGGCGATAACGACCACCATCCGCAGGATTGACGCCATCCCTGTCGCGCTTCCCTTGATGAAGCCGATGTTGATGGCCGGCGTGCGAATCGAGACGGCACAGAACGTCCTTGTGCGCATCGAAGCGTCCGACGGAACCATTGGATGGGGCGAGACGACATCGGCCCCGACCATGAGCGGCGAACTGAGCGCTGGAATCGTGGCGGCCGTCGAGCACCTCGCGCCCCTCTTGGTCGAACAGGAGCTGCGCCATCACGCCGCGCTTGCACAGCGCTGCCTGCACGCCATGCACGGCAATGGCGGCGCGAAGTCGGCCATCGACATGGCCCTTCTGGACCTCGTGGGCCGGCGCGCTGGTGCGTCGGTCGTGGACCTTCTTGGCGGTGCCATGCGCGACAGCGTCATGCCGATGTGGCTCCTCGGGAACCCGTCGGTCGATGCCGACCTCGCCGAAGCCGCCCAGAAGCGCGATGAAGGCTTTCGCTTCTTCAAGCTGAAGGTCGGGGTAAAGCCGCTGGCCGAGGAAATCGAGACCGCGCTGCGGGTTCGCTGCGAACTGGGCGAGACGGCCGTTCTGTGCGCCGACGCTAACATGGGATTCGACCTGGCCTGTGCACAGAAATTCGTCCGCCAGGTTGGAGAAGCAGATCTTCTTTTCCTAGAACAGCCCGTTCGCGCCGAGGATCTTCGCGGGATGCAGGCTCTAATGGCTGTCGGCAACGTGCCGATCTGCGCGGACGAGGGGATCGCCGGGGCGCCTGACGTGCTGGCGCACGACCACATGCGCGCGATGAACGGCATCAATCTGAAGCTGCTTAAGGTGGGCGGTCCGCGCGCGGCGATGCGCGTCGCCGCGCTTTGTGAGGCGCTCGGCCTGTCGATAACGGTGGCGGGAAAGATTGCTGAGAGCAGCATTTCGGCCGCCAGCACGCTCGCCGTCGCCTGCGCCGCCCCCAATGTGGACTGGGGTCTGAACCTGACGCACCTATACTTGGCCGAGGATTTAGTCCGCACGCCACTTGCCATGGCGGACGGCACGTTTGCCTGCGTGCGCGGGGTCGGCAACGGTGTCGTGGTGGATGAAACGCGGGTCGAACGCTACCGGGTCCGGTGACCCGTCATCGGTCACCCATCGCAGTCGCTTATGCGGTCGATCCGATAAAAGTATTCGCAGGCGTCAGCGTCCCGATTCTATAAAACATCTCCACGAAGGGACGCTATCGCGTCACGGCGGCAGACGAAAATCGCGTTGAAACAAGGAGCAATAGCAATGAGTAAATGGATTGATCTCAGCTGGGATTTCGAACCGGGCATGCCTGTTCCCCTCTGGCCCAACGAGCGCCAGCAAGACTTTAACGTGGAAAGTTTCCACATGGCCAACACCGGGGGCAATCAGAACTTCATCCACCAGAACCTGCATTGCGGAACCCATGTCGATGCCCCGGGTCACTATCACCCCGACGGCGCCTCGATCGAAATGGTGCCGGTCGAGCGTTGGATCGGCACCTGTTTCACCGCCGACCTCGATCTTCCCCCTCTGACAGCCATCGACGTGAAGGATCTTCAACCCTACGAGGACCAGTTCACGAAGGCCGACATGTTCTTTGTCCGCACCGGCGCGGACACTATGTGGGGCACCGCCGATTACGCCACGAAATACCCGTTCTTCACTCCGGAAGCCGGCGAGTATCTGATCGAGAAAGGCGTCAAGCTGCTCGGCATGGACACTCCTGGTCCCGATGCGGGCCTGGCTAGCGGACACCGCAAGGGATCGCCCCTGCACTTCACCCTACTCGGCAACGACTGCCTCATCATCGAAAATCTCGCGCACCTGAAGAAGGTCGCCGGGCGCACGACCTACGTGATGGCACTGCCAATCAAGTACGCAGGCTGCTATGGTGGCCCGGCGCGTGTCGTGGCGCGGGAACTGGGCGAATGACATCTGCGCCCGAAGCGCCGAAGTGGCTTTGGCTTCACGAGGAGGACAACGTCGCAATGGCGTTGTCCGACTTCGCCGCCGACAACACCGTCACAGTCAACGGGACATCGATCGTCTTCGCCGATGCCGTTCCCTACGGACACAAGTTTGCAGTGAAACGCATTGGCGCGGACGAGCCCGTGATCAAATTCGCCGAGACGATCGGGGCAGCGAAACGCGCCATCGACATCGGCGAGCATGTGCATGTGCACAATATCAGGTCGCTCCGGGGAGGGGCTAGATGATGGGCGAATTCTCAGTCTTTCGGATCGACCAGCAGCCCGGGATCCGCAACCATGTCGTGATACTTTCCCTGAATTCATTCTGCAACCGAGCCGTGGAACTGATCGCCACCGCCGTCAGGGGAACCTTGCCGCTAGTTCATCCCTTCGGTCGAAACGAGATCGGGATCTATCGTGAGCGTCTCGAGCGCACGCTAGAAGGTGTCGTGCTCAATCCCAACGTCGGCGCGGTGCTTCTGGTCGGCTACGAGCCTGAGTCGACAAAGGCCCTTCTGGACAAGGTCACGCAGAAAACGGCAAAGCCCGTCGACAGCGTGCTTGTGCTCGAAAGCGGCACAATGAGCGCCGTGCACGCGGGTGTCGACAAAGCCATGTGGATGGTCCTCGGCGCATCCGAAGCGCGCCGGAATCCGGCCTCGGACTTCGAGGGGTTCATATTCGGGGTCAAGTGCGGTGGCTCGGACGCCACCTCGGGCGTGGCCTCCAACGGGGCGATCGGCGAAGCCGTCGACCGCATTCTGGAACGCGGCGGCACAGCAATCTTTTCGGAGACCACCGAAATCTTGGGAGCGGAACACATCGTGGCGCGGCGCGCCGTGAACGAGGATGTCGCGCGGAAGATCTACAGCGCGGTCGAAGCCAATGAAAAGATGGCCATGGATGCTGGCATTGACCTTCTCGGCGTCAACCCCGTGCCCGATAATGTCCGCGGCGGCATCACGACGATCGAGGAGAAATCCCTGGGTGCGATCATGAAGACCGGCACCCATCCGATCCAGGACGTTCTGAGCTATGGCCAGCGGCCCGACAGACCCGGCCTCTACTTCATGGATTCGCCTTCGGCGGCCAGCGAAGTGGTGACAGGGATGAGTGCCTGCGGCGCGCAAATGATCCTGTTTTCCACCGGATCCTGCAATCCGGTCGGAAACCCGATCAGTCCGGTTTTGAAGGTCACGAGCAATCCCCGCACGGTCGCGCGCATGCGCCAGCATCTCGATGTCGATATCAGCGACGTCCTGACCAGGGGGCAGTCGCTTCGCGACGCGGGAGATCGCATCGTCGAAGCGATCGAGGCTGTCTCGGACGGTCGGCTGACGACCGCCGAAATCACCGGTCACCTGGAGTTCGCGCCGATCCCCGTTGGTTTGTGACCTCGCGGCTTTTGGCAACAGGGATGTGCGATGCGCCATACGACCTTCGCCAACCCTGGCCATTTCCGGGTCGCTCCACTGCGTCCGGAGTGCTGCCTGAAGCTTGTTCGTTCCGTACAGGTTATAAACCGCTGGTGCACGAGCCCGGCCGAAGGCACCCCGCGGGCAAGGGAACTGCATCAATGTCTTCGCACGCGTCCGCCACGCGTCTTCCACAAACCAACCTTGACTCTATCTTAGAAGGATAAGTCCAACATGAAACTCCTCCGTCATGGTCTGAAAGGGCAGGAAAAACCCGGCATACTCGACGACGAGGGTCGCTGCCGCGATCTCACGGGCATTGTGGACGACATCGGCCGGGACGTCCTGTCCCCGGCCGGGCTCGAGGCATTGCGCCGCGTGGCTCGGACATCGCTGCCCCTGGTCGAGGAAGGCTTCCGCTATGGCCCCTGCGTGGCCGGGGTGGGCAAGTTCATCTGCATCGGTCTCAATTATGCCGACCACGCCGCCGAGGCGGGCCTGCCCCTGCCGGCGGAACCCGTCGTGTTTCTAAAGGCCAACAGCTCTATTTGCGGGCCTAACGACTCGGTGCTGATCCCGCGCGGCTCGACCAGGACGGACTGGGAGGTCGAGCTCGGCGTGGTAATCGGAACGGGCGGCAAGTATATCGACGAGGCGGACGCCCTAAAGCATGTCGCAGGCTTTTGCGTCATCAACGACGTGTCCGAGCGCGAGTTCCAGATGGACCGTGGTGGCACGTGGGACAAGGGTAAGGGTTGCGATACCTTTGGCCCGATCGGCCCGTGGCTCGTGACCCCGGACGAAGTCGCCGATCCCCAGGACCTCGACATGTGGCTCGACGTCGACGGGACGCGATACCAGTCTGGCTCAACGCGGACCATGGTGTTCGGCGTGGCGCACATCGTCAGCTATCTCAGCCGTTTCATGAGTCTGCAGCCGGGCGATGTGATCAGCACGGGAACCCCGCCGGGCGTCGGTATGGGTCATCGCCCACCCGTATACCTCCGCCCCGGTCAAACGATGCGTCTCGGCATCGATGGGCTTGGAGAACAGCACCAGCGAGTCGAAGCGGACGCTTGAGCCAAGTAGTGCAGAAGGCGCAGTCATTTGTGGACGGTTCCGGTTTTGTAAGAGTTCCTGAGGGACGTAGCAGAAACGACTGTCCGGGAATTACCGGAATCGATGTCCCGTTAATCCGAAATCCGCAACATGCGTTGCCTTATGCGTATCGATGCCGATAATAACTGCATGTGTGGTCTTCATGATGCCCTCATTGCTAAGAATGCCCAGACACCGATCCGAGGGGACAGGACTGTGAAGGGGCGTACCCGTCAGGCTCCTATGAGGTCACATCTCGCCCGTGGCCGGAGCGACTTGACGGTCGACACGTCAACGCAATGACACACAATTAATCGTAGCATGGGTCAGGCCATCAAGCCGCAATACCATACTCACAATCATAGAAATTTGGGTCCGTCACCGCAAAGGTACAGAATGCGACATAGAGTTTTGGCCAAGACATTGAAGTTTTGGCCGATTTGAGGTTTTTTGCTCCCCCATTGGCGGCCTGGTTTCAAGGGCTGGTTTTCAGGGGGAGGATCCCGAAGCTATCTGCGAGCGTTTTGTCGGAGAAATCGTATTCCCCCAGCATGTTGATGTGCGCCCAGGATTGCGGCGAATGGGCCTTGACGGTCTTCATCATCTCGGCGTGCGTTTCGGGATCGGCCGCCCGAAGGCGCGTTTCAAGATAGAGATAATTCCAGCAGATAATGGCATTCTTGATGAGGCGGTTGCAAGCTTCGGCGACCTGCTGATCTTCCTGCAGGGCGAAGATGAACTCGCGCGGGCTGCCAACGGCGACTGCGCGCGTGAACCGGTTGGCCAGTTCGACCTTGTTGAGCATGGCTTCGATGTCCATTCGCAGATCGACACGGTCGATGTAGCGCAGGATGAACAGGGTTTTGACGATGCGTCCGAACGCCTTGAGTGCTGTGTATAGACTGTTCTGTCTGGAATAGGAGTTGAGCCTCCGGAAGATGTCCGAGGCCGTCGTTTCCTTGAGCTTGATGGTCACCATGAACCGGAGGATTTCCTCCCAATGGGTGCGGATGACGTCCTCGTCGACATATTTATCCGGCTGGACTGCCCAGGTTTTCCGGCCTTCGTGGGCCATTGATTTGAAGCCGTAGAGGGTTTGGCGCTTCAGACCCTTGATCCTGGGTGCATAGGAAATGTCGATGAGATAGGTGGCGGCGAAGATTGCCTCGGAATATCCGTGGGTATCGGTCGAATGGATCGTCGATTTGACCACGTCGTTGTGCATCAGCCCGTCGATGACATAAGCGTTGTCGCGCTCGGCGGCGCTGAAGACGGTGGAATACCAGAGCAGGATTTTGTCGCTGACATAGGTGTAGGCGCTGCTTCCCTGACCTTTGCCGAAATATTTGAAGGAATGTCCGGCGTTCAGGGAATCGACGGTGACCTCGAACTTTTGGCCGTCGCTGGCCGTATGGGTCTGGTCGGTTCTGCGGCGATAAATTTCCGGGAGATCGAGACTGTCCATGAAGGTGACGATGCGGTCGTTGGCGGCGATGAGGTTTTCCCTGGAGAAGTGCCAGTTGACGGCGTGGTCGAGCGTGTCTTCCTTGATCGAGCCGGAAATGCGCGCCATTTTCCGCAGACCGATACCGCAGCCCAATCCAATCACGCCGGCCAGGAGAACGGCGGTCGAAACCGGTCTGACGTATTGCTGGCGCAGGTGCGACAGGCTTTCGGCAAAGCCGCTGGCCACATTGACGGTATTGAGGATTTCCGACAGCGGCACATAGTGCCGTTGCGGCAAAATCTTGGAAAGTGCTGCCGTTTCGATCTCCTCCTGCTTGGGCGTGTTGAGCTTAAGATGGCCGACTGCTGTGACCGTCGCATGGAGGTTTTTGCCTTCTGCGATGTTGCGGTTGGTCAGGAGGAACTGGTCATTCAGGGCTTGCTTCAACACCGAAAGCACGGTTTCCGGGTCCGAGAACCGGGTCATTCCTGCTCGTTCCAGCAGTTGGTCGCGATCGCGCCGCCAGCGTTCAGCGCTGATCAGGTAGCCGTCCAGGGGCTGATATTTGTGGGATTGCGGAAGGTTCACGCCCCCGGCTTTGATCGCCTTGGTGACGTGCTGGAACAGCATGACCTTATAAAGCGACGGCCGGAAGTCAGCACCGCTTCCGACCGCTTTGCGCTCGGTGGGATCCAGGAACCCGGAGGGCGCCGATCTGGTGACCTGACCATCAGCTTTGCGGAAATGCACCAGCGCCGCCAGTAGCGGCTTGATATGTGGCTCCACCTGGAAGGACAAGGACTTCATGACGCCCGACACCTGGTTTTGCAGGCGACGGGATCTGGCTTCCAGAATGTCGTAATAGCGGGCGTCCTCGGTCTGCGAAACGCTCGCGTCATCCTTCATGTCTTTTAGAATGGCATTGGACAACACCGGCTCCGCATCGACCGGAAACAGCAGGAGATGGAGGCTGTGCAGCTTGTCGGCGTCGGTGAGGTCGTCGGCTTCGAACACACCGCGTAGGGTCGTCATGGCGGATTGGAAATGATCCTCGAAAGCCTGTATGCGAGCCCGCAACTTTGCGGCCTGAGATTTCCTCTCGATATAGCACCAATCCTTGAACTCGCGGGTTGCCGCAGTCTCGGTCGCCTTTACGGAGCTGAGCAGCGTGGCGACGAGGTTGTCCTGGAGCGCGAAATATTGATGGACGACAAAGGCGATGAGGTGGAGATAGCGGTCTGCCGGCTTTCTACGCCGCAGATCGTGCGGATCTGATTTCATCACAGCCAGCGCATAGTTGCGTGCGCTGTTTCGATCCCAGCCCAACATCTCGATGATCGGTTCGAGCTGCTGAAACAGGGTCGACAGATCCGTGTGATTGGCCAGCCTGTCCTTGACGGACCGGGGACGGACGGATTGCGAATTTTGCTTCAGGACAGCCATGCGGCTGCGTAGAATCCCATCTGTTTCTTGGCCCTCACCGAGAAGCCGGTCGAGCTCTCGGCCAAGTTTTTCGGGCAGGTGGGCATCGACCAAAGCCATCTCGCGGGTTCTGAAACGACCGATGGCGGACAGGATCAATTCCTGCAAGCGGCGGTAGCCAGGGAGTGCGATCCGGTTCGTCAGCAGATGTTCAACCGCGGCATGGAAGATGGCTTTTGGTTTTTCGTGCGCCCTGACTTTCTGGTCGATCAAGTGAGACAGATGCGTCTCGCCGTCGCTCTTCAGAGCCCGGAATCCGGTCAGGCGTTCTATGGCGCGTTCATGACGCTGACGCGTCCGATCCTGGTAGGCGCTGGCCTCGAATATTGCGGCGTTCTGCCCCAGCCAGCCGGCGATGTATGCAATGTCGTTGGCGTGGAATGTCTTCGGAGCGAAGCATCGCCGACTATGGCGGAAATAACCGGGCATTCAGACAAAAATCCAATCTGGTGAACTGGATCTCGCAATTGCTCGGCCTCCTTTTGGAAACCGATAGGTAAATCGAAGGCAGCTTTGCGCTGGGCAGCGTTCATCCGAGGTGGCGTGTCGAAGGCACTCTGTTCGGCCGGCGAGAGAATTTGCATGCGTGGCATGGACTGTGTCTCTTTTCATTTCAGATTGGGTTTGATATCCTTTATTTATGAGACGGGATATGATACATATTTGATCGTGCTGGCAGACAGTTTTGCCGGCGTCACACAAACGACCGTCTGTGAAACAGGCATGAAGCTCGGATATGCGCGGATTTCCAAAGCAGACGGCTCGCAGGCACTCGACCTGCAGATGGATGCGCTCGCCGCCGCTGACGTCGCTCCTGACCATGTCTACAAGGATGAAGCGTCGGGAAAGCGGGATGACCGTCCCGGCCTGGAAGCTTGCCTGAAAGCTCTGCGTACGGGCGATACTCTTTATATATGGAAGCTCGACCGGGTCGGTCGCGATCTCAAACACCTGGTCACGACCGTGCGCGCGCTCTCGGAACGAGGCGTCGGGCTTTGCGTCCTCACCGGCCAGGGCGCCGATATAGACACCACCACATCAAGCGGCAAACTGATATTCGGGATATTCGCGGCCCTAGCCGAATTCGAGGGTGATCTCAATCGCGAACGCACCATGGCAGGTCTCGCGGCTGCGCGCGCGCGGGGCCGTAAAGGCGGACGACAATTCGAGTTGACCAAAAATCAGATCCGTCTGGCCCAGTCCGCCATGGCCAATCGCGACACCAATGTTGCAGACCTATGCCGTGAACTCAACATCAGTCGCGCAACCCTCTATCGTTACGTCGGCCCGGCCGGCCAGCTGCGCGATCATGCAAGGCGCGTCCTGAAAGTCGACCCCGACACACTGCCTACGGCCAACGCCTGACCGGCAGACTGTCGTGATGCCGACCGGAAATCCTATGTCGCATTCTGTACCTTTGCGGGGATGGACCCAAGCACGGCCTGCACGCGCTCCCCGTCCGGGGTGTCGCAAGCGGCATTCAAGCGGTGGAACGTCCACGCCCTGCCCTTCTTCACTTTCGGTTCCATCTGCTCGAAAAATTCCGACACAAGGGCCTCCACTTCTGCGGGCGTTGCGCCCAAGTTTTGATCTGTATTCATCTTCGCCACTCCTGAAAAAACCGGCGTTAGCGCGCCGGGGTTGGTAACCACTGCGTTTGTTGCGCCGCGTGTTTCACTCTCAAAATCTCGACGGTGCGCGCCTCGGCCAGCACACGATAAAAAACGATGTAGTTTGGATGCACGACAAGTTCACGCAGCCAGTCAGGCAAGCCCGGCCGCCCTTGGCGGCCCAGCTCGGGATGCTGTGCAAGCGGCTTTGTCTTGTCGCGCAACTCCTGGCCGAAGCTCTTGGCCCGCGTCGGGTTGTCCTTGCCGATGTAGTGCACGATGGCGCGCAAGTCGTCGCGGGCCATCGGCCGCCATTCAATGCGGTAGGGCTTGGCCGTCATGCGCGTTTTTTCTTGGGCAAGGCGGCAATATCGGCGTTCATTTCGGCCATGACTTCGTCGTGCGGGATGCTCGGCCGGGGGTCGTCAATGGATGCCTGAATCTCGCCGGCCAGCCACTGGTTATAGGCTGCGGCTTCATGTGCTCCGCGCATGGCGTCTGCCCTGCCCCGGTTGCCGGCGTCGTGTTCCTTCTCTGCCGGGTCGTATTCGCTCGCGTCGAACTGTCCTACCATGATACCAATATCACGCAGCACGTTCAACGCGGCCAGCGGATTGCCGAAGCGGCGCGGCTCGGTGCTACGGGCCTTCGACAGCACGGCACCGGAACCGCTGCGGGTGTCGATCTGAACGAGGAACGCCCCGCCCTGCCCTTTCAAGGTAACGCCAGACACGCCGCCGGCGTTACTTGCAGCGCGTAGCTGCTCTATGGTCATGCTTTGCATGGTTGACTCCTTGTTGGTTGCCGCTAAAAACATAATTTATTGTCCATGCTTACAAGGAAACATGCAACATCAAATATTTACGGCACGAAACCTCAATTGACATCACGACATCACGATGTTATGATGTCGCATGAACAGACAACATGAACACAGCCCGCTATATGCCAAGGTCGAAGCGGCTCTAATTTCCGATATTTCTGCCGCGATCCTTCTGCCTGGCAGTCAACTCCCGCCCGAAGATGGCTTGATCGAACGCTTCGGCGTCAGCCGCACCACAGTGCGCAAAGCGATTGAAAACCTCGTGGCTCGCGGGGTGGTCGAAATCCGACGCGGCAAAGGTACCTTTGTTGCACAACCCAAAATCACCCAGGAACTGACTGAGCTGACCGGTTTCGTTGAAGACATGGAAGCGCTCGGCCGCACTCCAACCGCCCGGTTGCTAGACAAGCAAGTTGTGCCTGCCGATCCGGACGTGGCCCGGCAACTCGCCGTCCCGGCCGGAAGCCTCGTCATGCGGATTCAGCGCGCCCGACTAGCCGATGGCGTCGTCATGTCGTTTGACGAAACCTATCTGCCACGCGAAATCGGTGAAAAGGTCATCACTCATGATCTGGACGCCGAGCCGATCTTCTCGCTGCTCGAAGGCAAATACGATCTACCGCTTATCGAGGCGGAATATCGGCTTGAAGCCGTCACTGCCACGCCGGATGTGGCTCAAGCTCTTGGCGTTGAAACTGGAAGCGCGGTTTTTCTGATCGAACGCACGTCCTATACCAAGGGACATCAACCCATCGACTACGAAAAACTTCACTATCGCGGCGATCTGATTCGCTTTGTCACTCGCTTGGCTCGACGCCTAAGCGAACGTTCGTGAAGTGAGGGCGACTCAATGGAACCCTTATGGTTGTTCGTCGCCGCCTTCGGTGCCAGTGCCCTCGGTGGTGTCTTAGGCATGGCCAGCGGCATCTTCATCGTGCCAATCCTCACAATGCTTTTTGGGGTTGATTTCCATGTCGCCATTGGTGCAAGCATCATTTCAGTGATCGCCTGTTCGTGCGGTAGCGCCGCCCCGTTCCTGAAAAGTCGCCTGACCAACATCCGGCTTGCCATTGTCCTTGAGACGGCCACCACGTTCGGCGCGCTGACCGGCGTGTTTCTCATCGGTATTGTCTCTACGTCGTTCCTGTACGGCCTGTTCGCAGCGATCCTGGCGATTTCTGCAAAGCAGATGCTTGCGCGGCGAAGCGAGGTGATCGACCCCACGGCCATGAACGTGAAAAGCTGGGCCACAACCTTACGGCTGCATTCCAGTTTCCCCGATCATGTGTCCGGGCAAGAGGTGCCGTATCAGGTTGGCCATGTCCCGTTTGGCTTAGCACTGATGTACGGGGCCGGCCTCGTCTCTGCTCTATTGGGAATCGGCTCCGGCGTTCTGAAAATTCCGGCAATGGATACCGCCTTGCGACTTCCTATCAAGGTTTCATCCGCCACGTCGAATTTCATGATCGGCGTGACTGCGGCCACCAGCGCAGGAGCCTACTTTGTACGCGGTGACATCGACATTGGCATTGCCGGCCCCATCGCACTTGGTTCAGTGGTGGGCGCGTTGCTTGGTGCACGTCTGTTGATGGGCCTTCCAGCCGACAAATTGCGCATCTTTTTCGTCGTCGTACTGGCACTGCTGGCAATTCAAATGTTCCTAAGCGCCTTCGGTATCCATCTTCTCGGAGGGGCAGCATGAAGCCTGGGGCAGACAATTTTGAGCGGCGAGACAAAACTATCGCCGCGCTACTCTGGTACGGAACATGGTTCGCTACCGCGCTTATTGCTGTGGGTGTGTTTTTAACAGCGCTTGAATACATTCCGACTTCCCTCCCCTTCCCGCTGACTGGATATGACGCGGTGAAGGCTGGCATTGCGCTTTTCATTCTCTTGCCGGTTGCTCGGGTAGCACTGATGTTGGCTCTCTTTCTGCGCGAACGAGACTACGCTTACACCCTTATTGCCGCGCTTGTACTGGCAATCATTGCAGCAGGTGTCATCGTTGAGATGTGAACTACAAACGGTGGTTTGATGCGGAGACAGCAAGCCGCGCCACAGCCTCGTCATGCGAGCTTGATTTCCCCCTAGAAATCCGTCCAGAAACCTATATCCGATAAATCCCTCTGCGTTTAAGTTAATGTGGACAGAGGGTTGGACATGTTGATTGGCTACATGCGGGTATCGACCGGCGAGCAGAATCTTGATCTTCAGCGCGACGGACTGGAGCGTGCCGGGTGCGAGCGGGTCTATGACGACGTGTGCTCGGGTCGCGCGACTGAGCGTCCCGGTCTGGCAAAGGCGCTCGACATTGCTCGGGACGGTGACACCCTCGTTGTATGGAAGCTCGATCGCATCGGCCGATCGCTCACGCATGTCGTTGGCCTGGTGAGCGATCTGCAAAAGCGGGGTGTCGGGCTCAAGGTACTGACCGGCGATGTCGATACCACGACGGCGACCGGCAGGCTCGTCTTCGGAATCTTTGCCACACTCGCGGAATTCGAGCGCGATCTCATTCACGAACGCACCATGGCGGGGCTGGCGGCTGCCCGCGCGCGCGGTCGGGCCGGTGGACGCCCCCGCGTGATGACAAAGCAGAAGCTGAAAGCGGCCATGGCGATGATGGCCGACCGCGATAATGTCGCCCGGGATGTTGCCGCACAGCTCGGGGTGTCGTTATCGACGCTCTATGCTTATGTCGATGCGAAGGGAATGCCGCGCGAACGCGCAACCGAGCTTCTTGGCAAGCGCCGTGTAAAGAACGACGCTCCGGCGCAACAGGCGTAGACGACCGTGCCGGTCGGATTTCTCACCGATAGTCAGACCCGTGAATACGGCTGCTTCGTCGGTGATCCCACATCAGATCAGCTTGCCCGCCACTTCCATCTCGACGACGCCGATCGCATTTTTGTCGCCATGCACCGTGGTGATCACAATCGTCTGGGCGTTGCAATCCAGCTCGGATCGCTGCGGATGCTCGGAACCTTTCTCAATGATCCTCGAAGGGCGCCAGCTTCGGTGGTGCATTTTGCCGCCAACCAGCTATCAATCCCCAGCTCGACACATCTGATGACGATGTATGCGGAAAGCGCTGGCCGCTGGCGCCACGGACCCGCATCCGCGAGCACTACGGCTATCGGACCTATGCTGATTTCGGGATCGCGTTCCGTCTCCATCGTTTTCTTTATGCGCTGTGCTGGACCGGCGCCGACCGGCCGTCAGCTGTGTTCGACCGCGCGGTCGCCTGGTTGCTAGAAGCCAAGGTTCTGCTCCCGGGCCTGTCTGTTCTTGAACGCGCCGTGGCAAGGGTGCGGACCCGCGCGAACGCCCGTCAGCATCGCCTGTTGATCGAAGCGGTGACGCCCGATCAACGTGCACGGCTCGACGACCTTGTGGAGGTTCCGGAGGGCGTAAGACAGAGCCCGCTCGACCGCCTCCGGGACGGCCCCTATATACAGAGTGGCCGGGAAATCAGCCGCGCGCTTGCACGTCTGGCGGAGATTCACGCCATCACAAGCGAGCTTCCCTCAACCGATCAGCTGCCACCGGGCAAAGTTTCAGCATTGGCGCGCTTCGTGGTCGCCGCAAAGGCACAAGCGGTCGCGCGTCTGCCGCCCGACCGGCGCGCTGCTACATTGCTGGCCTTCATCCACACACTGGAGGCGTCGGCTGGAGACGATGTGATCGACTTGTTCGATGCGGTCACCACTTCGATGTTCGCGCAAGCAGCCACGGCGTCGAAGGAGGCCAGGCTACGCTCGCTGCGAGACCTCGACGCCGCGGCACTGAGGCTCCGCGACGCAGCCATCATTGTTCTTGATCCGGAAACGCCAGACGAAGAGGTCCGCGCAGCGATATTCCATCTGATCAGCAGCGATGCGCTGGCCGCTGCCGCCGAGCGCGTCGGAACGCTCGCCGAACCTCACGACGACACCTATTTCACCGAACTCAGAAAGCATCCTCGCAAAATCGCCTATACGCCAGCACTGCTTGCCGGTCTTGATCTCGGCGCCGCACCAGCGGGACGGTCATTGCTTGAGGCTGTCGAGTATCTCCGCGTCGTCCATTCCGGTCGCAAACGCTCAGGGCCGGTGCCGACCGCCTTCGCACCAAAAGCATGGCAGGGTCAGTTGAAGACCGCCGATGGTTCTCTCGACATGACCGGATACCGGCTCTGCGTTCTCGACGGGCTTCGTCGCGCGATCCGGCGACGCGATGTTTTTCCGGTTCGGTCGCTACGTTATGCCGACCCGAGAAAGGGTCTGCTATCAGGAGCAGCTTGGGAGGCTGCCCGACCGGCGATCTGCCGCACCGTTGGTGTATCGGCCTCAGCCGACGAGGAGCTTGGCCGATTGTCGCGCAGGCTTGATCTCGCGTACCGGGAAACCGCCAGACGCGTGCCGGTGAACACGGCAGTCGCTATCGTCAACACTCCGGTAGGCCCGGATCTCTCGGTCGAGCACCTCGAGAAGTTCGAAGAACCGCCGAGCCTGGTCGCGCTCCGCATAGCAGTCGATGCGCGCCTGCCCAGGCTCGATCTGCCTGAGCTGATCCTGGAAATGCACGCGCGGACCGGGTTCGCCGACCTCTTCACGCACGCCAGCGAAGGCAGTGCCAGAGCTGAAGATATAGCAACGAGCGTCTGCGCCGTGCTCGTGGCGGAGGCGACCAACACCGGCTTCGAGCCCTTAGTCCGTCTCGATGCGCCGGCGCTCAGACGGTCGCGGCTCAGCTGGGTGAAGCAGAATTTCCTGCGCGCCGAGACGCTGACGATCGCCAACGCCGCTCTGGTTTCAGCGCAAAACGCAGTGCCGCTGGCGAGGCGTTGGGGCGGCGGCGAGGTCGCTTCCGCCGACGGACTGCGTTTCGTCGTGCCGGTTCGCACCATCCATTCCGGCCCAAATCCTCGCTATTTCGGGCAGGAGCGCGGCATTACCTGGTACAATCTTGCCTCTGACCAGTTCACCGGTCTCAACGCCGTGACAGTTCCGGGCACATTGCGCGACAGCCTCAATCTCCTCGCCGTCGTGCTCGAACAGGAGACCGAGCTTCAGCCGACACAGCTGACGAAACTGCCATTTGTGAGCTGCCATCCAGCGTCCGCTTGCGGTTTCAGGTGGTTCGAAGCATCGGCGCGCCTTAGGCTAAATTCGGCATTTCATTTGGTGCAGCCAATCGAGAAGGGTATGATATATCGACGTTTCAGTATCTCGCCGTGGCGCAGGAGGCCGAATTGAAATGAACGACAGCTATTCGAAGGCGCTGAGGACGATGAACCTGGCCGAGATTGTTGAAACCCTGCGCGAAGGCCTCATTGTCCTGACTGAAGACCTTAGGGTCGAATACGCCAGCGACAGATTTCTGAAGATGTTTCAGGTCGACGGTGAGGAAACCTTGGGCCGCGCCCTTTCCGATCTGGGTGACGGCCAGTGGAACATTCCTTCCCTGCTGGATCAGTTGAACCAGATTGTCGTGCAGGACGTGACACTCGAAGATATAGAAGTCGAACACCATTTCGATCATATCGGGCGCAAGGTGATGCGATTGAATGCGCGCAAGATCGTATGGGTGGCCAACAGCGCAAAGCGGATTTTACTGGCTATCGACGATGTAACCGAAGCCGCTGATCACGCCCGGGAACTCAGTCTTCAGCGGCTACTTGCGGAAGGCATCGTGGACACATTACGCGAACCGCTCCTCGTTCTGGACGGTGACCTCCAGATCATAGCGGCGAGCCGTGCTTTTTATCTGAAATTCAACGTAGATGCGGAACACGCGATCGGCAGGAATCTTGTCGATTTGGGGAACGGGCAATGGGCAAATGCCGAGCTGATCCAGCTTCTGGAAGAGGTCGTACCCGACAATTCGATCATAGAAGACTATGAGATCACGCAAGACTTTCCGCAGATCGGCACACGAACGGTTCTTCTCAACGCCCGCAAGATTTTCAGAAAAGGCAACAACACCAAAACCCTTCTACTGGCCATGGAGGACGTAACCGAACGGCGGCGGTTGGAAGCCGAGCGTGATCAGGCCCTGGATCAATCCAATCGACTTCTGGAAGAGCTGAACCATCGCATGATGAATTCGATGTCGATGATCAGTTCTGTGATCTCGATGGAAGGGAAAAATCTGAGCGGCGATGAGGGCAAGGGGGCCTTCGTGCGCATGCGCAAACGCATCGAAGCCATCGGAACCCTTTATCGCACCCTTTCTCGCACGGCGTCGGTCGAAAGCGTAAAGGCGGACGGCTATCTGAGCGCAATCGTTCACGATGCGGTATCAGCGACGGAATTGTCGCCCGGAGTTATCGACCTTGATCTTTTGATCGACGATATCTTGCTTTCCACTCGTATCGCCGTGCCCCTTGGTCTGATCACCAACGAATTGGTAACGAACAGCCTGAAGTATGCTTACAAAGGGCGTGACAACGGAACACTCGGGTTACGACTTATCACCGGCAAAGACGACGTCGAGCTCACGATCTGGGATGATGGTCCAGGAATCGACGAAAGCGCTCGTGTGGATTCCGGTCTTGGTCAGAAACTGGTTGATTCGTTCGTTCAACAGTTGGGTGGCGCATTGAGCCGCATCAGCGGAAAGGACGGAACGCGGTACATTCTGGCAATTCCGCATTCCGAGATTTTCCGCCGTTGATGAGGTGGAACGACCCGCTACCGAAGCATCAGAGTGTTACAAAGCCGCGCAAAATGCCACGCACACTATTCTCCACATCCCGCAGCTTCGATTGAACCAGCTTGCGCGCCGTCAGCACTGCCCGAACCTCCTGCGCTGCCAAAGATTTGCAATGCACCGGCCGGAACCAACCCAACCGCATCAGCTGCGCGATCCCACGCGCATCATTCCGGTCCGTCTTCACCGGCATCGCCTTGAAGGCGTCGCGCACATGCCGCGTTTCCAGAAGCTCGATCGCAAGGCCCTCTTGCCCCATGGCCGCATAAAGCCATTGCGACAAGGGTCCAGCCTCCAGTCCGATGCGTTCCAGCGTAAAACCGAGCGAAGCAAACCAGCCAATCAGCGCCGCGGGCTCGCTTGCCACCTTGCTCTCGCGAACGATCTTGCCGCTGGCGTCGACAACGCACACGCTCGAAGATTCCAATGAAACGTCAATCCCTGCATAATGCCCCATGGTCGTCTCTCCTCGATGCTTGGAGCGGGATCCGTCCCGACTCCGTTCACACCATCAGTGTGAGGGACGACCACCTTCTCACCAACCCTGCCTCCATCGGCCGGCTTGGCTGCGCGGCAGCCCGTTACCCCATCTAAAGCGAACCATCGACGACACTTGGCGTCACATCGGCAGGCTGGTCGAAACAATCCAACCCGACGAATGTGCGAATTATCTCACCAACGCTGGATATGCTTCTGTCAAAACACGAACTCTAAGCGGGGAGCGCATGCCTCGGCTTTCATGTGAATCCGGGGCAAGACAAGCTTGGAAGATAGGGCACGGGATTAGCCATCAGACGCATTCGTATCCGCCGGCCCGTCGCACAGCAAGCGCGCCCAAGCGCGCGATATCCCCGAGGTCCACGAAAAGGTCAGCAACTTCGTAAAATGCCGAACGGTCCGGCTCGTCGGGTTCCAGCTCATCAAGTTCATCGAGACGTCGCAAGATGCTTACGATCGCATCGCGCATCTGTCGTGCCTCTTCCAGCCCTCTGCTTTGCGAAAGTCGTTCGCTCTCAGCGCCGATGCCATCCAGCATCTTATCGGCGGCCTCCCAGCCCATGCAACCGAGTTCGCACTCTGCAATCCGCCGCCGCAACAGTTCAACGACGGAACCATGCTCACCTTGAGCGGTATGTGTGAACACGGACCTGGCAATGGTGTCTGTCAAGAACATGAAACTGGTCCCCCTGGCGGTATGAAAATGGTTATG
Organism: Hoeflea sp.; assembly: GCF_030682515.1. Taxonomy (GTDB): domain Bacteria; phylum Pseudomonadota; class Alphaproteobacteria; order Rhizobiales; family Rhizobiaceae; genus Hoeflea. The sequence goes on along the minus strand of NZ_JAUXOD010000043.1, from coordinate 26,889 downwards.
AAGGTGAAAGTCTCCGGGGCCTTCTGTCTGAAGGCCCCGGCGTGGATAATGCTTCAATCGCTGAGCAGTCCGAGCCTCTTGTCGATGCCTTCGCGGAAGATGTCGGGTTGTTCCGGTCCTTCGATGATCAGCGTGCCAACCAGTCCGCGAGCTACTCTTGAGAGCGCATGATCAACCAGCAGGTACTCGCCAGGCACTTCGAGCTTCATGTCGACGGCGGCAGCTCCCCCTAGGGGAACCGAAATCATCTACATATCGGGCAACGGAGCCCCGGTCAAGGAGCCGAGATTGTAGACCACGGCGGCGTTGGTGCACGGATAAGATTTCAACGTTTTACATCTATGCGACCGGGATCGAAAATAGCTTGATTGGTCCAGCATGCCGCACAAACATAACGCCGCCCGCCGCCATCACATCGGTAAGATGAAGTTCAAAGTGACGAACTGGGCGGAGTATGAGGCGGGTCTTCGCCGTCGTGGCAGTTTAACCCTTTGGATAACACCGGAAGCGCTTAACGGTTGGGCAGCCCCACGGCGCAAGACGCGTGGTGGCCAGCCTCTCTATTCGGATCTGGCGATCGAAACTACGTTGACGTTGGGCATGGTATTCGGATTGCGTTTGCGCCAGAGCGAAGGGCTTCTGAATTCGGTGCTTGATATGATGGGACTGGATCTGCCTGTGCCCGATCACACGACACTCAGCCGACGGGCAAGAACCTGGATGCCGTCTGTCGAACGACGGCCTGCGGCAGATGGACCACTTCACGTTTTGGTCGACAGTTCCGGACTGAAGATCTATGGCGCCGGCCAATGGCTGGAAGAAAAACATGGTGCAAAGTCCCGACGAGGCTGGCGAAAGCTGCATCTGGCGGTTGATGCCGACAACGGCGAGATTATTGCCTATACCCTGACAGATCAGGAGACCGGCGACGCCTCGCAGTTGGAGCCATTGTTGGACAAGATCGATGATGAGATCGGCAGATTCACTGCCGACGGCGCTTATGATGGCACTCCAACCTATGAGGCTGTGCGCCGTCACAGCGCAGGCGCAAAGGTCGTCATTCCACCGCGCTCGAATGCAATTAGACAGCCTAACGCCCAGGCACCCTGCCAGAGAGACCAGCATATTGCATCCATGCAAATAGATGGTCGGCTGAAATGGCAGACATCTACCGGCTATGGCAAACGAGCTTTGGTTGAAACAACGATGGGTCGATACAAAGGCGTCATTCGACAGCGTTTGCGCGCTCGATCATTCCTCGCTCAACAGACAGAAGCTGCGATCGGCGTCGCCATTCTTAACCGAATGCTCGCCTGCGGACGCCCGAAATCCGTTCGTTGCCGAGCCTCGGCGGGAGCAACCAAATAAGCCCGCCCATCAAAGACCAAATTCCGCACATTTGCTGATCCCCGCACCAACGCTTCATTTACCCTGAATCAGTCTCACTTTTGCGACACGGGCAAGTCATTGAAATCAAATGAAACGCAATCTCAAAAACCTCGGCTTGCCGACACAGAACCCGGAAAATGATGCTCAGGGCAGCTCAGCGCCGTCTCACAGCACGGCGGTTTCCAGTGATGTTTCGACGCGGAAAGTCTCTGCACCAAAGCCTTCTCCCCTGCCAGCACATCTGCAGGCGGTTTCGGTGGATGTTTCGAAGGGTGTCACCGAAGTTTGGTTTTGCTCCCCACAATCGCGGGGTCTTCATCGTCCCTCCCCTCCTCGCCCGGCTTGGGATAAGTGTTTCGTAATCATCGAATGTGATGCGCATCTCGGCAAGTCGTGCTAATTAGGTAGAATGTAGCCAATCAGGAACTAAGGAAACGAGCATGGCCCTGAGCATCAAAGACCTGGAAACCGAGCGGATGGCCCGCGCGCTCGCCGAACGTACCGGTGAAACCATTACGGTCGCCACTCGCCGGGCATTGGAGGAGCGTTTGCGACGCGTGGGCTCCGACGCCCATAAAGCGGCGCTGCTGGAGGATATGGCCGCCAGCCGCCGGCGTTGGGGTGCATTGCCAGTTCTCGATCATCGCTCTGCCGACGAGATACTGGGCTATGACGAGAATGGATTGCCAAACTGATGGTCATTGATACTTCTGCTATCGTCGCGATCGCTCTCGACGAACCGGAGGCGGCGGTCTTCGAAAGCCGCATTGCTGCTGATCCCGTCCGTCTCATTTCGGCGGCTACCGTGTTCGAGGCAGCGATGGTCCTTGAGGCTCGGCTCGGCGACGCTGGCGGCAGCGAGTTGGACTTGTGGCTTCACAAGATCGGCGTTGAGATCGTTACCGTCGATGTGGAACATGCTGACCAGGCGCGGCGCGCCTGGCGCCGCTATGGGAAAGGCCGCCATCCGGCCGGGTTAAACTATGGCGATTGCTTCTCGTACGCGCTCGCAGCCCTCAGCGGTGAACCGCTGCTCTACAAAGGCAACGATTTTGCACAAACCGATATCAGAGTGGCATGAGGCGCAAGATGGAGACATCCTCGTCGACATCCGGAGACTTGGCCATCAACTCTGCAGCAGACGATTCAGAACACAAGCAAGTTTCAGAGACACACTCCCCTTCCCTGCCAGCCCATCTGCGGGACCGCGCCGATCGCGCCCGCGGCTACGTCGATGCCGCGAGTGCCCGAAAGCGCTCTTCATGCAGTTTCCACTGCGATTCCTGAAGTCGACCTGTGTTCGCTGGATTTTTCCGCTTCTCTCCGTCCACAAATGGATGTATATAGCTAGACAGCCTAGCTAGATTGGAGCAAGCCGATGGAATGGCAGTTACAGGACGCCAAGAACCAGTTTTCGAAAGTGGTTCAGAAGGCACGACACGAAGGTCCCCAGATTGTAACCCTGCGCGGCGAGCGCACGGCCGTCATCCTGTCCGCCCACGACTACGACGCCTTGCGCGCCGGCCGGCCAACACTGGTTGACGACCTGCTTAGCGGCCCCGGTTGGGACAATGAGCTCACTGACGCGATCGAAGCGCGCGCCAAGACCCCGAGCCGGGATGTGGCCTTCTGATGTATCTCGTCGATACCAATATCGTCTCGGAGGCGCGACGCGGCACACCACAGGCGGTGGCTTGGCTGCGCTCGATCGATCCGCTCAGTGTCCACCTGAGTGCATTGACCCTCGGCGAGATCATGCGCGGCATTGCGCTGAAGCAGAAGTCGCATCCAACGACCGCGGCTCACCTCTCCGAATGGCTGCGGAAGCTGCGCCACGACCATGGCGACTGCATCCTGCCGGTGACTGAGAAGATCGCTGTTGAATGGGGACGCATTGCCGCCATCCGACCGCGTGGCGATGTCGACGGGCTGATCGCGGCGACTGCAATTGTTCATGACCTGATCCTCGTTACGCGGAACGTCAAGGATTTCGAAGATACTGATGCGTCCGTGATCAATCCATGGGAAGCGCCGGGATGAAAAGATCGGAGCCTGGCCCGAAACCGCGAACCCTTGATCGTTCCGCGCTGGGTGATATCGAGCTGGAAACAGGTTCCGGGCGCCCCTCCCCACTTATGGAGATGAACGCGGGTCTCCCAGCACATCTGCAGGAACTGACCGATCGCGCCCGTGGCTACGTCGAGGCGGCGAGTTCCGCCAATACCCGCCGCGCCTATGCCAGCGACTGGAAGCATTTTGGCGCTTGGTGCCGGCGCCAGAACCTGTCCCCCCTCCCCCCGGATCCGCAGGTCGTCGGCCTCTATATCACCGCCTGCGCCTCCGGTGGTGCTGTTGGCAGTGCCGGGGGCACTGGTACGCGCAAAAGCAAGCCCAACAGTGTCTCGACCATCGAGCGGCGCCTGGCGGCCATCGGCTGGAATTGTACTCAGCGCGGCATGACGCTCGACCGCAAGGATCGCGCCATCGCCACTGTCATGGCCGGCATCCGCAACAAGCACGCCGCACCTCCCCGCCAAAAAGAGGCGCTGCTGCCCGAAGACCTGATTGCCATGCTTGAGACGTTGGACAGGGGAACTCTGCGTGGCATGCGCGACCGTGCCATGCTGCTCATCGGCTTTGCCGGCGGTCTGCGGCGATCGGAAGTCACCGGCCTCGATCTTGGACGCGACCAGACAGAAGACGGTCGCGGCTGGATCGAAATCCTCGACAAGGGCCTACTGATCACCCTGCGCGGCAAGACCGGCTGGCGCGAGGTTGAGGTCGGACGCGGCTCGTTGGACGCCACATGCCCGGTTATCGCCACCGAGACCTGGATCAAGTTCGCCAGACTCGCCAAAGGCCCCCTGTTCCGCCGCGTGACAGGCAAAGGCAAGGATGTCGGGCCGGATCGCCTGAACGACCAGGAAGTTGCGCGCCTGGTCAAGCGCGCCGCCCTTGCTGCCGGCGTACGCGGTGATCTGTCAGAAACGCAACGGGAGCACCTGTTTGCCGGGCATTCGCTCCGCGCCGGCCTCGCCTCCTCGGCCGAGGTCGATGAGCGCTATGTGCAAAAGCACCTTGGTCACGCCTCTGCCGAGATGACCCGCAAATATCAGCGGCGCAGGGACCGTTTCCGGGTCAATCTGACGAAAGCAGCGGGGCTGTAGGGACGATACGCCCCCTCCCCTGGGCATGACTTAAGTTTTCAACAAGACGTCAGAAATTCCAAGGTGATATGAGGTCGAGCCCCGTTGTCTCGAAATCCGACAGATTGCGAGTTGCCAGGCGGCCGCCATTCACGCGGGCAATCGCTGCGATCATTCCGTCAGGCGCCGACATTCCTCGTCCTTGGCGAACGGCACTACCCATGATTTCCCCGTAGGCAAGTGCACACATCACCAATGCGAACACCAGGTTGATCGGCTTCTGCCAATATCCTCAGTTTCGCCTCGTCCGACCAGCGCCGCCTACGCTCAACGCCGGAAATGATCTCCATTCGAGCCATGCCGCCTCTTTGATCTGAGATTAATGTCAGCATTAATGCTGGTGCTAATGCCAGAACATCGCTCGATTTGCCCGATCAGCAAAATCCGCTCGCCGGACGCTCACATTGATTCAGGGCAACGCCCCACTTCAATCGCGGCTTCATTCAACGTGAATAGGTCAACTCTCTATCGCGCTTTAAAAAAATAGATCCCGATTATTTCGTTATTTGCATAAACATCACGTCTCTTGGCATGGTCAGCGCAGCTGTTTTGCTTCCTTTCAGCGCTTCGAATTGTTCAAATTTTCCCGGTGTATGATTTTCCATTAATCTTAATTTTCTCATAAGATTTTAAATGAAATTTTATACATAAAATATACTAGTTCTTGCAGGTTTTCGGATATCGTTTTCTGAATGAATGAACGATTTTCATCATCGCGCCGCCCACGTTCTGCGAAAAAATTGGAGGTTGTTCAAATGATGTTGAAGGAGACGCACCAAGGCAACGTTGATTCACCGTCCGCAAGCGAAGTGCGGTCAAGGATTCAGGTTTCTGCCAAGAAATACAAAGAAATTAAGAATGAATTATGTGGATATAAGGACGCTCTTAATAATAATACAATTGTATCTACTACAAACAGGCACGGGATAATAACGTATGCCAACGACCAATTTTGTAAAATAAGCGGATATTCCGGAGAAGAACTTATAAAAAGTAAAATGAGTATTGTTAATTCCGGATATCACCCCAGAGAATTTTTCGTTAATATGTGGGCGACCATATCAAGTGGCCGTACTTGGCGTGACGAAATATGCAACCGAACCAAGCAGGGAGAAATCTATTGGGTGGATACAACCATTGTTCCCCGACGCAATTTTCTCGGAAAAATTGATGGATATATATCGATCCGGCACGATATTACCGCTCACAAGCAGACTGAATTCGAGCTGAAGATCGCATTAGAGAGAAAAAAATCTGCTACAAAACTACTGCAGGAAACAATCAATACGATTTCGAATGACATCATAGCGTTTGATGCGGAAGACAACTTAATTCAATTCAGCCATACCATTGGCAAATTCCACATTATTGAAGCTAAACATTTCTGTAAGGAAGTGTCGTTTGAAAATTTGCTCAGAGTTTCTGTTGAAAACAACCTGTGTATGAACCTGTCCGAAGATCTGAAGGAACGTGAGGCCTATATTGAACACCGTCTCAAGCAGCATCGCAATCCAGGACATCCAATCATCCAGCAATGGAGCGACGGTCGATGGATTCATATACAGGAACGTCGCTCCAAAGCGGGCTTCACCGTTGGTGTCTATACCGACATTAGCGACATCAAGAAGGCTGAAGAGACGATCAAGATCCAGGCGGAGAAGGACTCTTTAACAGGGTTGACAAACCGCAATGCGTTTATTGGCCAACTTACGAGGACATTGGGTGACCGGAAAGGAGCGAAGCCATCGGGCGCTCTGATCCTCATAGACCTGGACCACTTCAAGGATGTCAATGATACCCTCGGCCACGACGCGGGCGATCGATTCTTGATCGAAATTGGCCACCGGCTCTCGCAGGTCCTGCGCAAGACCGATACGGTGGCACGTATCGGTGGCGACGAGTTCGCTGTGATTTTACCCAACATCAACACCATCGGGGAAGCCGAAAAAACGCTCGAGAAAATCAGATCTAAGCTCAGTAAATTTATCACGCTCGGTCACAGGACAATTCCTCCGGGCTGCAGTATGGGTGTATCGTTCTATCCGGCCGACGGGAGAACATCGAAGGATTTGCTCAAGAATGCCGACATGGCTCTTTATCAGGCCAAGGCCGAGGGTCGCGGTATCTGGTCGTTCTTCAATCCAGAAATGAAACGGCGGGTGGAGCAACGTCAGGCAACCGCCGACGCGTTGCGAGAGGCTCTGGCGAACAACGAGATTGAAATCGCAGTCCAGACCCAAGTCGAATTCCAGACGAACCGGCACATCGGATTTGAGGTCTTGGCCCGCTGGAAACATCAGGGCTGCTACATATCTCCGGCGGAATTCATTCCGGTTGCCGAAGAGAGCGGATTGATCATTCCGCTCGGCCATGCCGTTCTCGATCAGGCCCTGGCAATGGTACGCACGATGCGTGACAAGGGAATTGACCCAGGTCGCATCGCCGTCAACGTCGCGGCAGACCAGCTCAAGCAGCAGGATTTCGCGCAAACCGTTCTGTCGATACTGGAGCAGTATGGGCTGGAAGCAGGCGTGCTGGAGATTGAAGTCACGGAAAATGTGTTGCTGGACCGCTCAGGCGACCAGATTAGCAGCTCATTGGAAGACTTACATCGACAAGGTGTGCGGATTGCTCTGGATGATTTCGGCACTGGCCATGCGTCACTTATCCACATGAAGAAGTTCCCGGTTGATTGTATCAAGATCGATCAGTCTTTTGTCCGCGAAATCATGACAGAATTCGACGACGCGATCATCGTTCATGCGATCATCAATCTTGCTCACAACCTCGGTATGAACGTTGTTGCGGAAGGGATCGAGACCCAGGAACAGTTCGATCTGTTACTTCAAAAGGGGTGCGATGTGGCGCAGGGATATCTGCTCGGATTTCCGGTCGCGCCACACGACGCGCTTTCATTTTGCGCCGAACCAGCCGAAATCTTGCCACCGACATCGGCACCAAGGATGAAACGTGCTGTGTCAGCAGAAACATTCTTAACTGGGTGACCAGATTACGGGATATAACCAATGAAGCCCCTCGGAACAGCTAAAACTCCACCCAACTACCTGACCAAGCTTGCCCGAGAGGAGGAAATGCGTCGCTGGGAACGACGAAATTGCGCTGTCCTGGTCAACATTCTTTTCCCGCTCAAGGGCATACGCCAAATCAGCAAGGCGCAATTGCGCGTGCTCAACATCTCCGAGGGCGGGCTTATGGCAACCTCACGGCGGCTCGATATCCCGGATTTTTTCTACATTTCTATCGGTAAGGCGCAGTATCATATTGGCTGCGTGGTAATCTTTCGTGAGAATGGCGTCATTCGCGCAAGCTTCCTCAAGGAGCAGCCTACGGTCTTTATCAATGTCTTTGCTTCGCTGATGGACCCCTTTGCCCTGCTGGCGGAGATCCGTCCCGCCCTCTACGGACTGGAAGGCGAAGTGTAGCGAGCCTTTCTCCACCGTGTCCGATCCCAAGCCTAGGCTATGGCTGTGAGACCAAACAGATGGTTTCGCTGACTGTGGACAGTTCGAACTGTTCCATAATGCGATCTTATGCAATATTCGCTAAACAAATGAAATAATTACATAATATTCATTAATTTGTGTCTCTCCCGACCTGCCTAACGCGATCGAGCCTATTTTCAGGCGCCACAACGAGCCAGCGAAGCTGTGTGTAAAGCAACGCCCCCGAACATTGGCATTAGACCAAAGTCATCCGTACCAAACCGCGTACTGAAATTGACTCCGAGGTCGTCAAGGCAATCGCCAATCAGAAAGACGCCGGTCGCCGCTGAGCAGCGGTGGGGGAACAAACACCAAGGGCAGACCCGTCGGCTGTGATGTCCGTGAACGATCAGTGCCGGATACCTCTTGGCCGACCGAAGCAAACCAATTCCGCTCTTGAGTGATGGCGTCCTGGACCAGGTCCGGATCTCCGTCGATCAACCCACTGCGGGGTCGGCTACGCAAGCGTGCTGCCACTTCGGCTTCGCCTACGCGGTGATCGCGACCGTCCCTGGTCCTTTGAGGAGCCATCGAGCGGGATTGGCCCGCTCCAGACGGAGGTTTCTCACATGGCACCCGATCTCGCACTCGCTCAACGTCACGCTTTCGCACTTTCCCGCATTCTCATGGTTCCCATCACGCTGTTCAGGTCCGGCAACGAGTTCGGCGTTCTTCCGAGCGACGAACTCGATGACGAAGACGATCTGGAGATCGTGCATGAATATGTGCCGGGCGGGTTTCATTGAGACCCCTGGAGCCCCTTAGCGGCTCCCTTGGTCGTTCCGGCGTGCCGCTTGCGAGCGGCAGGCCGCAAGGGAAGCTTCGCCGCGGCCGGGTGCAAATTTGCACCTTGCCGTCCGCGCCCTTGCCCCCTTTGCTCTTCGCGGCGAATGCGGATGTAGCCCCGCATCTGCGGGGAACCAGAAGCAGGAACGGTCGGCCTGAAGGCCGGAATAAACATGAAACGCCATGACCTGGAAAATTTGAAGGAGAAGGTGGCGTGCGCCACGCTGCTGGGCAAGGCAGGCTTTGCCGTCGATGCCAAGGAGAGCACGCGCCGTGCCGTCAAATGGCGGCGCGGCGGAGAGATCATCATCGTCACGCATGACGGGCGCGGATGGTTCGATCCTTTGAGCGATGCCAAAGGTGACGTGTTCTCGCTGGTCACCCATCTCGATGGCGGAGATTTTACGGAGGCGCTCGCGACAGTGGCCGATCTGGTCGGTCATGACGCAGCGATTGCCAACTGGAAGCCGTCGGTTCCCTTGCGTGTTTTGCCGCAGGATATTTCGACTCGCTGGAACACCCGCCGAGCACCCCGGCGCGGCTCACCCAGCTGGGCATATCTGTCGCAGCAACGATGTCTGCCCCCGAAGATCCTAAAAGCCGCCTTCGACCAGAACTGTCTGCGGGAAGGTCCTTATGGCAGTATGTGGGCTGCGCATACCGACGAATCCGGGATCATTACCGGGTGGGAGGAACGCGGTCCGCAGTGGCGCGGGTTTGCGACCGGTGGGTCCAAGGTCCTGTTTCGGCTGGGCGCGCAAGACGCCACCCGGCTTTGCGTGGCAGAAGCTGCGATCGATGCCATGAGTCTCGCCGCGATCGAAGGCTTTCGCGAGGAAACACTTTATCTCAGCACCGGCGGCGGCTGGTCGCCCACGACGGATGCTGCGCTGCGGGCGCTTGGCTCCCGACCGGGAGCACGTCTTGTCGCCGCGACTGACGCCAATGTTCAGGGAGACAGATTCGCGGATCGTCTGCGAGAGCTGGCGAATGGTCTCGGGTGCGGTTGGCAGCGATTGCGGCCGAAAGTTGACAACCCAAATGCGGACGACTGGAACGCGGTGCTTCAGGAAAGGGCGAAAGAGCAAGAAGGAAGAGGAGTGAAGTCAAAACGAGGCCTGCCGCATGCGCGCCGCACGCGTCAAGGGTGAAGCTTCGCCCGGCTAAAGCCGGCCCTTGACCCGAACGGACGGCGAGGCGGCGGCAGTGGAGGTGTCAGGAAGGACTGAATGGGATGGTGAGATCGACAGGATCGTCACTGCGCTTCGGTCCCGACATAACCTCAAGGAGCCACCTATGACAATCGTTTCTACACCTCGCAAGGTCTATGAGGGCGTGTCGTCACGCCACCAGATGTTTCGCATGTTCGACCGGCATGCCGGTCGCCCGGGCCGGTTCGAAGATGATGCCACGCCGCTCTATGCCGGAGAGTGGTTCGAAATCCATGAAGCCGAGCATGATCATATGTTCGAGATCCTGCCGCCGCTGTGGATCCGCGGCTCGATGTTCGCGATGCGCGAGTTCCTGACCGGGTCGGTGACATCAGTCTTCTTCGCGCTCAGGATCGACGGGACGATCCGCTGCTTTCACGGCTACTGCGACTTTTCCGACCGGGAAGCCGTTGAGCGCATGCGGCTGGCCATTTTCGAACGGGAAACACGCCCTGTCCGCGCTATGACTCGCGATGAACGCCTGGAGCACATCTGGAGCAGCACGGTGGATGACTATCGCGGCTATGCCGACGAGCGTTGGCCGACGATCGACTGCGGCAAGCGAATTGTCATGTTCTACGCCATACCCGGCGGCGCCACGCTAAAACTACTGGACAGCCTGACTGATTGCGAGATCGCGGCAAAGCTGCCAGTGCATCTGCGCTACCTGCCCGATGTGGTCGCAGCGTGAGGGAGGGTACGATGCTTTCCTTCCCGCTCTACAATGTGCGAGCCGTGATCGACCGCGGCCGAACTGACGCAAAATCCCATGGTGGCTTTCGAAACCCATACGACGGCCTCCACCAAGGATCTGATGAACAGCCCGGCCTGTGGCTGGTCGGCGACCACGGCGTCTATCTGTGCTCGAATGGCAAACTGTCCGACGGCGCAAGGCCCCTCGTCGTCCATGCTGAGGAATGCAATCCCGACACCTGCGATGACTGGTTCGAGGTCAAGCGTCGAACCTTCGGTGGCGACGATGGTGTCGAGTTTCTCGATGCCGCGCAACTGGAAGCCATGATGGCCGCATGTCCTGCTGCAACGTATCTGCGAGTCGCGTTCAACGCTGACTCGCTGCAACTCACACTCGTCGAGCGCCCCTAGGCGCCGTCGGCTGCCACGCACTCACCGTTCAGAACCAGCACGTGCCCGAGCTGCGGTCCTTACCGCCGGCGGCAACGCGCGCTTTTCAACCAGGAGAAACCGATGAGCAACGATCCCTTCACGCTCGACATGTTCGGCAGTTCAGCCCTCTCGTCAGGCCTCGGGCTTGGCGTCGCCGCCTTGGGCGGGTTTTCGGGCGAACCCGCCAATGATGACGATCCCGATCCGACACCGCCCTCGCCTGCCCCGGCACGCGCGATCAGCGCCCCGCCCCAACCTTCAGCGTCCAAACAGGGCCAGCGTGCCAATTTCTACCTCGATGATGGCGAGGACCGAGGGCTTGCCTCGTCCTGGAAGGACCGCGCCAGGGCGAATGTCGCAGCTATTTTGATCGCCAGCGAGATCGAGCGGCACAATTTACCGGTGATGCACGAGCAGCAGAAGCGGTTGATCCGGTTCACCGGCTTCGGCGCCTCCGAACTTGCAAACGGCATGTTCCGTCGTCCGGGAAACGTCGCGTTTCGGGAGGGCTGGGAGGATCTCGGCTCGTCGCTCGAGAGTGCCGTCACCGAGAGCGATTATACCAGCCTGTCGCGTTGCACGCAGTATGCGCACTTTACGCCGGAGATCATTATCCGGGCGATCTGGTCAGGCTTGAAGCGCATGGGCTGGCGCGGCGGCCGCGTTCTGGAACCGGGCATCGGTACAGGCCTGTTTCCGGCGCTGATGCCGAAGGCATTTCGAGACAAGGCTTACGTCACCGGGATCGAACTCGATCCTGTCACAGCGCGGATCGTCCGCTTGTTGCAGCCGAAGGCCCGGATCATCGAGGGGGATTTTGCGCGCTCGGATCTCGCACCGATCTATGACCTCGCCATCGGCAATCCACCATTTTCCGATCGAACTGTCCGCTCCGACCGAGCCTACCGCTCGCTTGGCCTTCGTCTGCACGACTATTTCATCGCGCGCTCGATCGATCTTCTGAAGCCGGGAGCCCTTGCGGCATTTGTGACCAGCACCGGTACGATGGACAAGGCAGATGCCACCGCGCGCGAGCATATCGCCAAATCAGCCGATCTGATCGCAGCGATCCGCCTGCCCGAGGGCAGCTTCCGCCGCGATGCCGGTACGGACGTCGTGGTCGATATCCTGTTCTTCCGCAAACGCAAGGTTGGCGAACCCGAGGGCGATGTCTCGTGGCTTGACCTCGAAGAGGTTCGCGCTGCCACCGAGGATGATGGTGCGATCCGCGTCAATCGATGGTTTGCGAAACATCCTGACTTCGTGCTCGGCACACACGCCCTCACCTCCGGTCCCTTCGGCGAAACCTATACCTGCCGAGCCAGCGCTGGCGTCGATCTCGAGACCGCGCTGGAGGCCGCAATCTCTCTTCTTCCGCAAGACTGCTGCGACGGCGAGCCGACCAGCATTGACATCGATGTTGAGGACGAACTCGGCGAGATCGTCGACTTGCGGCCCGCAAACGAACAGGTTCGTGAAGGCAGCTTCTTCATCGACAATGCCCGTGGCCTCATGCAGATGCTCGATGGCGTGCCCGTCCAGATCAAGAGGCGCAAGGGGCGTTCTGCCGACGGCATGTCTGACAAGCTTGTCCGCGTTATCACCAAGCTGATTCCAGTCCGAGATGCCGTCCGCGCGATCCTCAAAGCCCAGGAGCAGGACCGGCCATGGCGTGATCTTCAGGTCCACCTGCGCATCGCCTGGTCGTCATTCGTTCGCGACTTCGGTCCGATCAACCACACCACGGTCTCGATTTCGGAGGATGCCGAAACGGGCGAAGTCCGGGAAACCCACCGCCAGCCCAATCTTGCACCTTTCCGCGACGATCCGGATTGCTGGCTGGTTGCCTCGATCGAGGACTATGACCTTGAGACCGATACCGCCCGCCCTGGCCCGATCTTTTCCGAACGGGTGATTTCTCCGCCCGCTGCGCCTGACATCACCAGTGCCGCAGATGCACTGGCTGTCGTGCTGAATGAACGTGGCCGTGTCGATATCGACCACATCGCTGAACTGCTGCATCGTGACGCGCAAGTGGTGATTGGCGAACTGGGCGATGCAATTTTTCGGGATCCTGTGGATGGGTCGTGGCAAACGTCGGACGCGTATCTCTCCGGCCCGGTCCGCACCAGGCTTGCCGCTGCAGAAGCAGCGGCCGAACTTGATCCGATATTCCAGCGCAATGTCGCGGCACTGCGGGACGTACAGCCAGCCGATCTGCGTCCCTCCGACATTACCGCCCGCCTTGGCGCGCCGTGGATTCCGGCTTCCGACGTCGTTGCTTTCGTGCACGAAACGATGGGCGTGGACATCCGCATCCATCATATGCCGGAACTCGGCTCCTGGACGGTGGAAGCACGTCAACTCGGCTACACGGCTGTGGGCACATCACAATGGGGCACCAGCCGCCGTCATGCTGGCGAACTGCTTGGCGATGCGCTCAACAGCCGCGTTCCGCAGATCTTTGATACGATCAAGGATTTGGACGGCGATCGGCGGGTGCTGAATGTCGTCGATACGGAAGCGGCCCGCGACAAGCTTCAGAGGTTGAAGGAAGCTTTCCAGGACTGGGTCTGGACGGACCCCGATCGCACCGACCGGCTGGCCCGGGTCTATAATGACCGGTTCAACAATATCGCGCCGCGCAAATTCGACGGCTCCCATCTGAAGCTTCCTGGCGCCTCGGGCGCCTTTACTTTGTATGATCACCAGAAACGTGGCATCTGGCGTATCATCTCGTCGGGCTCCACCTACCTTGCCCATGCCGTCGGCGCGGGCAAGACCATGACGATGGCAGCAAGCATCATGGAACAACGCAGGCTCGGCCTGATCGCCAAGGCGATGCTGGTGGTTCCCGGCCATTGCCTGGCGCAGGCGGCGCGCGAGTTTCTGGCGCTTTATCCCAATGCCCGCATTCTCGTCGCCGACGAAACGAATTTCACTATAGCCAAGCGGGCACGGTTTTTATCGCGGGCGGCAACCGCAACCTGGGATGCGATCATCATCACCCACTCGGCGTTCAGGTTCATCGGCGTGCCTACAGCCTTCGAACAACAGATGATTCATGACGAATTGGAACTCTACGAGGATCTTCAGACCAGGATCGACAGTGATGACCGTGTATCTCGCAAGCGGCTCGAGCGTTTGAAGGAGGGTTTGAGAGAGCGGCTGGAGGCGCTGTCGACCCGCAAGGACGATCTGCTGACGATTTCGGAAATCGGCGTCGACCAGATCGTCGTCGACGAGGCGCAGGAGTTCCGCAAACTTTCCTTCGCGACGAACATGTCGACGCTGAAGGGTATCGATCCGAATGGCTCGCAGCGCGCCTGGGATCTCTATGTCAAATCCCGGTTTATCGAGACAAAGAATCCCGGCCGCGCGCTGGTGCTCGCTTCAGGTACGCCGATCACCAATACGCTGGGCGAAATGTTCTCTGTCCAGCGTTTGCTTGGGTTTGAAGCGCTGCGCGAGCGCGGTCTGCACGAGTTTGACGCATGGGCATCGACCTTCGGTGACACGACGACCGAACTGGAGATCCAGCCGTCTGGCAAATACAAGCCGGTCAGCCGCTTTGCGAGCTTCGTCAACGTGCCGGAACTCATTGCCATGTTCCGCACCTTTGCCGATGTTGTCATGCCGGAAGACCTTCGTCGCTACGTGAAGGTACCGGACATCGCGACGGGCCGCCGGCAGATCCTGACGGCCAAGCCGTCGCAGGCCTTCAGGAACTACCAGATGCTACTCGATGCCCGCATCAAGGCGATAGAGCAGCGCGAGGGACCGGCCAAGTCGGGCGATGACATCCTGCTCTCCGTCATCACCGACGGCCGCCATGCGGCGATCGATCTCCGGCTGGTTGATCCGGACAATGACAACGAGCCGGACAACAAGCTCAATCTTCTCGTCGAAAATGCTTTCAGCATATGGAAGCAGACCAGCCAGAGCACATTCGTGCGTCCAGACGGCAAGCCATTTGATCTCCCAGGTGCTGCACAGATGATCTTTTCCGATCTCGGCACGATCAATGTCGAGAAGAGCAGAGGTTTTTCTGCCTATCGCTGGATCCGTGACGAATTGGTCCGGCGCGGCGTGCCGGCCGCCGAGATAGCCTTCATGCAGGACTACAAGAAAAGTGAGGCCAAGCAGCGCCTGTTTGGCGATGTGCGCGCCGGCAAGGTCCGCTTCCTGATCGGTTCGTCGGAAACCATGGGCACCGGCGTCAATGTCCAGCTTCGGCTGAAGGCGCTGCATCACCTCGATGTTCCATGGTTACCATCGCAGATCGAGCAGCGGGAGGGGCGGATCGTTCGCCAGGGCAACCAGCACGATGTCGTCGATATCTTCGCCTATGCGACGCAAGGCTCGCTCGACGCTTCCATGTGGCAGAACAATGAGCGCAAGGCGCGCTTTATCGCCGCCGCCTTGTCGGGCGACACCTCGATCCGCCGGCTGGAAGATCTCGGCGAAGGGGCTGCCAACCAGTTCGCAATGGCAAAGGCCATTGCCTCTGGGGACGAACGCTTGATGCAGAAGGCCGGCCTCGAAGCCGATATCGCCCGGCTGGAGCGCCTGCGCGCCGCGCACGACGACGACCAGCATGCGGTTCGCCGCCAGGTCCGTGAGGCCGAGCGAGAGATCGACGTCTCGCAGCGCCGGATTGCAGATATCGGTCAGGACATCGAACGCCTCGTCGTGACCGCAGGCGACGCCTTCGCAATGACGGTCATCGGCGACGTCCATCGGGATCGTAAGCACGCTGGACGCGCGCTCATGAAGGAGATCCTGACCCTCGTCCAGTTGCGCCAAGAAGGGGAAATCCACCTCGCGTCGATTGGCGGCTTCGATCTCATCTACGACGGTGAGCGTTTCGGCAAGAGCGACGGATACCACTATACCACGGCCCTTCAGCGCACCGGCGCTGACTACGAGGTCGATCTGGCGGTGACCGTGACGCCGCTCGGGGCGATCTCCCGGCTTGAACATGCGCTCTGTGGTCTTGCGGAGGAACAGCATCAATATCGCCAGCGGCTTGAAGCGGCGCAACGGCGGCTTTCGTCCTATCGATCGCGCGAAGGTGGGTCGTTTTCGTTCGCGGACGAACTGGCGGAGAAACGTCAGAAGCTGCGGGAGATCGAAGAGGCGCTCGCGACATCTGCCCGGCAGGATTCCGGGGCGGAGAAGTTTGCCGCTTAGCCCTATGTTTGGAGCCAGAGATCGTCTCAGATCGGCCGGCCGAAGTTAATCGCCGAACAGGAGAGCGCCATAGTCGGTGGCGCCATTCAGGACATGGACGATGACCACCTTCTCGTTCTCGACGCGGTAGAAGATCAGATACTTGCCATGAACGCGCCGGCGGATACCGTGGTGTTCATACCGGGGAACGAGGGCGAAGCCGTTCGGGCTGTTGACGAGATCCTCACACTTATTCCGCAGTTCCCGGACGAATGAAAGGGCGCGCCGGGGATTGTCCTTGGCGATATAGTCGGCGATCTGCTCAAGATCGTTTTCCGCCTCGCTGGTAAACTCAAGGATCATGCCGATTTTTCGGCCTGATCAGCCATCGCACGGTATTTTGCCTCGAGTCGGTTGAAAACGTCGCTCGCCGGCTTCGTTCGGCCCGCGTCGGCATCGGCAATGCCGCGCATGATGGAGGCATCCAGCGCGGCAAGACGGGTTTCGCGGTCCTGGACCAGTCGTACACCTTCCCGCAGCACTTCGCTTTTCGAGCCATAACGACCGGTGTCGACGAGTTGCTGGATATAGCTTTCGAGCTGCTTTCCCAGTTCGGCACTAATCATGCTGCACTCCATCTGATGTGATTGAGGACAAGATAGGCCCATTATCAACTATTATCAACCCGCTTCGCGATCACTCTCGTTTCGAAAGTGGGAGGGAAGACAGGAACGTGGAAAGATAAAAGGAAAAAGAGGGAAACCCCTATCGCAGTTCGCTCCTCCCGCCGCCGCTGATGCTCAATTGCCGCCTACGTCATCCCGGCCACTCGTCCTTCGCAGGGCTGTCAGCCCCGCTTGTCCATCGCGGCAGGGATGCTCGGCGGCAGTTGCGCCGGTCTTCCCGCCCTGCGGTTCGGAAGATGTCTTCGAAAATATGAAGACATGAAGGAGCGGCGACCGCCGCTCCAGGACCCCGGAAGGAGCAAATCCCATGCAGATCATGAAACTCGATCCCCGTGCGCTGAAGGAAAATCCCGACGACGCGCGCCGCACAAAATCGTCACCGCAGTCCGACGCGCTGCTGCTGGCAACGGTGAAAGCCGTCGGCATTCTCCAGCCACCGGTTGTATCGCCGGAAACTGATGGTGGTAATGGCTATGTCATTCAGGCGGGCCACCGCCGTGTGCGACAGGCTGTAGCCGCCGGACTAGGGGAAATCGATATCCACGTCGTTGAGCCTGCCAACGACAACGGCGCCATGCGCTCGATGGTCGAGAACATCGCCCGCGAGCCTCTCAATCCCGTCGATCAGTGGCGTGGCATCGAGCGGCTCGTTGCACTCGGATGGACCGAAGAAGCAATTGGTGTCGCGCTCACCCTTCCCGTCCGCCAGATCCGAAAGCTCCGGCTGCTTGCCAATGTGCTCCCGACGATGCTCGACCAGATGGCGAGGGGCGACATGCCGAATGAGCAACAGCTGCGTACGATCGCGGCCGCCTCGCTCGACGAGCAAAAGGAAACTTGGAAGGCCCATAAGCCGAAGAAGGGTGATACCGCGCAATGGTGGTCTGTCGCCAACGCGCTGAACAGGAAGCGGATGTATGCGAAGGATGCGAGCTTCGGCGATGACCTTACCGCTGCCTACGGCATCGAATGGGCGGAAGACCTGTTCGGACCGGCCGATCAGGACAACCGGTACACGACGGATGTCGAAGCCTTTCTCGGCGCACAGCAGGAGTGGATGACGAGCAACCTGCCAAAGAAGGGCGCAATTGTCGAGGTCAACAGCTGGGGCCAGCCAGAACTGCCGAAGAAAGCAAACCAGGTCCATGGCAAGCCGGGCAAGGGTGATCACACCGGCATGTACCTCGATCGCGAGGGCAAGGTCCAGACTGTCCATTATCGCTTGCCTGAAGTGAAGACCGCCACGGGCCGGTCGGGTACGACCGGTGATGGATCGCAGGCAGACGACATGGCGGTCGTGTCGAAGCCAAGGCCCGACGTCACCCAGAAGGGCCAGGAAATGATCGGCGATTTCCGCACCGATGCGCTGCATGAGGCGCTGGCCCGCGCACCGATCGAGGACGACATGCTGATGGGGCTACTCGTGCTTTCACTTGCCGGCCTCAACGTGCGGATCGATAGCGGCGCCAACGACGCCGTCTTCGGTCGGGGGCGGTTCGAGCGTCACGCGGCTCGCCTGTTTACAGATAACGGACGTCTGTCGTTCGATATGGACACGGTCCGGGTCGCGGCCCGCTCCGCCCTGATCGACGTCCTGTCGTGTCGGCGGGGCATGTCGAACAGCGGCGTCGTCGCACGCGTCGCGGGTGAAGGGATCGGCGCCGATGCCTTCCTGCCGAATATGGGGACGGAGGATTTTCTTCTGTGCCTGTCCCGCCAGTCCCTCGAAACCACGGCAAAGGAAGCGAATGTGCAGCCACGCGCGCGGGTGCGCGAAACGCGGGCAGCGCTCGTCGAGTATTTCGGGAAGGCGCATCTCGTTCACACGAGCGCTCTGTTTGCACCTGACGCTGAAGAGGTGACCCGCCTCATCAAGGCCGGCGAGCATAACAATGAATTGGAGGACGACGGGCTTGAGGACGAGGTGACGAACGGCCCGGACGAGGCTGCCGGGGACAATGCTTCCGGCAGCGGCGATGATGAACACGGTTCCGCCGTTCCCGCAACACCCGCAGACGACGCTGTCGAACCGGGTGATGAGCAGGTGTCCGAGGACGACGACGCGGCCTACGGCATCGCCGCGGAGTAAGCGCCCTCTCCATTTCCGGTCGAACCACGCCGCCGGCATCCCCGGCGGCGTTTTCATTCCAGTTTCCGCAAAGGAGCGAGCGCCGATGATCGCGTCTCAAGTCGAAAATCACAGACCCACCGAGGTGGATGAATACGATGTCACCTTTGGTGTCAGCGCCGACGGATTTCCCGTAGCGCGCCTCGACGATACCACCCTGGCGATGGTGCCGACGACCGACGGCAGTGCAGCCTTTCTTGCCAGCGCCTGGCGATTGACCCGCCCCTTGTCAGACTTGAAACGGCAAGACTTCTTCGGGCATGATGGGCGTCTCAAGGGCGAGGCAGAGTTTCGCACTCGGGTCTTCGAGACGGCCCGGCATAAGGCCGAACTTGCCGGTCTCCGCCGCGAACAGAGCCGCATATCCCGCAGCACACCATGGGGCGCATCGCAGCATGCGACCATCTACGCGAACGGCATTGTGTTTCACACGACATCCGGCCATGGCGGTTTCCATCTCTCGGCCGCGAGGAACGTCAAAGTTCTCTCAACACTCAGAAATGCCTCCGGCTGGTACGAGTCCCATGATTGACCGCAGCGCCTGCCGCGGAAATGCTCAGGCGATCGTCATCATGAAGAGTGAGAGCATATGAAGCCGATCATTTCAGACAATACCGAGTTCGCCACGGATTTAACTCAGATTATTTACGTGTCGGTCGAGTTGAGCCAGTCAAAATGGCTCGTGACATCATTTATTCCGGCCATTGATACCAAGATGGCGCGAAAAGGGCTGCCGGCGGGAGAGGCCGGACAACTGCTTAGCCTACTCTCCGAATTACGTTCGAAGGCGCAGCGAAAAACCGGTGAGCAACTTCCTATCGTTATGATCCAGGAGGCTGGCCTCGACGGCTTCTGGGTGCATCGAGTAGTGGTGAAAGAAGGCATGGAAAGTTACGTCGTCGATCCGACATCAATCGCGGTTCCAAGGAAGGCGCGCCGAGCAAAGACAGATCGCATCGACGGAGAATCCCTTGTTAGGGCGCTGATGGCGTTCAAACGCGGTGAACCACGTGTTTGTGCCATGGTCCGGGTTCCCTCCCACGACGAAGAGGATCGGCGCCGGCTCCTTCGGGAAAGGAAGGCTTTGGTCGTTGAGCGGTTGGCGCACGCCAACCGCATCGAGGGGCTCTTGTTCGCTCAGGGCATTTCGGATTATCGGCCCCTCAATCGTGATCGACGGTCGCGTCTCGAGGACCTTCGCACGGGTGATGGGCGCCCGCTTCCACCATTCTTGAAGGCTCAGATATCGCGGGAACTCGATCGGCTTGAATTGGTCATTGAGCAGATAAAAGCGATTGAGGCGGAACGCGATAGGCTTCTTGCGCCTGAACGCAATGCGGCAAACAGCGTCATTTCCATGCTCGAGAATGTGCGTGGCATTGGGCCGGAGTTCGCTTCCCTCCTTTGGGTCGAAGGGTTTTACAGGCATTTCGACAATCGTCGGCAAATCGCCGCCTACGCCGGATTGGCGCCGACGCCATGGCAAAGCGGTTCTGTAGATCGTGATCAAGGAGTGTCGAAGGCCGGGAATGCGAGGCTGCGAACGACGATGATACAAGTGGCCTGGCTCTGGGTGCGCCATCAACCGGATTCGGCGCTAACCAACTGGTTCCGGCAGCGAGCAGCATCAGGTGGTGCAGCTCAGCGCAAGAAGATTGTCGTGGCGCTTGCTCGCAAACTGCTGGTCGCTCTGTGGAAATATGTGAGCGCCGGCGTCGTGATCGAAGGTGCAAGGCTGAAGAATGCGTAAGGCCTCACCCACACCGTAATCTACCGAAGCCTGATCAGCTTCGGCAGATCCAGGCGGGCGAACCGGAAGTCTTCTTTGGCCTAAACCGCCGCGTATGAGGATGGTCGCGCCTACCTGAACCCAGCCCATCGAATGCGGGACTATGGCACCGCTGCACATACAGCGACCGAATATAAGGTTGTCCCGGCCGGGTATCGGCTGAGGAAAGACCTGGGTTCACCTGGAGACTGCAATGAAACCGATGGAGAGCCGATGGCTTGACCAATCATCATATAAGGAGGATGCGGAGTGGTCCATCGTCGCTTTGACATTTCCAGATGTCTTTACGACCTACGAGCGGCGCTACTGTGATGAGACGATCCGCAATACCTGGCCGGTTGAATGGGAGCGAATCCACGGTCGCTTGCTTGAGCCGGGCGAGTCCTGGACAAAGGACAAATACGCTTTCGAGCAGATGCACGTTGGCGACTGGGTGGTGACCTCCGCAATACGGTCCAGTCTGCAAGCCGGAATGGTTGAGGTTGTGGCGCGGCGCAGCGGTGCCGGCATCGGCCAGGACGAGGAGCGACGCTTCCTTGTGCCAAGCGCGGAATACGAGATGCGCGACCGCTTCGGCTTCGTCATTGATGAGCAGCGGCACGCCGTCTATGACGGTCAGTCCGATTTCCTCGGTTGGCCGCCGCGAAGGACAGTGCCATGAACCCTGCGAGTCCGCAAAAGCTGCTTGCCTGCATGGAGGCTACCCGACGCGAGACCTCCCATCACCTTGATCGCGTGCAGCGGCAGATCGAGGGACGTGCCGAGCGTCTGACGGTCACCGAGAAGGCGAAGGCCAACAATCGCACCCACAAGCGATCCGGTGCCCGTTGGACGCGGTCCGATGAAATGCTGTTTCAGAGCCATGTCGAGACCCTCGCCTTCATGCGGCGCGGAGAGATCGAGGTGCTTGTCCGCAAGCTCGAACGGCAGGATCGTGCGATCGCGGTCGTCCGGTTGAAGCTCGACATGGTCGGTTTGCGGCGCGCGGCGTGAGGCGGACCACGGAGCGCTCTGACGGATGATCCTGTAGGATGCGGCGCCGGAACGGTATTGTCCGGATGCCGCCCATATGTTTCCATGATCGGTTCGGGTGCGGGTCCCGAGCCCGTGCCGGCCTGCCCTTCGTGTTCGTTGCGGCCTGAACCTGCGGCCGTTCGTTTCAAGGCCGCTGGCGCGCCGCGGTGCGGCCGGACCAGCCTCGTTTCGCAAATCAGGCCCGCGTCCTTCGCGAGGTGCCCCGCTTGGCCGCAAACCGGATTTGCTCCCTCAGCCGTCCCGGACCTGTGAAAGCGCCCGCCTTCCGCCGGTTCCTTTTAACCGCACCGAAGGGCAGACCGGCACGGGGCCGGAGCCGCTTCGGAAAACCGAAACAAGGAAACCGACATGGCCAAGCAAGCAACATCCAACCGTTCTTCCGCCCGCAAACTCCGCAAGGGTGCCACCATCGAGATGGTCCGCCTCACCTGCCCCGACAGTGCGCAGGCCCTCAAGATTGCCGAGAGTTTTGGAAATGTCGTGGTCGATAGCGATGGCGTTCGCGACGAACACGAGCGGTTGCTCACCGAGAGCGCCGCAAGCCTCAGCGAGGGCCTTGGCGAAAAAGCCATGCAGATCCATCTCCAGCGCATCGTCGGCGCCTTCGTCGGATCGGCGCATGGCGCTGGCCAGTTCTATTCCCGCGCGGTTTCCGAGGCCCGTGACGCGACCGCCAAGGCATCGAACGATGCCCGCGACGAGGATCTTGACGGTCCGGTGGGCTATGACAGCGCCGCCCAGCGCAAGCGGGAATTCGCGGCCGATATGGGTATCCAGGCGCATTCGCTCAGGATGGCAGCCGAGGGGGCCATTGCTGCCTACGAACAGGTCATCGGGGAGGCCTGGAAGCCCTTCGATCGCCCGGTCGAAAACCCCGGCGCAAGTCTTGACCGCAAGGCAGCGGCAGCTCAGATGGATGCCCTTGGTTAAGCCGACCAGGCGGGACCTCAGTCCCGCTCATTTTCTTCCTTACGTATAGGTCGGTCCCTATCAGGACCGGCCTTTTTTCATTTCGAGAGCTGAGCCATGGGAGTGCCCGTCGGATCTGCGGCCCGTCCCGGCCGGTGGTCCTGCAGGAGTCGGCTTGCCCGCGCAACGGCTTCGCCGTCCTCCCCTTCGTTCCGACCCTTTGGGTGCGCATGAAACCCTTTGCCTCCTGCGTCAGGACCTCCGCGACGGACCGCGATCGGCGCGGTATTGAAAAAGGAGAAATAAAGATGAGCAGGAAATCGACAGGCGACCGCAGCGACCTCTATACCCGGATCACCGACCGGATCGTCGCCGATCTTGAAAAGGGCGTTCGTCCCTGGATGAGGCCTTGGAGTGTGGCGAACACGGATGGACGTATCACCCGACCGCTCCGTCACAATGGCCTCCCCTATTCGGGCATGAACGTGCTGCTTCTTTGGTCGGAAGGAATAGCGCGAGGGTTCTCCTCGCCGATGTGGATGACATTCAAGCAGGCTCTCGAGCTCGGCGCTGCTGTGCGCAAGGGAGAGACCGGCTCGACGGTCGTCTTCGCCAGCCGGTTCACCAAGTCCGAGAGCGACGGTCAAGGCAATGAGGTCGATCGCGAAATTCCCTTCCTTAAAGCCTATTCCGTGTTCAACCTCGAACAGATCGATGGTCTACCCGATCGCTATTATCAGAAGCCGGCGTCGGTTCTCGACCCGGTGGAGCGCATCGAGCAGTCCGATCGCTTCTTCCGCAATACCGGCGCCCTGATCCGGCACGGCGGGAGCCAAGCCTACTATTCGCCGGTATCGGATCATATCCAGATGCCGCCGTTCGAGACGTTCCGGGATGCCACCGGCTACGTGGCAACGCTCAGCCATGAAGCCACGCACTGGACGGCGCATTCGTCCCGTGTCTGCCGCGATCTCAGCCGCTACGCCAGGGACAAGAGCGAACGTGCCCGCGAAGAACTGATCGCCGAACTGGGCAGCTGCTTCCTTTGCGCCGACCTCGGCATCGTTCCGGAGCTGGAGCCGCGGCCCGATCACGCCTCCTATTTGCAGTCCTGGCTGCGCGTTCTGTCAGACGACAAGCGTGCGATCTTTCAGGCGGCGGCACATGCGCAGCGCGCCGTCGCCTACCTCCACGATCTCCAGCCAAAGACGGAGATTGCGGAAGAGGCCGCCTGATGCCTCCTGCTTGAATATCTGAAGGGGAAGGGCGCGCCCTCCCCCTTCAGGATTGGATCCCGCACTGCCATTGTCCCGATTGTACTCTCCTGCCGCGCCCGAAGCGTCGTCCGGAACAAGCCCCGACCTGGGCGAGCAGGACGGCGGTATCCAGTCAGGGGCTTGGCTCTGTCGGTCTTAAACAGCAGGGTTGTCGGGCTATTCACGGTTCACAAAGACGGAATCGATGTGGTTGCGCAATGAGTCAACAATCTTGCCAAAGCGGGCCCGGCCATCCGAGAGGTTACAATCGCTACGGCGACCAACGTCACCATCAACCGCCGACGGCCAGAAGGGCGAGACGTTATCCAGGCAATTATTGGTAGGGGCAGCCTTCCAGCATGACACGGCCGGAACATCGGGGAGATCAGCGATGGTGTTGCCGTCGGTAGCGCCTGTGGCAATGTAATGCCGCCATTCACGACAGCTTCCGGTTGGGAATTGCCGGCGCGGCGACCACGTCCTCGATGTGGCATGTCTGATCGAAGAGCGGCTACGCCTCGATCGTTTCACCGCAACGACCGCGCCCAGTCTTTTTCCGCCGCGCGTGAACGCGCTTTGCACCGCGAAGCAAAAAGCCGGTTCCCGGCCGTCCTCCACTCTGTTGCGGCCCCAAGGGGTGCGGCCCGATCGTCTCCGATCATTGTGACAGCCATCGAGGTCGCGATGGTCGCGACCCGAACAAACCGAAAGGATTACGACAATGGCTATCATCGGCGAATTCACCACCAACGGCAACGCAATCACCGGCAATGTCCGCACCCTCACCGTCCAGCTCAAGGCCCGCCTCAACCCCATCGAACGCACTTCGCGCGATGCCCCCGACTTCCGCATCACCGCCGGCGCAGGCGTCGAGATCGGCGCAGGCTGGAACCAGGTCTCGAACGACGGCGAACCCTACGTCTCGGTCAAGCTCGACGACCCGAGCTTCAACGCTCCGATCAACGCGGCCCTGTGGCCGGCCGAGAAGGACGGCGACTACACGCTGGTCTGGAACCGTCCGAAGCGCGACGCCTGATCGGTACATCACCGGCCCCGCTCACACCGAGCGGGGCCTTTTCCCCTGCTGATGGTCAAGCCCGAACCGGGCATGGGTCGCCACCCGGTTTTGATTGATGCGAGACCATCTTCAACGAATTGGATGGAAATGGATGGATAAATGGATCAAGCCATGCCATTATTATTTGGATGGAAATGGATGGGCGAACGGCTGGCGGCTCTGAAACTTTCGCCCCTGCGGATTACTCCGGAAAGCGTGTCGCTCAGAGCCGAGATCGATGAGTTCAAGGGTGCGTGGCGCGCGCTCGGACGCATTGCGCCTGACCGGTTGTTGAGCCTGCGACGTGTCGCTACCATCGAAAGCATAGGCTCATCGACCCGTATCGAGGGCGCGAAGCTCAGCGACCGCGATGTCGAAAAGCTCTTGGCCAATCTTCGCATCGGTTCGTTCGCCAGCCGTGACGAGCAGGAAGTCGCAGGCTATGCCGAGGTAATGGAGACGATATTCACCGCTTACGACAGCATTTCTTTGACGGAAAACCATATCCGTCAGCTTCATCGGGATCTTCTTGCCCATTCTACCAAGGATGAGCGTCATCGTGGTGAATGGAAGACTTTGGCAAACCACGTCGAAGCCTTCGACGAGACCGGTAAAAGACTTGGTGTGGTATTTGCCACCGCCAGCCCGTTCGACACACCGTGGCGGATGACCGAACTCGTCGAATGGCAGCAGAAGGCAGAGAAGGAGCGAATTCTCCACCCGCTGCTCGTCATTGCTGTGTTCGTTGTCGTCTTCCTGGAAATCCATCCCTTTCAGGATGGCAACGGACGTCTTTCGCGCGTTCTCACCACATTGCTGCTGCTTCAGGCGGGATACGCCTATGTGCCTTATAGCTCTCTGGAAAGCATCATAGAGCAGAATAAGGAATCCTACTATCTTACGCTTCGCCGAACGCAAGGCACGATACGAACGGAACAACCCGACTGGAATCCGTGGCTGGAGTTCTTCCTGCGCAGCCTGCAACGACAGAAGTTCAGGCTTGAGCGCAAGATGGAGCGCGAACGTATCGTTCTTGGTGATTTGCCGGAACTCTCCGTCTCCATCCTGGAACTTGCGCGCGAGCGTGGACGGGTAACGGTCATGGACGCCGCCCGGCTGACCGGTGCGAGCCGCAATACGGTCAAGGATCACTTGAAGGGACTGACAGACCAAGGGCATCTAAAGCTCCATGGCGCTGGTCGAGGCACGTGGTACGGTCTGACTTAATCCGCATCAGCAAAGGCAGATCGGCCTCCCAGGCTCTGTAGCCTGGCGGATCGGTATGTCCGGTAATACCGCCATTCGCGACACCTTCCGGTTGGGAATTGCCGGCGCGGCCACCACGTCCTCGATGTGGCATGTCTGATCGAAGAGCGGCTACGCCTCGATCGGTTCACCGCAACGACCGGGCCCAGTCTTTTTCCGCCGCGCGTGAACGCGCTTTGCACCGCGAAGCAAAAAGCCTGTTCCCGGCCGTCCTCCACTCTGTTGCGGCCCCTAAGGGTGCGGCCCGATCGTCTCCGATCATTGTGACAGCCATCGAGGTCGCGGTGGTCGCGACCCGAACAAACCGAAAGGATGACGACAATGGCTATCATCGGCGAATTCACCACCAACGGCAACGCAATCACCGGCAA
>NZ_JAUXOD010000036.1 GCF_030682515.1 Hoeflea sp. | reverse complement strand
CTCCGGGCGGCGGCCGGGAACGGGCCTGTGGACAGACCGGTCTCAAACCGGTTTCGGTTCAAGGACTAATGCGCTAGGAAGGGACTGCTAATGTGGCCAAAGACCCTGGAGAGCGCGAATGCCGGTTGTGCGCGGAAAATTGATAGAGCCCCTGTTCACACCGGAGATGATCGCCGAGCGCAACCGCACCATGGCTGTCGAGATCGCCGCCAATCCGAAGAAGGATCTGCTGGTCATCTCTATCCTCAAGGGGTCCTTCATTTTCGCGGCGGATCTGATCCGGGCCCTGCATGATGCCGGTCTTGCGCCCGAGGTCGAGTTCATCACCCTGTCCAGCTACGGCAAGGGGACGCAGAGCCAGGGCGTCAAGATCATCAAGGACATCGACAGCGATGTCGGCGACCGGGACATCCTGCTGATCGACGACATTCTCGAATCGGGCCGGACGCTCAGATTCGCGCGTGATCTCATGTATGAGCGCGGCGCCAGGAATGTCGATATCGCGGTCCTTCTCGACAAGCGGTCGCGCCGCGAAGGCACCCTGGATGCCGATTATGTCGGGTTCGTCTGCCCGGATTACTTCGTTGTCGGCTATGGCATGGACGTGGCCTATGCGTTTCGCGAGTTGCCGTTTGTCGGGATCGTCAAGGGCGATGCCTGAACTCGACTGAGGTCCGCGCTGCGGAAGACCCGCAGTGTGGTCACGTTGCGGCAAGGTTTGGGCCGTAGATTCCGGTCAGCAGCCGGAGAACGATAATGGCCAGAATCCTGATTGCCGAAGACGAAGACACGCTCAGGCGGTTTGTCGCCCGTGCGCTTGTCATGGACGGTCACGAGATCGTCGAGGCGGCCGATGGCGCCGAAGCGCTGGAGCATCTGCAGGCCGAAGTCTTCGACCTGCTGCTGTCGGACATCCGCATGCCGGTGATGGACGGGATTGCCCTCGCGACGGCGACGGCCAAACTTGCTCCGGCGATGCCGATCCTGCTGATGACAGGCTATGCCGAGCAGCGCGAGCGTGCCGAGCCGCTGATGCGCATCGTCGTCGATGTCGTCGCAAAGCCCTTCACCCTGCCGCAAATCCGGCAGGCGGTGGCGGATGCGCTGATGCAGAAGGCCGCCTGATCCTTTCTACTGAAGGTCGAGCAGGCGTTCCAGGTAGCGTTTCTCGACATCCGGCGACAGCTGGTCGCCCAGACGCTTGCGGATGGCGTCCAAGATCTCGCGGGCGCGCTGGATATCGATTTCGTCGGGAACCTGGACCCGGCTGCCGAAATCCGGTCCGGTGGTCGCGCGCGGGCGGCCCAGCGGGTCGCGGTCATCGGCCGAGCGATTGCCATTGCGGTCCGGCCCCTCGCCTTCGGCTTCGCCCGGCTGGTCTCCCATCGCCTGCATCATCTGGTTCATCATGTCTTCGGCGCCCTGGCGCAGCGCCTGAAGGGCGCGGCCCTGATCGCCGAGCGCCTGGCCGGTCTCGCCCTGCTCCAGGTTTCCGGTCGCATCGCCCATGGCCTCGCCGGCTTCGCCAAAGCCTTCGGACGGATTGATGCCGAGCGCCTCGAGTTCGCTCTGCAACTGCCCGAGCGCATCGCGCAGCGCCTGCTGGCTGCGGCCGAGCGCGCCGAGCATGTCCTCCAGTGACTGGTCGCCCTGGCCCTGCTGACCCTGATCCTGGCCCTCGCCAGGCTGCTGCTGGCCCTGTTGCTGGCGGTCGCGGCCTTCACCCGGCTGGCCCTGGCGGTCGCGGTCGGCGCGCATGGTCTCGTCCATCAGTTGCTGCTGCTGGCGCATCAGCTCTCCCAGCTTGTCCATCTGCTGGCGCATCGGACCGCCCTGCTGCTGCTGGCGCTGCTGCCGGCCGGCCTGAAGATTGTTCATCATGCGCTGCAGTTCCTGCAGCATCTGCTGGGCCTGGTCGCGGGCGCCGGACCGAGCCAGGTTCTCGATCTGGTCGAGCATGTTGTCGAGATCGCGCTGGCGCAGCATGTTCTCGGGCATGGCCTGGTTCTGGGCATTCTGGTTGGCCGGGTTCTGGCGGGCCAGTTCGCGCAGGTAGTCCTGCATGGCGTCCCGCAGTTCATCCATCAACCGGCTGATCTCCTCATCCGTGGCGCCGTTTTCCAGAGCTTCCGCCAGCGCGTTCTGGGCGTCGCGCAGGCGGCGCTCGGCGAGCGACAGGTTGCCGTCTTCAAGCTGCAGCGCCACGCCCCACATGTAGTCGATGGCCGCACGCAGATCCTCGTCGGAGCGGGCGTTGTCCAGCCGGCCCCGGACCGATTGCAGCAACAAATAGTGGGTGAGGTTGGGGATGGTCTCATCGGGCGCCATGGTGAGCGCATCGTGCAGGTCGAAGACCCGCGTCAGATTGTTGGCGTCGAGCGCCAGCACGCCGCGCTGCTCGACGACGGCGGCTGCAAGCGGTTCGGAAAACCGTCGACCGGGCAGGACTGTCTCCAGCGTCTCGCTGCGGCCCTCCTGTCCGGCCCCGTCGATGGCGACGAGGGTGATGCGCACTTTCTGGCCAGCCAGCGGATGCTCGGTCAGGTCATGGCTGGAGATCGCCCGGTTGTCCTGCGAGGAGCGCCGCGGCAGGGAGAGACGGTATTTGGGCGGGTCGAACAGCGGCCGGGCGCCGGGGGAGGGATCGGCCGCCGGCACGATCTCGGCCTCGGCCCTGGCCACGCCGTGGTCATCGGTCAGCGTGTAGTCAAGTTCGAGCGCGCCGTTGGCTGCCCGGCGCGGGTCCTCGACGAAGGTCGCAACGGGCGGCGCATCCTCGATGACCCGGATGGTGAAGTCTGCCCCGGATCGCCCGGCGGCGATGGTCAACTGCCCATCAGCAGCGGGCTTGAAGGTCCAGGTTGGCGCGCCCGAGGGCGCAACCGTGCCCGGATCCGGCGCCTCTGCCTGCTCGAGCGGGGCCATGGATGCCTGATCCGGTCCCCACAGCACCTGGGTGTCGGCGCCGCCGCCGCCAACCCGGATCGTGACCTCGCTGCCCTCGATGGCATCGACGGGTTCGCCCGCGGCGCGGTTGACGCCGGTGAGGAAGACCGGCGCCTGATTGATGTAGGGGGGCGGGGTGATCCAGGCGTCGATGCGGACATCGGGCAGGTCCGTGGCTACATGGCTCACGAAGGCGTCGCCAAGCCGGCCGGAATGTCCCGAATAGGAGTAGCCGAAGGCCACGAACAGCAGAAGCCCGACCGCGACCCGGATGCCCCAGGGATCGCGCACCGGCAGGCTTGAGCGCGGCAGGCCGGTTTCCAGTGTCCCGATCTTCTCGGCCATGCGGCGGCGGTGCTCTTCCCAGAGCGCCCGGGCGAAGGGGTCGGCGCCTTCGATCCTGTCATCCTGGGTGGTGATCGCCTGGTTGGCGATGCGGTTCTCCGCCTCGAGCCTCAGGTCGATCTCGCCACGGCCGGGCGCGCGGAACCGCGACAGCGGCCAGAATGACGCGAGAAGTCCAACGGCGAACAGGCAGAGCAGCACGATCCGCAGCCAGTCCGGCACGATCCGGAACAGACCGAGCCAGGAGAATGACAGATACAGCGCGACGAGACCCAGCAACGGTGCGGAGAGCGTGATCAGCCGGCCGAGCGAGAGGTTGATGCCCATACGCAGGCGGCCAAGGGCAACCCGGCGCACCGCGTCGCTGTGATTGTCGGGGGGTGTCGCCATGCCGTCGGGGGTGCCTGCCATGTCATCTTCCTTCAGCGTCAAACAGGAAGATAGCAGCCTTTGTGGCCAAGGCGAGGCCTGTGACATAAAAGTGAGCGCCGATTTCCGCCCTTAGGGAACAAGCCGATGGCAGCACGCAGGCGCCGGCATCGGGTTTTGCGTCATTCAAGCCAGTCAGGGACCGAATCGAGGCCGATCAGATCCTCGTAGGAAGGGCGTTCGCGCACGACATGGAACCGGTCGCCATGCACCAGCACCTCGGGCACCAGAAGCCGCGTGTTGTAGGTCCCGGCCTGCACGGCGCCATAGGCGCCGGCCGAGCCGACGGCGATCAGATCCCCGGCCTTGAGCGCGGTCATCTCCCGGTCCCTGGCAAGATAATCGCCGCTTTCGCAGACCGGACCGACGATGTCGGCGCGGATGCGCGGCGCGCTTGCCGCCGACAGCTGGACCGGGCGGATTTCATGCCAGGCCTCATACAGGGTCGGCCGGATCAGATCGTTCATGGCCGCGTCGACGATGACAAAGGTCTTGTCTCCGCCATCCTTGATATAGATGACTTCGGAGACGAGCACGCCGGCGTTGGCGACAATCAGCCGGCCCGGTTCGAGAATGACCTTGCAGCCCAGATCGCGCAGCCGGGCCTTGACCATCTCGCCATAGGCACCTGGATCTGGCGGGGTTGTATTGTCGTCGCGGTATGGGACGCCGAGGCCGCCACCGATGTCGAAATGATCGATGGCATGGCCGTCGGCGCGCAGGAGGCCGATCAGTTCGACCATCAGCTTCAAAGCGTCGTCAAACGGCTGCAGATCGGTGATCTGGCTGCCGATATGCATGTCGATGCCGGTGACGCGGACACCTTCGAGGCTCGCGGCATGGCGATAGACTGCCTGGGCGCGTTGCCAGGAAATGCCGAACTTGTCTTCTTTCTTGCCGGTCGAGATCTTGGCATGGGTCCTGGCGTCGACATCGGGGTTGATGCGGAACGAGATCGGCGCGACCTTGCCCATGGCGAGCGCACGGGCATTGAGCACCTCGAGCTCAGGCTCGGATTCGATGTTGAAGCAGTGGATATCTGCAGCCAGCGCCGCATCCATTTCCCGCGCGGTCTTGCCGACGCCCGAGAACATGATCTTCGAGGCGGGTATTCCGGCCGCCAGCGCCCGACGCAGCTCGCCTTCCGAGACGACATCGACGCCAGAGCCAAGCTGGGCCAGGGTCTTGAGCACCGCCTGGTTGGAATTGGCCTTCATGGCGTAGCAGACCATGGAATCGATGTCGGAGAAGGCGCCGGAAAACACCTTGTAGTGCCGTGCGAGCGTGGCCGTCGAATAGCAGTAGAACGGGGTGCCGACCTGGGCCGCGATCTCGGGCAGGCTCACGCCTTCGGCGTGGAGTACGCCATCAATATAAGTGAAATGGTTCACGGGAGGGGCCTACTCTAGAAGGCCGTCGAGGATGAAACGGCGTTCATTGACCGGGGCTGGGACCTGGGCGGGATCCGTCGCCTCGGTCGCGGTCGCCGGCGCGGCCGACACGCCCGGGCGATCGAGTGGACCCTTGCGTCCGCAGCCGGACAGGACAGCGACCGATAGGGCCATTGCGCATAGGATTTTGATCCAGGGACCGGTCGTCATTCGCTGTTCCTCACGATAGCCCGCACCGTTTTCAGAGTGCGGTGGCCTACATACAAGTTTTCGGCGCCGCGTGCACCCGCTTTGTCGTGCGGGCTCAGTTTTGCGCCCGCCACCAGGCAATCTGCTTGCGCACCTGCGCAGGCGCCGTGCCACCATAGCTTTGCCGGCTGGCGACCGACGCGTCGACGGTCAGGACGTCGAAGATGCCCTCGGTGATCGCCGGGTTGATGCCTTGCAGGTCCGCGAGCGGCAGGTCGCCGAGTTCGCAGCCTTTTTCCTCGGCCATGGCGACCGCGCGTCCGGTGGCGTGGTGGGCATCGCGGAACGGCAGGCCGGCCTCGCGCACCAGCCAGTCGGCGAGATCGGTGGCGGTGGAATAGCCCGAGCCGGCGGCCTTGCGCATCTGGTCGGTGCGGATCGTCATGTCGCGCACCATTCCGGTCATTGCCGCCAGCGACAGCTCCAGGCTTTCGGCGGCGTCGAAGACCTGCTCCTTGTCTTCCTGCATGTCCTTGGAATAGGCGAGCGGAAGTCCCTTCATGATGGTCAGGAGCGCGATCAGCGAGCCGTTGATGCGGCCGGTCTTGGCGCGCACGAGTTCGGCCGCGTCGGGGTTCTTCTTCTGCGGCATGATCGAGGAGCCGGTGGAAAAGGCGTCCGACAGCCGTACGAAGCCGAATTGCGGCGTCGACCAGATGACGATTTCCTCGGCCAGCCGGGACAGGTGGACTGCGCAGATCGAGGCCAGCGAGAGGAACTCGAGCGCGAAATCGCGATCCGACACGGTGTCGATCGAGTTGCGGGTGGGTTCGCGGAACCCCAGCGCGCTGGCCGTCATGTGCCGGTCGATCGGGAACCCGGTGCCTGCAAGGGCGGCGGCGCCGATCGGGCATTCGTCCATGTGCTCGATGGCGTGGCGCACCCGCTGGCGGTCGCGGCCGAACATCTCGACATAGGCCATGCAGTGATGGCCGAAGGTCACCGGCTGGGCCGACTGGAGGTGGGTGAAGCCGGGCATGACGGTGTCGGCATGGAGTTCGGCCTTGTCGAGAAACGCCGCAATCAGCCGCGACAGGGCGGCTTCGGTGCGGCCGAGTTCTTCCTTGACCCAGAGACGGAAGTCGAGCGCCACCTGGTCATTGCGCGAGCGCGCCGTGTGCAGCCGTCCGGCCGCGGGGCCGATCAGGTCGGCAAGCCGGGATTCGATGTTCATGTGGATGTCTTCGAGCTGGCGCGAGAAGACAAAGTGGCCTTCCTCGATCTCTGACAGGATCGTGTTCAACCCGTGAACAATCTTGTCGCAGTCCCCGGTCGAAATTATGCCAGTCTTGGCAAGCATGGCCGCATGTGCGAGGGATCCGCTAATATCCTGGGCGTAGAGCTTGCGGTCGAAATCAATGCTGGCGTTGATTTCCTCCATGATGGCGTCCGGGCCGGAGGCAAATCGGCCGCCCCACATCTGGTTTGACGCCTGTTTGTCCTTATCTGTCGACATGAGCCTGTCCTGGAGTTTTTCATGAGCCAATCGCGCAACCGCCTTTCCACCGGCGCCCTGGTCGCAATCGCAATCGCGCTGGGCGCCGCCGTCGGGGCTGCCGGGATATACGGGAAAGCGTCCCCCTCTGGCAATGCGCCAGCGCCTGAAAGTATTGCCTCTATCGGAACCGTCGCCTGCAAGGCCGATCCGGAAATGCTCGCCAGGCTCAAGCCCCTGGCAAGGGGCGAGGTGGCCGCGATGGCCGTCCGCGACAGCGCGATCGCGCTGCCCGAGGTCGCCTTCGTGTCGGCGGAAGGCGAGGCCCTGACGCTTGCCGACTTTGCCGGCCAGGCAATCCTGGTCAATCTGTGGGCCACATGGTGCGCGCCCTGCCGCGAGGAAATGCCCGCTCTTGCGGAGCTTCAGTCGGAGCTCGGCGATGATGAGTTCAAGGTACTAGCGATCAATATCGACGCCGGCGATGTGAGCAAGCCACAGGCATTTCTGGACGAGATCGGTGTGTCCAATCTCGGGCTCTACCGCGACGCCAGCATGGGTGTGTTCAACACGCTCAAGAAAGAAGGCGTGGCGTTCGGGTTGCCGGTGACGCTGATGATCGGAAAGGACGGCTGCATGCTGGGCGCCATGAACGGTCCTGCCGAGTGGGCGAGCGAAGACGCCAAGGCGCTGATTGCCGCCCTGAAGGCGGGCTGAAGAGACAGCGCCTGGGCGCGGGACTTTCATCCGCGCCCCGGCGCTGAGTCATGCTTCTGTTCGCGTCAGTTGAACGCGCAGCCCGGCTTGACGCCGAGTTTCTTGAAGATGATGGCCGCCGGGCAGAAGCCGGTGAATGCCGACTGGATCAGGTTAAGGCCGACAAAGACGGTCAGAAAGAACCAGTAGGGCGACACGTAGAAGCCCAAGGCCACCGACAGGAGAACCATGAATCCCGCGAATGCCAGAATAATGCGATCAAGCGCCATTTTGATTTCCCTTTTTTCTGATCGGACCAAGCCCGAGTCACTGGGCTTCCAGTGACCTCATGGTCAGGATATAGCAATAAACAATTCTATATTCAATATGTTTTATATAAATGGATCTGCATTCTCGATCCACGATCCCCGTGGTAGGCATGGCAGCACCCGCATTCCATGTTGGAAACGCGTCAGCCGCCGATCCGGCTTCTTGTGTCGGGCTTGCGCCGAATGTGCAGGGTCTTGGTCACCCACGCCACGGCCGCCGCATCCCGATCCAGGATGTCGACCGAGAATGTCTTGAGCTATCCCGAGTCCTCGACCGCGGTGTTGGCACAGATGTCATTGAGGGCTTCGTCGGTGAGCCGGAACTCTGCGCGGACAGTGCCGCGTCCGGGACGGAGGAAATCGATCGTGGCTGATTTGTCCCAGACCGTGTAGCTGCGATCGAGATTGCGCATCACCATCATCATCCAGAAGGGATCGGTCATGGCAAACAGCGATCCGCCGAAATGGCAACCGACATAGTTCCGGTTGTAAAACCGTTCACGAAGCTCGACGTCGACGGCGCGGTAATCATCGCCGATGTGGCGGATCCGGATGCCGGCGAACAAGAGCGGCGGCCACAGGTTCATGCCGCGGCGGAGGGCACTGGCTCGCATCGCTTGCCTTAGCGTGTGGGTACGGGGACGTCGCCGCGATAGTCGTAGAATCCGCGGCCGGACTTGCGGCCGAGCCAGCCGGCCTCGACATATTTGACCAGCAATGGGCACGGCCTGTATTTGGAGTCGGACAGGCCGTCATGCAGCACCTGCATGATCGACAGACAGGTGTCGAGACCGATGAAATCGGCCAGTTGCAGGGGGCCCATGGGATGGTTGGCGCCGAGCTTCATGGCCGTGTCGATCGCCTCGACGGTGCCCACGCCTTCATAGAGCGTATAGATCGCCTCGTTGATCAT
>NZ_JAUXOD010000031.1 GCF_030682515.1 Hoeflea sp. | reverse complement strand
AGCAATCCTCCAAGAAGATCACCCAGATCATCTCGGTGATCGACGAGATCTCCTTCCAGACCAACCTGCTGGCGCTCAATGCCGGCGTCGAGGCCGCGCGCGCGGGCGAGGCGGGCAGGGGCTTTGCCGTCGTCGCCCAGGAAGTCCGCGAACTCGCCCAGCGCTCCGCCTCCGCGGCCAAGGAGATCAAGGAATTGATCGAAGCCTCGTTCAGCGACGTTCTCAAGGGCGTCTCCCTGGTCAACAAGACCGGCGAGGCTCTGACCAGCATCGGCGGTCAGGTGCGAACCATCAGCGATCACTTCGCCTCGATCTCGCAATCGGCGCAGGAACAGGCTTCCGGCATTGCCGAAATCAACTCGGCGGTCACCTCCATGGATCACCTGACCCAGCAGAACGCGGCGATGGTGGAACAGACCAACGCGGCCACGCAGAACCTGCTCGGCATCAACCAGACGCTCGCCGAACTGGCAGGCCGTTTCACGGTCGCCGGCCATGGCCGTCCGGCCGCGGGGCAGGCTCGCCTCGGCCGGGCCGCCTGACGCTCTCAGGATCCTGGCGCCGCGCTGTCAGTCGGCCGCGCGGCGCTCCAGGATCCTCAGGTGCCGGTCGTCGACCTGCGCCCGGAGCGCCGCAAGCAGCGGATGGCGGCTGGTGGCGGCCACGCCGTAGCCGAGATTGAACCGGTAGTCGAAATCCGCATCATTCTTGCCGGTCGAATGCGTCAGCATGGTCTCGATCTTGTCGAAGCCCTTGGCGAGGATCGCCTCCGGCGAGGCGGCCTCGGCATACTCGTCCCACAGCGCCACGATCTCGGCTCGCAGATCCTCGGGCAGGGGCGCGCAGAGCGTCAGCAGATCGGCGCGTTCGCGGGCGGCGCGGTCATCGCCCGCGCGCTGGTGGATCGCCGGCACATCGCCCGAGATCGCTTCGCCCAGATCATGAACGATGCAGATCTTGAGGAGCCGGAGCACGTCCACGCCCTCGAGTTCGCCCGCCAGCAGCGTGACCAGCAGACACAGCCGCCAGCTGTGCTCGGCGGTGCTTTCCTGCCGGCCTTCGGGCGTGCGGCCGCTGCGCAGCGTGTCCTTGAGCCGGTTGGCTTCATCGAGAAACGACAGAACAGCGCTGATCCTCTCGAGCGAGGGGACGGAGGGACTAGTCATGCGGCCGCCGCCCGTTCTGGCGGGTAGAGATGCGCGCGGCTGGGATCGAGATTGGTCCTGGCCGTGTCGCCGCCGGCCCAGGCCAGCACCTTGGGGTCCATCACCTTGAACCACAAAGGCGGGATCGCGGCCAGCAGGAAGGTCCCCGGGTAGCCCGACGGCAGCGTCGGCAGGTCGTCGAACGAGCGCAGCGCCTGGTAGGGCCTCAGTGGATTGGCATGATGATCGGAATGCCGCTGCAGGTGAAACAGCATCAGGTTGGTGACGATGTGGTTGGTGTTCCAGGAATGCCGCGGCTCGCACGGCCCGTAGCGCCCGTCGGGTTTCACATCGCGCTTGAGTCCGTAATGCTCGACATAATTGGCAAATGTCAGGTGCATCCAGCCGATCAGATTGTGCAGCAGCAGAAACGGGATCATGGTCCATCCGAAGGCGAGGATCAGCGCCAGGTCGACGGCGAGCGTGATGGCGTAGCCCTGCAGGATGTCGTTGCGCCAGTGCCAGAACGAGAGGCCCTTGCGCGCGAGCCGCTCCCGCTCCATGCGCCAGCCGCGCACCGCGGTGCCCGGGATCTCGCGCAGGGCGAAGCGCCAGAGGCTCTCGCCCAGACGCGCGGAAGCCGGATCTTCCGGCGTGGCCACATGCACGTGGTGGCCGCGATTGTGCTCGATGCAGAAATGGCCGTAGCCCGACACTGCATTGGCGAGCTTGGCGCCCCACTGGTCGAGCCGGTTGAGCTTGTGGCCGAGTTCATGGCCGACCGTGATGGCCGTGCCCGAACTGATGCCTGCGCTCAACGCCAGCCCGAGCCAGGCCCAGATGGGGGTTCCGGGCTGTCCTGCGGCGATGGCTGAGGCCAGGAACGAAAACCAGAACACCGGGACCGACAGGAACAGCAGGATCCGGTAATACTGGTCCGAGGCCATCGCCTCCACCACCTCTTCGGGCGGATTGTTCGGATCGACGCCGATCAGGTGGTCGCAGGCGACGAAAATGCCATAATAGAACACCACCGGCGCCAGCACCCACCACGGATTTCCGCTCGCGAGATATGCCACCGCGGCAAGGCCCGGCAGCGAAGGCGCCAGCACCGACAGGATCCACAGCCAGCGCTTGCCGTCGCGATATTCGATGCGATCGCCGCGTTTCGACATGCTGACGAAGATCATCATCCGGCTCCTCTGACAGTTGCACGGATCCCGCTCGGGATTGTCGCCACACGCGCGAGCCGCGCCCGCAGCGCTCGAATCCGGCCTGCCCGCATGCAGGCGCGATCAGCCTATGCTTCTCGGTGAATGCGGGCAAGCCCGCTCGCGGAGCAATCACAGGCAACCCGCTCGCAAACGGAGTGCGGCGAGCATGCACAGGCCTGACGTCAAGGTGCCGCGGCTGGCTTTGCGCGTTCGTTGGGCTGTGCGTCGCCCGTCACGCAGCCTTGATCATGAACCGGTCGCGTCCCGCTTCCTTCGCTTCGTAAAGCGCCATGTCCGCGCGCCGCATCAGCGCATTGAGATCATCGCCTTCGCCGAACGCGGTAACCCCGACGCTGACGGTGACGCGCAGCAGCTGACCTTCGAATTTGAACGGCAGGTCCGCGATCGACGCCCTGAGCCGTTCGGCCAGCCTCGAAGCCGCCTCAATGCCTGCATCGGGCAAGAGCACACAGAATTCCTCGCCGCCGATCCGCCCGATAAGGTCATGTGAGCGCAAAACCCTGTGCCATCGTTGCACAAGACCCTTGAGGACTTCGTCCCCGGCCGCATGGCCTTCGAGGTCGTTGATCCGCTTGAAATGATCCGCGTCCAGAAGCATCAGGCACGCCTTGCCGCCGTTTCGGCTTGCCCGGTCGATTTCAATGTTGGCCAGTTCCATGAAGCGATGCCGGTTCATGCAGCCGGTCAGGCTGTCGGTCCAGGCAAGGCGGGCCAGTTCCAGTTCCTGCTGCTTGAGAGCGGTGATGTCATAGCTGAAGCCGACGATTCCGCCGTCGCTGGTTCGGCGTTCCTGGAAAGCCACCCAACTGCCATCCGGCAACGCATACTCGTGGAGATGGCCGGGCGTCTGGTGGGTCTGATTCGACCTTGCAATCCAGTTTTCCTCATCGCCAACGGCATTCGGGAATTGACCCAGTTCGACGCCCCTGCGCAGGATGTCCTCGAAGCGCGTGCCCGCCACAATGAACTCGGTCATGCCTGGGATCATTGTCTGGTAGCGCTGGTTGCAGGCCACCAGCCGATCATCCCGGTCAAACAGGGCAAAGCCTGAAGGCAGGCATTCAATGGCGTCGATGAAGCGTTGCTTTGCCCTTTCCTCCCGATCAATGATGAGGCGGCACTCGAGTGTATCCACCACCGTCGCCGCCAGATCGGCAAGCAATTGCTTCTGCTCGTCCGAGATGGTCCGCGGCCTGGTGTCGAGCACGCACAGCGTGCCCAGGTTGAGGCCCTCCCTGACCGACAGCGGCGCGCCGGCATAGAATCTCAGCCCCGGCTCTCCCGTGACAAACGGATTGCTGGAAAACCGCTCATCCTGCGTGGCGTCTTCGATCACGAAGACCTCGTTCTGGCAGATCGCATGGGCGCAAAACGACAGCTCTCTGGGCATGTCGGAGGCCTCGACGCCGGTGCTCGCCTTGAACCACTGCCTATCGTCATCAATCAGCGAAACCACCGACAGCGGCGTGCCCAATATGTTCGCGGCAAGTCGCGTGACCCGGGCGTAGATTTCCGGCGGCATGCCGTCCAGCACCGCAAACTCGCGCAGTGTGGCCATTCGCTCGGTCTCATGCTCAGGCATCGGGTAGGCGCGCAACATCACTGCCACCTGTTTGCATGTGAGGATCGTTGGCGATGAAAAGATCGGGACCTCACCTGCAAGTCCACCCTCCAATGGCGTTCCTGGCCGGTTCTTGCTTTCTACCGGCTTTAGAGATGTGTACATCATGATGTCTTAATATATCCTGACGGAGCGTATCTCCGGCTGCTGGCGAACACAGCCGTTCCCGCCAACTGTCCGCCCGGCCGGCCGCTTTTCCAATGAGCGATTTCTTAACGCTGTGAGGATAGAAATGAAGCCTGTGGCTCGCACAAGGAAGACCTCGATGCGCTATCTGATCGCGATTGCAGTGCTACTCGGCACCATGCCGGCTTTTCCGGCCTATGCCCTCGATGTCGACCAACTGCTCAAGCAGGCCTTCGGGAGCTCGGATCCCAAGGACCTCGGCGGCCCGATCTTCGCGCTGATCGGCGTGGCTGCGCTCCTGTTCTTCTGGGGCGCGCTCCGGATCGGCAAGAGACGCCAGCGCCGCATGATCGAGGCCTACGACGCCGACATGAAGGACTATTCGGCGCGGCTGCGACGCGGCAAATCCTGAGCGAGACAGGTGCGCGCGGCCAGTCCGTCGCCCGGTCCTTCTCCGGTTTGACGGTCATTCATTCAAATCCGGAATGGCCGCTTTCCCGAAATTCATTTCACATCCCCGGCCAATGCTTTAGGAAAACCCGAGGGGCTTCGGCCTCACCGTCGTGTTCACCCATGAGGCCGCCATGCCCGCCGAGCTTTCCGTCAACCTCAACGCCATCGCCATGCTGCGCAACCGCCGCGACCTGCCCTGGCCGAGCGTCACCGGCCTGGGCCGCATTGCGCTTGAAAACGGCGCCCACGGGCTGACGGTTCACCCCCGGCCCGACCAGCGCCACATCCGCTTTTCCGATCTGCCCGAAATCCGCGCGCTGATCGACGACGAATTTCCGCGGGCCGAGTTCAACATCGAGGGCTATCCGACCGACGAGTTTCTCGACCTGGTCGAGAGGAACGCGCCCGAACAGGTGACGCTGGTCCCCGACGATCCGTCCCAGGCCACCTCCGACCATGGCTGGGATTTCGTCGGCCAGGGCAATTATCTGCGCGCCGTCGTGCAGCGCCTGAAGAAGGGCGGCGCAAGGGTGTCGCTGTTCTGCGATCCCGACGCGAGCCGCGCGAGCCTGGAAGCGGCGAAAGCCACCGGCGCCGACCGGGTGGAATTCTACACCGGACCCTATGGTTCAACCTATGACGATCCGTCCCGCGCCGCCGAAGAGCTCGCCAGGCTCGAAGCCTCCGGCCGCATCGCCACCGAACTCGGGCTCGGAATCAATGCCGGCCATGACCTGACGGTCGACAACCTGCCGGCACTCGCCCGCGCGCTGCCCAACCTGCTCGAAGTCTCCATCGGCCACGGCCTAACCGCCGACGCGCTCGAACACGGCATGGCCGAAACCGTCCGCCGGTTCGTCAGGGCTTGCGGGTAAGGCAGATAAAATCGGGCCTCCCTGCATCCGGGATGGATGCAGGGAGGTCAGTGTCATGGCAGGAGGTCAGAACCATGACATTTGAGGGATGTGCCGTTCGGCCTTAGCCAAGCAGTGCGGCCTTGCTGCTTTCCAGGAAGTCCTCGAGCGACATGAGACCGACGCCCGACAGCTTCGTCGCGTCGTCCGTCACCATGGCGATCTTGCCTTCGCGCGTGTTGGCGTCGAAGGAGACGAAGGTCGGGATGTAGGGCGCCGGCACGCCGGCCGCGGCCATGCCTTCGGAGAGCTGCGCGTCGCTCAGGTGCACCACCGCCAGCGGCTTGCCGGTCACGTCGCGGACCAGGGCGGCAATCTCGTCGGTGGTGCGGGCTGTGGCGCCGGTGAGCGTGTAGGTCACATTTCCGGACACAGGCTTGGCGAGGCCGGCGGCGATTGCCCGGGCGATGTCGTCGCGGGCGATATGGGCGAGCTTGCCCTCGCCGGAGGACGTGTACCACTGGCCGGAGGCAAGCGCTGAGGGGAGCGCCATGAACAGGTTCTCCATGTACCATCCGTTGCGGAAGATCGTGTAGGCGAGGCCCGAGGCCTTGATCGCTTCCTCGGTCTTGTTGTGGTCGGGCGCAAACGTGACCATGCTGTCGTCCGGACCCGGCATCGAGGTGTAGAAGAGGCGGCCGACGCCGGCCGTCTTTGCCGCCTCGACCGCCGCCAGATGCTGCCTGAGCCGCGTGCCCGCGCCGTCGAGCGCGTCGGTGGAGACGATCAGCAGCCGGTCGATGCCGGCGAAGCCGGTCGCGAGCGAGGCGGCGTCGTCGAAATCGACGCGCCTTGTCTCGACGCCGCGCTCGGCCAGCGCCGCGAGCTTGGCCGGATCGCGCGACCCGGCCACGATAGAAGCGGCGGGCACGCCCTGGGTGGCGAGCAGATGATGGATGATGCGCGCGCCGAGATGGCCCGAAGCGCCGGTGACGAGAATCCTGCCAGTCATGTTTGTCCTTTCCGGGTGGACGCGGCTCAATCCCGCATCCGAAAACGATGTTGCTCTCTTCTTGAGAGTTACAGCACATATGGTATGAGGGAGCCTTGGAAAAGAAGGCAGTTTTGCCGCCAATGGTTACAGGGAGGGAACCACCCATGGACGCACAATTTTCTTTCGCCGACCGGATCAAGGCCATGCAGGGCGTCCAATCCCTCGACAAATGCCCGGTCCGGCAGGTCATGCAGGGCATCTTCGGCAAATGGAGCACGCTTCTGCTGCAGGCGCTGCATGAACGGCCCTACCGCTTCGGCGAGTTGCGCCGCCTGGTGCCAGACATCTCGCAGCGCATGCTGACCCAGACGCTCCGCGATCTCGAGCGCGACGGCTATGTCTACCGCAAGGTCCACGCCACTAAGCCGCCCAGCGTCGAATACGGCCTGACCGTGCTCGGCGTCTCCATGCTGGCGCCGCTCAGCGATCTGGTGATCTGGGCCGCCGACAACTTCGCCCTGGTCGACGCCGCACGGCGGCGGTTCGATGCGGAGGCCGCGGAGTAGGGCGCGCTGCCTCTCAAGACACGCGCAAACGAGCCTCGAGGCGGGTCCCGCAGGCCGGATTGCATCTCCTCCGCCAGGGCGCGCCAGGCGGCCCGTGCGTGAACCTGTGCTGAGCGGAGCCGAAGGATGCGGGCCGTTCCGCTTGAAATTGTCACAATGGTCGGCCAGAAAGCATGGACGTTGTGACAGGAGGCCTGATGAGTCGGCTCAAAACAAGATATCTGGCGGTGCTTCTGCCGCTGGTGCTGACAGGATGCGTGTCCGAACCTTCGTCCCGTCCCGTCGCACGGGTGCCTGCCGTGGATCTTCACGCCGTGCTGCCGCCCGAAAGCCTGCTGCGCGAGGACACGCTGGCAGCTCTTGCCCATGACCGCAATGCAAGCCGTCTCGGCTATGTCGGCGTCTGGGCCGCGGATGGCGACCGCTGCGCGATGATGGACCAGACCGAGTTCGAGGGCTTCGCCGTCATCACCCCCGAGACCATCCGCCACCCGGCCGGAACCTGCACCTTCCCGCCCACCGCGCCCGGCGAGACCTCAGCCCAGCTCAACGCCACCTGCGAGGCCAGGGGCAAGACCACCGGCACCCGTGCCTTCTCGATCCAGATGCTCAACAGCGAGCAGCTCTACCTGAGCACCACCCCGGGCCAGCCCGGCACCCAGATGGTGCGGTGCAGACTGCAGAAGTGAGGCCCCCTCCGCGTTCCCCTTGAGGGGGCGCGAAGGACGGGTCTAGGCCCGTGACTCGACCCTGCGGAGAAGCGGGCGCAGCGCCGCTGATACGGGTAGGGGTGCGTAACATCGGAAACTGCACTTGCGGGGCCATCGCGACCCCCACCCGGGCCTTCGGTCCCCTCAAGGGGCAGGCGGGGGCGAGCGGAAGGAAGCGATGCGCATCCCCCTTGACACCGAACCGTACGGTACGGTACGCAGCGCCCATGACCAGTGCCGCCCATCCGATCCTGCGCCCCGAGCGCTCCACTGCCACGAGCCGCGAGGTCGGGGAGACTGCCTCCGCGCCCGAATCCGAGTTTTCCGAGCGCCAGCGCGAAGTGCTCGATGTCGTCCTCCAGCTGATGGTGGCGGAAGGCGACGGGTTTTCGGTGGCGGCGGTGGCGCGCGCGGCGAGCTGTTCCAAGGAGACGCTCTACAAATGGTTCGGCGACCGCGACGGGCTGTTGACCGCGACCGTGCGCTGGCAGGCCTCCAAGGTGCGCATGCCGAAGCTTCCGAGCGACCGGCTGACGCGTGACGGGCTCGCGGCCGCGCTCACCGGCTTTGCCGCAAGCTGGCTCACGGTGATCACCGGCGACCTGTCGATCGCGCTCAACCGCGCGGCCGTCTCCCATGCGGGCTCGGGCAAGAGCCGGCTCGGCGAGATCGTGCTGACCAATGGACCCTTCGCCATGAAGCGGCGCATCGAGCCGCTTCTGGAAGCGGGCAGGGCGGCGGGACTTCTCGACTTCGAGGATCTGGCCGATGCCTTCCGCAGCTTCTTCGGGCTGGTGGTGGCCGACACCCAGATCCGGCTGCTTCTGGGCGACGACAGCCATCCGGACGATGCCGAGATCCGCATCCTTTCCGCCCGGGCGGTGACGAAATTCCTCACCCTCTACGGGCGGGGATAGAAACAAGACGACCTGGCGGCGGGCAACGGGCCCGGCGCCGATACAACGACAACAACGCGAACCAACGGGAGTGTCTCATGCGCGTATATTATGATCGCGACGCCGATCTCAACCTCATCAAGTCGAAGAAGGTGGCCATCATCGGCTACGGATCCCAGGGCCGGGCGCATGCGCTCAATCTGAAGGATTCGGGCGCGACCAATGTCGCTATCGCTCTGAAGGCCGGTTCGGCCACGGTCAAGAAGGCAGAGGCCGACGGCTTCAAGGTCATGACCGTCGCCGAAGCAGCAAGCTGGGCCGACCTGATGATGATGGCGACCCCTGACGAACTCCAGGCCGACATCTACAAGAACGAGATCGCCGGCAACATCCGCGACGGTGCGGCGATCGCCTTCGCCCACGGCTTGAACGTCCATTTCGGCCTGATCGAGCCCAAGGCTTCGGTCGACGTCATCATGATCGCGCCCAAGGGCCCCGGCCACACCGTGCGCGGCGAATACCAGAAGGGCGGCGGCGTGCCCTGCCTGATCGCCATCCACCACGACGCTTCCGGCAACGCCCAT
Source organism: Hoeflea sp. (assembly GCF_030682515.1). Classification (GTDB taxonomy): domain Bacteria; phylum Pseudomonadota; class Alphaproteobacteria; order Rhizobiales; family Rhizobiaceae; genus Hoeflea. The sequence continues at coordinate 23,361 of NZ_JAUXOD010000031.1, read as the reverse complement.
GATCTGGCGCTCTCCTACGCCTGCGGCGTCGGCGGCGGCCGCTCGGGCATCATCGAGACCAATTTCCGCGAAGAGTGCGAGACCGACCTGTTCGGCGAGCAGGTGGTTCTCTGCGGCGGCCTGGTCGAGCTGATCCGCGCCGGTTTCGAAACCCTGGTCGAGGCCGGCTACGCGCCGGAAATGGCCTATTTCGAGTGCCTGCACGAGGTCAAGCTGATCGTCGACCTGATCTATGAAGGCGGCATCGCCAACATGAACTACTCGATCTCCAACACCGCCGAGTGGGGCGAATATGTCTCCGGCCCCCGCATCATCACCGCCGAGACCAAGGCCGAGATGAAGCGCGTGCTCACCGACATCCAGACCGGCAAGTTCACCTCCGAATGGATGCAGGAATACAAGGCCGGCGCCTCGCGCTTCAAGGGCATCCGCCGCATGAACGACCGTCACCAGATCGAGGAAGTCGGCGAGAAGCTGCGCGGCATGATGCCCTGGATCAAGGGCAACGCGCTGGTCGACAAGTCGAAGAACTGATCTCTCCCGAACGCCGGGACGAGCAGGAAAGGCCGGGAGCGATCCCGGCCTTTTGCATGCGGTCTTGCTCAAAGAGTTTTCAACCCGGGATTTATTTTCGGAACGATCATCGGGCTTCCGCATTGTCCTGTCGTAACCAAAAACGAGGCGCCCCCGCCTTATACGAGGAGAGACAGATGAAACAGATTCTTGCTGCCGCAGCGCTCACGATGGCCTTTACCGTTGGTGCGTTCGCGCAGACCACCGCCAGCAACACCCGCACCGAACTCGACGCCTTTGCCGGCAATGATCCCACTGTCTGGGACATGATGATGGACTCCGAAGGCGTCGATGTCGATGACGCGACCTTCGAGTCGAACTGGGCCGGCGCCACGCCGGAACGCCAGGCGGCGCTGCAGCAGGCCTGCACCGAGGCCGAAGAAGCCAAGGCAACGTTCTCTGACGCAGTTGCCAGCCGCTGCAAGACCGCACTCGGCAACTAAGACGATCCTGATCTGACACCCCTTCAGATCAGCTTGGCCAGCCGGCTTCCCCACCCCCCTGCCGGCTGGCCTTACCTTATCGATTTTCCAGTTTCTTTTTCAGTGTTTCCGGCTGCTTTCGCCGTCCGCCATGTTCCCGGCGGCCGAACAGGTGCTCACCGGACATCCCCGCCGCCCGGACCTATCGACGGCGGTGCGCGTGGCTATCGCCGGACGATCAATCCCTTGGCTGGCCACTCCAAAGAATTTGACTCAATTTCCCGCGCCGCGCGAAGGCCGGCCTTAATCCTTTCCTGCAAACATGCATCCAGGCCGTCTAACGGCTTTGGCTGCACGGAGACATGCGATGGGCACGGGCCTTGGCCGCACGCAGGAGCGCCTCAATGACTGGGATTTTTCCCGGGCGCTCTATCTCGTGCTCGGCATCCCGTTCCATGCGGCGGTCATCTATTCACTGAGCCATGAATGGGCGGTGAGTTCGCCCGACAAGAGCCAGACGCTGACCTGGTTTGCCAATTTCATCCACACCTTCCGCATGCCGGGGTTCTTCATCCTGGCCGGCGTCTTCTCCATCCTGCTGCTCGACCGTCAGGGCGCCCGCGCCTGGCTCGGGGCGAGGCTGTTGCGCCTCGGCCTTCCGCTGCTGTTTGCCACGCTCCTGATCCTGCCGTTCCAGATATTCGTCCAGTCGGTCGCGCTGACCGTGACCGGCTCGCTTCCGATGAGCGAGTTGCAAGGCCATGTCGCCCGCGAGCTCACCCATTTCGGCGAGCCCTGGATCTCGCATCTGTGGTTCCTGTGGGCGCTGATCGCCTATTGCACGGGTCTTGCGGCGCTGCATGCGCTGGTCGGCGGCCAGCGCCTGCGGACCCGGATCGAAGCGGGCGTCGCCTGGATCGGCAATAACCGCATCCTGTCGCTGTCGGCTTTCGCGGCCATCTGCGAGCTCGCCGCCCATTCCCAGGCGGTGATCGCCGGCGCAAGCCCCTATTACGGCAACGCCGTCATCAACTACAATCTTTACGCCCCCTATTTCGCCCTGGGCGTGGTGCTTTACTACAGCCGCGCGGCGCAGGATCGGCTGCTCAGTTCCTCCGCAGGCTCCCTTTCCGCGGGCGTCGTTCTGGTGAGCCTGTCGCAGATCCCCCATGCGGGGCTGTTCACCCACACGCTCACGGTGATGGCGGGGCTGGTCGGCGCCGTGCTGATCGTGGGCTTCATCGCGAGCCTGGCAAGGCGGCATTTCAGCCGGCCCGATCCGCGCATCCGCAGGCTGGTCGACGCCTCCTTCACCATCTACCTGTTCCACCATCCGGTGATCATGGTGCTGGCGACGCTGTTCCTCATGGTCAACCTGCCGCCGGTCGTCGAATTCGCCCTGATCGCGCCAACAGCCCTGCTGATCTCCTACGCCGTCCATCGTGCGATCAGCCGCAGCGCCGCGCTGACGCTGATGGTCAACGGCGCGATGCCGAAACAGGCCCGCGCCGTCCCGGCAGGCCAGCCGCTGTCGATGTCCATCGACCGGCCCTATCCGTTGCGGGGCTGAGGGGCTTACCGCTTCTCCGGCGGGATATCCTTGATCCGTTGCGAGAAGGCCGCGGCGTCTTCCACTGAATAGGACATCTGCCGCCGGGTCGAGGACGGAGGGCGCTTGGCGACCGACAGGCCGGGCCGCCATTCGGTGGCGGGCCGGATCGGCCGAGGCGCAAAGCCGCCGCCGCAATTGGGGTAGACATTCAACAGGATCCTGTCCACGCAGTCGGCGCAGAAGGTGCATTCATAGGTGCAGATCCGCGCCTCGGTCGAATGCGGTGGCAGGTCCTTGTCGCAGCCTTCGCAGTTCGGTCTGAGTTCGAGTGCCATTGCCGAGTCTCCCGTTGCTGGAGCGGCCCGTCAGGCGGAGGTGCCTCCCGAGACCACCCGCCCCAGCCGCTTGATGCCCTCGTCGATCATCGCTTCGCTCGCACACGAGAACGACAGGCGGATGGTGTTGGCGCCGGAGCCGTCGGCGAAGAAGGCGCGGCCCGGCACGAAGGCCACGCGTTCGCTCTTGAGGCTTTCGGCCAGGAGTGCGGCGCCGTCGAAGCCTTCGGGCAGAGTGACCCAGACGAACATGCCGCCGTCGGGTCTGGTCCAACTCACGCCCTTGGGCATGTAGGTCTCAAGTGCCGAAAGCATGGCGTCGCGCCGCGCCTGATAGGCGGTGCGGATCTTGGCCACCTGGGCCGCAAAGCCGTTGGACGCGACCGTATGGATCGCCATCTGGTTGAGTGTCGCCGAATGCAGGTCCGCCGCCTGCTTGATCAGCACGAGTTTCGAGATCACCGGCTTTGCCGCGCAGACCCAGCCCACGCGAAGGCCCGGCGCGAGCGTCTTGGAGAAGCTGCCGCAATAGATCGTGCGGCTCAATTCGATCGATCCCGTCCGCGCGATGTCGAGCGCCAAGAGGGGAGGGACATCCGCGCCGTCATAGCGCAGCGACTGGTAGGCGGCGTCCTCGATGACGGCGATGTCGAGCTCGGTGGCAAGATCGAGGATGGCCTGGCGCGCGCTCTCGGCCAGCGTTTCGCCGGTCGGATTGGCGAAGTCTGCCGAGGCATAGGCGAACTTGACCTGTCCGCCCCCGGGTCCGCCTTTCGAGGCGGCGGTCTCGCGGTAGTCGGCGGCCGAGCGGTTGGCGAGCGGCGCCAGCCGGTCGTAATGGGGTTCGTAGGCGTTGAACGCCTGCAGCGCGCCGAGATAGGTGGGCCAGCCGACCAGCGCGGTGTCGCCCTTGGACAAAAACAGCTTGCCCAGATAGTCGAGCGCCTGCTGCGAGCCCGAGGTGATCATGATGTTCTCAGTCGTGCAGTCGACGCCAAGCGAGGCCATGCGGGTGACGAGCCACTCGCGCAGCGGCCTGTAGCCCTCGCTCACCGAATATTGCAGCGCCGCTCCCTTTGAGTCGCCCGACAGCGCCGCCGTCAGCGCCGCGCCAAACTCCTCGGCCGGAAACAGCGCCGGATCGGGGATGCCGCCGGCGAACGAGATCACGTCGGGCTGGTCGAGCAGTTTCAGCAACTCGCGGATTTCAGACGCCTTCATCCGCTCCGCCCTTGTGGCGAACAGCGCCGGCCAGTCGAGGCCGTGTCCGAGCGAGCCGGCGCCGGCCTGGGCCGTATCCTGTTGCATCTGCGTGGTCATGCTTTCCTCCCGGGGAGCGCTTCGGCGCTCGATCGTCTGCGAGTGATGCCGGACCGTGCCCACGCCCGAAGTTCTGTTTCGCCCGGATCAGGCTCCGGAGGCGCAACAAACCTGCGTGAAAGCCGGTCTTGCAGCAAGATTGATCACGAACCGGATTTTATGTCAATAATACTGACCTAATTTGATCGCGGCGCGGCTCAGTCCGGCTCGAACGTCATGGCGGTTCCGTTCATGCAGTAGCGCAGGCCCGTGGGCGCCGGCCCGTCATTGAAGACATGGCCCAGATGGGCGTCGCAATCGGCGCAGCGCACTTCGATCCGGACCATGAAGAAGGAGCGGTCCTTGTGCTCGCTCACAGCGTCGGGCGAAACCGGGGCATAAAAACTCGGCCAGCCGGTGCCTGAGTCGAACTTGGTCTCGGAGCGGAACAGCGCGCGCTCGCAGCAGACGCAGCGGTAGAGCCCGGCGTCCTTGGAGTCCCAGTTGGGGCCGGTGAAGGCGCGCTCGGTGCCGTGCTTGCGTGTCACGCGATACTGCTCGGGCGTGAGCCGCGCGCGCCACTCGGCATCGGTCCGGGTGATCTTCAGGGTCTTGTCATCGCTCATGCACAGCACTCCTGCCGGGCATCATAGAACAAGCGCGACGACAGGCAAGCTGGCCGCGTCGGGCCTGCGAATCGGGCCTTGCTCCTCCTTTCCAGGGGTGCGGCGCTATGTCCCAAGGGCGGCGCCGGCATCGCCTCCGGAGCGGCGCTTGCGCTGTCATTGCGTCGGTTTTCCACCAATTCTGCAAGGAATTGCCTTGTCCTTGGCGAAAGTGATGACTAAGTGACGGGAACAAAAACGTGTTAAGCGGCAATCCCAAGCCGTCCCCGGGGAATTTTCGATGAGCGCTGCCGCGCCTGGAACGACTTTTATTGTCTTGATGCTGCCGTTTCTGGCGGCGGTGATCGCACCGTGGCTGACACGTCGTCTCGGCCACAATGCAGCCTGGCTTCTCGCCTTGGCGCCGGTGGCGATCTTCGTCCATTTTCTTGGCTTTTCTGCGGAAGTGGCTGACGGCGGGTTCGTCACCGGCGGTTTCCAGTGGGTTCCGTCCTACAATGTCAGTTTCTCCTGGCTGATCGATGGCCTGTCGCTGACTTTCGCGCTTCTGATCTCGGGCATCGGCGCGCTGATCATTCTCTATTCCGGCGGTTACCTCAAAGGCCACGACCAGCTCGGCCGGTTCTTCGCCTTCATGCTGCTGTTCATGGGCGCCATGCTCGGCGTGGTCATTTCCGACAGCTTCCTGATGCTGTTTGTCTATTGGGAACTGACCTCCATCACCTCGTTCCTGCTGATCGGCTTCGATCACACCCGCGAGGCCTCGCGCCGCGCCGCGATCCAGGCGCTGGTGGTCACCGGCGGCGGCGGCCTGGCGCTGCTGGCGGGCCTCCTGGTGATCTGGAACATCACCGGCGTGAGCCAGATCTCGCTGCTTCTGAACTATGGCGACGATGTGCGGGCGAGCCCGTTCTACCTGCTGGCCCTGCTGCTGGTGCTCGGCGGCGCATTTTCCAAATCGGCGCAGTTCCCGCTGCATTTCTGGTTGCCCAATGCCATGGAGGCGCCGACGCCGGTGTCGGCCTATCTGCACTCGGCCACCATGGTCAAGGCGGGCGTCTATCTCTTGATGCGGCTCAATCCGGTGCTGGGCGACACCGTCTGGTGGGAGACGCTGCTGCCGCTCTTCGGCGGCGCCACGCTGATCGTCGGCACGCTGCTCGCCATCCGCCAGACCGATCTCAAGCTGATGCTGGCCTACACCACCGTGTCCTCGCTCGGTCTCCTGGTGATGCTGACCGGCTTCGGCTCCGAACACGCCATCGCCGCTGCCGTGCTCTATCTGGTGGCCCATTCGCTGTTCAAGGGTGCCTTGTTCATGGTCGCGGGCCTGATCGACCACGAGACCGGAACCCGCGACGTCACCGCGCTCGGCGGCCTGCGCAAGGCCATGCCGATCACCTTCTTTGCCGCCATGGCGGCGGCGATCTCGATGGCCGGACTGCCGCCCTTCGTGGGCTTCCTCGCCAAGGAGGAGATCTACTACGCGCTCTGGGCCACCAACCCCTGGGCGCTGGCCTTCGTCGCCGTCGCGGTCCTCGGCAACGCGCTGATGTTCGTCATCGGTTTCGCAGTGGCCATCAAGCCGTTCTTCGGCCCGCTCGTCAAAACCCCGAAAGCCGCCCATGAAGGGCCGGTGCTGCTGTGGCTCGGCCCGGTGGTGCTGGGCGTGGCCGCGCTGATCGCGGCGCTGCTTTCGCCGCTCACCCACCGCTTCATCTCCTCGCCCATGGCCAGCGCCGTTGCCGGCAGGGCCGAGACCGTGTCGATCTCGCTTGTCCCGCACATGGGGCCGGCGCTCATTCTGTCGCTCGTCACCGTGGCGATCGGCGTCGTCTTCTACCTGGCGCTCGACCGCCTGAGGGCCGGGATGGCCTGGCTTCTGCTGGCCATCGGCTGGGGTCCCGACCGCGGATTCGACCAGCTGATCTCAGGGCTTGTCCGCCTGTCCATGGTGATCACCCGCTTCGTCCAGCCCGGCCGGCTCGACATCTACATGACCGTGACTTTCCTGATGATCGCCGCGGCGCTGATCGGACCCATGGCCTGGTATGGCGAATGGCCGTCGATGCCGGTCTGGCCTGCGGACGCCCAGTTCCACGAGCTGGTGGTAATCGCCATCGCCTTCATCGGCCTGCTGGCCGTCATCTATGCCCGCGACCGGCTGACGGCCATCGTCTCGCTGGGCGTCCAGGGCTTCGCCGTGGCGCTGATCTTCATGCTGTTCGGCGCGCCGGACCTGTCCTTCACCCAGTTCATGGTCGAGACGCTCGCCGTGGTCATCCTCGCCCTGGTCATGACCCGGCTCAAGCTGACCTCGTCCGACCATCGTCCGACCGGGCGCAAGCTCGTCGACCTGTCGGTGGCGCTCGCCTGCGGCATCGGCTTCATGCTCTATCTGCTGGCCGTCACTCAGCAGCCGTTCAACACCGCGCTCAGCGAATTCTTCGCGGCCTATTCCAAGGTCGTGGCCCACGGCACCAATGTCGTCAACGTCATCATCGTCGACTTCCGCGGCACTGATACGCTGGGCGAGATCGCCGTCGTCATGGTCACGGGCCTCGCCATCCTGTCGCTGATCCGCATCCGCTCGCTGCGGTCGGGCGAGATCGCCGACAATGATCCCGACCAGCCGAGGACCGACCGTTACGGGCCCGAACATCTTGGTCCCGATCAGACCGGGAAGGTGACCTGACATGCGCACGATCATCTTCCGCTCGATCGCACCGTTCCTGACCAGTCTCATGGTGCTGTTTTCGATCTTCGTGCTGCTGCGCGGCCACAATGAGCCGGGCGGCGGCTTCATCGGCGGACTGATCGCGGCCTCCGCGCTGGCGATCTACGGCATTGCCTGCGGCGTCGCCGCGGTTCGCCGCGCCATCTATTATCATCCCATCGCGATCTCGGCCTTCGGGCTGTTCATGGCGACCCTGGCCGGGGTGCTGTCGATGTTCGCCGGCGTGCCCTTCATGTCGGGCCTGTGGATCTATCCCGAGATCCTCGGGGTGGAACTGGCCCTGTCGAGCGTGCTGATCTTCGATGTCGGGGTCTATCTGGTCGTCGTCGGCGCCATCAGCTCGATCGCGCTCGGGCTCGAGGAAGGGGACCGCGACTGATGGAAGCACTCTTCGCCGTACTGGTGGGCGCGCTGTTCACCGTCGCCTTCTACCTGTTCCTGTCCAAGCACATCATCCGCATCCTCATGGGCGCGGCGATCCTCAGCAACGGCGTCAATCTGCTGATCTTCACCGCGGGCCGGGTCACGCGCGAAGTGCCGCCGGTCATCGGCGCCGATGCCGATGTGCTGGCCGCGAACGCCGCCAACCCGCTGCCGCAGGCGCTGATCCTGACGGCCATCGTGATCTCTTTTTCATTCTTCGCGTTTCTCCTGGTCCTTGGCTTCCGCACCTTCCAGAAGCTGGAAACCGACCGGTCCGACGAAATGCGCTTGGCCGAACCGGTGAGCGAGCCTTCGCCGCCGCTTGGGTACTGAGGACAACCGATGGCTGGAAAAACCGCTCCCCTTGAGGATCTCTCCGTCGCCTATGTGATGGATCCGGTGGCCGCCGCCGACTGGCTGATCCCGGCCCCGGTGGTCTGGTGCCTGCTCATCGGCGCGCTTCTGGTGATGTTGCGCAAGCGCACGGCGCTGCAGCCGCTGATCGCCATTCCGGCGCTGGCCGTGCTCGCGCTGATGACGATCGGGCTTTTGTGGCATGTGGTCGTCAACGGCACCGTGACCATGACCATGGGCCGCTGGCTGCCGCCCTTCGGGATTTCCTTCACGGTCGATCTGCTGAGCGCGTTCTTTGCCGTGACCTCCTCGCTGGTGGCGCTCGCCGCGGGCATCTACGGCCGCAGCGACGTGGATGATTCCAGCCGCCGCTACGGCTTCTATCCGTTCCTGCTTCTGATCATGGCGGGCATTATCGGCGCGTTCCTGACCGGCGACATTTTCAATCTCTATGTCTGGTTCGAGGTCCTGCTGATCTCCTCCTTCGGCCTGCTGGTTCTGGGCTCGAGGCCGGTGCAGTTCGACGGCGCGGTCAAATACGCCTTCCTCAACCTGATCGCCACCACGCTGTTCCTGGTGACAACCGGCTATCTCTACGGCCTGTTCGGCACGCTCAACATGGCCGACATCGCCATCAAGGCTTCGGAACTGCGCGGCACGGCCCCGCTGATGACGCTGGTCACGCTGTTCCTGCTGGCCTTCGCCATGAAGGCGGCGGCGTTCCCGGTCAATTTCTGGCTGCCCGCCTCCTACCACACCCCCCGGATCGTGGTCTCGGCGCTGTTTGGGGGCCTGCTCACCAAGGTCGGCATCTACGCGCTTCTGAGAATCCTCGGCATGCTGTTTCCGGTCGAGCGCGAGGAGCTTTCCTTCCTCATCGCGCTGGCCGCGGCGCTCACCATGATCCTCGGCGTCATCGGCGCGCTGGCGCAGAACGACATCCGCCGCGCCATGGGCTTCCTGGTGATCTCGGGCATCGGCGTGATGATGGCCGGCCTGGCGCTCGGCAGCCCCGCGGGCCTCTCCGGCGCGATCCTCTATGCCGCCCATTCGATGGTGGTGATGACGGCGCTCTATTTCGCCGTGGGCATCGGCGCGCGGCTCGGCGGCGGCTTCCGGCTCAGCGAGGCGGGCGGCCTCTACACGCGCAACGCCATGGTGGCCGGCCTGACGCTGGTGCTGTTCCTGTCGGTGGCGGGCCTGCCGCCGTTCTCGGGCTTCTGGCCCAAGATCATGCTGGTCAAGGCCTCGCTCGACGTCGGCGCCTGGTGGCTGGCGGGCGCGATCCTGATGACCGGCCTGCTCACCACCATCACCGTGGGGCGGATCTGGGCGCTGGCCTATTGGCGCCCGATGCCCGATACTGTGTCTGGCGAGGCGCCGGATGAGCGCGATCTCAGTCCGCTGTCGATGGGCGCCACCGCAGCGCTGGGCGGACTGGTGGCGATCACCGCCGCCGCCGGCGTCTGGCCCGAGCCGGTGATGGCGCTGGCCCAGGAGGCCGCGCGCGGATTGCTTGATCCGTCCGCCTATGTGCAGTCGGTGTTTCCCGTGGAGGCGACCCAATGAGCCTGTTCCTGGTCAATGTGCTGCTGGCGCTGTCTTGGGCGGCGGTCACCGGATCGTTCACCTTCCTCAACTTCGCCTTCGGCTTCGTGCTGGCGATCTGCGCGCTGTCGCTGATCCGCGAGCAGGTGGGCTCGGTGGGATATTTCTCCCGCGCCCGCCGGGTCGCGTCGCTGCTGCTGCTGTTCGTCACCGAGCTGGTGCTGTCGGCCTGGAGGGTGGCCGTCATGGTGGTGTCGCCGCGCATGGACCTCAAGCCGGGCATCTTCGCCTATCCGCTGAGGGTCGACCGGGATTTCGAGATCACGATGCTGGCCAATCTCATCACGCTCACGCCGGGCACCTTGTCGGTGGATGTCTCCGACGACCGCCGTATCCTCTATATCCATGCCATGGACGCCTCCGATCCCGACGCCACGCGCCGTGAGATCGCCGAAGGCTTCGAGAGCCGGATCATGGAGGCGTTCCGATGATCAGCGTCGAGGCCATTTTCGATCATGCCGTCACCCTCGCGCTCGGCGCCTTGTGCCTGTCGTTCCTGGTCACCATCTATCGCATCGTCAAGGGTCCCACCCTGCCGGACCGGATCCTGGCTCTCGACATGCTGGTGACCACCGCCATCGGCTTCATCGCGGTCATCGGCATCAAGACCGGCTACGCGCTCTATGTGGATGTGGCCATTGCGCTGGGGCTGGTGGGCTTTCTCGCCACCGTCGCCTTCGCCCGCTTCGTGCTGTCGCGCGGCAAGACGGAGGACGACATCCGCACCGAAATACGCGATGCCGCAACCATGGCGCGCCGCGAGGCCAAGGCCCGGTCCAGGGCCTCGGCCGGGACAATGGCGGGCAATCCCGGCGCGGCGGCGCATGCCCGCTCCGGCCAGACCGCGGGGGAACCAACCAATGAATGAACTCCTCATCCTCATCTCTGCCGCTCTCTTGCTGATCGGCTCGGCCTTCACGCTGATTGCCTCGCTCGGGTTGCTGCGCCTGCCGGATCTGTACACGCGCATGCATGCCGCCTCGAAGGCCGGCACCATGGGCGCGTGCCTGATGCTGATCGCGCTCGCCATCCATGCAGCCGATTTCGGCACGATGTCGCGGGCGCTGGCCGGCGTGGTCTTCATCCTGCTGACCGCGCCGGTGTCGGCGCATCTACTTGCAAAGGCTGCCTATGCAGTGGGCTACCGGCTGCACGAATCCTCCGTGCGCGATGAAATGGCATCCAAAGACGACCGATAGTGAAATATCGAACAAATTTCTTCTTTCATGCAACTTAAGAATTCAGCCAAAGTCAGAATGCGCGTTTAAATTATAAATCCGTAATATTTTTTGATATGTTTTATTAATCGGTCCGCCACGACATAAGATTTAGTACTTGTTTAAGCTTGAAATTCAGGTAAGCCAATGATCGCAGGCCGCCGTGCTGAACATGCGTTCTTTTGTAACCATTCCAATCCCCTCAAAAGGCAGTCTGCTTGATTGAAAAGTTAGGACCAGACTATGACAGAAGCAAACAAAGACGGCAGCGCTGATCTGTTGATCGAACTGACCGCCGAAATTGTCGCAGCCTATGTGAGCAACAATTCTGTTGCCGCAAATGATCTACCCAGCGTCATCAGCCAGGTGCATGCGGCACTCGGCGGAGCGACCATGCCCCTGGAAGAGGTCGTAGAGAAGCCCAAGCCTGCGGTTTCGGTGCGCCGTTCGATTCAGAACGATTACCTGATCTGCCTGGAAGACGGCCAGAAGTTCAAGTCGCTCAAGCGTCACCTCATGACCCATTACGGTCTGACGCCGGAACAGTACCGTGAAAAATGGGAACTGCCGGCAGATTATCCGATGGTTGCTCCAGCCTATGCCGAGGCGCGCTCGCGTCTGGCCAAGGAAATGGGCCTGGGCCAGAAGCGCAAGCGCGTCAGCAAGTAGGCGCCGGTTCAGGAGAAGCGCACAGGTCTGGTCGTCAACCCCCGACCCGTGCGATGAACCCGGTCCGCCGCGACTTAGCCGGCAGATCCCGATCGACCGGCAAGACCAAAACAACCGTGGCCCAGGCCGCGGTTTTTTTGTGTCCGCCCGGCGCCATGGCCTCTCTCCGGGATGGCCGCCGCCGCCTCTTGAAGCCGGTCCGGCCCGTCCGCCCCGGGGACGAAGGGCGGGACGTCGAGCGGGCGTGCGGAAATGTGAGGAAAAAATTCCTCTAAAATATCCTCATTTTGTTCGAAAACATTGAAAAAACAACGATAGGATGCAGCACGTGGGTGGCTGCACGTCCCCGTCATCTGCATATCATGTATGAAAATATTCCTATAAAGGAGATTTTCATCATGGTGGACCGATATGGACAATCGAGCAATCCGGACCAGCTTCATGGCCGGCAGGACCCGCGCCAGCCGCGCCTGTCCGGGCCGGGTCAGGGAGCGGAAGCGACGGTGGGTGCCAATGAGGGGATGCTGGCGCTCGCCGCCATCGCCGATCTGGCGCGGCTGATCGATCCGCCCGTTGCCGCCAGCCGCAAGGGCAGGGCGGTGCGCCGCACGGGGACGGCCGGCGGCTTGGGGGCGACCCGGGGCCGCGCCAATCCCGTCGATGTCCTGCGCTGCCGCATCGTCTGGCGCCTGGTGGCGCAACTCTTCGCCATGGCCGGCGAGCGCGACGGGGCCGAAACCCAGGCGCGGCGAAAGCCTCGCTGCCACCGACGCCAGGTCGCCATGTACCTGTCCCACGTGGTGCTGTCGGTGCCCTACGCAACCGTGGCCGCCGCCTTCGGCCGCGACCGCACCACGGTGATGCATGCCTGTGCGGTGGTGGAGGACCGCCGTGATGACGGGAGCTACGACCGTTTCATCGAACAGTGCGAGCGCTGCATCGAGGCCGTCTTCGCGCCTTTCGGGCTTGATCATGCGGAGCTCTGAGAAAGGCGGGTCGCGCAGGGCGCTGGCGAGGCTCGTGGGCTTTGTGGCGCGCGGCGAGGCCACCGGACCGCTGCCATTAGCCAGATCGGGCCGAATCACCCTCGAGCGCGCCGATGGCAGCCGGCGTGATGTGGACGCAACCCTGCTGAAAGTGGCCCTTGCCCGCGGGCTGGTTGCGGACAAAGTGGCGCAGGCCTGGGCGGGCGAGGGAGGTCGCGAGGCGGCGGGAGGGAGCGCGGGGCTGCGCGCCTATGCGCCCACGCCCGAGGGCCGGGCGGCGCTCCGGCGCTGGCTCAGCGATCCCGACAGCGCCTTCCAGGACCAGCACCGGACGCTCGTGTCGCGATCCGATCCGGACCTGGGGCTGATGACCGTCAATGCGACCGAATCGCCGCTCTGCGCTCTGGCGCGGATCAAGGCCAGGGACGGCGGCCTGTTCCTCGATCCGTCGCAGGTCGAGGCGGGCGAGCGGCTGAGGGCCGATTTCACCCGCGGCCAGATGCAGCCGTCGCTCGGCCAACGCTGGGAGCCGGTGCGCCTCGGCCGGCAGAAGGGCGCGCCGGGCGGTGCGGCGGAGATCGGCGAGGCTTCGCTCTCGGCGCGGCTGCGGGTCGAGCGCGCGTTGGCCTACGTCGGCCCCGAACTCTCGGGGGTGCTCATGGACGTGTGCTGCTTTCTCAAGGGACTGGCCGAGGTCGAGCGGGAGCGGCAATGGCCGGCGCGCTCCGCCAAGCTGATGCTGCGCACGGCGCTGGCCGCGCTCGCCCGCCATTACAGCGCGCCGCGGCGCCCCGGTGAGCGCACGCGGCTGTGAGCTCAGCCCGCCCGCGCGGCCATGGCATGGGCCTTGATGCGCGCCACCATGGAGCGCAAGCCATTGGCGCGCTGGGTCGACAGATGCTCGCCCAGCCCCAGTCGCGACATCAGTTCCACCTCGTCCAGAGCCTCGACCGCGGACGCCTTCTGCCCCGAGGTCGCGGCCAGCACGATGGCCACCAGGCCGCGGACGATATGGGCGTCGGACTCGCCGCGGAACAGCATCACCGGATCGCCCGGGTCGCCCGCCTCGGTCTCGGCCACGAGCCAGACCTGGCTGGCGCAGCCCTTGACCTTGTTGGCGTCGGTGCGCTCAGCCTGGGGCATCTCCGGCAGCGCCTTGCCGATCTCGATGACATAGCGGTAGCGGTCCTCCCAATCGTCGAGATATTCGAAGTCGTCGATGATGGTTTGAAGCTTGCTCATGCCCGGATCCTGTGATTGACCCGTCATATAGGCGAAACCGGGCAAGAGTGCACCCCGCCCGTGAGAATTCCGGGCCACAGTCTGCCGTCCGCACAAGGAAAAGCGCCACCGGGAGGAAGGGCGTTCCCGGTGGCGGCGCATCAGATGCGGCTTGAGTTGGCAGTGACGAGCATCATGGCTTCGGCAGTGGATCCTTTTGATCACCGCATCCCTGAAGCGGGGCAGCGGGTGCGATCGGGCAGGCTCCGGCCCCTAGTTGGTGTGCAGCGCGTCGGTTTGCTGCAGAGACCCGGTGACGATCTCGGCTTCGTCACCGGCGAATTTGGCGTCGAGGAACTGGTAGGCGATGCGGGCGCCTTCCTTGGCGCGGATGCCGAGGGCGGCGAAGGTCTCGGAGCCGGTCTGGCAGACGTCTGGGTTGCGCACGCAGATCTGCTTGATGTCCTCAAACGCCGCGACGGCGGCGGCGACGCTCTGGCCCACTTCGAGCGGCGGCGCCCCCTCGAGCGCCTCCCGCGAGCTGGTGTCGAGAAACGGCAAGGTGATCAGCACCAGCGAGAACCAGAAACTTCCCTTGATCAGAAACCACATGGATGAGCCCTTCCTGTTGCCCGCCGCTTTGGACGGAGTTGCCCGGGTTTTCCCGGACTTGGACATGAGCATGCTCCAAAAACTTCAAGGCCGATTTGAAGCGGAGGGCTGGTTTTGAATCAAATTTGCCGAAAATTTTAGCGATCCTCCCGCGGACCGCGATCTGAGGCCCCACCCGCCGGCAGACCAGCCGCACCAGGCCGCCGGCGACGGGCCTGTGCCCGGGCGGACCGGCGGCCGCAAACCGCAAGGCGCCGCGCCTCCCGCGCGCCAAACCCGTGGGCGGACGGGCCGTGGAAAGCACTCGTTAACCATGTTGCCCGAAGCCGGCTTTTCACCGCCGCAGGCCCTCCAAATCACCCGCTTTGGCGCCTCCCGCGGGCCCCCGCTTATCCTTTCCTTAAGCCGGCACTGGCAGAGTCCGGCCAGTACCAGACCTGCGGCGTGTATGGATTCGGCAGTGACACAATTGGACGTTCTGATCGACAGGGTGAGACTGGCCGGACGGCAGACGGCCGAATCCTGGCTTGGATTGCCCGTGCCCGGACAGGGTGGCGGCGAGGGCCTCGAGGCCCGCATCCGCGCCATGACGGCCTGCCTGTCGAGCGCCATCCTCACCCCATTGATCGCGGTTCCGGCCCTCTTGACGGCATTCTCCTGGCCGCAGGCGATTGCCGGCGCGCTGACGGCGGCTGCCCTGCCGATCGCCATTGCCGGCGTGCTGGCCGCCACCGGGTCGCCCGCCATCGCCGGCCGTCTTGCGGTCTTCGCCGCCGCCGTGGCGCTGGCCGCGCTCGCGGTGCTGAGCGGCGGCCTTGCCTCGCCGTTCCTGCCGCTGCTGGCGCTCATCCCGCTCGAGGCCGCGATCCAGTCGCGGCGGTTGTCAGGACTCGGCGTGGGCGCGCTCGACGCGGTCACGGCGCTTCTGGGCGTTGCGGCCTATGCGAGCCTGCTGCCGGTCCACGCAGCGCCCGAGGGTGCGGTTCTCGCAACCGGCCTCTGCTTTGCACTTTATGCCCTGGTGCGCGGCCTCGCCATGAGCCTGGACGCAACCCCCGCCGTTGAGGCGGCGCCGCTGATCGAAGCCGAGCCGGTGGGTGACATGGACATCCTCGACGCCCTGCCGGGCGTCTTCACGCGGCACGACGCTCGCGGCGACGTGATCCGCATCGCCGGCGCCGGCCTGGTCGAGTTCACCCGGAGTGTCGGCGAGTTTTCCGGCAAGGGCTTTGTCCACCGCATCCATGTCGCCGACCGCATCGCCTTTCTCGACGCGCTCGACCGGCTGCGTCGCGGGGCCACGCGCGAAGAGGTCGAGATCCGCTTCGACAGCCTCGGCCCCGATGTGCAATTCGTCCACGCGGCGGTCTCGCTCACCGCCGAACGCGGGCCGGACGGGCTGTTTTCCGGCGCGCTGGTCCAGACCCGCGACATCTCCGACGAGGTAGAGGGCCGCATCCGTGCAACCGCCATGGCCGAGGACGCCGAAACCGCCAACGCCGCCAAGACCCGCTTCCTGGCCGCCGTCAGCCACGAGCTGCGCACGCCGCTCAATGCCATCATCGGCTTCTCCGACATTCTTGCGCGCGAATATTTCGGCGCGCTCAGCAACGACCGGCAGCGCGAATATGTGGGGCTGATCCATCAGTCGGGAGAGCATCTGCTGTCGCTGGTCAACACCATGCTCGACATGTCCAAGATCGAATCGGGCCGCTACGAGGTGTTCGTCGAGCCCTTCGCCGTGGGCGAGGTGATCGACAGCTGCGACGCCATGCTGCGCCTGCAGGCCGCCGGCCGCGGCGTCACCATGACCCGCCGGCTTGCCCGGGGCGTGGGCGAGATCACCGCCGACCGACGCGCCATGCACCAGATCCTTATCAACCTGGTCGGCAACGCCATCAAGTTCACCGAACCCGGCGGCGTCATCAATGTCGATGCCGCAGTCGAGAACGGACGCTTCAGGCTCGTGGTCAGCGACACCGGCATCGGCATTCCTGCCGAAAAGCTCGCCCGCATCGGCGAACCCTTCGTCCAGGCGCAGAACGGCCTTGCCCGCCACTACGAGGGCACGGGGCTCGGCCTGTCGCTGGTCAAGGGTCTGGTCGACCTGCACGGCGGCGCCTTCACCATACAGAGCATTGAGGGCGAGGGCACCGTGGTGACCGTCGACCTGCCCGCCGACGGATCGGGCGCCACCCGCGACCTGGCCGAGCCAGGCCGGCGCGCGGCCATCGTCTTCCCGCCGGTCCTGCCGAGGCCTGGCAGAAAAGATAAGAACCACAGGAATGAAGACCATGTCGAGACAGCGCGCAGCGCCTGACCTGTTTGAGGATGAAACCGGACCCGGCCGCGGACTTCTGGGACTGCTCGGTCATCTGGTGTCCGCGCATCCCTCGCTGGCGGGCGGCTCCGTCGCCTTCAGCGTGATCTTCGGCTTCATCGCCGCCAATGCGCTGTTTCACCAGCCGGGCGACCATCCCGCGCCGATCCTCAAGACCCGCGAGATCGCCGAGCCCCGGGTTCCGGTGACCCAGGTCCAGCCGGAAAGCGCCATTCCGGCGGCCGACGGCGTGCCCGCCCGCACCGTCACCACCTACCGCATCGAGCGCAACGACGAGACGCCGACCGCCTCGATCCCGGTGCCCAACGACGCCCCGGTTTCAGCCGGCGCGCCGTCTGCCACCCGGCCTGCGGCCGATCCGGTGCTCGCCCGCATCCAGGAGATCCTGAGCGAGCAGGGGCTCTATGGGGGCGCCATCGACGGGCTGATGGGCCCGAAATCGATGGCCGCGATCCGCGCGTGGGAAAAGGCCAACGGCTATGCCGAGACGGGTGCCGCGACGCCGGCGCTGCTCGCTGCCATGGACGCTAGGCCCTCGATCCGCAGCCTGATCCAGACCACGGCCAAGCCCGAGGCCAAGGCTCCCGCCGAAATCGCGGCCAGGCCGCAGCCACAGGCCGAAGAGGCCTCCGCCGCACCCTTGGCCGTGGCCCAGGAGGCACCGGTCGATCTTGCAAGCCTCGAGGAGATTCCCAACCCGCGCACGACCCCGGCTGTGACCGCCGACAACCGCTTCGGCGAAGCCGTGACACTGCCTGCGGCCGACATCCCCGCAGGCGCGGAAGGCGGCCCGAGCGAGCTGGTCAAGCGCATCCAGATGGGCCTGTCCAACATCGCCTATGCCGACATCGCCGTCGACGGCGTGGCTGGCGCCCAGACCCGCGCGGCGATCGGCGCCATCGAGAAGCACGACCGGCTGCCGGTGACGGGCGAACCCAACGAGACCGTGCTCAACAAGCTGCTCGAGATCGGCGCGTTGTGAGAACCGCGCCGCGCCCCGCCCGCACCATCCCCGGGCCGGCCCCGGCCCGGAGCGCGGCCCAGGGGCGATCCCTGTGGAGATTCCGGTGAGGCTCAAGGCCTCGATCTTCGTGGCCGCGCTCACCCGAAGGCTGTTTTCGGAGGGGGCCATGGCCGCGGTCGAACGCCACGGCGCCGACGACGCCGGCGCGATCTTCATCCGCATCCGCCACTGCGACGGAAGCGAAAGCCTGGCAGCCCCCGCGCCGCAAACGGCATTTGACGACGACCACGCGGGCGCCCGCCTGTTCGAGATCCGCAAGACCCGCGTCCCCGAGGCCGAAATCACCGAGGCGCTTGCCCGCGAGCTGCGGTTTGATTCCGACATCTGGGTGGTGGAGATCGAGACCGACAACCCGGAAAATTATCTCGAGATTGTCGAGGGGTAGGGGGCGAGTTCCACCTGCCCAGGCGCCGCCGCTCCTCACCCCCGCCGCCATTTTCTCGACGGGCGCGGCAGCCACCGCGCCGCGTCGCTCCGGTCGCCGCGTCCCGCGTCGCGCCGCCGCCGTGCTCCCGACGCGGTCGCCGCAGTCCGGCCGCCGCGCCGGCGATGCCCTGTCCTGTCGTGCCGGTTGTGACAATTTGAGCGGTTACGCTCAGCGGTTCTTAGTCTTTTGCGTGCAGTCTTGTGGCTCTGCAACCGGGAGCCGACTGCAATGGCCAGGTTCGCATCCCTGGTGATCCTTGTCTCCGCCGGCGCCTTCGCCGCCCCCTTCGCCTTTCACGCCGCCACCAGCGGCACCGCGGCCGTGGGCGGCACGCAGGCCTGCGTCATCAAGGGCAACATCAGCATCAAGAGCCGTGAACGCATCTACCATGTGCCCGGCCAGGAGTACTACGACGCCACCCGCATCTCCCCCGAATACGGCGAACGCTGGTTCTGCACCGAAACGGAGGCCCGCGCCGCGGGCTGGCGGAAGGCGGGGCGGTAGGGGGGAGGCGACGACGGGAATGGGGCCGGCAGCGGACTGGCCGTTTGGGAGGGTGAATTGGGTAAAGCTGACGTTGGCAAAAACCTGCCACGTCGGGACTTCCGGCCCCGAGGGGACGGTCAACTTTTCCCGCGCAATACCGCGCACGGCTACCGAAGCGCCACGCCTGCTGTCGGGTGCAGTTCAATCTTCACATACTGGCCATATCCGCAAGGCTGACGGTGCACGCTGCGCCCTACGCATGGATCTGCCTTTCGAGACCAGGGAATTCCATGGCCATTTCCGCAACGGCGTTGGTGGTGTGGACAAGGCCTCTAGCGATACAGTGCTTTTCTGCGGCATTGATTTTCGATAACGATCAGGTCTGGAACGGACCGCTAGATCTGGAAGGCCATCTCATGACTGTCTGCTTTCGTTGGCTGAGAAGTGCATTGATCGTGGTGGCCACTCTGTCCTTTTCGCCCGCCCACGCCGCTGATCCGCAACAGGTGCTGACGCAGTGGTATCGCCTGGTGCTGGAACTTGTGCGCCATACGCCGACTTATTCACCCCCCGTTGCCTCCCGGTCGTTCGCCTATATCGGCATTGCCGTCTGGGAGGTGACCGCCTCTGGCACGCGTGGCCTGCAGAGCCTGTCCGGCCAGCTGAACGCGATGCCTGCGCCGCCCGCCCGTCCCGAAGGCAGCTATGATGAGGCCGTCGTTCTCCAAGCGGCCCTGAGCGCGGCCGTGCAAGACTTCTTCGGGAATACCGGACCAACCGGTCAGCGCGCGATAGCGGCCATGGCTCGCACGCAGCACAAGATTGTGGTGGCGGGTCTTGCCCCGGACGTCGTTGCCCGGTCCGAAGCCTATGGCAAAGCGGTGGCCGCCCATGTTGTGGCCTGGTCTGCGGGGGATGGGGGCGCTCTGGTGGAAAACATGGGCTTTCCCTATGAGTACACTTTGCAAGATGGGCCCGCCCATTGGGTTTCCACCAGCGCCATCCGCCAGCAACAGGTCCCGTTGTTGCCAGGCTGGGGCAAGAATCGCCCCCTGGCCATGCCGAGCGGCGCATCCTGCCCATTGCCTGCGCCACCAGACTACAGTGAGGATCCAGCCTCCGCCTTCTATGCAGAGGCCAAGGAAGTGTTGGATGTAGCCGCGGCCCTGACCGATGAGCAGAAACTGATCGCCCGGTTCTGGTCTGATGACCCGATGCTATCGCCCACCCCGCCGGGGCACTGGATTTCGATTGCCCTGCAAATCCTTGCCCGCGACAAGGCGGGCATCGCCGCCAGTGCCGAAATCCTCGCGCGGCTTGGCATTGCTGTCTCCGACTCCTTCATCGCCTGCTGGGACAGCAAATACCAATACGATCTTTTGCGCCCCGTGACCTACATTCGCCGCCTGATGGACCCGGCGTTCCAACCACTGTTGATCACCCCGCCGTTCCCTGAATATCCGTCGGGCCATTCGACGCAATCGGGCGCGGCGGCGGCAGTTCTCACGGAATTCTTCGGGCAGGACTTTGCCTTCACTGATGCCACCCATGTCGATGACGGCCTTCCCGCGCGGGACTATCCAAGCTTTGACGCCGCCGCATCCGAGGCCGCCCTGTCGCGCCTTTATGGCGGTATCCACTTTCGCGCGGCGATAGATCGCGGGCTTGATCAGGGGCGCTGTATTGGTGCCTATGTCGCGGCTCTCAAAATGAAGGACGACTGATGCGCTTGCCCCTCCTTGCTGCGTTGGTGGCATGCATATTCTCATGGCCCTCCGCAGCGGAAGACGCGGCCCTGGCCCCCAACCCCGTGCCATTGCCGCTTTTTGTCGAGCAAACCACCTCATCAGGCCTCAGCCACAGCTTTACGGGAGAATGGGAATTCATCGTGGGCGGCGGAGTGGCCAGTTTCGATTGCAACGACGATGGCAAGTCCGATCTTTTCCTGGCGGGGGGCACCTCGCCCTCAGCGTTTTTCCTGAACCAGAGCCCGCAGGGCGGCGATCTGAAATTCGTCCCGCAGACATCCGGGCTGGAAATGGACATGGTCACAGGCGCTTATCCCCTGGATATCGACAGCGACGGCATCATGGATATCGTGCTGCTGCGCGTGGGCGAAAACAAGGTGATGCGCGGCCTTGGCGAGTGCCAGTTTGCCGATGCCGGCAAGGATTGGGGCTTTGACGGCGGCGATGCATGGTCAACCGCATTTGCTGCCACGTGGGAGCAGGGTGCCCAATGGCCCTCGATTGCCATCGGCAACTACATCGATCGCACACAAGAAGCTTTCCCGTGGGGCTCATGCACCGACAACTGGCTGCACAGGGCGGGACCAGAGAGTTTTGACCCTCCTCTCCCTTTGAAGCCAAGCCACTGTGCCCTCTCAATCCTGTTCACTGACTGGAACAGATCGGGCACGCCGGCTTTGCGGGTGTCCAATGACCGGGAGTATTACAAGGGCGGTGAGGAACAGTTGTGGCAACTTAAACCGGGCCAGCCGCCACGTCTGTACTCCGCCGAAGATGGCTGGGCCCGTTTGCGCATTTGGGGCATGGGCATTGCAAGCCGCGATATCACCGGCGATGGCCTGCCAGACTACTTTCTGACCTCGATGGCAGACAGCAAGTTTCAAACGCTGCCCAATGGCCCCCAAACCCCTGCCTATTCCGATATTGCTTGGTCCAAGGGCCTGACGGCGCACAGCCCCTATATGGGCGAGGACAAGCGCCCCAGCACCGGCTGGCATGCCCAGTTCGAAGACGTCAATAATGATGGTCTGGCTGACCTGTTCGTGGCCAAGGGCAATGTGTGGGACATGCCTGATTTTGCCGAAGCCGACCCCAATAATCTTCTGATGCAGAAGGCAGATGGGACGTTTGTCGAGGCGGGGCAGACCGCCGGCATGGCTAGTCCTGACCATGCCGCTCGGGGCGCTGCGCTGGCGGATTTCAATCTGGATGGTCTGGTCGATCTGGTGGTTGTCAATCGCAATTCTCCCAGCCAGATCTGGCGCAATGTGACCAAGGACGCCGGGCATTGGGCGCAACTGCAGCTGGCTCAACCTGCGCCCAACCCGGACGCAATCGGCGCGTGGATCGAGGTCCGCCAAGGCGAAAGCCTTCAGCGGCGTGAAAACTTCCTCGGCGGTGGCCACGCCAGCGGCCAGGCTGGCTGGATACACTTCGGTCTGGGTTCAAACCCTGAAGCGGAGGTTCGAGTGATCTGGCCTGATGGCACAATTGACCCGTGGCGGAAAATCGCCCCGGGCTTTAGCCAAATCACCAAAGGAGAAGCGATCGAAACCTGGATACTCAAGCCCTAGAGCTGATGCTTTTACCCGGGATGGAACACTTTCCCTTCGGTTTGCGCCTGAACGGCGACCTTCCATGGCAACTAGGGTGACGTGGAAGGCAGCGGGTGTGCGTTTTCCGCCCTTTTTGGGCCTTTGGCCACAGCTTGAACGAGCGACAGCTTTTGGGAACAGCACAGACGATCGCAATGACCGACTTGGGGGTGGAAAGCCGCCCTACGTCCCCCCATTCACCCCGCCTTCCGCGCCCCCCGGCGCGTGTCCTGCCGACCCACGCGGTCGCCCGTCTCCCGCCGCACCGGCTTGCTGTCGGCGAGCGCGGGGACATGGGTCGCGCCGCCGTGGGTGTAGCGGTCGGCGCGGTGCCAGGCGTCGAGGCGGGCCGTGCAGCTTTCGCGGTCGAGGCTTTCGATCAGGTCGGTGGCGAGCGTGTGGCGGGCGGAGGCTTCCTTCAGGTGCGGGAAGAAGCTTTCGAGCGCCGCGCGGCTGGTGGTCGCGGGCGCGCCGAGCGCGATCAGCGCGGTGGCGAGCTGGCGGCCCGACAGGTCCATCATGATCCGTTCGGCGAGCGCGTAGCTCGTCTCCATGGCGTCGGCGAGTGCGGTGGCGAACCAGCTTGCCTGGTCGGGCTGGGCGTAGCGGGCGAGCTGGCCGAGCCGCGTCTTGCTCACCCGGCGCGGTGCTGTCGCCTGGGCTTCGCCTGGTGCGGCTTCCGGAGGCGTGGACCGGGGCTCGGCTTTCGGCGCGGGGGCCGTGCGGGTGCTGAGCGGCCGGTTGAGGGCCTGCGCCGGGGCGCGGACCCCCACTGTCGGCGCCGGACGGGAAAGCCATCGCGCCACCTGCGCCGGGGCGGCGGCGGGCAGGGACGCGGACTGCGGCGCGGACTGGCGGGCGGATGGGGGCGGGGCGGAAGACCAAGACACTGACGGGGTCGCGGACGGGGACGCCGAGTGGGACGCGGGCGGCGAAGCTGCCAACGACGCGGGCAGCGAACCGGGGGCGCGCAGCGCCAGGGCGCGCAGCGCCTGCCTGAGTTTCGCGCTCGGATCGAGCGGCGGCGCCTCGACCACCGGTCGGGTCCTGTCGCGCGGCGCGGCTCCTGGCGCGGCGGGCGATGCCGTGGGGGAGGCGGCCGGAGC
>NZ_JAUXOD010000030.1 GCF_030682515.1 Hoeflea sp. | reverse complement strand
GAGCGCAGCACCTGCAAGACCGCCGACGACGCCGCTGATCAGAAAGGCGATCATCTGGATCTGCCGGGCGCTCACGCCCATGGTGGACGCGGCCGCCGCATCCTCGCGCACGGCGCGGATGGCGAGACCGTACCAGGACTTGTGCAGCCTGAAAAAGACGAGCGAGACGATGGCAAGCAGGATGGCGAGTTCGAGCACCGAGGCGCGCACCGGCACCACCATGCCCATCACGCCCCCCGTCAGGGGCGGGCTGTTGAGCACCACAACCCGGGAGATCAGGATCAGCGCCAGGCTTGCCAGCGCCATCCAGTGGGTTTCGAGCTTGAGGAAGATGGCCGCGATGATCGCCGAGGCCAAGCCGCCGAAGAGGCCGGCGATCATGACCGCCAGCCAGAGCGGCAGGCCGAAGGTCCCTATCATCTGCGCGGCCGCGAAGCCGCCGATGGCCGCGAACACCACCGTGGTGAAGCTCAAGATCCCTGCCGACAGCACGGAATACATGCTCAGCGCAAACAGCGAGTTGACGAGGCCGAAGCTGATGGTCGCCGAATAGGCGTACCAGAAGTCGAGAATCCGCTCCATGGGTCAGGCCCTCATGAAGTCGCGGCTGCCGAACAGTCCGCGCGGCCGTGCGACCAGGAAGGTGAGCAGCAGGACATAGGTGAACCCGTCCCGGTAGGTGGTGGACAGATACTGCGCGACGAAGACTTCGCAGATCCCCAGGAGTATGCCGGCGATGACCGTGCCGCGCACATCGTCGAAGCCTCCGACCACGACAGCGGCAAACCCCTTGAGCAGCAATCCCTCTCCCAGCATGTGGGAGATGTTGGAGGTGGCAGCACCTCCCAGGACGCCCGCCAGGCCGGAGGTCGCACCCGCCAGAAACGCCGTCAGCAGGATGACCATCCGCGGATTGACGCCGCTCAGCGCCGCCGCTTCATCGCTCCAGCCGACCGCACGCATGGCCGCCCCGATCCTTGTCTTCTGGATCAGCGCGTAGATGCCGACGCCACAGATCAGCGTGGAGACGATGATGATGATCTGCATCTCCGGCACCCGGATAATTCCCAGGTCAACCATGCCGGACGGGTAACTCGACGACGGGAATGCCCAACTTTGGTGATTGGTGACCATTCCCGCCAGGCTGTCGAGTATGATGAGAAAGGCGATGCTGGTGATCAATGCCCCCAGCATCCCTGTCTTGCGTCCCCTGAGTGGCTGGAAACCGATCTGATCGACGGCAATGGCGATGATACCGCCACCGAAAACGCCAATCCCGACCGCGACCGGAAACGGGACGCCGAAATACTCGACGCTGAAATATCCCAGGATCGCCGCCCAGCTTGCATAGGCGCCATGGGCGACATTGAGCACGCCGAGCGTCGCAAAGACGAGCCCGAAGCCAATGCCGAACAGGGCATAGAGCGATCCAAGGGAAATCCCGTTTACCAACTGCTCAAGGAACAGGGTCATGTTATGGCTTCTCCCAGAGCTTGACTTCGCCGTCCTTGGTCCAGTTGACGATCAGCGTGTTGGGCGTACGGGCCTGACCGCTTTCCATCGGCTGTCCGCCATAAGGATTGACCGCGATTTCGGTCGTGCCCCACATGGCCTTCGCCAGGTCCTGGCGCGTGGGCTTGCCGTCAAGCGACTTGAGACCCTGGGCGATGAACTGGATCGCCATGTAGCCCTGCGCCGCATAGACATCGGGCAGTGCGTTGTACTGGGCCTGGTAGGCCTCGATGAAGGCCACGGCGGCTTCACTGTCGGAAACGCCCGGCTGGAACGACAGCGCGAACGGGATGCCGGAGATGGTCTCGCCGGACTTCTTGAACACCGCCGGCGGGGACAGCACTTCGGAGGTGACGATCATGCCCTCGTAGCCGCGCTGGCGCAGCGCCGTGATGATGCCGATCGTCGGCTGCTGCGTGGTCATGACCACGATCAGGTCCGGACCGGTGGCGATGCCCTGGGTGGCGGGGCCGGTGAAATCGGTATCGGCGGTCAGGGTGGTGATTTCGGCCACGGTTGCTGCGCCCGACTTCTCGATGACTTCCTTCATCGCCATGGCACGCGCCATGAAGATGTCGTTGTCGCCCGCCAGGTAATAGGCAACCTTCTGGGGCTTGAGTTCTTTGGCAATCCGCTCCGACATGGCCACTTCCTGCGGACCAGGCAAGGCCACCACGGAAGTGACATAGGGTTCCTGCGGCAGCGATGCGCGCGTCGCGCCATAGATGACCAGCGGCAGCTCGTTGCTCATGGCAATCGGGCTCACCGCGGCGGCGATCGCGCTCAGGATGCAGCAGGTGGTGGCGAGAATGTTGCGGTCGGAGCCGAACTGCGTCATGGCCTGGACGGCGCGGGCGGCGTCTGAGCCGCTGTCCTTGACGTCGAGGACCAGGGTCACGCCCTCGCCTGCAAGGCCCTTGCTGTTGATTTCGGCGATGGCGATGTCAGCGCCCTGATGGTAGGATTGTCCGGCAGAGGCAATCGGGCCGCTGTCATCGGATACCATGCCGATACGGTACTCGCCCGCATCCGGATCGGCGTAGGCGGGCGCGGCGAAGCCCAGCGCAAGCGCCATGTAGCCAGCGGACAGCAGGGCCCGCTTACTGGTTTCTAGCATCTTCATAGTGACCTCCCAAAGGTACTGAGCAAATCGTTCCAGGAGGAAATCGCCATGAGCTGGGCGCGAGACCAGCCGAGCGGGTCACCGCGAACCAACACCGAAGTCCCCTCCCGAAGCCTCCCGTGCATGCTGATGCAATGCCGGCACAGACTAGGCGGGCGACGGTCAACAAGTCAAGCAACAAAATCTGGTTCACCTAGTGAAACGATCGAATGCCGCTACGCCGCCCGATCGATCACGTCTCGACGCCGAGCCGCACGGCGTCGGCCGCGGCCTGCAACCGCTGCAGGAAAACCGGCTTTCCCCGCTCCACCATTTGCGGCGTCAGGCCCGCCATGCTGACGCAGCAGAGCATCTGGCCTTCCGAATCAAACACCGGCACGGCCAGCGCGGTGATGCCCACGGCCACGTCGTCGATGGCGCATTCCCAGCCGCGCTTGCGGATGGTACGGAGCTGCTTGCGCAGCACGTCCGGGTCGGTGATCGACTTGGCGTTGAGCTTCTCCAGCGGCCCTGACAGGATCCGCTCGATCACGTCGTCGGGCTGATAGGCCAGGAAAACCTTGGGCGCGCCGCCGCAGTTGAGCGGCAGCGTGCCGCCGATCGCCCACCAGTGGACCTCGATGCCGCGCATGTCGTGGACGCGGTCCAGACACACGGCGCTGTCGTCCTGGAAGACCGAGATGAAAGCCGTCACGCCCAGCTCGTTGGCCAGCTGCACCAGGATCGGCTGGGCGATCGCGCGCAGATCGCGGCTGTCCTCGACATTGGCGGCCAGCCGCCTGATCGCGGCACCCAGCCGGTAGTGCTGGCTGACGGGGTCCTGGCTGATGAACTCGCTGTGCATCAGGGTCAGCAGCAGCCGGCGCGTCGTCCCCTTGTCGAGCCGCGTCGCGGCACTGACCTGCGCCAGCGACTGCAGGCCCTTGCCCGCGAATGAATTGAGCACGGAGAGCGCGCGCGTCACTGCCCGGACGTTCTGGACGGCCGCCACCTTGTTGTCTGCATCTTCACCCACGGTCTTTTCGCTCCCAGATTGCATTCCGCCAGATCCACAGCGTGACGGTCAGACTGTCTGATACAAGATTGGCCCGGTTTGGCCAAGATACCGCCAGCGCCGAGTATTATAGGCGAGAAATTTCATCTGACGAAACATAATTTACCTGTTGACATGATGGGGCCGGCAGGTTTTTCTGGCCGGCATATGCAAGCCGAGGAGGAGCTCAGCCGATGTCGATCAGTGAACACATCCGGGCGGACGACCACATGGCGCTCGAGACCCTCAAGCAGGCCCTTGGCGACGAGCTGGTCCGCCACGACATCGAGACCCGGACCTACTACGCCAATGACGTGTTCTGGCAGCCCGGGATCGCGCCGCTGGCGGTGCTGCTGCCGACGACGGCGGCCGAAATCGCGCTCGCCGTGCGCACCGCCACCGAATGCGGATTGTCCGTGGTGCCGCGCGGCGGCGGCATGTCCTACACCAAGGGCTATATTCCGGACCGGGCGGATTCGGTGATCGTCGACACCCGCAAGGTCAACACCATCATCGAGGTCAACCCCGCCGACCGCTATGTGACGGTGGAAGCGGGCGCCACCTGGGAACAGGTCAATGCCGCGCTCGAGGGAACGGGCCTGCGCACCGGCTACTGGGGTCCGCTGTCGGGCCTCAACGCCACCGTCGGCGGCGCGCTGTCGCAGAACAGCGCGTTCTTCGGCTCGGCGCTGAACGGCACCGTCGCCGACAGCGTGCTGGGCGTCACCGTCGTGCTCGCCAATGGCCGCGTGGTCACCACGGGGTCGGGCTCCCGCAAGGGCGCCAAGCCCTTCACGCGCTACGGCGGACCGGATCTGACCGGCATCTTCCTCGGCGACAACGGCGCCTTCGGCATCAAGGTCTCGGCCACCTTGAGCCTCTGGCCCCGGCCCGAGGAAGTGGAATTCCTCTCCTTCGGCTTTTCCAAATTCAGCGACATGGCGCTGGTCCAGGCGAAGATGGCCGAAACCCGGCTGGTCTCGGAAGGCTTTGGCATCGACAAGACCAAGGTCGAGCATTCGGCCAGCGTCAACAAGCTCTCGGACGGGCTGCAGGCGCTCGGCAATGTCGCCACCTCCGCCAAGTCGCTGCTCTCGGGCGTCAAGCAGGCCGTCAATGTGGCGACCTCCGGCACGGCGTTCCTGCGCGACCATGCCTATACGCTGCACATCGTCACCGAGGCGCGGTCGCCGGCGGAACTGAAGGAAAATGTGGCGAGCCTCCGCGCCATCGGCAAGTCGACCGGCGTCGAACTGCCCAACAGCGTGCCCAAGGTGATGCGTTCCAAGCCGTTCGGCCCGGTGCGCGGCATGCTGGGACGCAATGGCGAGCGCTGGGTGCCGATCCATGCCGTGTTCCCGCTCAGCGAGGCGGTCAAGGTCACGGAAGCCAATGACGCGTTCTTCCGCGACGAGGCCGAGTTCTTGAGCCGCAACGGCATCGTCTATTCGGTGATGACGATGACGGTGGGCAACGAGTTCTTCATCGAGCCCGCCTTCTACTGGATGGACGAGATCACACCACTGCATGCCAAGAGCGTGGGCGAAGCAACCGTGGCGCCGTGGATGGACCGGCCCGCCAACAGCGCCGCGCGGCAGGCCGTGGCCGAACTGAGGCGGCGGACGCAGGAGTTCTACGCCTCGATGGGGGGCGTGAGCTGGCAGGTGGCGGGCGACTATCCATTCCGCGAGGTCATGGATCCCGACAGCTATGCGCTGATCGAGGCCGTCAAGGGCGCGCTCGACCCGGAGCGGCTGATGAACCCCGGCATGCTCGGCCTCGACACGATCCCAAGACGCTGACCGGCGTCGCTTGGCGCGCCGGGTTCTTGGCCTGGCGCGCCAGTCTTTTCCTCAACGCTTCCATTCCGCTGTCTTCGAGATCTACCAGGCGCGCTGACCGTCGATGATCTCCCGCGCCCTGACCGCGAGCCGTGCGGCCATCGGCCCGAGTTTCGCGGCGTCGGCGGCGGCGGCGTTGCCAAGCCGGGCGCGATCGGCCACGCCCACGAAAATCACCGCGAAGCGGAACAGCGCGAAGACAACATGGAACGGCTCCAGACGCCCACCCTCCCCCATGCGGCTGAAATAGCGGTCGACGAACTCCGCCTGCGTCGGAATGCCCGACGCCGCCAGGTCGAGATCGAGGATCCCGCCATATTCCGCGGACGCAGTGTGCCAGGGAATGCAGCAATAGCCGAGATCGGCCAGCGGATGGCCGAGCGTCGCCAGTTCCCAGTCGAGAATGCCGATCACCTCGGGGCGGTTGGGATGAAAGATCAGATTGCCGAGCCGGTAGTCGCCGTGGGCAATGGCAGTGCTGCCATCGTCGGCGGGCAGTTCGTCGCTCAGCCATTTGCCGACTTCGGCCAGATGCGGCACCGGCTCGCCGGTCGATTGGGCGAGCTGGCCCGCCCATCGGGCGATCTGCCGCTCGAAGTAATTGCCGGGACGGCCGAAATCGCCAAGGCCCACGGCGGACGGATCGACCGCGTGAAGCCGGGCCATGGTGTCGGCCATCGCCATGTAGATGTCACGCCGCTCCGCCGGAGCCATGCCCGGCAGGGCGGAATCGTGGAACACCCTGCCCTCGAGCCGGTCCATCAGGTAGAACGGCGTGCCCAGGATGGTGGCGTCCGTTTCATAGAGCAGCGGCGCCGGCACCGGAACGTCGGTCTCGGCCAGCGCAGCCAGCACCCGGTGCTCGCGGTCAACCGCATGGGCGCCGCGCAGGATCGGGCCGTTGGGCTGCTTGCGCAGCACCATCCGGCGCTGGCCCCAGGTGACGAAGTAGGTGGGATTGGACTGTCCCCCGGAGATGCGCTCGAGCGACAGCGCCGCCGCTCCGAAGCGCGTCGACAGGTACGCTTCAAGCGCCGGGACCTCGAAATCGACCGGGCCGGCGATCGCGCTTTCAGGCGTGTCCTGCACCTCGGTCAGCCTTCCTGCCCAGCGACATCCTGCCCAGCGAGATCCCAGCGCCAGAAGCCGCGATCCTCTTCCGCGAGGTGCCGGTTGAGCACCATCTTGTGGACCTCGTCGGCGCCATCGACCAGGCGCGCCTGGCGGGCGTAGCGGTAGATCCATTCGAGCACCGTGTCCTTGGAATAGCCGCGGCCGCCATTGATCTGGATCGACACGTCGGCTGCCTTGTGCAGGAGGTTGGCGACATGGACCTTGGCCATGGAGACTTCCTTCTTGGCGAAGCGGCCCTGGTCGAGCTCCCAGGCGGCCTTCATCACCAGCAGCCGGCCGATCTCGATCTGCATGGCGAGATCGCCCAGCATCACCTGGACGCTCTCGCGGTCGGCCAGGCGGATGCCGAAGCCTTCGCGGCGTTCGGCATATTCCCGGGCGATCTCGACGCAGCGCTTGGACAGGCCCAGCCAGCGCATGCAGTGGGTGAGCCGCGCCGTGCCGAGGCGAACCTGGGTGACCTTGAGGCCGCGGCCCTCGCCGCCCAGCACGTCGGAAGCGGGAACCTCCATGCCGTCGAACTCGATCTCGCAATGGCCGCCATGCTCCTCCGGTCCCATGATCGGGATGCGGCGGATGATCTTCCAGCCCGGCGTGTCCTTGTGGAACAGGAAGGCGGTCAAGCCGCGCCGCGGATCGTCCGAGGTCTTGGCCATCAGGATGAAGTGGCTCGCGCCGTCGGCGCCGGTGATGAACCATTTGCGACCGGTGATGCGGTAGACATCGCCGTCGCGGACGGCTTCGGTCAGGGTCATCGACGGGTCCGAGCCGCTGCCGGGCGCAGGCTCGGTCATGGCGAAGGAGGAGCGGACCTCGCCGTTGACGATGGGTGCGAGCCAGCGCTCCTTCTGCGCGTCGGTGCCCATCGCCTCGAGCACCATCATGTTGCCGTCGTCGGGCGCGCTCGAATTGAACACGAGCGGGCCGAAGATCGAGCGGTTCATCTCCTCGTAGCACACCGCCATGCCGACCTTGCCGAGACCGGCGCCGCCGGTCTCGGGCTTGAGCTGCAGGCACCACAGGCCCTCGGCGCGCGCCTCGGCGCGCAACTCGTCGAGCAGGTCCAGCCGGATGTTCTCGTGGTCGTCATAGCTTGACGGATCGGCTTCGAGCGGCAGCACGCGGCGTTCGACAAAATCGGCGATGCGGATGCGGTAGTCTTCAACTTCGGCAGAGATGGTAAAATCCATGATAGGCCTCACAGGGATGAAACGAGATGGCCGCCATCGGCGACGAGAGCAGTGCCGGTGATGTAGGTGCCGGCATCTGTGGCAAGCAGCAGGAGGGCGCCGTCGAGATCCTCGGGACGGCCCAGCCGGCGCTGCGGAATGCGCTTGATCAGCGCCTTCCCGGGTTCGGTGGCGAAGAAGTCGCGGTTGATATCGGTCTCGATATAGCCGGGGCAGAGCGCGTTGACGCGGATGTCGTAACGCGCCCATTCGAGCGCCAGCGCCTTGGTGAGCTGGATGAGCCCCGCCTTCGACGTACTGTATGCGGACACCCCGGCGCCGGTCCTCAGGCCCAGGATCGAGGCGACATTGACGATGGCGCCGCCGCGGCCGGCGGCCTTCATGCCGCGCGCCACGCCCTGGGCCACCAGGAACGCGCCCTTGAGATTGGTGTCGACGACGGCGTCGAACTCGGCCTCGCCAAGATCGAGCGCCGGCCCTGCCCCGCTGATGCCGGCATTGTTGACGAGGATATCGAACGGACGCTCCGCCGAGCCGAGCGCCCGGGTCACGGATTCGGCGTCGGCGACATCCATTTCAAGCCCACGGGCGACGCCGCCTGCGGCTTCGATCTCCGCGCAGGCGGCTTCAAGCTTGTCCATCCGCCGCGCGGCGAGCGTGACGTCGGCGCCGTTGCGCGCCAGCAGCCTGGCGAAATGCAAGCCGAGCCCGCCCGATGCGCCGGTGATCAGGGCGGATTTTCCGGCGAGCGGCAGATTGGTCATGCGGCGGTCCTTTTTTCGAGCGAGCGCTCGTTTTATTGCTGGTTTCGATGTAGCATGCAAGGGAAAAGCGGAAACGGAATGTCGCAGGGACCCCGATGCGCGAGACGTGCGGTGGGGAATGCCGGTGCGGCCCCGGCGCCTTCAGGCACAAAAAACCCGGTGAAGCTTTCGGGCAGTTGGGTTAGTGGTGAAGGCCGGGCGGGCCGGCGGCGGCGGCCAGACAAGATCAGGGCCGGCCGGCGATCCGGATCAAGCAGGACGGCGGGGAGAGACGATGGTGCAGGGGACGGACAGGAATTTTGGGGTCGAGTATTCCAGCGAAGCCCTGTGCCGGCGCATGTACCGCCGCCACTCAGCCACCATCAAGGTGCAGAAGGAAGCGGTCGCGGTCGCCAACCTCGTCCGGATCTGCGAGGCGACGCTGAAGCTCGCCAACGAGAAGGGCTTCCACGCCGCCTCGCTCCGGGACCTGTCGCGGGTGTCGGGCATCTCCATGGGCGGGCTCTATGCCTATTTCGACAACAAGATCACGCTGCTGACGATGATTCTCGAAGCCGTGACCTCGAGCGCGATGGAGATCATCGCCGAACCGCCCGAGGCGATCGCGCAGGATCCGCGGGCGCATCTGCGCTGGCTGATCGAGCGCCATATCGCGCTCACGGAAGTGATGCAGCCCTGGTTCGCCTTTGCCTTCATGGAGGCCAAGAGCTTCCCGGCCGCCAACCGCCGCACTGCGGTGGAAAGCGAGGCCGCCACCGAAGCCGCCATCGCCACTGTGCTCAAGAGGGGCGTGGACGCCGGCGTGTTTCACATGGACGACCCGCTGTTGACGGCGGCGCTGCTCAAGCCGCTGCTGCAGGACTGGTATGTCAAGCGCGGCAAGTATCGCAAACGCAACATTCCGGCCAGCCGCTACGCCCGCGCCGTCTGCGACTTCGTCGAGACCGGCGTGCTGAGCGAGAAAGCCTGACCTCCCCTCGCCCGCCGCATCCTTCCTTCGGGATTGTACCTGCGACAAGACCAGCCTCGCCGCGATGCGGGCTGGCCCGTGCGAGGACCCCAACCCATACTTGCCGGATCTGAAACACGGATCGCCCCGATGACCATTCTCCCCTTCACCCTTCATGTCGCCGATGCCGAGATCGAGGATCTGCGCTTGCGGCTTTCGCGGACCCGGTTTCCGGCCGCCTCTTCCGCCGCGCCCTGGGAACTCGGGACCGACATCGCCTATATGCGCGATCTCGCCACCTACTGGCGGGAGTCCTTCGACTGGCGCGCCCAGGAACGCCGGCTCAACGTCTTCCCGCAATTCAAGCTGCAGCTCGACGAGCTTGAGTTGCATTTCCTGCATGTGCGCGGTCCCAACCCGCAGGCGCGGCCACTCTTGCTGTGCCACGGCTGGCCCGGGTCGATTTTCGAGTTCCTTGACATCATCCCGCGGCTCACCGACCCGGAACGGTTCGGCGGCAGGGCCGAAGATGCGTTCACCGTGATCGTCCCGTCGCTGCCGGGCTACGGCCTGTCCTACCAGCCGGGCCAGAAAGGCTTTGGCGTCGAAGAGATGGCCGACATCTTCGCCAGGCTCATGCAGGCGCTCAACCATGACCGCTATTTCGTGCAGGGCGGCGACTGGGGCGGGTTCATCGCCAGCCGCATGGCCTACCGCTATCCGGAGCGCGTCGCGGGCCTGCATCTCAACCTGGTGCCGGTTCCGCGGTCGGGCAAGGCCTCGGACCAGGCGAGCGCCGAGGAGCGGGCCCATTTCGACCGGCTGGAGAGCTGGATCAAGGACGGCATCGGCTATCAGTGGATCCAGGGCACAAGGCCGCAGACCCTGTCCTTCGGACTGATGGATTCGCCGGTCGGCCTCGGCGCCTGGATCGTGGAGAAGTTCCGGGCCTGGTCGGATTGCGGCGGCGAGATCGAAACGGCGATCTCGCGCGATCATCTGCTGGCCAACATTTCGCTCTACTGGTTCACCGGCGCGATCGGATCGTCGTTCTATCCCTATTACGCGCGGATGCACCGGCCCTGGCCGGTGCCGCTGGACGAAAAGATCACGGTGCCGATGGCCTATGCCGAATTTCCCATGGAAATGGTCCGGCCACCGCGCTCGCTGGCTGAAGTCATGTTCAGCGACATCCGGCGGTGGACGGTGATGCCGCGCGGTGGCCATTTCGCCGCCCTCGAGCAACCCGAACTGCTGGCGGCA
The DNA here is from genome assembly GCF_030682515.1 of Hoeflea sp. GTDB lineage: Bacteria > Pseudomonadota > Alphaproteobacteria > Rhizobiales > Rhizobiaceae > Hoeflea. Next base: position 18,867 of record NZ_JAUXOD010000030.1, on the reverse strand, counting down.
GACATCCAGGCCTTCGCCCGCGAGATCGATCTGGGGTGAGCGGCGCCGGCAGGTTTCGCCCGGGCCGGCGCGCCGGATCGCGGACTTCGGAATGAACAGTTCCCGCAGGCCGGCCCGACGATGGGCCGGCCGCGGGGTCGGGTTCAGGCGACCATGAAGCCGCCGTCGATCGGCAGGGTGACGCCGGTGATGTAGCTCGCCTGGTCCGAGACCAGGAAGGCCACCGCATTGGCGACTTCCCTTGCCTCGCCCCAGCGCGCCATCGGGATGCGCTTCAGGATCGGTTCGGCGCGCTCGGGCGTGTTCATGGCGTTGATCGACATGCGGGTCTTGACCCAGCCCGGCGCCACCGCATTGGTCCTGACGCCGTCGGCGGACCAGGCGGCCGCGAGCGCGCGGGTGAAAGCGTCGACCGCGCCCTTGCTCGCCGAATAGGCGGGGTTCCGGGAAGAGCCGAAATAGGACCACATGGAGGCGAAGTTGACGATGGCGCCGCGGCGCGCCTTGAGCGCCGCTTCCAGCGCGAAGCAGATCTCCTGGGTTCCGCGCAGATTGACATCCATCACCTTGGCAAAGCCCGCATTGGTGAATTCGGCCTTTTCATGAATGATGATGCCCGCGGCATTGACCAGGGCATCGACGCCGTCGAACTCCCGCGCGAGGGCGGCGATGGCGGCCGAATCGGTCACGTCGAAGCTTCGTTCCTCGTGGTCGGGGTGATCGATTTTTTCCTCGACATCGAGCCCCAGCGAGACGACCCGGTAGCCGTCGGCGAGAAATCTCTGGACACAGGCCTGGCCCAGTCCGGTGCCGCCGCCGGTGACGATCGCAAGTTTCTTGTTCTCAGACATATAGATCAAAGCCCCAGATAGGTTGAACGCAAGTGCGGATCGGCCAGCAGCTCGCTGCCGCTCCCCTGTTTGGTGATTTCGCCGTTTTCGAGCACATAGGCGTGGTCCGCCATCTTCAGGACCTGAAAGATGTTCTGCTCGATGATCAGGATCGAGAGATCGCGGTGGCGGACCTTCTCGATGGAATCCATCAGGCGCGAGACCATGATGGGGGCGAGGCCCAGCGACGGCTCGTCGAGCGCCAGCACCCGCGGCAAGGCCATCAGCGCCCGGCCGACCGCCAGCATCTGCTGCTGGCCGCCGGACATGGTGCCCGCCCGCTGCTTGGCGCGCTCATGCAGGATCGGGAACAGCTCGAAGACCTCTTCCATGGTCTCCTCGCGGCGGCCGCGGGCGCGCTTGGAATGGGCGCCCACCATCAGGTTCTCGACGATCGTCATGTCGGGAAAGAGCTGCTTTCCCTCGGGCGACTGCACGAAGCCTGCCTCGACCACCTTGTGCGGCATCATCCCGCCGATCTGTTCGCCGTTGAGCGCGATCTTGCCGGCGCGCAGCGGCAACAGGCCCGAGATGGTCTTGAGCAGCGTGGTCTTGCCCGCGCCATTGGCGCCGATCAGCGCGACGATCGATTTGGGCGGCAGCACGATGTCGATGCCGCGCAGGATTTCAATGTCACCATAGCCGGCCCTGACGCCGACTGTCTCAAGCACCGGCGATGTCATAATTCTCTCCGAAATAGGCTTTGAGGACTTCTGGCCGCGAGACCACGTCCGCGGGTTTGCCGTCGGCGATGAGTTCGCCATGATCGAACACGATGACCCGGTCGCTGAGCGACATGATCACCTTCATGACGTGCTCGACGATGAGGATCGACACGCCCCGGTCCCGAACCTTCCTGACGAGCTGGACCATCTCCTCGGCCTCCGACGGCGTGGCGCCGGCGACGACTTCGTCCATCAGCAGCAATTGCGGCTCGGTGCACAGCGCGCGGCCCAGCTCGAGCTTGCGGCGGTCGAAGGCCGTCAGGCTCTGCGCTTCAGATCGGGCGCGATCGCCCAGGCCCAGAAACTCGGCGATCTCGAACGCGCGGGCCTCGTTGCGCGAGCGGTCGGTGTGCCGGGCAAAGCCGCCCACCATCAGGTTCTCGACGACGTTCATGTCGCCGAAGGGCTTGGAGAGCTGGAAGGTCCTGGCCACCCCTGCCCTGCAGACATCCCAGGGCTTGTGCCCGGTCATGTCCTTGCCGGCGAAATGCACGCTGCCGGAATTGGGCTTGAGAAAGCCTGCGATCATGTTGAAGGCCGTGGTCTTGCCCGCCCCGTTGGGGCCGATCAGCCCGAGGATCTCGCCGCGCTGCATGGAGAAGTTGACATCTTTCACCGCCTGCAGGCCGCCAAACCACTTGGAGAGCCCCTGGACCCGGAGGATTTCCTCGCTCATCGTTCATTTCCTCCGAAATACCGCAGGCAGAGTTTGCGGATCGGCTCGATGGCGCCCTTGGGGAAGTACAGGACGCACAGCATCAGCGCCAAGCCGTAGACCACGAGATGAAGCCCGAGCAGACCGCCGCCGAATTCGCCGCGGGCGATCTCGGCGATGGGGGTGAGGATGGCCGCGCCGAGAAGTGGGCCCAGAACCGTACCCTGACCGCCGATGATCGACATGACCGCCATGTCGATCGACAGCTCCAGGCCCATGCTGCGCTCCGGATTGATGTAGCGGAAGAACTGGGCGTAGAAGCTGCCGCCGATCGCCGTCATGAAGGCGCTGATGGCGAAGGCGAGCGAGGTGTAGAAGGTCGGGTTGACCCCCAGCGCCTCGGCCGCGTCGCGATCACCGCGAATGGCTTTCAGGCAGAATCCCAGCTTGGAGCGCTCCATCCAGGCGGTGGCGACCAGGGCCACGGCGAGGAAGCTCAGGATGATGTAGTAGTAGGGCAGCTTGGTGGAGAACTGGAACGCCCAGAAATCGTCGCCACGGTTGGGCACGATCAGGCCTTCGGCGCCCTTGAGCGGGATGCCCGCGAACTCGTTGGTGTTCTCGATCCAGATCCGCACGATCTCGGCGAAGGCAATCATGGTCAGGGTGAAATAGGGGCCCTTGAGACGGAACGTCGGAAGCCCGATCAGCACCGCGGTGACCATCGCCAGCACACCGCCGAACAGCATGCCGAGCCAGGGGCTCAGCCCCAGTTGGGTGAACATCAGGACGCTGACATAGCCGCCCATGCCGTTGAACATGGCGTGACCCAGCGACAGCTGCCCGACATAGCCGCAGACGAAATTCCAGGACGTCGCCATATAGGCGAAGAACAGAACCATGATCATCGAGTGCAGCGTGAAGCTGTCGGTGACGACGATCGGCGCCAGCGCCAGGACGAGAAGGATGGTGACGAGGACGGTGGTCTGGTTGAGACGCAGACCGCCCGACCGGGTGGATTTGGCTGCAATGGTCGTTTTCATGCGCGCCCCATGATGCCCTGCGGGCGGAAGATCAGAATGAGAATGAACAGCACCAGCGAGCCGATGGAGGCCGAGGTTGCCGTGACGAATTGCGAGGCGACGGCCTCGAAGACACCGATGACGATGCCGCCGACAATGGCGCCGGAGATGCTGCCAAGCCCGCCGAGAACGACGACGATGAACGACTTGATGCCGAACGCCAGGCCAATCGCCGGCGAGATGGGCAGGAACGGGGCAATCAGCGCGCCGAACAGGCCCAGGACCGAGCAGCCCAGCCCGAAGGTCATGGCGTAGACGGAGGACACATTGATCCCCGACATCGCCGCCGCATCGCGGTTCTGCGCCGTGGCGCGGATCGCCCGACCCATGTCGGAATGCCTGAGCCAGTAGGAGATGCCGCCCGCCACCGCGAAGGCTGCAAGCGCCGCGATCAGACGCTGCCCCGAGATCGGGATCCCGCCCACGACGATCGTCGGCACGTAATAGCCGGCCTGGAGCGCCCGGACATCCGGTCCGAAGGCCATCAGGGCGGCATTGTCCATGACAAGGAAGACGCCGGCAGTGAGCAGAAGCGCGCTCAGGGGCTCGACCACCATGGCGCTCTCGCGCTTGATCAGCGGCGCGATGATCACCGACTGGACCATGTATCCCAGCGCGAACATCGCCGGAATGTTGATCAGCGCCGACAGATACGGGTCCATGCCGAACAGGCTCCAGCACCAGAACGAGATGTAGAGCGAGAGCATCAAAAAGGAGCCGTGGGCAAAGTTGACCACGCGCAGGACGCCGAAGATCAGGCTCAGTCCGAGGGCGACGCCGCCGTAGATGGCGCCCTGGAGCAGTCCGTTGACAACGGCATAGGAGAGGATAAACGCGTCCATTGCTACCATCTTCTGATGAAGGGAAAGGGCTGTGCCCTGTCAAAGGGCCGGGGCCGCATGTCGCCATGCGACCCTCGGTTTGCGGTCACCCCAGAGGGGTGCGCCTCGGGAGGCTCAGGTGTTACCGGTCCGACCAGGCCGGAACCGGCCAGACAGGGGTGCTGTCTGCAGCCCGGTTTTCCTTGGGCCACATGGTCTTGCGTTCGCCGCCGATGTTCTGCGAGATCACGCCGTGGGCAAAGGTGTTCTGGCCCTGCTCGTCGAACTTGATCCGGTTGTAGCCCGTCACAAGCGCCGGACCGGATTGGATGTCGGTTTCGGCAAGAGCTGCGCGCAGCGCTTCGCGGTCGGCCGATTTGGCCCGCTCGAGCGCATCGGCGATCACATAGACGGCCGAGATGCCCTGCGCGGTGTAGGCCGACATGCCGTAGCCAAGGGCTGCCTTGGTGGCTTCATCGGCGGACAGGATGGCCGGATCGGTGGAGACCTTCAGGATGTCGATCTGCCAGTCTTCCTGGACGAAGGCGTAGAAGGCAGCCTCGGGCGGAAGCGCCTTGTAGAAGGCCGGATCTTCCATGCCGCCGCCGACCGAGTGGACACCGAAGGGAAGATCGAGGCGCTGCTCCATCATCTGGCGGGTGAACAAGAGGTGGTCGGGCGTGTAGAGAGCCACGATGACCGCATCGGGCTTGGCGGCGCGGATCTTCAGCAGCTGGTTGCCGAAGTCGGTCTGGTTGGGCGGAGCGGCCTCGTCGACGACGATCTCGTAGCCGCGCTCGGCTGCGATCACCTTGACGTTGGCGGCGTGCGAGCGTCCCCAGTCGGAGCCCTCATACAACATTGCGAGCGTCTTCGGACCCGAACCGAACTCGTCCTTGAGCATGTCCATTGCATCGATCTGCTCGCGGGCGTCATAGGTCGCCTTGTTGTTGATGCGGAAAATGTACTTGAAGTCGCGTTCGGTGATTTCGTCCTTGACGGAACCCACGACGACCCACGGGGTCTTCATGCGTTCGGCCACTTCGGTGGCGGGGAAGGTCACGGCGCTGTTGAACGCGCCGCAGAGTACGGACACGTTCTCGCGGGCGATGACGCGCTCGGTCTCGGTCACGCCGACGTCCGGCTTGGACTGCGAGTCGGCGAAGACGACTTCCAGCATGGCGCCGTCCAGCGACTTGATGCCGCCGGCATCATTGATCTGCTTGGCAGCAATTTCGACGCCGACCTTGGTCTGGTTGCCGACGGCGGCCGAACCGCCCGACAGCGGCAACACGCAGCCCATCTTCACGGCCTCGGCCGCAAAGGCTGACGATCCCATCGCGGCGGTCATGGCGCCGGCCATCAGCACCTTCTGCACGGACCTGGCCCAATTTGACTTGCTCATATTCACTCCTCCCAATTGTCTCCGGACTACGGAAATCTCTTTCCGTCGCCAGTATTTCCGACTTTCGTTCCGGGGCAACGCACTCACTGGCACGGGGTTCATACCAATTTGCAGATGCCTCCAAGCACTTCTATTCCGTTTCGGTGGAAACGAAAAAATATCTATTTTTCAATCGGTTAAAACGACCAGCCAGCGACCGGTGACCTCCGGCCACCGGCGGCAAGCAGGCGCGCACTCCTCCTCCACGATCAGGTCCAGCCTGATCGCCTGCGACGGTCCCCGCACCTGGTCACGCCGGGACGCGCGCGGTAACAGTCCCGCCGCTACACCCTGTCTCCACTCCCGCCAGCCAGGCCTTCCACCCGGCGGATGGCGGCGGCCAGGCGGGCGGCGTCGATCGGACGGGCGAGGTTACCGAGATGCGGGGCAACCATGGTCCATTGCGCCATCTGGTCGATCTCGGCGTCCGTCGGGCCGGCCATGCCGAGGTCGGGCAGCGAGCACGGCAGGCCGATCACCCGGTAGAACTCCATCAGGTCGACGAGCTCGGCGTCGGGACGGTCTTCCGCCGCCCACTGCACCAGCAGCGCCCAGGCGATCTGGTAGCCGTGGATGGCATTCATCGCATCGCGGGTCTTGACGATGCCGCGGGTCAGCGAATGGGCGAGCGACAGGCCACCATTCTCGAAGCCGAGACCGCTCATCAGCACGGTGGCCTCGACCACGGCCTCGAGATCGGGCGTCACCTCGTTGCGCTTGCAGGCCTCGACCGCCGCCACGCCATGGGCGCGGATGGTGCGGTAGCAGCAATCGGCGATGGCGATCGACGTGATCAGCGGCCGGGTGCCGAACGGCGTGACGCCGGTGCCGGCGGCGCAGCCGTCGGCCTCGTATTTCTTGGAGATCGCGTCGCCGATTCCCGCCAGCAGGAAGCCGACCGGCGCCTCAGCAATCAGCGCGGTGTCGACCAGCACCAGTTCGGGATTGCGCTCCATCCGGTCGACCGCGATCATCACATGGCGGTCGTCATAGATGGCGATGGAGGCGCTGGTGGGGGAATCGTTGGACGCAATCGTCGGCACAGTGAACATCGGCCGGTCGAGAAGCACCGCCACGCCCTTGGCGGAATCGAGCGACTTGCCGCCGCCCAGTCCGATCACCAGGCTGGTGTCGCGCCCCTTCACCTTGTCCGCCAGGGCCGCGATGGCATCGCGGGTGATCTCGCCGTCAAAGGTGAGCAGGACCGGCGCCAGGCCGGCACCTTTGAGCAAGGCCTCGACCCGTGCGCCGAGCATCTTCATCACATAAGCATCGCCGATCACCAGCGGCGTCGACCCGTAGCGGGCGGCGTGCTCCGGCAGGGCATCGAGCGCGCCCGGACCCTGCAGGTAGCGCGCCGGGGCGCCGAACAGGCGGAGGGACGGAGCGGGCATCAGCGGACAACCTTCATGATGTGATCTTCGCCCAGACCGCTCGTCGCATGATAAGCGCGGGCGGTGGCGAGCTTGGTGAAGACGTCCTCGTAGCCCATGGCGTTGCCCTGCGGGTCGACATAGACATAGCCGCCGGTGACGTGGAACAGGGTGATCATTTCCTCGACATCGTCGGGCACCACCAGCGTGTGCGTCTCGCCGGCGGGCTCGAAGGCATAGCTCAGCGGCACCGCCTCCCAGTCATGCTCGAGATAGCGCCAGCGGCCGCGGAGCGTGATGGCGTGGACAGGCCCGGCGTGACGGTGGCGCGACAAGACGCCGGAATTCCTGACCCGCAGCAGATTGACGTAGTAGCCCTGGCTCACGCAGAGGACCAGCGGCTTGAACCAGACGCCCTCGGCCTGGGGAACCCATTCCCGTTCGTCGCCGTCAAGATCAAGCGCGCCCGGGATGAAGACATCCGGGATCATGCCGAACGGCTGCGGCTTGGCATAGGCGACCTTGCTTGGATCCATCGTCGCGTGTTCGGATTGACTGCTCATGGAATGCTCCTCCCTCTCGCGGGCCGCCGCCGTTGCCGGCGGCTGCCCAGTTCTGATCAGACCCCCTCGCGGATGGCCCTGACAAAGCGCGGCAGGTCGACCTCGTATTTCTTCTCGAGATATTCCTGGGAGCCGCATTCGAAGAAGCTGTCGGCGAGGCCGATCTTGACCACCGGCATGTAGACCCCGGCCTCATAGAGCGCCTCGATGACCAGGGACGCGAGGCCGCCAGTGGTCTTGTGGTTCTCGGCGATGATGAGCCGCTTGTGCCGCCGGGCGAACTCGATGACGCCCTTTTTGTCGAACGGCTTGATGGTGCCGACATGCAGCAGGCCCACATCATGGCCCTCGCTTTGGACGATCCGGGCGGCGTCGAGACCGCGGGCGCTCATGTAGCCCGTCGAGATCATGCCGATCTCGCCATTGCCCTCGCGCAGAACCTTGGCCTTGCCGAGTTCGAACTTATAGTCGGCCGGCAATTCGACCGGCACCTTGCCGCGCAGGTTGCGGACATAGACCGTGCCGGGAATGTCGGCGACTGCGCGCACAACCTGCTTGAGTTCGGTCGCATCACACGGGTCGATGATGGTGAGATCGGCGATGCCGCGCATCATGTTGAGGTCTTCGGTCGCCTGGTGGGTGGCGCCGTAGCCGTTCAGGAGCCCGGGCATGCCGGCGAAGATCTTCACATTGGCCATCGAATGGGCGCAGGCGATGGCGATGAAATCATAGGCGCGGCGCGTGACGAACACCGAATAGGTGGTGCAGTAGGCGATCTTGCCGACCTTGGAGAGGCCCGCGGCGATCAGCACCAGGTTCTGCTCGGCCATGCCGACATTGAAGAAGCGGTCGGGATGGGCGTCGCGGAACGGAAGAATGTCGCTGTAGCGCCCCATGTCGGCAGTGAGCCCGACGATCTCGGGCCGCTCGCGGCCGAGTTCGGCCAGCGTGTTGCCGAAGGGAGCAATCTCGGTGGTCTTGCCGGCGATATCGACAATTTCACCCATGCCGCGCGTGCGGTTTCCCAGCGTCTGACTATCAGGCATTTTCGTGCTCCAGTTCTGCGATTAGGGCGTCCCATTCATCGTTGCCGACGCGGACGAAGTGGGCCCGTTCCCGCGCCATGATGGTGGGAATTCCAAAGCCGGGGATGGTGCGCAGGACGATGGCCTTGGGCTTGCCGTTGGGCTCGCGGCATTTGCCGAGAGCCTCGGCGAGCGCAGCCATGTCGTTGCCGTCGATCTCGTAGGTTTCAAAGCCGAAGGCTGTCATCTTGTCGGCGACCGGCTCGATGGCGACCGTCACCGGGCCGTCGGCCTGGATGCCGTTGCAGTCGATCAGCACCACGAGGTTGTCGCACTTGAAGGTGGCGGCGCCCATGGCCGATTCCCAGGTCGATCCTTCGTCAAGCTCGCCGTCGGAGAATTCGCAGAAGACACGGGCGGGCGAGCCGTCGAGCCTGAGCCCCATGGCCATGCCGACCGCCTGGCCGAGGCCGTGGCCCAACGAGCCGCCGACGATTTCCACGCCATTGGTCGTGTCGAAGGTGCTCATCGGCAGCGCCGAGCCGTTGATGCCGTAGCTCGGCAGTTCCGCCACATCGAGATAGCCGGCCTGGGCGAGCACGGCATACATGGCGATCGAATAATGCCCGGTGGACAACAGGAACCGGTCGCGGTCTGCCCAGTCCGCGCGGGCCGGGTCATGGCGCATTTCATGGAAATACAACGCCGCCAGGCAGTCGGCGATGCCCAGGCCCTGGGCGATGTAGCCCTCGCCCTTGCCGGACGCCATGCCCATCATCTTGCGCCGGAGGTCGAGCGCATGCGCCTTGAGCGATGCGATATCCGGTTCAGCCGGAGGATGATTGCGAAGTGTCATCACCATGTGTCCTTGCGTTTCAGGGTGTTAAACAGGGAGGCCGGGGCGCGCCCATTCCATACGGACGAGACGGCCGGTGCCCGACAAGGTTATGAAGGCGGTGCGCATGTCCTGCCCGCCAAAACATATGTTGGTAGTATATGGATCGGGAAGCGCGATGCGCTCCACCATCTGGCCTGTTGGGGAGACCACGTTGATGCCGCCAAACCGCAGGGTAGCGACGGCGATGTTTCCGCACGCCTCGACGGCAAGACTGTCATAGCGGTGGAAGCCCGCAAGCCCGGCCAGGAGGTCTCCGCCGGTGGGTGACGGCCAGTCGGGTGCTGCGAATTCGCCCGGCGCGGTCACGCGGTAGGTCCAGATCCGACCCGACGAGGTTTCCGCCACATGCACCTGCGAGCCATCGGGAGACAGGCCGATGCCATTGGGTCCGATCAGCGGAAACGCCACCTGGCGGATCTCGCTGCCATCGAGACGGGCATAGAACACCGCGCCGAAATCGAGGCTGCGTCCGGACCTGTGGCCGTGATCGGTGAAGTAGAACCCGCCGTGGCGATCGCAGACGATGTCGTTGGGCGCCCTGAGCGGGATGTCGCCGAAGGCCGTGTAGAGCGTTTCCACCCTGCCCGAGTCGGGATCGACCCGCTGGATGCTGCCGCCAAGATTGTCCGCGGCCCGGCCGACAGGCCTGAGGCCCTCGTCGCGGTTCCATTCGAAGCCGCCATTGTTGCACACATAGAGCATGCCGTCCGGCCCAAGCGCCGCGCCGTTGGGGCCGCCGCCGGTGTCGGCCAGGCGCGACACCGATCCGTCCGGGTCGATGCGGGTCAGGCAGCCGGAGGCGATCTCGGTCACCACCACCGATCCGTCCGGCATCACCACCGGACCTTCGGGAAAGCCGAGCCCCTCGGCCAGTGTCTCGAACCGGCTCATGCGGGCGTCCCGCGATGGGCGAGGACGCCAAGCTTGTCCGCCAGGTCGGCGATGGTCGCGGCGATCGCTGCAGGGCCCAGGTGCTCAAGGTCATCAAGGGCGTAGAACCCGTAGGTGACCGCGATGCACTCCATCCCGGCGGCGCGGGCGGCGAGCACATCCTGCGGGCCGTCGCCGACATAGATCGCATCCGCGGCCTGCGCGCCGGCGCGCTCGAGCCCCAGCAGGATCGGCGCCGGATGCGGCTTGCGCTCGGCCGTGTCCTCGGCCGTGACGATGGCCACGAAGTCCTCTGGCGCGATCCCCGCCACCGAAAGATCGATGAGCGTGCGCTCGATCCCCTTGTTGGTCACCAGGCTCGGCTTGCGGCCATCGGCGACGAGATCGCGGATGAGGTCGGTGGCCCCGTCAAAGACGCGGATCTGATCGGCGCACAGCGGATAATTGGTCCGGTAGGCCTCATAGAGTTCTTCGGCGCATTCGGGGGCAACGATCCGGAACACTTCCGCCGGACGCATGGCGTAGAGATCGGCCGGCAGGCCTTCGGGCGGGAAATCCTGCCCGAGCGTGCCGGTGAAGACGCGACGGTAACAGCACTCGACGGCAGCACGGGTGTCGACCAGCGTCCCGTCGAGATCGAACAGGACGTGGCGGGCGGTTTTGGCGATCATGGGGAGTCCTGACGTTTGGCTGATTGGGCAAGGAGGCCTGCGCGCTTGATCCACAAAGGTTCGAGCGCCTGCCCGAGATCGCGAAACAGCGGGTAGGCCCTGTGATAGATGGCGGCCAGGGCGGGATCGGGCTCGACGGTGGCGGAAAGGCGGACCATCGCGGCCGTGGCGGCCGGCAGGTCCCGGTGGCAACCGATGGCCACGGCAGCGAGCAATGCCACGCCCAGCGCTCCGGTCTCCTCGGCTTCCAGCAGGCCCAGCGGCCGGTTGACGGCCGCCGCGCAGATCTTCTGCCACAGCGGCGAGCGGGCGCCGCCGCCGGTCAGGCGGATCTCGTCGACGGTGCTGTCGAGCGCCGCATAGCAATCCACCATGGAGAAGGCGACGCCTTCCATCACCGAGCGCACCATCTGCGCCGGCCCCGTGGCGGTGTCGAAGCCGAAGATCGACGCCCGCGCATCGGGCACGAAGCGCGGCGCGGACATGCCCGACGTGTTGAAATAGGGATGGGTGAAGACGCCGCCGGACAAGGGCGCGACCGCGGCCGCTTCCGCCTCGACGCGGGCGAACAGGGCGGAGCGGTCGTCGCCCGCCTGCTCCAGCCGGTCGAGGTCGAAGGCGCGCAGGGCCCAGTCGAGGCACAGCGCCCCGCCTCCGGTATTGGACATCAGCCGCTGCCAGGCGCCGTCAGGCATGAGGAACAGGAAGCCGACGCCGGCCGGCTCGAGGATCGGCCGGTCGGTGGTCAGGTTGTTCATGAAGCTGGTGCCGATCACCGTGACCGCCTGGCCGGGGCGCACGGCCCCAGCGCCGAGCGCCGCCGACACCGCGTCGCCCGCGCCGGTGACCACCGGCGTTCCCGCCCTGAGCCCGGTCATCTCTGCCGCCTCAGCCGTCACCTCGCCGACGATGGATCCCGTCGGCAGAACCTCGGGCAGCGCATATCCGATCTCGCTGATGCCGGCGATCTCGAACAGCCGCTCGGAGTAGCTGCGCGTGCGAATGTCGCAGGGGAAGAAGGAGATATCGGATTCGTCGGTCGCAAGCCGACCGGTGAGGCGGAAATTGATGTAGTCCTTGGCAAACAGCAGCGTGCCGATCGACCGGTAGCGCGCGGGCTCGTGCGCCTTGAGCCAGGCGAGCAGCGCCAGCGGCACGCCGGGGATCGGCACATTGCCAGATATCGCATGGATCTCGTCGGCCACGCCGTTCGACCGCCACTCCGCCACCAGCCCCGATGCGCGGGCATCGGGCCAGGCGATGGCATTGCCAAGCGGCCGGTTGTCGCGGTCCAGGGCCCACAGCCCGCCCATGTGGCCCGACACGCCGACGCCGATGACATCGCCGGCCGTGAGGCCGGCATTGGCGATGGCCGCGCGGATGCAGTCCGCGACGCCGGCGAAGGTCATGTCCATGTCCTCCTCGTGCCAGCCGGATCGCGGGTGCAGCGACCTTGTCGCGCGGTGAGCGCTCGCCACCACGCGGCCGGTGGCCGCCTCGAACACCACGGCCTTGGTCGCGGTCGTGCCCTTGTCGATGCCCACGACGTAGCTCATGGCCGGACCTCCTCGAGGAGCTGCGAGCGGCTCTCGGAAAAGCCGCGATAGACATTGCGCAGGTCGCGGTAGAGGCCGTACCAGTCGTCATACTCCGCGCTTGCTGCAGGATCGGGCTCGAAGCGCGCGGAAATCGACAGGGTGGCCTTTTGCGCGGTGGCGAGATCCGGCCAGATGCCTGCGGCGACGCCCGCCATCAGCGCCACGCCGGTGGCGCCGGTCTGCTCCGCCGTGCAGATCTCGATGGGGATCCTGCAGACATCGGCGAACATCTGCGACCAGAAGGCGCTGCGCGCGCCGCCGCCCGTCAGCGTCAGCACGTCGATCGCGCCGGGCATCGCGGCCAGGCAATCGCGGGTGGCAAAGGCGAGCGCCTCATAGACCGCGCGCATCAGGTGGTCGCGCGTGGTCTGGTTGCTCATGCCGAAGAAGCTGCCGCGCGCGCGCGGATCGTAGAACGGGGCGAGCACGCCTGCGGTGTTGACATAGGGCAGCAGCAGCACGCCGTCGGCGCCGCGCGGGGTCGCCGCCACGCGGCGCTCCATGGCAGGGAAATCCCATTTGCCTTTCGTGTCGCGGATTCCGCCGAAATGGTCGAGGAACCAGTCCATGGTGATGGTGCCCGAGGTGTTGGGCAGGATCCGCAGGTAATTCTCGTCCGGCATGGCAAACAGGAAACCCAGGCCCGCGGGCTCGCGACCCGGCCGGTCGATGATCAGCGAGTTGAGACAGGAGGTGCCAAGCACGGTGATGGCCTCACCCGGGCGGCTGCGGCCGGCGCCCACGACATTGGCCACGGCGTCGCCGCATCCGGTGATGACGAGCGTGCCGGGCGCGAGCCCGGTCTCGGCCGCAGCTTTCGCGGTCACCTCGCCCGCGACCGCGCCGGAGGGCAGGATGTCGGGCATCATGGCGTTCCAGCCCTCCGCACCCAGAAGCGTCATCAGCCGGTCGGAATGGGTCCTCGCGTCAATGTCACCCGGAACGAAGGAGACGTCCGAGGGATCGGTGGCGATGACACCCGTCAGCCTGAAGCGCAGGTAGTCCTTTGCGCAGAGCACGGCCGTGGCGCGGTTGCGGATTTCGGGTTCGTTGGCATTGAGCCAGGCCAGGATCATCAGGGTGATGCCGGGCATCAGCCCGTTGCCGGAGATCGCGAAGACCTCGTCAAGTGCCCCCCTGCCCTCGAGCCGCGTCAGCAGCGACTGCGCCCGCTCGTCGGGCCAGCAGATCGCGTTGCGGACCGGCCGTCCCTCGCCATCGATGATCCAGGCGCCGCCCATGTGGGCTGCGATCCCGACACCCGCGATCTGGTCTCCGGAAATGCCGGCATCCGCCATGGCGCCGCGGATGGTGCGGCAGCAGGCCTGCCAGCTCGCATCCGGGTCCTCCTCGTGCCAGCCGGGACGCGGCGACAGGATCGCCACCCGTTCCTCGGCGGAACCCACGGCGCGGCCTGCCTCGTCGAAGACGACCGACTTGACCATCGTGGTGCCTTTGTCGATGCCGATGAGGTAGCGCATGGTCACACGGCCCGGATTTCGGACTTGAGCGAGCCTGCCGACCCTTCGCTGAAACGGGTGGTGGCTTCGGTGTCCGGGTTGAAGGCGTAGAGCATGCCCGAGCGGGCGGCGACGGTCACCTCCTCGTCAATGGCATAGTCGCGCTTGCGCCCGTCAAAGGCCTGGACGATCAGGTCGCCCACCTGGATGGTGACCAGCATCTCGTCGCCGAGCGGCTCGGCGACATAGACCTTGCCCGTGACGGTGAAGGCGTCGGCCGGAGCCTGCTCGCCTGACTTGAGCACCTCGACCGCATGCGGTCGGCACCCCAGGATGAGCGACCCCGCGGCGCTGGCCAGGGGCGTGAGCGATTCCGGAACTCCGACTTCGCCGCCCTCCAGCCGGGCGTAGTATTTGCCCGCTTCCTCGCGCAGATGCGACAGGCGAAACATGTTCATCGAGTGCAGGCCGAAAAACTGCGAGACGAAGGCGTTGACCGGCCGGTTGTGGATCTCGTCGGCGGTGCCGATCTGCTGGAGCATGCCGTCGCGCATCACCGCCAGCCTATCGGTCATGGTCATGGCCTCGATCGGGTCGTGGGTGACGATGACCGAGGTGGTGCCGAGCGAGCGCTGCAGGCGCTTGAGTTCGCCGCGCAACCGCGCGCGCAGCAGCGTGTCCAAATGGGCGATCGGCTCATCCAGGCACAGGAGGTTCGGACGCCGTACGAGCGCGCGGGCAATGGCCACGCGCTGCTGCTGGCCGCCCGACATCTGCGACGCTCGCCGGTCGATCAGGTGATCGATATGCAGCATCCTCGCGACATCGCCGACCATCTCGTTGATCTCGGCTTTCGACTTGCCGCGGATCTTGAGCGGATAGGCGATGTTCTGCCGGGCGGTCATGTGCGGATAGAGCGCGTTCTGCTCGAACACCATGGCGATGTTGCGCTGCTGGGGCGTCTTGTCGGCAACCGAGACGCCATCGAACAGCATGTCGCCCTCGGTGATGGTCTCAAGCCCCGCCAGCATGCGCAGGACCGAGGTCTTGCCCGAGCCCGAAGGGCCGAGAAGACCGAAGAATTCGCCGTCCTCGATGGTGAAGCTCACGTCCTTGACCGCGTGAACGGCCTGGCCATACCACTTGTTGACGTTTCTCAGTTCAATGGATGCCATGTCGGTCCCTCACCGTCCGCCCAGCTCGATGGAAAACGAGCGGATGAGCAGTTTTTGCATGTAATAGGAGAGCAGCAGCAGCGGGCCGAAGGCGACGATGCCGATGGCGCCGAGCTGGCCCCAGTTGGGCTGCTGGAACAGGAAGAAGCTGGCCAGCGCCTTGGGCAGGGTGATCACCGCGTCCCCGGTGAGGACCAGGGAGAACAGGAACTCGTTCCAGGCGAAGATCATCGCCAGGATGCCCGCCGTCATGACGCCCGGCAGCGACAAGGGCAGCAGCACGTCGCGGAACAGCTGGAACCACCCCGCGCCATCGACGCGCGCCGCCTCCTCGTAGGATTTGGGAATCTGGCGCATGAACTCGGCCAGGAGCCAGATCACCAGCGGCAGGTTCATGAAGGTGTAGACGATGATCAGGCCGGTGTAGGTGTCAAACAGCGACAGCTCCTGATAGAGCAGGTAGAAGCCGATCACCGGCACGATCGGCGGCATCATCCTGAGCGACAGGATGGTGAAGCTCAGTTGCCCGTGCGGCGGAAAGCGCCGCGCCAGCGCATAGGCCGCGGGGAAGCCGAGGATCAGGCAGATCACCGTCGAGACCGACGAGACGATCAGGCTGTCCATGATGCCCTTGCCACCGCCGATGGCCCAGCCTTCGGTGAAATTGACCAGGGTGCCGTTGATCGGCATCACCGTGGGCGGGCTGTTGAACAGTTCCTCATAGGGCTTGAAGGCCGTGAGCAGAAGCCACAGCAGCGGCGACAGCACCGCCAGCAGCAGCACGATCAGGGTCAGGTGACGCAGCACCGTGAGGCCAAGGGACCGGTTCATGAGCGTCCTCCGTCCGCTGCACCCACGCCACGACGGCGCACCAGGGCCAGGATCAGGCTGGTGCCGACGATCAGCAGGATGAGCTGGATGATGCTCAAGGCGCCGGCGCTGCCGAACTGGAAGCGTCCGAAACCGACATCATAGGTGTAGTAGGCGAGATTCTGGGTCGAGGTGCCCGGGCCGCCGCGGGTGAGGATGTAGATGACGTCGAAGACCTTGAAGCTGTCGATGAAACGCAGCACGAA
The DNA here is from genome assembly GCF_030682515.1 of Hoeflea sp. Taxonomy (GTDB): domain Bacteria; phylum Pseudomonadota; class Alphaproteobacteria; order Rhizobiales; family Rhizobiaceae; genus Hoeflea. Next base: position 2,520 of record NZ_JAUXOD010000030.1, on the reverse strand, counting down.
GGCCACCACCATGTAGGGCGCGAGCATGGGCAGGATGATGTTGAAGAAGGTCTGGACAGGACTGGATCCATCGACCTTGGCCGCCTCGAAGATCCGCGGCGGAATCGAGCGCAGGCCGGCAAGCAGGATCACCATGACCAGCGGCGTCCACTGCCAGATGTCGACGGCCACAACCGTCGGCAAGGCCCATTCCGGCGACTGCGCCCAGGCCGGCGGGCTGAGGCCCATGCCGCGCAGCGCGGCATTGAGCGGGCCGTAGATCGGATTGAGGAACAGGTTCCAGGAGAAGCCGACGATGATCGGCGCCAGCATCATCGGAATGAGGAACAGCGAGGCATAGATCTCGCGTCCGCGCACGACCGAATTGATGAGCATGGCGAGACCGAGACCGATGAGGATCTGCAGCGGCACGGCGACGAGCGCGAAGATCGCGGTGATCCCGAGACTGCTCCAAAAGCGTTCGCCCGACAGCAGCTTGGTGAAATTGTCAAAACCCACCCACTCGATCGGGATCGGGACTGCGAGCTGGTAGGAGGTGAAGGACGCATAGAGAAGATAGGCGAAGGGCCAGATCGACATCAGCGCGAGGAAGACCAGCGCCGGGGCCAGCAGGATCATGGTCGAGCGGCGTTCGGTGGCGCGCTCGCGCTTGCTGCGCTCGCCGGGCGGCGGGCGGCTGATGGTCAGGGTGGGTGTGTAGTCAGTCATGGATCATCCGCACGCTTTTGCTCCATCGCCCGTTGACGCCGTCAAGGGCGCCCATCGACAGACGTCAGGGAAACCGGCCCGCCTGTGGCGGACCGGTTCCTTGGCAGGACTGGTATCAGCTCCAGTAACCGTTTGAGATCATCCGCTGACGATACTCGTCGTAATGGGTGATCTGCCGGTCGCGGTTGAAGGTCTCGGTGGTCTCCTCGAACTCGGTTTCCATCGCCTTGAGGGCTTCCTCCGATGTCGCCTGACCGGTGACAGCGCGCTGGACGTGCTGGATCATCGACGCCAGATACTGGTTGGTGCCCGGAATGGAGATGTCGAGATAGGCCTTGTCGTTGGCGAGCATCTGCTTGGAGACCGACGCAAAGTTGTCGGCAAAGCCCGATTCGGCCTGCAGCGGGAAAGTGCTGGCCGGCTCGTTGAACATGCTCATCCGCCACGGATCCATCAGCGACTGCGAGAAGGTCTCGGCCACCCAGCGGTTTGCCTGGGCCGCCTGCTGGAGCCAGGCGATGGCCTGGAATGCGCCTTCCTTGTTTTGCGAGTTCTTGGCGATCCCCATGGCGCGGCCATAGGGCAAGACGGTGACCTGGCCCCAGCTCGGGGCGCATTTGATCTTGTCGGCAACCTTGGAGATGGACGGATCGGCAGCGCCCTTGGGCATGTCCGTCCACCAGTTGGCCTGGGCGACGCGGCCCTCGAAGAAGATCTGCCGGCCCACGTCCCACGGCATGGCGTTGGCCAGGTCCGCCGGCATGAACTGGGTGACTTCGCGGTAGTGGTCGAGAGCGGAGATCGCCGTGTCATTGACCAGTTTCGGCTTCATCTGCTCGTCGAAAAGCTCGCCGTAGCGTTCGCCCTTGGCGGCCCCTTCCTGAACCAGCTGGTTGATGAAGAAGGCGTAGACGAAGTAGCTCGTCACCTCGACCAGGCCATAGGTGTTCTGGTCGGGCCGCGTGAAGAACTCGGCGGTGTCGCGATACTGCTTCCAGTCGGTCGGCGCCGCCAGGTCATAGCCGTACTTGGCCTTGAAGGCGTTCATCTCGGCCGCGTCCTCGAACAGGTCGGTGCGGTAGGTGTTGATGAACATGTCGCCGTCGATCATCACGCCGACGGACTTGCCCTCATAGATGTTGAGCAGCTGGAACGGCTTGGCGATGTCGTCGAAATTCAGATCGGCAAGCGTGCCCACCTCTTCGAGCGGGGTCAGGAACGGACCGAAATCGCCGGTGAAGTTGGGCCAGAAGTCGAAGGCGTCGAAGCGCGCCTCGCCCTGACGCAGCGCCAGCAGGTTCTGGTCGTACATGTTGCCCAGCGGGTAGGACAGGAACTCGACTTCAGTTCCGGTCGCTTCCCGGAACTCGGTGGCGAATTCCTTCAGGATCGGGGTGAAGGCGCCGCTGTCGAGGCCAACCTTCACCTTGCCGCCGCCCGATTGCCCGGCCGCACCGAGGACTCCCCCGAAGGTGCCCAAGGTCGCAGCAGCGCCGAAAACGGTGGCGCGCCGCATCAATTCGCGGCGGGAAATGAGCCCTTTGGTGTCGATGCTTGAAAGCTGGTCAAGCGCGTAGGTGTCGGCGCAGGTGCGCTTCTTCATGATCATCATGCTTCTCCTCCCAGGTGACGGACATCCTCCCGAATGTCCTAATTGCATTTGCAATTGTGTCAATATTTGGCTAGGCTAAGCGAGCAAATGACCTAACACAAGAATTATATTGTCATAGGCCCATGATCGAGAACCTGATACAATCAGATATCAAGCCGCGCTACAAGGCGATCGTTGCGGCCATCGTCGACGGCGTGGCG
>NZ_JAUXOD010000027.1 GCF_030682515.1 Hoeflea sp. | reverse complement strand
CCAGTTCCTGTGGACCTGGAACGACCTCCTGGTCGCGCTCGTCTTCCTGATCGATGCGACCGGCGAAACCACCGTCATGACCAAGCAGATCGTCGAACTCTTGGGCACGCGCGGCGGCAATTGGGAGATCCTCGCCACCTCGGCCTTCGTGTCGATCGCGGTGCCGCTGGTGGTCTTCTTCACCATGCAGAAATATCTAGTGCGCGGCCTGCTCTCGGGATCCGTGAAGTAATGGAGTTTGAATGAAAACGATGACACTCGCCGGCAAGCGAATTCAGACCGGCGTCGAGATCACACCGGATGTCGACTGGTGGCGCGCCGGCGTGATCTATCAGGTCTATCCCCGCTCGTTCCAGGACACCAGCGGCGATGGAGTGGGCGACCTGATCGGCATTGCCGAGCGCATCGGCTACATCGCCTCGCTCGGCGTCGACGCCATCTGGATCTCGCCCTTCTTCACCTCGCCGATGAAGGATTTCGGCTATGACGTGTCGGACTACACCAATGTCGATCCGATGTTCGGCACGCTGGGAGATTTCGATTTCCTGGTCAAGGTCGCCCATGAGCACGGCATCAGGATCATCATCGACCTGGTGATGTCGCACTCCTCCGACCAGCATCCCTGGTTCCTCGAGAGCCGGGCCGGGCGGGACAACCCGAAATCCGACTGGTATGTCTGGGCCGAGCCCAAGCCCGACGGCACGCCGCCCAACAACTGGCTGTCGATCTTCGGCGGATCGGCCTGGCAGTGGGACGGCAAGCGCGAACAGTACTACATGCACAACTTCCTGACCTCGCAACCGGACCTCAACCTGCACAATGAGGAGGTCCAGGCAGCGCTTCTCGATGTCGTGCGCTTCTGGCTCGACCGCGGCGTCGACGGCTTCCGCCTCGACACCATCAATTTCTTCTTCCACGACAAGGAACTGCGCGACAATCCGCCGCTCGCCAGGGAGCTGCGCAACGACACCATCGCCCCGGCGGTCAATCCCTACAACCACCAGCTTCACGTCTACGACAAGAACCGGCCGGAAAACCTCGACTTCCTCAGGCGCTTCCGCGCCCTTCTCGACGAATATCCCGGCACAACCGCCGTGGGCGAGGTGGGCGACGCGCAGATCGGGCTGCAGATCGTCGCCGACTACACCTCCGGCGGCGACAAGATGCACATGTGCTACGCCTTCGAGTTCCTGGCCAACGAGAAGCTCTCGGTCGCCCGCGTCCGCAAGGTCATGACCGATTTCATCACGGCGGCACCCGAGGGCTGGGCCTGCTGGGCCTTCTCCAACCATGATGTCGTCCGCCACGCCACCCGCTGGGGCGCCACGGTCAATGATCTCGACCACTATCTGCGGCTGCTCGCCGGCGTGATCATGTCGCTCCGCGGCTCGATCTGCCTCTACCAGGGCGAGGAACTGGGATTGACCGAAGCCGAGCTCGCCTTCGAGGATCTCCGGGATCCCTACGGCATCCAGTTCTGGCCCGACTTCAAGGGCCGCGACGGCTGCCGCACGCCGATGGTCTGGTCCGAGCACGAGCAGTCGGCCGGCTTCACCATGGGCCAGCCCTGGCTGCCGGTGCCGCCCGAACACCGCCGGCTCGCCGTCGATGCCCAGGACAATGTCCAGGCCTCGATGCTCAACCATTACCGCCGGATGCTGGCCTTCCGCCGCGCCCATCGGCCGCTCGCCAAGGGCAGCCTCGAGTTCTGCGACACCGGCGACACGGTCCTGTCGATGATCCGCCGCGACGGCAACGAGGCGATCTTCTGCGCCTTCAACCTGAGCGAGGAGATGCAGGTCATCGATCGGCCGTCAGGCATCGTGGAGTCGCTCGACGGTCACGGATTCTCCGGGTTCTTGCGCCCAGAGACCATTGAAATACCGCCCTATGATGCCTTTTTCGGAAGGCTGGGGTAAAGACATGAAGAGTTTCATCGGGAGGAAACCATGGCCGGCTTGAAACTGAAGGGCCTCAAGAAGTCCTACGGCGCCGTCAAAGTCATACACGGCGTCGATCTCGAGATCGAACAGGGCGAGTTCATCGTCTTCGTCGGCCCGTCGGGCTGCGGCAAGTCCACGCTGCTCCGGATGATTGCCGGGCTCGAGGACATCACCGGCGGAACGCTCGAGATCGACGGCATGGTGGTCAACGACGTGCCGCCGTCCAAGCGCGGCATCGCCATGGTGTTCCAGTCCTATGCGCTCTATCCGCACATGACGGTCTATGACAACATGGCCTTCGGCATGCGCATCGCCGGGGAAAGCCGGGAGGAAATCGACCGCCGGGTCCGCTCCGCGGCCGCCATCCTGCAGCTGGACGATTATCTAGACCGGCTGCCCAAGGCGCTCTCGGGTGGCCAGCGCCAGCGCGTCGCCATCGGCCGCGCCATCTGCCGCGACCCCAAGGTGTTCCTGTTCGACGAGCCGCTGTCCAACCTCGACGCGGCTCTGCGCGTCGCCACCCGCATCGAGATCGCCAAGCTCAACGAATCCATGCCCGACACGACCATGATCTACGTCACCCATGACCAGGTCGAGGCGATGACGCTCGCCGACCGCATCGTTGTGCTGGCGGGTGGCTATATCGAGCAGGTCGGCCCGCCGATGGAGCTCTACGACCGGCCGCAGAACCTGTTCGTCGCCCAGTTCATCGGCTCGCCCGCCATGAACATCATTCCCGCCACCATCGAGAAGGCCGGGCCGAGCGCCGTGGTCACCCTGACCGGCGGCGTGTCGGTGGACACCGGCATCGCCGTCGACGCCGGTGATCAGGGCAAGCAGGCCTCCTTCGGCGTGCGCCCGGAGGATCTCGACATCTCCACCGGCGATGATTTCCTGTTCGAGGGAACCGTGTCCATCGTCGAGGCTCTGGGCGAGGTCACCCTGCTCTATGTGCACGGGCTGACCGGGGACGAGCCGGTCATCGCCAAGGTCGCAGGCCACCAGAAGAACTTCCGCGGCGAAAAGGTGCGCTTCACCGCCGAGAAGTCCAAGCTGCATCTGTTCGACGCCGACGGCAAGACCTACCGCCGCTGACGCTTCAGCCGCTCCACCGGACGGTGTCGCGGGGCCGCCTTCCTGTCATCAAACGCCAAAAGCCCCGTCCGCGAGGACGGGGCTTTCGTGCACGGCGCGAACGCAAGACGGGGGGACGTCCGGGCCGCGCGAGGACGGGGAGGGACGGCGCGAACCTGGCCTGGAGGTGAACCGGGCCCGCGCTGTCAAGCTCCTGCGAGCCTCTTAGTTGAAGCGCGGCGAACCGTCGTTGCCGGCGCGGTCATAGATGACCTGATCGTTGGCGACGTTGCCGATCGAGGCGGTGGCTGTGTAGTCGATGCCGCCCTGCGAGGCTGCGAAGACCGGCGAGCCGTCATTGCCGGCGCGGGGATAGCTGACGAGATCGTTCGGGCCGCTGCCGATGGAGGCGGTGGCGGTGTAGTCGATGCCGGCTGCGTTTGCGACCTGGGGCACATAGGCGTCGAGTGCGCTCGACTGGGCGAAG
>NZ_JAUXOD010000025.1 GCF_030682515.1 Hoeflea sp. | reverse complement strand
GGCCAGAACGAAGATAGGCATGGCCAACCTGGCCTACAACCTCACCCGCTTCGTCTGGCATCAGGGGCGAACTGCGCCCGCATGACGGTGAAAGCGGCCGAAATCGCTGCCGCTACGCCGAAAATCGGCACCCCGTACCAGACCAGACGACCGATTCCGACGCCGACGCCTCACGTCAGGCCGTGCCGAACCGAATCGCGGCCCTACGAGCCTCCGAAATGCAGGTACTTCGAGCTGTCCAATTGGTAATCAGAGTCGAATACTGAGACACACCCCATTATAGCGGGATAGGTATGGCGCCGTTTGAAAACATTTAAAGAATCGACCGCCTACCAGGTGAAAAGTCTTGGCGTGGCACTGCCGTGGCAGAACCAGCGTGATCAGTCAGAGGTCACCACCGCGGGGGGCCAATACAGAAAATAAAAAGGTCACAAAAACACGACCGTCACAATGTCACAAACCAGATTATCATGACAATCTAATTAAATATATTTAACAATAGGATACAGCATTGGTCGATGAGAGCTTTGAGTATTCGAGTCTCTCATCGCCCACCATGCCGATGGCGCCGACATCCGCCACCGGCACTGGCTTCGGTTCGAAGCTTATGAAGGCGCTGATCGAACGCAAATGGAATGGTGCGGTGACAGTGGATGAAGAATCCAGCTTCACACTGACCATCGAGATTTCCCTTTCCGATTGATGCCCGGGCTTAGGCGGGAGTGTCCACGGCGGCCTAAATCAACCGCAGTCTTTGTTAGGTGATACCTATACGTTGTCTGCGAAACGCGTTGGGCGTCACGCATTCAATTTCCTTGAACGCTCGAATAAAATGGCTCGCTCCGCGATAGCCCACGGAATTGGCCATCGCGGAGCGAGATTCATCTGAACTTGCGAGAAGAGCCGCGGCAGAAGCGGTGCGAACCCTGCCCATTCCTGATTGCTCGGGTCGCTTGCACAGCGGCGCCCGGCCGAGGCGCATGGGATCGGGTGCGGCCAAGTGTCAGACCCGTTCAGGCGGCGCTATGGTTGCCGCCGGCCGTTATGGAAATAGGCCGAGCGGGCGCGGATCAACTCGACGAGCTTTGGCTCCTGGAGCCGCTGCAGGTCCTGATTCTGATCAGGCCTATTTTTCGCCCTTGACGTTCACGACCTCCTCACATGACCAACCCGCCCGATACCGCAACGGCCGAGCGCCTGACCCACCGAAGAGGCCATCAATCAGAACTTGGCCTGAACCGTCTTCCCATCCTTGTCCGAGATTTGAACCGCGCCTTTCACGCCGGCCGGAACAATCACACCTGTGTCCGCTGACAGAACGCCGGGGCTCGCGGGCGCAAGCGGGGCGCGGAGGGGCTTGCCGTCGATCAGCAGGATGGCCGTTCCGGCCATGGTGGTCGTATCTATCGAGCTCTCGTCGTCCATTGTGATGTAGACATTCACCCTGGTCCCGTCCGGCACCAGTTCGACGCGGTATGGACCCGCATCCACCCGCATTCCGCCATTGGGGCCGATGCCCGGCTCATGAGCCAGCGCGGATGTGGCGAAAAGCAGCATGAGGGAAGCAATTCGAAGCATGAGTTTTCCTTTCGAGGAGTCAGAAGGTCTGGACGGCTGCGCCCGAAAGCTCACCCTTGTCCGTTTTGGAGGTCTTGGCAGCTTCCACCAGCCGTTCCACTGAAGCGCGGCCGTATCGCAGGAACAGGACCGGCGTCAGGAAGGTATCGAGCAGTGTGGAGGAGATCAGGCCGCCGAAGATGGTGATGGCGACCGGGCTCAGGATTTCCTTGCCTGGTGCATCCGCGCCGATCATCAGCGGGATCAGGGCGACACCTGCCGACAGCGCGGTCATCAGCACCGGGGTCAGGCGTTCGAGCGATCCGCGGATGATGAGGTCGCGGCCGAAAGGCAGGCCTTCGTGCAGGGCAAGGTTGATGTAATGGCTGATCTTGAGGATGCCGTTGCGGGCCGCGATCCCTGTCAGCGTGATGAAGCCGATCATGGAGGCTACCGACAACGGTTGACCCGCGATCCACAGGGCCGCCACCGAACCGATCAGGGCCAACGGCACTGATCCCATGATGATCAACGCACAGACAGCTGACTTGTAGCGGCTGAACAGAATTGCAAACACCATTGCCAAGGAGACAAGCGAGAGAAGGGCGATGGTGCGACTAGCCTCCTCCTGCGCCTGGAATGTGCCTTCCAGCGTCGCGGTATAGCCTTCGGGAAGGTCTGCTGTCGCGATCTGCGCGCGGATTTGCTCCACAACCGCGACCATATCGACGTTCCCGTCGGTATTGCCTAGAACCACCACGCGCCGGCTGCCGTTTTCGCGCAGGATCTGGTTCGGTCCGTCGGTTTCGCGCACCTCGGCCATTTGACGTACAGGAATCCAGCCTGCGGGTGTTTCGATCAAAAGATCCCCCAAGGTCTGCGTCGTTCGATTTTTGTCGGAGAGGCGCATCACCACATCGTAGGTACGGGCGCCATCCGCCAGCTTCGACACCACGCGCCCGTTCGACAGGCGCTCCAGCGCCTCGGTGATCGCGGCGGGCTGAATGCCGTAGAGGGCCGCACGGTCGTAATCGATGCGGATTTCAAGTTGCGGGATGCGGACCTGCTTTTCCACCTGCAAATCGACAAGACCGGGGATCGGGGCGATCGCCGACCGCAAACCTTCGGCAACGGAGCGCAAGGTGTCGAGATCGGGGCCATAGACCTTCAGCGCCAGTTGCGCTCGCACGCCGGACAGCATGTGATCAAGGCGATGCGAAATCGGCTGGCCGACGTTCACGGCGACCGGCAGGATCGACAGGCGGGCACGGATGTCTGCTACAATCTCGGTCTTTGGGCGGTCGGACTCGTTCAGATCCACTTCGATTTCCGATGAATGCACGCCTTCGGCATGTTCATCCAGCTCGGCCCTCCCCGTGCGACGGCCCACGGCACGAACCTCAGGCACTTCGAGGATGAGTTTTTCGGCGATCAGGCCGACACGGTGGGATTCGGCCAGGGAGATGCCCGGGGTGAAGAGCATCGAGATGGTGAAGGTGCCTTCGTTGAACGGCGGAAGGAAGGTGCGCGGCAGCAACGTCGCCGCTCCGACGGCGATCAGCACGGCTGCGGCAGAGATGGCCATCAGCGATTTCTGCCAGCGGAACACCACCGCCAGCGCCGCACGGTTGCCGCGTTTCAGGGTGCGGACAAGCCAACCTTCATGTTGATCCAGACGTTTCAGCCCGGGCAGCAGGTAATAGGCCATGACGGGCGTCAGCGTGATCGACACCAGAAGGCTGATAAGGATCGAGATGATGTAGGCCTGCCCCAGGGGCGCGAAGAGCCGCCCCTCGATGCCGGACAGCGCGAACAGTGGCACAAAGACCAGCACGATGATCATGGTGGCATAGACGATGCCCGACCGAACTTCCTGACTGGCCGAAACGACAACGGCAAAGTTGGAGCGCGGGTTTCCGGCCTCACGGTTTTCGCGCATGCGACGAAAGATGTTTTCGACATCCACCACCGCGTCATCGACCAACTCGCCGATGGCGATGGCAAGACCGCCCAGCGTCATGGTGTTGATCGACAGGCCCAGCATCTTGAACACGATGGCCGTGACCAGGATCGAGACCGGAATGGCGGTCAGTGAAATGAATGTGGTGCGGGTGTTGAGCAGAAACGCGAACAGGACGATGGCCACGACGACCACCGCTTCGACCAGTACGGTCTGCACATTCTTGACCGAGGTCTCGATGAAGTCGGACTGGCGGAACAAGACCTCGTCGGCGCGCATTCCCTCGGGCAGGCTGGCGGTGATTTCGGACAGGGCTGCCTCGACGCGGCGGGTCAGCTCGACCGTATCGACGGCGGGCTGTTTTTCAACCGAGATGATCACCGCGCTTTCGCCCATGAAGCCGGCTTCGCCGCGTTTCAGCCTCGCGCCATAGTCCACCTCCGCAACCTGGTTCAACAGGATGGTTCGGCGCCCGTCGCTTTTCACCACGACCTTGCGGAGGTCTTCGAGGCTGAGCGTGCTGCCAATGTTGCGGATAAGGAACTCGCGGGCATACTGGTCGGTAAACCCGCCCCCGGTATTGCCGCCAAAGGCGGTGATCGCCGCCTCGACCTCAGCCAGGGTCACGCCCAAGGCACGCAGGGCGGCGGTATCGGGGGCCACGCGGAACTGGCGGACTTCGCCGCCGATCGGGATCACCTGAGCAACGCCAGGGATCGTGAGCAGCCTTGGGCGCACGATGAAATCGGCGGTCTCTCGCAATTCCATCGGCGTCACGCCTTCGGGAGCGGTCATGGCGACCAGCATGATCTGGCCCATGATGGAACTGATCGGTCCCATCTGCGGCACCACACCCTCGGGCAGTTGCGCCGTCACCAGCGACAGCTTTTCGGCTATCTGCTGACGGTTGCGGTAGATGTCGGTACCCCAGTCGAACTCGACATATATGATCGACAGGCCCACGCCGGACACGGAGCGGACGCGTTCCACGCCGGGCAGACCGTTCATCTGGGTTTCAATGGGATAGCTCACCAGCATTTCCACCTCGGGCGGAGCAAGGCCTTCGGCTTCGGTCATGATCGTGACGGTCGGGCGGTTCAGATCGGGAAAGACATCCACCGGAAGATTCATGGCTGTGAACGCTCCGTAGCCCATGAGAACCACCGACAGCACCAGAACCAAAACACGGTTGCGCAGGGACTGCGTGACGAGGAATGTGAACATGTCTTCTCCCCCTATCGCAGCTGATTAAGAAGTTCGGCCCCTTGGGTGACCACGCGGTCCCCCGCAGTGACGCCTGCGACAATGATGACCCTTCCCCCGTCAAGAGGTTCGATGCGGACGGTGCGCGGTTCGAATATTTCCGGGCCTGTATGGACGAACACGAGGTTCTCTCCGTTCGTACCCCGGATCACCGCCTCACGCGGGGCGCTGATGCCCTTGATGACGCCCGCGGTTTCGGCAAAGACGGTGACCCGGGCGCCGACACGCAACCCTGCAGCCGGATCGGAGATGCGATAGTGCACGGGTTGGGCCTGACCATCTTCGGCAAAGCCCGCCCCGACGAGTTCGAGGGAGACCGCGGCCTTGTCGGGGCCGGCGACCGAGGCACTGGATGCGAGAGCCATGTCGCCGAACAATGCGGCCTCGACCCACAGTTTTGACGGATCGATGATGTGGAAAACTTCGGTGTTCGTCTCGGCTATAAGTCCGAGGGCCGCGTTGGCCTTCGAGACGACGCCTGACACGGGCGCGACCAGTGTTTCGGCCTCCATCCGCAGACTGTCCAGCGCGGCGCGGCGATCGCGCAAGCCTTGGAGCGTGAGTTCAGCCTCTTCCATCTGCGCCTGTGACACCGCTCCGCTTCGGGCGAGAGGTCGAATGCGTTCATATTGCCGTTCGGAAAGATTGATGTCCTGATCGAGTTCTGCCTTGGACTGCCGGATCGAGGATTGATCCGCCGCCGCCAAGGAGGGTTCCACCATCGCCATGACTTGGCCTGCCTTCACGGTGGCGCCAAGCGCGGGGAACCCGCCGGGCGGGGGCAGCAGGCGGCCACCGATGGCGGTTTGGACAAAGCCGCTCGCATTGGGGTCAGGGATGACGCGGCCGGCCATTTCGATGCTGCGGCGGTGTTCTCCTTCGACGGCGGCAAGGGTCCGTATGGCCAGGATGCGCTGCGCGGCTTTCGGCCCGAAAATCCGGCCGTCTGGCAGACGCTGCGCCACGTCGCGGATCACGACCGCGCCTTGTGGCATTGCCTCGGCGAAGGCCATTGTCGACCCGGCCGCAAGCGCCACACCGATGATCAAGACGCCGGCCACGACCACCTGGCGCCGTCTGAGCACCATGACCAGAAGCCCCGAAAGGAAGCCCATGGTCCCTACGGCGATCAGGGCGGGATCACTCCTTCGTAGCCGGTCGGCGACAGATGCAAGACCCGCCTGCAATTGCCATGCTCCCGCCACAGGCCCGGACGTTCCGGAAGAAGCGACTGCCGTTTCGGGAATGGTCAGCGTGGCCGTGAGAAAATCGACGTCCGTTCCGGCTTCGATCGTGAACAGAAGTTCATAGGCGCCGGGTTCGGCAGACCAAGGCGTATCGACCCGGAATACGTCGCCCTCTTTGGTGGCCGTCGCCGGTCCGGCGGGAGTTTCGACGACAATCACCGCTTCGGTGACCGGTTCGTTTGTTTCGAACCTGTCCAGGTAAACGGTCAATTCAGGCCCGTTGGCCACCGCCACCAATTCGAACAGTGCCGAAGTCGCTGTCGCGCGGGGCGCAGATTGGACGGAATCTGGCGGCGTTTCGTCGCCATGAACATGGCCTTCATGTGCTTGAACAAGGCCGGCAGCAAATAGGGAAAACAGGGCTACGAATACGCCCACGGGAAATAAAGTCACGTGTCACCTCAACAAAGTCGTTGGCTCCGGAACGGCAGCGATGGACGCGGCCGCGACTACGGAGTCAGCTTCTGGGAGGGCGTTTAAGCGTGCTTTGGTCGTTATCTACTCCCCCAACCGCGAGCGGAAGCAGGAATGCATCCGTCGCATCGTTGGCAAGCAAACTTGCTTCAAAACCTTGGGCAAGTCCGGGGGCGCAGTGGATGGATGAGCAGCAGTATATGTCGCATTCGCGTTCTGCCGACTCCGGATTAGGTCCTGCGACAGAACTGCCGCTTTGTTCAGGGGAGCCCTCCAGCAGGATAGTCGCCTCTATCGCTCCGGCATCATGAGGCGCGTGGGCCTGAGCCTCACCCCCTGCCAGGCAGCTGAGAAACAAAGCGCAGAACACCACGGCGGCAAGCCATCCGTGCGATATCATACGGGAAGCCACCGTGCCGATACGGGCCCGTCTGATGTTCGTGTCCAATGCTCCTGCAGATAAGATCACTTGCCTTGACCAACCTTATGTTCGCAATCCTCCATTAGCCCCGAAGCAACATTAATGCCAGTTCAAAAGTCCGTGATGGGCGGTTGATGGAGCAACAACCCGACCGCCTTGACAGACGCCCATTTTGCAACGCGAGCTCAAAGCAGGTTCTTCGCATCTGGACCGGTTCGACAGCACCGCCAGAGCAAGACCCGGACGACCTATGGACACTGATTCGGCTGCGCAGCCCGTGGCAATGGACAAGTTGGCGAGCAGCGCCTATGCTGATCTCATGTTCGCACGCCTCGTCGCTATGCTTGCCATACTCGCGGTTTTCGTGGTTTCCACGGTCACCTCCGCGCACGCTGCGCGCATGCGCGCTGCGTCGGACCATGCTGTCGATGACGGCAGGATCCAGATCGGGATGATGTACACTCCGGGCATCAGCGAACATTCCTGTGACGGCGAACAGCACTGTGGATCCATCGAGTCTGGCTTGTGCAAGTTCGTTTGCGCGGGACTCTCGGCCTTTATCACGTCGCCAATCGGGGAAGCTGGCCAGGTTTACGGGCGAGCCAGCCATGACCAGCCCTCCGCGGCAATCCTCGTCAGCCGGATGCCCAGCCTGAGCGAACGCCCTCCCAAACTCCGCCTCCTCTGATTGCGTCCGGGCAGATGCCCGCGGCGCGCCATCGGTTTTAGACCAACGGGACGGGATGTCCCGAGGAGACGACTATGAACACCCTTTCACGCCGCGGCTTTCTCGCCGCAAGTGCGACGGCAATCGCCGCCGCCCACCTGCCCCGTGTCGCTTTCGCGCAGTCTGCGGCACCACTTGCCCTGGCGGCAGCAACCCGCACGCTCGACATCGACGGTCGTGCAGCCACCGTCTACGGCCTTGTCGGCCCCGGTGGCCAGGGACTGAGGCTCGACCCAGGACAGAGGTTCCGTGTCGATCTGACCAACAATCTCGACGTCGGCACAATCATCCACTGGCACGGCCAGATCCCTCCTAACGAGCAGGATGGAGTTCCGGACATGCCGCTTCCGCTTCTCGCGCCGGGAGAAACGCGCTCCTATGATTTCGAAGCCCGGCCAGGCACGCACTGGATGCACAGCCATGTGCCGATCCAGGAGATGCAGCTTCTCGCAGCCCCGCTGATCGTCCGGGCACCGGAAGATCTGGCCGCCGACCGACAGGAAGTGGTGCTTTTCCTGCACGACTTCTCGTTCAAGCCTCCCGAGGAGGTCCTGGCCGAGATCAGCGGCGGGCATGGCGGCGGGCACGGTGCGGGACATGGCGCCGGGTCCGGTACTCCGTCCGCGCCCATGGGAGGCATGGGCGCAATGCCGGGCATGAACCACGGCGGCATGGGCGGCATGGCGATGGGGAACATGCCGATGGGCGGCATGATGGGCATGGGCGGCATGGCCATGGACCTGAACGACTATGACTGGGACGCCTATCTCGCCAATGACCGGACACTGTCAGACCCTGAGGTGGTGCAGGTCGAGCGCGGCGGGCGCATCCGGCTGCGGGTGATCAACGCCGCTGCCGCGACGGTGTTCTGGATCGACACCGGGGCGGCGCAGTCCCGGCTGGTCGCTGTGGATGGGCACGCTGTACAACCGCTGTCAGGCACGCGCTTCGGCCTGGCCATGGGCCAGCGCCTGGATCTGGAGATCGACCTTCCCAAAGAGGCGGGCGCCTGGCCAGTCCTGGCGTTGCGGGAAGGCGCGCGCGAGCGCACCGGTCTGATCCTCGCCACACCGGGCGCAGAGATCGGACGAATTGACGCCTTGGCCGAGGCAGAGGCGCCCGCCTTCGACCCCGATCTTGCGCAGGAGTCCAGGCTGGTCGCGGTCCAAGCGCTGCCGGACCGGCCTGTCGACCGCCGTCACATGCTGATGCTCGGCGGCTCGATGCAGCCCTATGCCTGGACCATCAATGGCGCCACCTGGGGTCAGCACAAGCCTGTCACCGCCCGCAGCGGCGAGCGTGTCGTGCTGTCATTTCACAACATGTCCATGATGGGCCACCCGATGCATCTGCACGGCCATGCGTTCCAGGTCGTCGGGCTCAATGGTCGTGCAGTGGCCGGCGCGCTGCGCGACACGGTTCACGTGCCGCCGATGTCGATGGTCGATGTCGCGCTTGATGCCGGTGAAGTCGCGCGCTGGATGCTGCATTGCCATCACATGCCGCACCTCGCCTCGGGAATGATGACCGAGTTCGCGGTCACCGCTGCGGCCTGACCCCGGACGGGGCACTCGTTTCGGACGCCCCGTTTGTCACCTTCTCGGTCTGTCAGGCGAACTTGTTGTGACTGCTGTTCAGAGTACCAACAACAGGAAGTCGCCGGAACGCTCATGATTGGAGCACGTTATGATGAATGGAAGCGAAATGGGATACGGAATGGGCTTTGGCTGGATCGTATGGATCCTGATCCTTGTTCTCCTCGTCTTGGCGATCGCTGCTTTGACGAAATATCTCCGGAAATGAATGAAAGGACTTCACAATGACCTATACCATCAATCGAATGATCTCCAGCGCGGGTATCGATGACGTCGATGCCCGAACACGCGCATCGCTGGCCAACCATGGCTTTGGTGTGCTGACCGAGATCGACGTCAAGGCGACGATGAAAAACAAGCTCGATGTCGAGATGCCAGGCTACCGCATTCTCGGCGCCTGCAATCCGAAAATGGCGCATCAGGCGATCGAAATCGAGCCGCGGGTTGGCGCCATGCTGCCATGCAACGTCATCCTGCGCGAGGTCGAGGGTGGCGTCGAAGTCAGCGCGATTGATCCGGTGGCGTCGATGCAGGCGATCGAGAACACCGAGCTGACAGCCGTCGCAGGCCAGGTGCGCGATCTTCTGGCCAAGGCCGTCGCGGCTATCTGAATGACCTTGCGGACCGGCCTCCTCGCTGTGATCGCGACCCTCGGGATCGCCCTGCTCGGCGCCTGGCTGTTCGCGCCTTCGGTGTTCACCGAGGCGCGCGGATTGATGGACGGCGAGCGTCTCGAGATGCTGGTCGCGCGGGCCGGGTTCTGGGGACCGGTTCTGATTGTCGCGCTCATGACCATCGCGATCGTGGCCAGCCCGATCCCCAGCGCGCCCATCGCGCTGGCGGCCGGGGCTGCCTATGGACATGTCTGGGGCACGGTGCAGGTCGTGATCGGCGCCGAGTTGGGGGCGCTGATCGCCTTCGGCCTCGCACGCGTTCTGGGGCACGATGTTCTGCGCCGCTGGTTCGGCGACCGGGTCGATGCAGGCCTTCTCGGATCGCAAAACGCATTGACCGCGACGGTCTTCGCGAGCCGCCTGATGCCGTTCGTCTCCTTCGACATGATCAGCTACGCAGCCGGACTGAGCCGACTTCACGCCTGGCGTTTCGCACTCGCGACGCTGGCCGGCATCGTTCCGGCGAGCTTCCTGCTCGCCCATGTCGGCGGCGAGGCAGTCAGTGGAGACTTTGGAGTGATGACATGGGCCGTTCTTGCACTCGGCCTTGTGACGGGATTGCCGCTGGTGTGGGTGGCGTTGCGACAAAAGCCTACAAGGAAAACTGATGTCGAACGATGACGAGAAGGACTGCATCACGATGCCGGCGGCGGTCGCCGTGGGGGCCGATGTGATAATCGGCGCCGCGCCTACCATTGCAGCGGCTCAGGTCTGCCATCTCTGGCAACCCAAAGCCTAACCAAGACGACAGAAGGCAGGAACGACATGGACCATGATCATCATCACGCTGCACCCGGCATTCCGGAAGGCACAGAGACGACGAAGGACCCGGTTTGCGGGATGACGGTCGCGGTCAAGCCAGACGGGCGGCACGCGGCGTTCAAGGGCGAGACCTTCCATTTCTGCTCGCAGAAATGCGAGACGAAGTTCCAGGCGGACCCCTGGTTCTATGCATCGGGCCGGGCCGCAGGGCGAAAAAAGGCCGCTCCGGCCAATTCACAGTATACCTGCCCGATGCACCCCGAGATTGTCCGCGATGCGCCCGGGGCCTGCCCGATCTGCGGCATGGCGCTCGAGCCGATGCTGCCCTCGGACGAACCCAGCGAGGAACTCTCGGATTTCACCCGCCGGATGTGGATCTCGGCTGCGGCGGCTGTGCCGCTCATCGTCTTGACGATGGGCGAACTAGTGTTTTTGCCAGTGCGCGACTGGATCGGGCATCAGACCGCCAGCTATCTGGAATTCGTGCTGGCAACGCCGATCGTTCTCTGGGCGGCGCTGCCGTTCTTCCAGCGGGGCCTGGACTCGGTGGCGAACCGGTCGCCCAACATGTGGACCCTGATCAGCCTCGGCGTGGCTGCGGCCTATCTCTATTCGATCGTCGCCACCTTCCTGCCGGGGCTGTTCCCGGAACAATACCGCATGGGCCACGGCGTCGGCACCTATTTCGAGGCAGCGGTGGTGATCGTGACGCTGGTCTTCGTCGGCCAGGTGCTCGAACTGCGGGCGCGCGAACGCACCGGGGACGCGATTCGCGCCCTGCTGGATCTCGCGCCCAAGACCGCGCGCCGCATCCTGCCCGATGGAACGGAGTATGACGCGCCGCTGGAGAACATCATGGAGGGCGACCGGCTGCGGGTACGCCCCGGCGATGCCGTCCCCGTTGACGGAACGGTGGTCGAGGGCCGCTCCTCTCTGGATGAAAGCATGCTGACGGGCGAATCCATGCCGGTGGAAAAGGGTCCGGGCGATGCGGTGACCGGAGCCACGATCAACAAGAACGGCAGCCTTGTGATCGAAGCGGGCAAGGTCGGGGCCGATACGGTGCTGGCGCAGATCGTGGCGATGGTGTCGAACGCACGGCGTTCGCGCGCCCCGATCCAGGGATTGGCGGATCGCGTTTCGGCAGTGTTCGTGCCGACGGTGGTCGCCATCGCCATCATCGCCTTCGTCGTCTGGCTGATTTTCGGCCCGGATCCTGCGCTGGTCTTCGCCATCGCATCGGCGGTGTCGGTGCTGATCATCGCCTGCCCTTGCGCGCTCGGACTGGCGACGCCGATCTCCATTACCACTGCGGCGGGGCGCGGCGCGCAAGCCGGCGTCCTGATCAAGGATGCTGAGGCGCTGGAGCGCATGGCAGGTGTCGATACGCTGATTGTGGACAAGACCGGCACCTTGACCATGGGTAAGCCGAAGCTGACCGATACAGTTGCGCTCGGGGCTCTGCCGGAGGCTGACCTGCTGTCGCTTGCAGCAGCGCTGGAGCGCGGCTCGGAACACCCTCTCGCCGAGGCAATCGTCGAGGGAGCAGACGCCCAGGGTGCGCCGCACCAGGAGGCCGAGGACTTCGAAGCCGTCACCGGCAAGGGAGTGCACGGCAAGGTCGGCGGCCGCGCAGTGGCGCTCGGCAATGCGGCCATGATGCGGGAGATGGGGCTGGACACGGCGCAGGCAGACGCAAAGGCCGACACTTTGCGGGCCGAGGGCAAGACGGCGATGTTCCTCGCGGTCGATGGCGCGCTTGCAGGCATCGTGGCGGTGGCCGACCCGATCAAGGAGTCGACGGCGCAGGCGATCCGCGAACTTCACGCCCAGGGCCTGCGCGTCATCATGGCGACGGGCGATAATGAACGCACGGCGCAGGCCGTAGCCGGAAAACTCGGAATCGACGAGGTCCGCGCAGGCGTTCTGCCCGAAGCCAAGAAGGATCTGATCGACCAGCTGCGGCGCGAGGGCCACAGGATCGCGATGGCGGGCGATGGCGTCAACGACGCGCCCGCCCTCGCCGCCGCCGATGTCGGCATCGCCATGGGAACGGGCGCGGACGTGGCCATGGAAAGCGCAGGCATTACCCTGCTGGGCGGCGACCTGATGGGCATCGTCCGGGCGCGCAAGCTTGCCCGCGCCACCCTGCGCAACATCAAGCAGAACCTGTTCTTCGCCTTCGCCTACAACGCACTTGGCGTGCCGATCGCGGCGGGTCTGCTCTACCCGGTCACCGGCCTTCTGCTCTCGCCCATGATCGCCGCGGCGGCCATGAGCCTGTCCTCCGTATCGGTGATCTCGAACGCCCTGCGGCTCAGGAGGATCGATCTCTGATGCCGGGACACGACCCCATCTGCTGCGTTAAAGACACTTCACCCTGCACTCTCGAAAGGAAAACCGGATGACCAAGGAAACACTCTCGCGCCGCGCCATCCTGATCGGTGGAACGGCATTGCTGGCGGCGCTGCCCCTGCGGACGCCGGCCCAGGCCGATGGACCGCCGCTCCATGTGCTGAAGGACCCGGATTGCGGCTGTTGCACCGCCTGGATCGAGATCCTGGAAAAGGATGGCTTCTCGGTTACGGTGGAGCCGAGCGTCGGGGCAGAACTGATGCGCTACAAGACCGTCAACGGCATTCCCGAAGCGTTGGCCTCCTGCCATACCGGGCGGATCGATGGCTACATGATCGAGGGCCATGTCCCGGGCGCCGACATTCGCAGGCTGCTGCGTGAACGCCCCGACGCGGTGGGCCTCGCCGTACCCGGCATGCCTTACGGCTCACCCGGCATGGGGCCTGAGGACGAGCGGGAAGCCTATGACGTGTTTCTGATCCGGCGCGATGGTGGGGTGGAACTGTTTTCAAGTTATGAAGCAGCTTAGTCTCGTTCAGGCGTGAAGTTCGGCTGGGGCGGCGATGGCGGATCTGAGGAGACCTGGCCCTCGTCCCATGGCCAAAACCGGAATAAGCTATAGCATCCGAAGATGAGAGCTTCGAGTATCGGAGTCTCTCATCGCCCACCATGCTTCCCCATTGAAATCAATGAAACCTGTTGACTTGCCTGCGCAATTCCCCACCTTGATGCCGCAAACCGCGTCACAAGATCGGGCTCTGGCATGGCAGGTCATCTCCAGCATCTGAACCTATGGAACCGGCGTTTTCCGGCCCGAATCGTCGTGCCCAGAGCGCCCCGCACCGACCCGGACGCAACGGCGGAGCTGGACATCCATCTCGCTGACGACCGGAGAGAAGCGCTTCCCACGCGCGCAGCGCCTGAGGCCATTGCCGAGACCAGCATCGCGAAGGTGACAAGCGTCCAGCGTGACGGGGTGGCTTTGCATCGCCTCCTGCTGAAGGCCTGAAATGCCCGCGCTGCTGGCGGCATTGCCGATCGCTGTCGTGCTGCTGGCCATGGCCGTGCTGCACTGGCGCGCGGCGCTGGCCGGAGCCGCGGGACTTGGCGTTGCCCTGGGGGTGATCTGGGGCGCATCCGGGATTGGCGGCAGCTCGCACCTGCTGGCGGGCGCCGCTGCCGAAGCCGCCAGCAGCACGGCCACGATCCTGTGGATCATCCTGCCGGCACTGGCCATCTATGAGTTGCAGGCGCGCGTCGGCGCCCTTGACCGCGTACGACAGGCCCTCACCCAGATCAGTGACGACCGCGCGGTCCAGGCGCTGTTGATCGCCTGGTTTTTCGGGCTGTTCATCGAAGGGGCAGCAGGGTTCGGAACACCTGCCGCATTGGCTGCCCCCCTGCTGGTGGGGCTGGGCTTCGCTCCGGTCAGGGCCGTGGCGCTGGCGCTGTTGGGGCATGCGGGCGGCGTGTCTTTCGGCGCAGTCGGCACCCCGGCCCTTGCCCAGATCGAGATGCTGGGCCTTCCGGCACGGGACCTTGCGGGGTGGACCGTGCTGCTTCATGCCATACCCATGGCGTTCCTGGCGCTCGCGGTCATGCGGCTGGCAACCGACGCGCCCTTGTCGCGCCGGCATGTCGGCCTGGCGCTGCTGGCGGCTCTTTGCTTTCTGCTCCCAGCCCTGGCGCTGGCATGGCTGGCGGGCCCTGAACTTCCGACACTGGGCGGCGCGTTGATTGGCGGAGCCGCCTTCGTAGCCTTTATCCGGTGGCGCTATCCGAAAGCTCAGGAGAGCGAAGCCCGATGGCAGCTGGCTGATCTGGCACCCTACCTGCTGATACTTGCACTGGTTTTGCTGACCCGCATGATCCCGCCGGTTCAGAGCCTGTTGTCAGGCCTTTGGATTGGCTGGCAATGGTCTGAATATTCAGGCGGAATTGCGCCGCTTTACCACCCCGGCACCTTGCTGATGCTGGGGTTGGTCAGCGCGGCGCTGCTGACCGGGCGCGGCGCTGTGTTGTGGCCATCTCTTGGCGCCGCGCTGCGGCGCCTTGCCCCTGTTGCGCTCGCGCTGCTGGCCATGCTGGCCCTTGCGCGGCTGATGGTGCATGGCGGACTGATCGGCCAATTGGCGGAGGCTGCCGCGCAGGCCGGGATGTTTTGGCCGTTGCTTGCCCCTTTTGTCGGCGTTCTGGGCACCTTCGTCAGCGGCTCCGCCACGGCATCGAACATTTTGTTCACGGAGTTCCAAGCGGCAACCGCGCAGGCCCTTGAATTGCCGGTGACGCTGATGGCTGCCGCGCAGGCGGTCGGGTCGGCGATCGGCAATGCGATTGCCCCGCACAACATCATCGCCGGGGCGGCGACAGTCGGACTGTCGGGTCGGGATGGCGAGGTGCTGGCGCGGACCCTTGTGCCAGTGCTCCTTTACACAATCGGCGCCGGCGGCATTGTTGCGGTTTTGGTCATGCACAGCTGGCGATGACCGAAGGCTGACGGACAAGGGCTGTTGCGACCGGGATATTGATCCACCAGGGTGCAGGCCTGGTGAGAGGTTGCCGTGACATCGCCACGCGTGATCAGCCAGAAGCGACAACCGTCTGCCTGGGGCGGGGGCGCGACCGCTGGGGCAGGATCTCGGCGGGATCGAAATCGTCGACCGCGACCACGGCGTCGACAAGCTCCCGGGCCTTGCGCAGCAGCCTGGCCTCCTCGGCGGTGAGCGTGCCCTGGCCGACTGCCGCGGCATGCGAAACCCTTGCCTCCCGCAGCCTGCGGCGCAGCGGCTCGGTCTCGCAGACAAGCGCGAAGGCCTCTTCGAGCCGCTTCAACGCCCCCTCCCCGCCGACGGCGCGGACGCCCCTGGTCAGTCGCTCGCGGGTGGGCGACGGGGCGAGCAGCAGCTCGGCGCATTCGCGGGTCAGATCGTCCGGCGGGCCGCGGTGGGAGCCTCCCGGCAGCGTGCCGGCGCGCAGGAAGAAGGCCGCCGCGCGGTTGGGCAGATTGGCCAGGACCTCGTCGAGGCCTGCCGCCATCCTGGCAAGCGAATCCTCCGCCGCCCATTCGACCAGCGGAAAATCGGCCGCAAGCTTTCCGTCATCGTGCCAGCGCTTGACCACGGCCGAAAGCAAATAGAGCTCGGACAGCACGTCGCCCAGCCGCGCCGACAGCATCTCCCTGCGCTTGAGCGATCCGCCCAGCGTCAGCAGCGCGAAATCGGAAATCAGGGCGAAGGCAGCCGCTTGGCGCGCCATCCGCCGATAGATGCCCGCCGCACTCCCGGCATTGGCCGGCGCCGGCGCGAAGGCCGCGCCGGTCCACGCCCTGCCCGCCGCGCGGCCAAGCGTCTTGAGCGCATGGCCGACATGGGGCCAGAAGGCCCTGTCGAAGGCGTCGAGCGCCTCGTCGTCGTTGTCCTTGTCGAGCGCCAGGATCTCGTCGAGCAGATGGGGATGGCAGCGGATCGCCCCCTGTCCGAAGATGATCATGTTGCGAGTGAGGATATTGGCGCCCTCGACGGTGATACCGACCGGCACGGCCTTGTGAAAATTCCCGAGATAATTGTTGGGCCCGTCGATCACCGTCTTGCCGGCATGGATGTCGAACGCGTCGTCGACCGCCTCGCGCATCCGGTAGGTGGCGTTGGATTTCATGATCGCCGAGATGACGGCGAGCTTGCGACCCTGGTCAAGGCCGGCGCAGGTCAGCTTCCGCGCTGAATCAAGCGTGTAGGCATTGGCGGCCAGGCGTCCGAGATGGCGCTGCACGCCCTCGAACTTGCCGACCGGAATGCCGAACTGCTCGCGGATGCGGGCATAGGCGCCGGTGGCGTGCGCCGCTGTCGAGGCCGCTGCACAGGACAGCGACGGCAGCGAGACCCCGCGTCCGGCGGCCAGCGCGCTCATAAGCATCATCCAACCCTTGCCCGCAAAGGCCGGGCCACCGATGATGTGATCCAGTGGAATGAATACGTCCTCGCCGGAGTTCGGCCCGTTCTGGAACGCCTGGCCGCAGGGAATATGCCGCCGCCCGATGCTGACCCCGGGCAGGTCCGTGGGAATAAGCGCGCAGGTGATCCCCTCGCCCTCCGTATTGCCGAGCAGGCCGTCGGGATCCTCGAGCTTGAAGGCAAGGCCGAGCACGGTAGCGACAGGCCCGAGCGTGATGTAGCGCTTGGACCAGTTGAGGCGCAGGCCCAGCACCTCCTCGCCCTTCCACAGGCCCTTGCAGACGCGTCCCGTGTCGCGCATGGCCGACGCGTCGGAGCCCGCCTCCTCGCTGGTCAGGGCGAAGGCCGGGATATCCTGTCCGGCTGCCAGCCGCGGCAGCCAGTGATCGCGCTGCTGATCCGTTCCGAACTGCATCAGCAGTTCGCCCGGCCCCAGTGAATTGGGCACCATGACGGTGACACCGGCGGTGACCGAACAGGTGGAAATCCGCCGCACCACTTCCGAATGGGCGAAGTGGGAGAATCCGAGGCCGCCGTATTTTTCGGGAATGATCATGCCGAAGAACTGGCGTGACTTCATGAAGTCCCACACCGCTTCCGGCAGGTCGCCCGCCCGGGTGATCTCCCAGTCGTCGAGCATCGCGCACAACTCCTCGCACGGCCCGTCCAGGAAGGCCTGTTCCTTGTCCGACAGCGTGGCGGGCTTGACCGCCAGCAGCTTGGCCCAGTCCGGATTGCCGCTGAAGAGTTCGGCGTCCCACCAGACTTCGCCGGAATCGATCGCATCCCGTTCGGTGCCCGACAGGCCCGGAAGCTGGGTGCGCGCCCATTTGAAAATCGGCCGCGTGATCGTGTCGCGTCGGAATGTGCGGATGGACATGAGGTGCTCCTGACGGCTGTTCGGTTATGCGGCGAAGCGGAAAAGGCCTCACGGACCGCGTCTTCGGACGTCTCTCCTCACGCCGCCTTGCGCCAGGTGCCGTGCGCCTGCGATGGGCGGACGCTTCTGGCCGGCCTGACACCGTGGCGTGCGCCTGATGATGAAAATTGAACGTTCCGTTCGGGCTTTTGTTCCGTCGAGACGTGGCTTCCGGGCGGTGCCTGGCGCCGGGTGCCCATCGGATTTCCGGTCCGGAACGAGCGGCCGGCGGCGTCCACCAGTCCCGCCACGGGCGGCATCGACAGGGTCGGGAGGGATGATCCGTGCAGCGTTATATGGGGAACCCCGCATGAATGCTCTTGGCAGCAGAGGTAACGGCTTCTGTCCCGGGTCGCGATCGTCGCGTTAAGAGTTTAGCGACTGGCCGTCGGTTAAGTATAGATCAGCAATCCGTTTGCAATTCATTCACCAAACCCGAATGATGTTCGAAATTCAAATATGGGGGCGTATCATGACCTGGAATATAGCGCACAGATTTGAAAAAGCGGCCGATCGGCACCCGGACAACCTTGCACTTGCTGCAGGCCAGACCCGGCTGAGCTACCTCAGCCTGAAGCAGCTGGCCCAGGCGGTTGCCGCCCAGGTCAAGCCAGCCCTGCGGCAGGCCCGCATCGGCGTGCTGGGATCGCGCAGCATCGAGGCCTGCACGGCGTTCCTGGGAATCGCATGGGCCGGAGGCACCTATGTGCCGCTCGGCCTCAATCACCCCGATCAGCGCTTGATCGCCCTGTTCGAGCTTCTGGAGCTCGATGCGCTGATCGTCGACCGCGCCGGGGTCGCGCGCCTCTCGCCGGAAGTCCGCCAGGCCGCCCCGGATCTCATCCTGGTGCCTCGGGACGAGCCCGGCACCTTCGCGCCCCTGGACAGCGAGCCGCTGACGGCCGAACTGCCGGTTTCCGATCATCCCGCCGAGGTCGGGCCGGATCATCTCGCCTATATCATCTTCACCTCGGGCACCACCGGCATGCCCAAGGGCGTCATGGTCAATTCGCGGTCGATTGCGCTCTATCTCGACGCCATTCACCCCTGGTACGAACTGGGGCCGGAAGACCGGGCCGCGGAAACCTGCGAGGCCAATTTCGACCTGTCGCTCCACAACATGCTGACGGCCTGGTCGGCGGGCGCAGCCCTGTTCATCATGCGGCCGCTCGACATGGTGGCCCCTGCCCGGTTCATCCGCGCCCACCAGATCACCACCTGGCTGTCGGTTCCCTCCATCGTCGCGCTGATGCGCCAGGCGGGCGGACTTTCGGCCGGCAGCCTTCCGTCGCTGCGGCTGACCTGGTTTTGCGGCGAGCCTCTGTCGGCGCAGGCGGTGCGCGACTGGTCGGCGGCAGCCCCCAACTCCATCATCGAGAATTTCTACGGGCCGACCGAAATCACCGTCGCGGTGCTGCGCCAGCGCTGGGACGGCGAAGGCCCGCTCACCCGCGAGCGCGGCATCGTCGCCATCGGCACGCCGATTGACGGCGTGGAGGCGATCATCGTCGATGCCGCCGGACAGCCCGTTCCCGACGGAATCCCCGGCGAGATCGTGCTGGCGGCAGACCAATGCTCGCAAGGCTATTTCAAGCTGCCTGAACTGACGGCGGAGAAGTTCCGCGAGTTCAACGGCAGGCCGGGATATCTCACAGGCGACCGCGGTTACCGGGACCACACCGGCCTGTTCCACCACCTCGGGCGACTCGACAACCAGATCAAGTACAAGGGCCACCGCATCGAACTCGAAGAGATCGACGCGCGCCTGCGCGAGGCGGCGGAAGCCGAACTGGTGGGCACGGTGACCTGGCCGGTGTCGGGCGACGTGGTCGCGGGTCTCGCCGCCTTCTACTCCTCCGGCACACTCGAGCCCGAGCAGGTCAGGGCCAGGCTCAGGCAGCTCCTGCCGGCCTATATGGTGCCGGACCATCTCGAGAACCTCGCCGAGATGCCGCTCAGCAGCAACGGCAAGGTGGATCGCAAGGCGCTTGTTGCAATGCTCGACAGTCGCGAGCAGGCGAGAGCGGCAAGCTGATGACCGCCCAGACCACTGCACTCCCGGGCGTCCGCCAGCCCTCCCGGCTCAATCCGCTTGAATGGCGTCGCTGGTGGCTTTCGATCGACCGCAACGAGGCGGTCATCGCCTGGGCGCAGACGCTGCCCGGCCAGGCCGTGCTGCACGCGGTCCTGCTTGCCGCACTCTCGCTCATTCCCATTCTCAGGACCAGCCATGTCGCCCTGATGGCGGTGGCGCTGATGCTCTGCTGGGCCCTCCCGCAGCGCCGCCTGCTGGTGCTCACGGTGACGGGCCTTGTCTATTTTCTTCTCCGGCCCTTCAAGATGGGCCCGCATTACGAGTATTTCGAACAGATCGCGGTTCCGCTGCTGCCCATGCTGCCGGCGGCCCTGATCTCGGTCCCTTTCGGCCTTCTGTTTCTCGGCTTCGCCATCGCCATGCTGCGCAACCAGGACCTCAAGATCCTGGTGTTCGCGGCCAACCGGCCGCTTCTGTTCATGTTCCTGATCGGCTGCGTCCTGGCAGCAGCCACCCTGGTGCTGCCGCGCGATCATGTGCTGTTCGCCCCGGCCTGGATCGCGCTCGCCTTTCTGACCTCGAGCTTTTTCTTCCTGGGCTATGTGCTTATGGATCATCGCTCCAAGACCAAGCTGCCGCTCCATGCGCAGCTGGGCTTTGTGCGGCCGTTCTGGGCCGGGTTCGCCGCGCCGATGAAGGGGCCGGCCTTCATCCTCAAGGCCGAGGCCAGGTCGGATGCGGACCTCGCCGTCTCGCGGCTCAAGGGCGTGAAGCTCGCGGTCTGGGCGCTGATCCTATTCCTGACCTGGGAATGGGGCTTCAACCGCCTGATCCATGAGGTCTGGGCCTTCCCGCGGCTCGACGATCTGATCGTGGCCTCCGCCTCGGGCGATCCGGCCTCGCTCGGTATGCGCTGGGGCGCGGTGGCGGTCGACTTCATGGCCATGGTCATCTACATGGGCGCGGCCATCCACGCCGTCGTCGCCGTCGTCCGCGTCTCGGGCTTCTGCATTCCGCGCGGCATGGTGAGCCCGCTCGGCTCGCGCACCATCGCCGAGTTCTGGGGCCGATATCTGTTCTACTTCAAGGAAATGCTGGTCGATTTCTTCTTCTACCCGACCTTCCGCCGCTACTTCAAGAACCACCCCCGGCTCCGCATGGCCTTCGCCACCTTCGCCGCCGCCTTTGTCGGCAATATCCTGTTCGATTTCATGCATGCCATGCCCTCCGTCGCCTTCGAGGGCAGCGAGCGCTACCTGCAGGGGCTGATGAGCTACTGCGTCTATGCAGGCGTCCTGACCGCGGGCATCATCTGGTCGCAACTGGCCCAGTCAACGCCGAAACCGGCAGATGGTTTTGTGCGCTACAATGTCCTGCCGCGCGCCCAGGTCATCCTGTTTTTCGCCCTGCTCCAGATCATCGACGATTCCGGCGCGAAGGTGCTGATCGGTGACCGGGTGAGCTATCTCACGGGACTTTTCGGAGTGAGCCTATGACCGACCCCAAACTCGACACGCTGCGCCAGACCATCAGCACCATGCTCGCCAAACGTGGCCAGCCGCCGGAGTTCGCCGACGAGGACTCGCTGTTTGACAGCGGGCGTCTCGATTCGGCCTCCGCGGTCAGCATCCTGCTCGAACTTGAGTCTGTTTTCGGCATCGACCTCGGCGATCCGGATTTCGACATATCGCAGATCGACAGCTTCGCCGAAATCAGGCAACTGGCCCAAAGCCAGGGCTGAGCCCGGGCCAAGCCCGTCTCATCAGGACGCAAACCCGATGCCCAGCCGATCGAGCGTTCGGAGCATCAGCGAACGGTGGCCGGTCAGGTCCTCGCGCGCCAGATCCCGTTGCGCCCAGCGTATGGCGAGATAACGCAGGGGCTCGGGCGGAAACGGCACCGGCCATGAGCGCGACATGGCGAGCGAGGTCCGCTCGGTGTCGCGCCCGTCGAGAAGATCGAGCATCGTCAGCGCGCCGAAGCGGCTCGCGGACACCCCCTGCCCGGTGAAGCCCAGCGCATAGGCGAGCCGCCCGCCAAAGGCGGTGCCCGCAAAGAATGTCGTGCGCGCCGAGGTGTCGATGATGCCGCCCCAGGCATGGCTGAACCGGACACTCGAGAGAGAGGGAAAGACGCGGTCGAAACTCCCCATCAGCCGCGCGAAGCTCTCGGCCCGCTGCAGCCGCGCATCCCCGCGGTCGCTGCCGAAATGGTAGATCGCGTCATAGCCCGCCCAGAGAATGCGGTTGTCGGCGGTTTTGCGGGCATAGTGGAACTGGTTGCCGCTGTCGGCGATGCCGTAGCG
Organism: Hoeflea sp.; assembly: GCF_030682515.1. Taxonomy (GTDB): domain Bacteria; phylum Pseudomonadota; class Alphaproteobacteria; order Rhizobiales; family Rhizobiaceae; genus Hoeflea. The sequence goes on along the minus strand of NZ_JAUXOD010000025.1, from coordinate 78,344 downwards.
CCCGACCCAGCCAATGGCCTCGAGTTGCGCATCGCTGAGCGGTTCGGTGACCAGCGAATAATCATAGATCGGGATGATCGCCATCCTCAGTCGCTTGAGCAGCGGAACCGCCGCATTGGTGGCAAGCGCGACGCGGGCCGCGCGCAGATGCGCCCGCGGGGTGTGGATCGTGACGCCGTCATGGGCGGGCTTGAGGCTTCGCGCCGGCGTCTCCTCATGGATCTCGATGCCGCGCTCAAGACAGGCGCGGCGCAGGCCGGCCACGATCCTGGACGGATTGACCAGCGCATAGTTGGGATCCCAGAGCCCGGCCTGGTAGGCCGGCGTATTCAACAGGGCGTCGAGCGGCTGGCCTTCGAGATAGGTGCTCTTCCGGCCGAATTTCGTGAGCCCCGCCTGCATGGCCTTCAGCCCCTCCGCCTGCCAGGGCGTGGCCGCGACCGTAAGCTTGCCGCTACGCTCGAACTCCGCCTCGATCCCGTAAGCGTCGAGATCCTCTTCGAGCTGGTTGAGGTTCTCGAACCCGAGGCGCACCAGCGTGTCGGCCTCGCGCGGCCAGCGGGCAAGCGCGTTGGAGATGCCGTGGGAGATGCTGGGCGCGCAGAACCCGCCATTGCGCCCGCTCGCCGCCCCGCCGCAGCGTTTGGCTTCCAGCACGACGATGCGCTGATCGGGAGACCGCTCCCGCGCCTTGAGGGCGCACCACAACCCGGTGAACCCGCCGCCGATGATGGCAAGATCGCAGGCGCCATCCTGCCCAAGCGGCGGCAAGGCCGGGCCATTGAGATCCGGGCTCCACCAGACAGGGTCGGTGGAGGCGCCGGCGAGCCTGTCGGCAAGGATCATTGCGAAGCCTCGGCGTCGAGATACCAGCCCCAGCTCTGCCTGTGGTCAAAGCGGGTGATCTGCTTGGTCTCGAGATAGGAATCATAGCCCGCCTGCCCCAGTTCCCGGCCGATGCCCGAGCTCTTGAAGCCGCCCCAGGGCGCCTGGGTAAAGGTCGGCTGCGAGCAATTGATCCAGATGATGCCGGCCCTGAGCTTCACAGCCACCCGGTAGCAGCGCGCCAGATCGTCCGACATCACCGCGCCGGCAAGTCCGTAGGGGCTGTCATTGGCGAGCGCGATGGCCTCGGCTTCGGTGTCGAACGGATTGACCGAGACCACCGGCCCAAAAATTTCCTCCCGCCAGATCTCGGCGTCGAGCGGCACATCGGCATAGACCGTCGGTGCGATGTAATAGCCCTTGTCAAACCCTTTCGGCCTTCCGCCGCCGGTGACAATCCGTGCGCCGCTGGTCTTGGCTCGATCGAGAAAACCCAGGATCTTGTCGTACTGGCTTTTGGCGACGATCGGCCCGAGCTTGACTCCCGGCTCGTCGCCCGCACCGATGGTGATGGCCTCAGTCGCCTGTTTCAGCCGGTCGAGCAGACGCGGATAGAGGCTGCGCTCGACGAGGATACGCGAGGTGGCCGAACAGACCTCCCCCTTGTTCCAGAAGATGCCGAACAGGATCCACTCGACCGCCTTCTCGACATCGCAGTCGGCGAAGATGATGAAGGGCGACTTGCCGCCAAGTTCGAGCGACACCGTACGGATGCCCTGGGACGCGGCCCGCATCACCTTGCGCCCGGTCGGCACCGAGCCGGTGAAGGCGATCTTGTCAAGGAGCGGATGGTCGGTGAGCGGGGCGCCTGCCTCGGGTCCGGTCCCGGTGACGAGGTTGAACACGCCCGCGGGCACGCCCGCCGCATCGATCACCCGCGCCAGTTCCACGCAGGACATCGAGCAGAGTTCGGAGGGCTTGAGCACGATGGTGCATCCGGCTGCCAGCGCCGGGGCCACCTTCCAGACCGCCATCAGCATCGGGAAATTCCACGGCGTGATGGCGCCGACCACGCCCACCGGCTCCCGCCGGATGCGGCTTTCGAATCGCGCGTCGCCGACATCGACCGGCGTGTCGCCCCTGGCTTCCGCCGCTTCCGCCAATCCGGCGTAGTAATCAAAACAGAAGGCGGCGTCCTCGATGTCCCATCGGGCTTCGGGCAAGGGCTTGCCGTTGTCGCGGGTCTCGAGGGCTGCGATCTCGTCCACGCGATCGCGAATGCCCTGCGCGATCCGCCTGAGCGTGGCCGCGCGGGCTGCGGCTGGAAGGCCGGACCAGACGCCCGAGTCAAACGCCTTGCGCGCGGCGCGGACGGCGCGGTCGATGTCCTCGGCCTGCCCTGCCGCCACCTGGGCAAATTCCTGTTCCGTGGCGGGATCGATGGCCGGGAAGGACCCGCCCGCAGCCGGGGCGCAAAATTGTCCGTCGATGTAAAGCTCTGTCGTCATCACTCTGCCTCCTGTTTCGGGGACGCCACCTCACACGTGCTTGCGGCCGCCTGCTTCCAGGAACCAGTCGTCCGGATAGGGATACCACCAGCCGTGGCGCACCGGCTTGTGATCCATGATCACCATCTTGGAGCGGCGGAACGCGTCGAGCCCCTGGCGGCCGAGTTCGCGGCCGATGCCCGAGGATTTCCAGCCGCCGAAGGGCAGCGCGTCATTGTCGATCATCGGGTTGTTGACCCAGACCATCCCTGCCTCCAGTCGCTCGGCCGCCTCGTGCGCCTCCTCGAGGTCGGTGGTGAAGATCGAGGCGCCAAGCCCGAACGGGCTGTCATTGGCCATGGCGATCGCCGTGTCGAAATCCGGCACCCGCACGATGGAAGCGACCGGACCGAAGACTTCGGTGCGGAGGATCTCCATCTCCGGCGTGCAGCCGGTGAGGATGGTAGGCTCGAAGAACCAGCCGATGTCGAGGCCTTTCGGCCTGCCGCCACCGCATTCGACTTTCGCCCCCTTGGCCACCGCATCGGCCACCAGCCGCTCGACCTTGTCACGCGCAGCCTTGCTCACCAGCGGGCCGATCTCGGATTTCTCCAGCCCGTTGCCGATCCTGAGCCGCCTGGTTTCGGCCACGAAGGCCGCGACGAACTCATCATGGATGCTGTCGACCACATAGAGACGCTCGGTGGAGGTGCAGACCTGGCCGGACATGTGGAACGCGCCGGTGACTGCGCCCGCTGCCGCAATGGCGATCGGCGCATGGCTGGTGATGATCATCGGGTCGGATCCGCCCGCCTCGATCACCGCCGGTTTCATCTTGCGCGCCGCCGCCGCCGCCACGGTCCGCCCGGCGCCGACCGAGCCGGTGAAGGCGATGGCATGGGTCATGTCGCTGTCGACCAGCGCCGCGCCCACGGCCGAGCCGCCCGGCAGGCAGGCGACGAGATCGGCGGGCAGGACATCGAACACCTTCATGAATTCAAGCGTCGACAGCGTCGTCGCCTCCGCCGGCTTGATCACGCAACCATTGCCGGCGGCGAGCGACGCCGCCACCGTCCAGCACATCAACAGGATCGGAAAGTTGAACGGCATGATGTGCGCCGAGACGCCGTAGGGTTCGTAGCGCGCATATTGCAGCGAGCCGGCTTGCGTCGAACCCGCCACCTTGCCCGCCTCGTCGCGCGCCATCTCCGCATAGTAGCGGAAGATCGAGGCGCAATTGGCCACCTCCCCGATGGCTTCGGGATAGGGCTTGCCCATCTCCCGCGACATCAGGATCGCGCAGTCCGTCATGTCGTTGGTTTCGATCCGGTTCGCCAGCCGGTGCAGGATCTGCGCCCGCGACTTGGCGTCAGTCTTCTTCCAGAGGACTTGCGCGGCATTGACCCGGACAAGGACGGTTTCGATCTCCTCGGGCGTCACGTCGCCGCGCAGGCCCACCTCCTCCAGCGTGGCGGGATCGATCACCATGTGCGCAGGCGCGCTGCACGGGTGAAATTCCGGCGTCAGGAAATAGCGCGGCATATCAGACATGGATCATTCCTTTGAGGTCCTGCGCGGGGGCCGCGCCATGGGCGGCCCAGCCGGGCAGCTCCGTATCGAGATAGTCCTTGATGGGGCCGAGGCCCGCGTCGATGAGCGCCTGTTCGAGCTGCCGCAGGACGCGGGGCAGATAGCTCAGATACTGCGGCTTGCCGTCGCGCCGGCAGAGCCTCATGAACACGCCGGCGATGCGGGCATGGCGCTGGGCGCCGAGCAGCGCATAGCGCCGGCGGATAGCTGTTTCGCCTCCGAGTGCCGCAGGCGCGCCGGCGATGTAGCGGCTGAGCAGATCCTCTTCGAGTCCGGGCGCCAGGTCCCGCCGCGCATCCTGCAGGAGCGACACCAGGTCATATTCGCAAGGCCCGAGAATGCCGTCCTGGAAATCCAGGAGCCCGCAGCGCGCCACGCCGGTGCGTGCAGGCAGAAACATCAGATTGTCGACGTGGAAATCCCGCAGCACCAGGGTTTCGGCCATGTCCCCGACAGGCGCCAGCGCCTCGGCCCAGAGCGTCCGGAAGGCCATTGCGAAGAAGGCCCGGTCGAGAGCCGGATTGACCTCCGGCGCGAACCACTGGGCGAAGATGTCGAGTTCCGCGAGGTATGCCGAAAGGTCAAATCGCGGGCTGGCAATTTGCGCGCCCCGCGCATCTTGATGCAGATGCAGGAGCGCATCGACCGCGAGCACATAGAGATCGGCCTCGCTCGCCCCGTCCGACAGGCACTTCGCATAGGTGCCCGCGCCGAAATCCTCGACCAGCCCGAGGCCGTTCGAGGGATCGGCGCCATGCACCCGCGGCGCCGACAGGCCGAGGCTCAGGAGATGGCGCGACAGCCGCACATAGGCGGCAAAGCCCGCCAGGTCCTCGCGGTCCTCCATCAGCAGAAGCCCCCTGTCCGGCAGGCGGAAATAGCGCCGAGACGACGCATCGCCCGCGAGCGGCTCCAGCCGGGCATTGGCCAGCCCGTGCCGCGCCAGAAAGGCAGAAACGGGCGGCGCGATGTTGAGCGCGCTTCTGGCTGCGGAAGTCATCGGATCATGTAGACCTTCTTGACGGTCTCATGCACGGTGCAGATGCCCTTCCAGTCCTTGGGAAAGAAGGCGGCCGTATCCGGCGTGATCTCGATCACCTCGCCGCTCTCATGGACATAGGTGCAGCGTCCTTCGAGGAAATGGCAGAACTCGTCGCTGGTGACGTGGCACATCCACTTGCCGGGCGTGCAGATCCACAACCCGCATTCGGACTGTCCGCCCGGGCCCTTGTAAAGGACCTTGCCCGAGGTGCGGCTTTCGCCCTCGATCAGGGTGGGAATGACGCCCCAGTCGACCGTGTCGGTCACGTCGAGCGGCTTGTGCATCACAGGTGTGGTGGTGGTCATGGGAATGTCCAGTTCATGTCAGCATGTAGATGTTGCGGATGGTTTCGGTGATCTCGGCTTCGCCTTCCCAGCCGGCGGCAAACAGCACGCAGGTGCCGGGGGTGACCTCGATCACCTCGCCGGTGCCGTCGCGCCGGTAGGTGGCGCGGCCGGAGACGAAGTGGCAGAACTCGTCGCGCGGCACCGACAGCCGCCAGCGCCCGGGCGTGCAGACCCAGATCCCGGTCTCGGGCGAATTGTTCGGCCCCTTGAACAGCAGCCGGCCCGTGGAATGGGACTGGCCTTCGATCATGTTGGGCTGGGCGCCCCAGTCGACGAGATCGTCATAGGCGCCCGCATCGTGGATATGGGGAGCGGAGGACGCGAGATCGGTCATGCCCTCTTCTCCGCAAGTGCGGCGAGCAACCGGGCCGCCTTCTCCTGACCGTTCTGCGACTGCATGTGCGCCGATGTGGCCTTCAGCCGCGCGGCCATGGCCTCGTCGGTGAGGCAGGCCTCGATCTTGGCGATCAGCTCCTCGTCGGTCCAGTCGTAGCGCGCCGAGCGGAAGCCGTGACCGGTCTCCTCGACCCGCATCGCGTTGTCATGGCCATCCCAGACATAGGATTTGATGATCGCCGGCTTGCCGAAATAGAGGCACTCGGTGAACGAGTTGTTGCCACCATGGTGGATGACGGCGTCGACCTGCGGGATCACCGAGGGCTGCGGAAACCAGCTGTCGATGATCACGTTGCCGGGAATGTCGCTGTACTCACCCATGTAGTCCCCGACATTGACCAGCGCCCGGTAGCGGGTCTTGGCTAGCATGGCGATCAGGCGCTTCAAAAGATCCGTGTCGCCGGCGCCGAGCGATCCGAACGAGACATAAAGCAGCGGACCGTCATTGTTCTTGGCAAATGTCGGGACCTCGTAGGGCTTGTCCTGGCGCACGCAGCCTTCGAGATACTGGAACCGGGCCGGATCGAGCGGCCTGGCCCGCTTGTAGGTGACGGGCTCGGGATAAAGCAGCAGGTTGAGATAGGGCGAGGCCTCGAAGAACTCGCCCAGCTCATAGGGCTTCTCGCCGGCCGCGATCAGGAATTCATTGAAATCGTCATGGATCGGCTTGATCACTTCCTTGAACTTGGCGCGGAAGGCGGCGTGGCCTTCGGTGTCAGTCTCCGACATGCCCGAGAGATGCGGCGGAATCGCCTCGTCCTCGATCTCGTTTTCCGAGCAGGAGATGATCCGCACCCAGGGCGCGCCGTGCTGCTTGATCGCCGGAAACAGGATGACATTGTCGACCGAGATCACGTCGGGCTTGATCGCGGCCAGAATGCCCGGAAGATCCTTCTCGGCCCATTTGGCGCTGTCGACGATCGCCTCCCAGCAACCCTTGACGTAATTGTCGAGCTGGTCGATCGGCGCCTTGCGGAAATTGGGGATGTGGCCGTTGATGAAGTCGGACCAGAACTTGGCCATCTGCTCGGGCGGCATGGGTTCGGAGAGATTGACCGGATGGGCTTCGAAGCCATAGCCCTTGTAGACATCGACAAAGCCGGGATCCGACAGGAAAACAGCCTTGTGGCCCATGCGCTCGACGGCCTGGGCGATGCCCACGGAGTTCAAGGCCGGCCCATAGGCCGCTTCGGGGAAAAAAGCGAAAATCTTCTGTGTCATGTTCCATCCTCTCTTCGTTTTGTTGTGTATCGGGGCACTTGGGTTCGATCCCGGCGTCAGCCGGCAAAGACCCGCGTGTCCCGGGCCGACCAGCCGGCCGTGATCGTGTCTCCGATTGAAAGCGCATGCCCCTCGGCCGCGTCCGCCGTCAGCCGCAGCATCACCGGCTGGGGCGAAAGCGGCGTGTCGAGATGCACCTGCAGATCGAGCCCGTGATAGGCCATCGCCCGCACGGTGCCGGTCAGGCGGTTTTCGGTCTCGCCGGCGCCCAGATGCAGCCGTTCGGGACGCACCGCGGCGAGCACCTCCTCGCCCGCGCCGATCGTGTCGGGAACCGTCGCCCTGAAGGCCGAGCCGTCGGCGGCCCTGAGCGCACCGTCCACCAGCCGGGCCGGGAAGAAATTCATCACCCCGATGAAGTCGGCGGCAAAGCGTGTCTGAGGATATTCGTAGATCTCGAGCGGCGTGCCGTGCTGCAGAAGCTTGCCGTCCCTCAGGATGGCGATCCGGTCGGCCATCACCAGCGCCTCCTCCTGGTCGTGGGTGACGACGATGAAGGTGATTCCGAACTGGTGCTGGATGCGCTTCAATTCGAGCTGCATCTCGCCGCGCAGCTTCTTGTCGAGCGCGCCGAGCGGCTCGTCCAGCAGCAGCACGCGCGGCCGCTTGGCGAGCGAGCGCGCGAGCGCCACCCGCTGGCGCTGGCCGCCCGAGAGCTGGTCGGGCTTGCGGCCGGCCAGATGCGGCAGCTGCACCATTTCCATCATCTCCTCGACGCGAGATTTGATTTCCGCCCTCGGCAGCTTCTCCATCTCGAGCCCATAGGCGATGTTCTGCGCCACCGTCATGTGCGGAAACAGTGCGTAGGACTGGAACATCAGGTTGATGGGCCGATGGTTGGGCGGAATCCGCGAGACATCCTTGCCGTCGAGCAGGATGGTGCCGACGGTGGGGGTCTCGAACCCGGCCAGCATGCGCAGCAGCGTGGTCTTGCCACTGCCCGAGGGGCCAAGCAGCGCGAAGAACTCGTTCTCCCTGATATCGAGCGAGATGCCGTCGACCGCATGGTACTTGTTGAAATGCTTTTCGACATTCCTGATCGAGAGAAGCGCGCTGGTCATTGGCCGGGAAGCCTTCCGCGATTGATACGTTGCGCAAGTGCGAGCATGACGACGGAGAGCGTCATGACGATGGCCGACAGCGCATTGATTTCGGGGGTGACGCCGAAGCGGATCATCGAGAAAATCTGCATCGGCAGGGTGATCGACGCGCGGCCCGCGCCGGCGGTGAAGAAGGCTATGATGAATTCGTCGACCGACAGGGTGAAGGCGAGCAGCGAGCCCGCGACGACGGCCGGCATCAGCACCGGTATGACGACGCGCCTGAGCGTGACCAGGATCGGCGCGCCGAGATCCGTCGAGGCCTCGACGATCGACCAGTCGAAGCCCTTGAGCCGGGCGCGCACCACCGAGCAGACGAAGGCCAGGTTGAACACAACGTGGCTGACGATGATCGTGTGCAGGCCCATGGTGACGTCGAGCAGCGAGAAGAAGCTCAACAGCGCGATGGCAAGCACGATGTCCGGGATGATCATCGGCGCGAAGATGATCGTCTCGAGAAACCGCCCCTTGCGGCGGCGGATGTCGACGCCGATCGCGAGCAGCGTGCCGAGGATGGCAGCGAGTATTGTGGAGATCACCGCCACGATCAGCGTGTTGAGAGCGGCATGCGTGATATCCTTGTTCGCAAAGAGCGAATAATACCATTTCACCGAAAACCCCGACCAGGCCGTGGGCATGCCGCCCTCGTTGAACGAGAGCGCGAACAGGACCGAGATCGGCAGGTAGAGGAAGGCGAAGACTGCCGCCAGGATCATCAGCATGAGGGGAAGCGGCGCGCGATTACCCATCGGCGTCCCTCACCCGTCCGCCGGAGGCGCGTTCGGTGGCGAATGTCTGCAGCGTCAGCAATCCCATCATGATCGCGATCAGCGCCATCGAAAGTGCTGCCCCGAACGGCCAGTCATTGGCGGTCAGGAACTGGGCATAGACCAGGTTGCCGATCATCTGGAACTGGCCGCCGCCGAGCAGCGCGGGCGTGACGAAATTGCCGATCGAGAGCACGAAGACGAAGACAAAGCCCGTGGCGATCCCCGGCACCGTCATCGGCAGGGTGATGCGGCGGAACGTGGTCCAGCCGCCCGCGCCCAGGTCGCGCGACGCCTCGGTGATCTCGGCATTCATCCGCGCCAGCGGCGCGTAGCAGGCGAGAATGACGAAGGGCAGGTAATTGTAGACCAGCCCGACAATGACGGCCGTCTCAGTGTAGAGCAGGCTCGGCAGTTCCTGATTGTAGCCCAGGGCGCGGGCGACGGACACGATCAGGCCCTCGCGATTGAGCAGCACGATCCAGGCATAGGTCCGCACCAGATAGTTCGACCAGAACGGCAGGATCGCCAGGAACAAGAGCAGCGGCTGGCGCGATTTCGGCATGGCGGCGATGGCATAGGCCGCCGCGTAGCCCACCACCGAGGCGATCAGCGCGGCCTGCCCGGCGATGATCGCGGACTTGATGAAGATACCGGCATAGAGCGGATCGAACACCAGGGCGATGTTCTCGAAGGTGAAATCATATTCGATGCCGCCATAGATGCCGCGCCGGAAGAAGGCGAGCGCCAGGATCAGGAGGCACGGGATGACCATGAACAGGCTCAGCCACACGAGGGCCGGCGTCATCAGGTAGAGCGGCTTGCGATCTGCCATGGAATTGCTCACGGATCCTTCGCGCCGGGACAGCGCGGTGCACGATGTCGGTGATATCGAAAGCCCCGGCGTTCAACACGCCGGGGCTGTCAGAACATGGCCTCAGTTGGCGGCCTTGATTTCCGACACGATGCGCGAATAGGCGCGCTGCGCCTCGCCCAGATCGCGCAGCTGCTCGAGCTTCAACAGCTCCGCCGGCGTCATGGCAAGGTTCGGATAGGCCTCGATCAGCGACGCGTCGAGGCCTTCCATGGCCGGCTGGTTGGGCACCTTGTAGAGGATGTTCTCGGCCGCCCAGCGGTGGTTTTCGGCATCCAGGATGTAGTTGACGAAGGCATAGGCTGCCTCCTTGTTCGCCGAATCCTTGAGGATCACCATCGTGTCCACCCAGAGGTCGGAGCCTTCCTTCGGGATGACGTACTTGATGTCGGCATTCTCGCCGATGCCGTAGTTGCACCAGCCGTCCCAGGCCTGCACCAGATGCGCTTCGCCGGTTACAAGCTTCGAATAGAAGGTGGTGTCGTCATAGGCGAGCAGCGTCTTCTTGGCGCTGATCAGCAGGTCGCGGACTTCCTCGAGCTTGGCCTGGTCGGTCTCGTTAACCGACTGGCCGAGCGCCAGCTGGCCGGCAGCCAACAGCCAGCGGTCGGTGGCGAGCATCGTGGTCTTGCCGGTGAGTTCGGCGGTCGGCGCGAGAAGGTTCATCCAGCTGTCGGGCGTCCCGGCGACGAGGTCGCTGCGGTAGCACAGCCCCGTGGTGCCCCAGGCATAGGGCAGCGAGAAGGCGTTGCCCGGATCGTGCTTGAGCACGGTCGCATCCTGGTAGAGATTGGCAATGTTGGGAATCTTGGAATGATCGAGCGTTTCGGCGAGGCCCAGATTGTTGAGGATTTCTGCGAAGGGCGAGGAGACGAAGACCACGTCGTAGCCCTTGCCCTTGGAGGCAATCAGCTTGCCCATGATTTCTTCGTTGGTGGCATGCAGGACAAGTTCTGCGGTGTTCCCCGTCGCGGAATTGAACTTCTCGATGGCGTCGGGCGCCATGTAGCCGTCCCAGTTGGAGACGACGAGATTTTCGGCCTGTGCGGCGACAGCAAAGGCAGCAAGCCCGGCGCCCAGCGTGACTCCGAATAAGTACGTCAGTCGGGTCATAGTGATCCTCCATGTGATCGTGTGGATTGCCGTCGCCTGTTCCGTGGCTCTGGCGGATTTTTGTGACACAGCTCTTGTTGGCTGTTAGGCTGCATAGTACGAATGGCCGTAAAAATACGTCAAATATGTATTTGATGTATTTTCATCGAGACCTGACCCGGCGCCGCATCGGACGCCGGTTTTCACCACGCGGGATCCCCATGGCCGAGACACGGCGCAACGCCCGGCAGAACCATCTGACGCTGGCACAGCAGATCATCAACATCGCGCTCGAGCGCGCCATGAAGGCGGGCGACCACCTGCCGGAAAAGCTGTTCTCCGATATCTGCGGCGTCTCCCGGACGCCTGTGCGCGCGGCCTTTCGCCTGCTGGAAGAGAACAATATCCTCACCCGCCGCGAGGAAGAGGGCTATTTCCTCGCCGTGTCGGAATCGGACGACCTTGCGCAGGCGGCCCAGGCGCTTGAGGGGCTGGAACAGTCGCTGGCCGACCGCATCCTGTCGGATCGCGCCGAGCGCCGGATCGGCGACGTGCAGTCGGTGAGCGCGCTCGCAAGAAAATACAATGCCTCGCGTCACTCGGTACTTTTTGCGCTAAAAATACTATCACAGGATGGCGTTGCAACCCAGTTGCCCGGCCGCGCCTGGGCATTTCAACCCATGCTGGACTCGCCCAAGGCCATGGACGAGAGCCTCGCCTTCCGGCTGATCCTCGAACCGCAGGCGATTCTGGCGCCCGGCTTCACCGTCGACAGCAAGAAGGCGGGCCTGTTGCGGGGCCAGATGCAGGATATCCTCACCATCAAGGAAGGCCGCATCACGGCCGCGGGCTTCATGCGCATCGACACCGATTTTCACTGCTTCATCGCCGAATGCTCGGCCAACCGCTTCGCCCGCGGCACGCTGCTGGCCCATCACCGACTGCGCCGCGCCACCCAGAAGGATGCGGCCGTGCCGGATTTCCGGCTCCGGCAATCGCTGGAAGAGCATCTCCATATCCTCGACAGTCTGGAGCAGAATCAGTTCGACGTGGCCGCGGACCTGATGGTGCTGCATCTGCGCCGGTCGCGCATCCGGCGGCCCGAGGCCGCCAACCGCGGCATCCCGCCGCTGATCAGAAGGCCGCGCGCATGAGCCATTCCCCCGTCATCGCGCTGTTTCCCGAGGCGAGCTTCGGCGCGGCGCTCAATTGCGTCGGCATCGCCCAGGAGCTGCAGCGGCTGGGCGCCACGCCGGTCTTCATCTGCCATCCGGGCTTCACCGGCGTGTTCGCCGAGTACGGGTTCCGGGAATACCATCTGCGCGACGCAGCCCCCAGCAGCGCCAACGAGGCCGAGGATTACTGGCAGAGCTTCATCAGAAACCAGCTCTCCCATTTCGATCTCGATCCCGAAGCGCAGCTGCCCACCTATGTGAGCCCCACCTGGGAGGCCATTGTCGACACGGTCGAGGCCGCGGAAGAGGGCCTGGAGGCGCTTCTCGACCGGATCAGGCCGGACGCGATCCTGCTCGACAACGTCATCATGTTTCCCGCCATCATCAGGGCCGGCTGCCCCTGGGTGCGGGTGGTCTCCTGTGCCGAGACCGAACTGCCCGACGTCCATGTTCCGCCCTATCTGTCGGGGCTCGATCCGAAGGACAAGGCCGCCTGCCGCCGGTTCGAGAAGGCTTATCTGAAAGCCACCGACGCGGCTCACCGCCGCTACAACGCGTTCCGCAAGGCGCGCGGGCTCGATCCCCTGCCCGCGGGCAATTTCCTCGAAACCTCGCCCCATCTCAACCTCGTTCTCGCGCCGACGGCCGTGCGCTACACGCGCAAGCAGCCGCTTGATGAGCCGAAGTTCGTGTTCCTCGAAGGCTGCGTGCGCAGCGAGACCCGGTTCGATCCGCCGCAGTTTCCGGTCGAGGACGGCCCGCTGATCTACATGAGCTTCGGCAGCCTCGGCGCCATCGACACACATCTGATCGAGCGCATGATCGATGTCTTCGCAACCGTTCCCGCCCGCTTCCTCATCAATGTCGGCGGCTTTCTTGAGGCCTATGAGCGGGTGCCCGACAATGTGTTCCTGGGAAGCTGGTTCCCGCAGCCCTCGGTCGTGGCGCAATCGGCGCTGTTCATCCATCACGGCGGCAACAACAGCTATTGCGAGGCGCTGTATCACGGCGTGCCGTCGCTGATCATGCCCTATTGCTGGGACGGGCACGACAACGCCCAGCGCGCCCAGGCCACCGGAACGGGCCTGCACATGCACCGATCCCACTGGACCGCCGAAGAGCTGGAAGCCGCGGTCCTGGCCCTGCTTCAGGACGCCGGCATGAAGGCCCGCCTCAAGGCGATCTCCAAGGACATGAAAGCCAACCCCGGCACCAGCCGCGCCGCCAGCGCGGTCCTGGACGTTCTCCGCGCGAAGGTAAGGGCCGGCTGACCGTCCGGATTGAGCCGGCTCAGCCGATCAGCTTGATGCCCGCGCCAGCACCCCGCCGGTCGCGGGTTCGCGCACGCCGGTCGTGCCGGGATAGGTCAGCGGCAGCCCCCGGAGCGAACGCACCGCGAGCCAGGCCCAGGCTTCGGCCTCCATCGAATCGCCGTTGAACCCCGCCTCTTCGGCCACGATCACCTGGCCCGTGTGCCGCATCGCCACCGTCAGGTCCTCGACGATCATCCGGTTGTGCCGCCCGCCGCCGCTGAGGATCCACAGTCTGGGCTTCTCCGGCAGATGCGCCTGCGCCTTGGCGATCGCGGCGGCCGTAACGAAGGCCAGCGTCCGCGCGCCGTCCTCGAGCCCGGCCTCGGCATCGCCGGGCAGCGTAAAATCATTCCGGTCGAGCGAGATGCGCTCCTTGGCGGTGAAGAACGGCGAGGCCAGATAGCGGTTGGCAAGCTCCGCCAGCACCCGGCCCTCGGACGCGATCGCGCCTCCGGAATCGTAGGGAATGCCCGCGTGCCGCGCCACCCACTGGTCGATCAGCGTGTTGCCCGGGCCGCTGTCGAACGCCAGCAGCGCACCGTCCGGGCCGATATAGGTGATGTTGGAGATGCCGCCGATATTGACGAAGACGACCGGCTTTTCATCCGCCCATTCGCCCGCGAGCCCCGCGGCCAGCGCCCGGTGATAGGCCGGCACCAATGGCGCCCCCTGCCCGCCGAGCGCCATGTCGTTGGCGCGCAGGTCGTAAACGACATCGATGCCGAGCCGTCTGGCGAGCCGCGCGCCGCAGCCCAGCTGCACGGTCAGCGCCTCGCGCGGACGGTGCAGCACCGTCTGGCCGTGAAAGCCGATCACGTCGATATCGCCCGCCGTCATCCCTTCGCGCGCGAGAAACGCCTCCACTGCCGCCGCATGCCGGTCGGTCAGCTCCGCCTCGAGGGCAGCGAGATCGCCCGGCCGCTCGCCACGCTCCGTGATCGCCCTGGCTGTGACCAGCGCCTGCTCGAGCCGTTTGCGGAAGTTCGCGTCATAGGCGGTGAAGGACGATGCGCCACGCCTCACGAGGCCGTCGCCGTCGGTGTCGAGCATGGCCAGATCGATGCCGTCCATCGAGGTGCCGCTCATCAGCCCGATTGCCCGTTTCACCGTCTCGTGTGTCGCCATAACCTTCTTCCCCAATGCCATGGCCGTTCCGTGCCGTGCGGAATCAGCCCTCTTTTCCGGCCGTACTTACACGCCCGCGCCAGACGCGTCAGCAGCCGCAGTGACCGGCTTGAGTTGAATGCGCCCGCCGCTAGTGCTAAAGGCCCGCCCGGACGCCCTTCACCCGGTGGGGCCCGATCTCTATCCCGGAATTGCCGACAACCCCAAGGACAGTGTTATGTCAGCCTTCAAGTCCGATTTCCTGCGCACGCTCTCCGAGCGCGGCTTCATTCACCAGCTCTCCGACGAGACTGGCCTTGATGACCTGTTCGCCAGGGAAACCGTGACGGCTTATATCGGCTATGACCCGACGGCTTCCAGTCTTCATGTCGGACACCTCACGCAGACCATGATGCTGCACTGGCTGCAGGCGACCGGCCATCAGCCGATCTCGCTGATGGGCGGCGGCACCGGCATGGTCGGCGACCCGTCCTTCAAGGAGGAGGCCCGCAAGCTGATGACGGTCGAGATGATCGAGGAGAACATCGCCTCGCTCAAGCAGTGTTTCGGCAACTACCTCGATTACGATCGCGCCGACACTCCGGCCCTGATGATCAACAACGCCGACTGGCTGCGCGGGCTGAACTACCTCGAGTTCCTGCGCGATGTCGGCCGCCATTTCTCGGTCAACCGCATGCTGGCCTTCGACTCGGTCAAGACCCGGCTCGACCGCGATCAGTCGCTGTCGTTCCTGGAATTCAACTACATGATCCTCCAGGCCTATGATTTCGTCGAACTGAACAAGCGCTACGGTTGCCGCGTGCAGATGGGCGGGTCCGACCAGTGGGGCAACATCATCAACGGCATCGACCTCGGCCATCGCATGGGCTGCCCGCAGCTCTATGCGCTGACCTCGCCGCTGCTCACCACCTCGTCGGGGGCCAAGATGGGCAAGACCGCCAATGGCGCCGTCTGGCTCAATGCCGACCTGCTCCCGGTCTATGATTTCTGGCAGTTCTGGCGCAACACCGAAGACGCCGATGTCGGCCGCTTCCTCAAGCTCTACACCACCCTGCCGATGGACGAGATCCGCCGGCTCGAAGCGCTTCAGGGCGCGGAGATGAATGAGGCCAAGAAGACGCTGGCAACCGAGGTCACGGCGATGCTGCATGGCCGCGCTGCCGCTGACGAGGCGGCCGAGACCGCCCGCAAGACCTTCGAGGAGGGCGCGATCTCGGACAATCTGCCGACGATCACCATCGCTGCGTCCGAACTTGAAGCCGGCGTCGGTCTCTTGGCGCTGTTCGTCCGCGCCGGTCTCGCCGCCTCCAATGGCGAGGCCCGGCGGCAGGTTCAGGGCGGCGCGATCAGGCTCAACGACGAAGCTGTCACCGACGACAAGACAATGGTCACGGCCAGCCATCTCAACAGCGACGGCGTCATCAAGCTGTCGATGGGCAAGAAGAAGCACGTGCTGGTACGGCCGCAGTAAGGCCGGTCCAGCCCTCAAATGCTCCAGCCCGCCGGATCTTGAGGGTCCGGCGGGTTTTCTTATGGTCGGAATTCGAAGATCGACCGGAACACGCCCGGGGCGATCACCGACAGCGGATTGACCTGCAAAAGCGGCGATTCGGTCTTGCCTGCAAGCCGGAAGGTGATCCCGAACAGTCCGCGATCCCTGCCATTGCCCAGCAGAGCGCCGATCACCGGCACGTCCGCGAACAGCCGGTTGATGCCATAGGCCAGCATCAGCGTTCCGGTGAGATCGGTGTTGCCCTTCCCGTCGCTGACCAGTCCCTGGAACGAGGCGCCGATTTCCGGGCCGCGGATAACTCCGTCGCTGATCTGCAAGCCGCCATTGCCCATCAGCAGCTTGGCATTTGCCACCTCGAAGCTTGCCTGGGAGACATTGACATCCGCCTTGGCTGCATCCTTGAGGCTGCGGCCGTCCTTCTTGCTCGGCGTGTAGATCATCGATTCAAGCCGAGGCTCGCCCACCAGCGTGAAATTCCGCACGTCGATCACGCCGCGCCGCAGGGGACCGTCCCTGCGGGTGAGCCGGATATTGACCAGGCCGCCCTGCATGCGGCCGTAAATGCCGGCAAACCGGGCCATGGCGCCCGCATCACCGCTGGTGATCTCGATCGTCTCGCCTGCACTACCGCCCGAAATCTTCATCACCATCGCTTGGCCGCTGCCTGTGACGGCCTTGACGTCGAGAAGGTCGATGCGCCCGCCCTGCCCCTTGTAGCTCACCGTTGCCGATGACAGCCTCTCGTCGGAATAGCCGTGCATCGTGTCGACCGTTCCGGACAGCGACACGTTGAGGGCATTGGCCGAGCTTGCCTGCCCGCCCGCCTCGAAGGTTTTGGCGCGCGCCATGAGCGGGCGCACATCGATCGACTTGCCGCCGATCTTGACCAGATAGGCCCCCGACTTGGCTGTGATGTCGGCCCGGTACTCATCGCGCGGCGATAGCGCGACCCGATCGAATGTCGCGGAGGAGAGGCGCCCTTGTGAGAGCGTGACTGTGCCGTTCGCTTGAAACCCGTCCCCCGACAGTTTGACGTCGGAGAGCCGGGTGACGTCGCCCTCGGCCTTCATCACAAAGTCGAGGCGTGCGGCAACGCCCTTGGCCTTGGTCCAGCCGATGCCGGGAACGGTCAGCGTTGCCGGCTTGAGGTCCAGGCTGACGACCTGACGGCCACCCACCTCCGCCTTCAGGACAAATCCAACCGGTCCGGAGATCAGCTCGCCGGTGCCGGGCGCCATTTTCTCCCGTGCTTCGGGGCTCAGCGTTCCCGACAATTCTCGCGCCGCGATGACGGAAGAGCCGCCGACCGGCTGCAACACGTCGAGCGTCATTCGCGAGCCATCCACCAGCGCGTCGGCCTTGAGCTCGGCCCGGTCCGGCGTTACACGCAGGCTGCCGTCCATGTCCGTGAGCATCCGGCCCTCGACCGCCTTGGCGAGATCCACGTCGGTCATCGTGAGATCGACGGTCCAGTCGGGCGGCGGCGGCGACTGTGAGGCGATGAGACCGAAGCGGGCGGTCACCGTCGAGGAAATCTCCCCGCTCAGTTCCCCCGGTTTGAAGCCGATCTGGTCGAGCGCATTGATCGGATGGTAGCTGATCAGCTCGGCGACCGCGTCGGCCTTGCCGCTGACCGACATCACCAGGTCGGCCATCAGCGGCTGCTTGTCCGCCTCTGGGATCGAAAACCGCGCATCCGTCACATTGACGCTGCGGCCGGTCGGGAAGAACGCCGTCGCCGAATCGATCTTCAGGCTGACATGGGTTCCCCGGAGGCGCATGTGGCCCTTGGTGTCGCGCAGCGGCGGAATATCGCCCGCCACATTCATCCGCGCGCGCTCGACATCGAAATCGATCTGCAGCTGGTCCTCGTCAAAGCTCGCGTCGCCGGTCGCGGAATAATGGCCGGCGGGGGCTGCAAGCTGGATGCGTCCGTTGCTCACGATGCCGCCATAGAGATTGTCAAGCACCCAGGTCCGCGCCATCTTGCCCACCCAATAGGGCCAGAACTGCTTGACTGCGGCCATCGACATCCGCGGCACCCGCGCCACCAGGTTGATCTCGGGCGAAATCCCCTCGACGAAGTGCCAGGAGGCCGATCCGTAGAGGTCGCCCTGCGGAGTGGCCAGCGCCAGCTCCTCGGCCACCAGCAGCCGTGCCGCGGCGTCAAAGCGTCCCAGCGCCTTGCCGTCGAACGAGATCGGCGCCTCGTCGGAATCGCCGGGTGCCGCACGCCCTTCCTTGATGACGAAATCAAAGGCGATGCCCGCGCCCTCCACCTCGTCGATCCTGTCGGCATCGATCAGTCCGCCGGTGAACGGCAGTACCGTCTCGCCGATGCGGATCACCGACGGCGTGATCTCGATCTTGTTCTGGGCCGGCATGTAGATCAGGCGCACGCGCGCGTCGCGCAGTTCGGCGGCGACGCCGCCCATGGTGATGGTTCCGTCCCGCGCGCTCAGATTGGCCGACAGCGCCGGCTCCACGCCCGGTCGCGCCCGCGAGGCGCTGAAGGCGATGGACAGCGGCATCGAGACGCCGTTCTGACGCTCGGCGACTTCCCCCGTGGCAATCTCCAGTGCAAAGCCCTCGATCCTGGCGGTGATCTCCGAAAGCCCGGTGTCATTGACCGTCCCCTTGGCCGTCGCCTCGATGCTGATCGCCTGCCCGGCGCGCACCACTTCCGCATTGATCTCGTAGTTCAGCCGATCAAGCCTGCGCACCTCGGCGTTTGCGACCTCGATCCCCTCGCCGCGGCCCGATATGGTGATGTCGGAAAACCGGAACGCGCCGGCCTCGATCGCGTTGACCTGCCCGGCGATCCGGTTGAGCACCAGGAACATTTCCTCGATCATGGCGTCCGTGGCATCGACACGGAAACTGGCAAGATCTGTGAGCGTGAACCCCTCGCTCTCGGGCGCCGTCAGGCCGACGCCGGCAATATCGACCGACGTCACCGAGATCTGCCCCGAAAGCAGCGCCACCGGATCCAGGCCGATGAGAACGCTCTTGACGTAATTGGCTTGCGTGGTGCCGTCCCGCCGCTCGACCGAGACATCGCGCGCTTCGAGCGCCAGCCGACCACGCCGTGTCAGGCGAAGCCCGGCGGAGCTCAGTTCCGCCCGGTTGTCAGGCCCGACCGCCTGCGCCAGCGCCCGTTGCGCTCTGTCCCGGACAAAGCCGTCGGCAAACCCCGCCTCGAGCGCCGCGAGGCCGCCCCCCACCGCCAGCGCCAGGACCAGAAGGATGCCGAGGGTCCAGCGCAGCACCGAGACGCTCCAGCGCCGCGGATGATAGCCACGCACAAGGATCTGGTCTTCGGATGTGGCTGACGGCAGTTCATTCAGGGCGACAATGTCGCGTTTGCGGAAATGAACCTTGTCTGTCTCTTGATCCGCCATGTGCGTGCGATGGTCCGCTTTCTTTTTTTGGGTGATTCTGTGGACTGTGGCGCTTGCGTTTATATATCGCCTCGGGTCAGGGTCATCTGCAAAGCAATTCCGTTGAACGGCGAAAGGAAATTGAAATGAGCGAACTGGGTGAAGGCATGGCAGCGCCGAACTTTGATTTGCCACGCGATGGCGGCGGAAAAGTGTCACTTGCAGATTTTGCGGGCAAGGCCGTCGTCCTCTATTTCTATCCCAAGGACGACACCAGCGGCTGCACCGTCGAAGCCGTTGATTTCACGGCTCTCGCGGCCGATTTCGCCAAGGCGGGCGCCGTCGTGGTCGGCATGTCGCCCGATCCCGTCAAGGCGCACGACAAGTTCGTCGCCAAGCACAAGCTCGGCGTCATCCTGGCCTCCGACGAAGACAAGTCGGTGCTCGAGGCCTATGGCGTCTGGACCGAAAAAAGCATGTATGGGCGCTCCTATATGGGCGTCGAGCGCACCACCTTCCTCATCGGCCCGGACGGCAAGATCGCCAGGGTCTGGCGCAAGGTGAAGGTTCCGGGCCATGCCAAGGACGTGCTCGAAGCGGCCCAGGCGCTTTGACCCCGGTCCGGAGACCCGTCTGGTGAGCGGCGACAATCCGGTTCTGTCGCTGCGCGACGGCGCGGCCAGGGCCATTCTGGCCTCGGACCTCGACGTCAAGACCGCGCTGGCCCAGGATGTGGCGACCCGCTGGCATGGGCGGCGCCTGTCGCTGAGGTCGCCGCTCGACACCCTGCCGCCGCTGAGGCCCGGCCGCCCGGAACGGCCTGAGCTTGTCTCGCCCACCCAGGTCAAGCGCCGTTCGCTGCATTCGCCGCACGGGCGGATCGCGCTGCTGCACGCCATCGCCCATATCGAACTCAACGCCACCGACCTGGCGCTCGACATCGTCGCGCGCTTTGCCACCGCCCCCATGCCGCAGAGCTTCTTCGACGGCTGGATGCAAGTGGCCTTCGAGGAAGCCAAGCATTTCAACATGGTGCGGGAGCGGCTTCGTGCACTGGGTGCGGATTACGGCGACGTGCCCGCCCATGACGGATTGTGGCAGGCGGCGCACGACACCCGCAACGACCTGACCGCGCGGCTGGCCGTGGTGCCGCTCATTCTCGAAGCCAGAGGCCTCGACGTGACGCCTTCGCTCAGGGCCAAGATGCGCGAGGCGGGCGACGAGGAAAGTGCGGCCGTGCTCGACGTGATCTACGAGGACGAGAAGAAGCATGTCGCCATCGGCGCCAAATGGTTCCGCTTCCTGTGTGCCCGCGAGGGCAAGGATGCGGCCGAAACCTTCAGGCTTTTGGTGAGAGCGAACTTCAGGGGCGCGCCAAAACCGCCCTTCAACGACCTCGCCCGCGCGGCAGCCGGCCTCACCCCCACCTTCTACCGCGCGCTGTCGAGCCAGAACATGTCATAAAGTGCCGCAATCGGCACCGCCCTGCCGCGGGCTCAAATATTTATTAACCTTAACAGGATGTAATCACCCTCGATCACTCAACGGCAAACCGTTCTGACGAGGAAATATTCAGTGTCGCAGAGACAGGACAGCCGCGTCTTTGGCAAACGGCCAAAACGTTCCCATACGATCATCTTCGCCAGTGGTGACACCATCCGGCACATGACGATCAGGCCGTGGATCGCCGGGCTGTGCATGTCGGTCCTCGGCGTCGTCGCCATCGGCTATCTCGCCGCAACCTCCTACCTGGTGCTGCGGGACGATCTGATCGGCGCCTCGATGGCGCGCCAGGCGCGGATGCAGCACGCCTATGAAGACCGCATCGCCGCCTTGCGCTCCCAGGTCGACAGGGTCACCAGCCGGCAGCTGCTCGACCAGCAGCTGATGGAGGAGAAGGTGGCCGAACTGATCGCCCGGCAGAATGCGCTCTCCAACCGCCACGGCAAGCTCGGCCCGCTGCTGGACCGGGTCGACGCCGGCCCATCCGATATCCCGGTCCCCGTCGAAAGCCCGAAGAAACAGGCAGCTCTTTCCACAGGCACCAGCAAGACCCAGCGCCTCGCCGCCCTCGCTGCCCAGCCGCAGGCGGTCTCGGATCCGGCTGTGTTAAGCATCAACCCGCTCGCCTTCGCGTCCGGCGTCACGGGCAGTGCGGAATCCGTCAGCGAAAGGGCCGACCGGATCTTCTCGACCGTCACCCTGTCGCTCAAGTCCATCGAGCGCGACCAGATCGAACGGATGCAGGGGCTGGCGATAGACGCCTTCGAGACCGCGTCCGAGATCGACGAGATCATCACGGACGCAGGCCTGCCGTTCGCGGTGGCCGAGGACAGCGCTATCGGCGGTCCGTTCCTGCACCCCAACGATCCCACGGCTTTCGAAGCAACGCTCGAGGATCTCGACCAGGCGCTCACCCGGCTAGATTCGGTGAGGAACCACGCCCGCAAGCTGCCGATCGGCATCCCCGCCCCGGGACGCGACATCACCTCGAAATTCGGCAATCGCAAGGATCCGTTCCTGGGCCGCCTCGCCTTTCATGGCGGCATCGATTTCCGCACCCCGACCGGGACGCCGATCTACTCGTCCGGATCCGGCATCGTCACCCACGCCGGCCGCAATGGCGGCTACGGCAAGATGGTCGAGATCGACCACGGCAACGGCATCACCACCCGCTATGCGCATTTGTCGCATGTCGAAGTGCGCGAGGGCGACACGGTAGGCATGGGCGCGCGCATCGGCAAATCCGGCTCGACCGGCCGCTCCACCGGCCCGCATCTGCATTATGAAATCCGCCGCCACGGCGATGCGATCGATCCGATGCGCTACCTCAAGGTCGCCCGGAAGCTTCAGCCGTTGCTTGTCTCCGACTGATCCGGGACGCTGAGGTTCTCACATAAAAAAGGGGCCGCACTGGCGCGGCCCCCCGTAACCCAGATGCGTCGAGCTGTGCTTACAGCACGCCTTCCGGCACCAGAACCTTGTCGATCACGTGGATCACGCCGTTCGAGGTTTCGATGTCGGCGGTTACCACCTTGGCGTCATTGACCATGGCGCCATTGTCGAGGTCGATCGCGACCGTCGAGCCCTGAACGGTGGCCGGCGTGGAATCGTCGACCAGATCGGTCGACATCACCTTGCCCGCAACCACGTGATAGGTGAGAACGGCGACCAACTTGTCCTTGTTCTCCGGCTTGAGCAGGTCTTCCACTGTGGTTCCGAGGGCTGCAAAAGCCGCATCGGTCGGGGCGAAGACGGTGAAAGGTCCTTCGCCCTTCAAAGTATCCACCAGGCCCGCTGCCTGCACCGCTGCCACCAGCGTCGCAAAACCGTCGGTACCGGCCGCCGTGTCAACGATGTCCTTGGAATGGGATCCGGCCAGAGCCGATCCGCCTGCAAGGCCCATTGCAATAAAGGCAGCTGCGATTGTCTTGATCAGTTTCATGAAATTAACTCCGTTGTGTGCAGTGAAAGCCCCCTGCGCACCCTTTCACGCAGCCAGGCTCCCTGCGGTTCACTGCAATGCCCTGTCAGGGAGGGTGAAAGTGTCGTGCCTGTTTGTCGGCCCGGCGGCCTTGAAATTTGTAAGGCCTGCACAGGTCGGCCATGCGGCAAGGCGGCGCAATTCCGGGCTTTTCCTTGACTTAACGCACTGCAGCGACTATGCGGGGCTCACTGGGTTCGCGCAGAGATCGCGCGCCCGCGCATCGTCGCAATCTCCGAAACGGAAAACGCTCTCAATTGACCACTTTTGCTGATCTTGGCCTAAGCCAAAAAGTACTGTCCGCCGTCACCGACGCCGGCTACACAACGCCAACCCCGATCCAGGAAGGCGCAATTCCTCCGGCGCTTGAGCGGCGCGACATTCTGGGCATCGCCCAGACCGGAACCGGCAAGACGGCCGGCTTCGTGCTGCCGATGCTGACGATGCTGGAGCGGGGCCGCGCCCGGGCGCGCATGCCGCGCACCCTGATCCTCGAACCGACGCGCGAACTCGCGGCGCAGGTTCACGAGAACTTCGAGAAATACGGCAAGAACCACCGGCTCAACATCGTGCTGCTGATCGGCGGCGTCTCCTTCGACGAGCAGGATCGCAAGCTCGAGCGTGGTGCCGACGTGCTGATCGCCACCCCCGGCCGGCTGCTCGACCACACTGAACGCGGCAAGCTCCTGATGACCGGCGTCGAGATCCTCGTCATCGACGAGGCCGACCGCATGCTCGACATGGGCTTTATCCCCGACATCGAGCGCATCGTGAAGTTCATTCCCTTCACCCGCCAGACCCTGTTCTTCTCGGCCACCATGCCGCCGGAGATCCAGAAGCTCGCCGACACCTTCCTGCAGAACCCGGTCCGCGTCGAAGTGGCGCCGCCGTCCTCGACCGCGGCCACGGTCGTCCAGCGGCTCGTGGCCTGCGGCGGCAAGGATTTCGAAAAGCGCGAACGCCTGCGCGATCTGATCCGCTCGCAGACCGAGCTCACCAACGCCATCATCTTCTGCAATCGCAAGAAGGACGTGGCAGAGCTCTACAAATCGCTCGAGAAGCACGGCTTCTCGGTCGGCGCCCTGCATGGCGACATGGACCAGCGCTCGCGCACCAATATGCTGCAGAGCTTCAAGGACAATGAGATCACCCTGCTCGTGGCCTCCGATGTCGCCGCCCGCGGGCTCGACATTCCGGCCGTGAGCCACGTCTTCAATTTCGACGTTCCGATTCATGCCGAGGACTATGTCCACCGCATCGGACGCACCGGACGCGCGGGCCGTGCCGGCGCCTCCTTCACCATGGTCACGCGCCGCGACGCCAAATATCTCGACGCCATCACCAAGCTGATCGACCGCGAGATCGAATGGCTTGACGGCAAGGACGCCTTGCACGCGTCCTCCGACGAGGCTGACGACAAGCCCGGCCGCGGCCGCCGCAGCGACAGCAAGGGCACCACGCGCCGCACCGGCCGTGACGACAAGCGCGCCCGCGACGACAGGCCCGCGCCGGTCGCCGCAGAAGAAAAAGCCGTGGAGACAGTCGTGGAACTCGAAGCTGTCGCGGAGCCCGCACCGGCTGCGGCAAGGCCCGCTCCCAATCGCGAAGAGCGCCCTGCGCGCCAGGACCGGGAAGACCGCCCGGCCCGCGAGGAGCGTCAGCCCAGGCAGGAGCGCGAAGCGCGCCCGGCCCGCGAGGAGCGCCAGCCGCGCGAGGAACGCCAGCCGCGTCACCGCACGCCCGAGCCGGCCAATGCCAATGATGACCGCAACCGGGGCCGCAGCCGCCACGGCCGCGACAATGACGATCGCGACCCGACGCCCGTGGGCTTTGGCGACGAGATCCCCGCCTTCATGATGATCGGCAGCTAAGGCCGCCGCATCGCTGATCGATCAAGCCGCCGGCAGAGATGCCGGCGGCTTTTTCATGGGCGTCTTTTGGGCGCTCGGGCCTGCGGCGTCTTCGCCCTGAGCGCCGCCTCCCAGGCGAGCCTGACCCACTGCGCCAGTTCGTCCGGATCATCGAGCGCCGCCTCGGGGATCGACCAGTAGGGCATCGCCACCGGCCCGGCCCGCGCCTTGCCCTCATAGACCCATTGCCTGGCCCCCGCCGCGCTGAAGGACGCGGCGCTCCCGGCATCCGCCTTGAGCAGGATCTCGCCATCCACCTCCAGCGCCAGGATCCTGCCGTCACGGTAGATGCCCTTGCCGCCGAACATGCGCTTGATCGTCACCTCGCCCAGGCTGTCGAACATCTCGCGGATGAGGTCATTGTCCATTCCGCTCTCCCCATTCCCTGCATCGTCCCGCGCGGGTTAGCCGATGCTTAGGCTGGCGCCGATTGCGTCGCCGCGCTTGCCTTGGATCCGCCCTGCGCCATATCGTCGTCATGCCCAAGCATATCGCCAAGTCCGATCTTCCCCGAAAGACCTGCGCCCACTGCAACCGCCCTTTTGCCTGGCGGCGCAAATGGGCGCGCGTCTGGGACGAGGTCAAATACTGCTCCGACCGCTGCCGCGCAGACTCCCGGCGCAAGCCCGCCGTCGGTTAGCCCGGCTCCCCGGCTTCGATCATGCCGCCGGCTGCCAGCACGGCCTCCGGCGTGTCCACGTCGATCCGCGCCGCCGGCCCGATCTCGACATCGATCACCGGCCAGGCGCCGCTCTCGATCAGGGCGCGGGCACCGACATCGCCATGGAGTCGCATCGCATCCGCAAAGGCCGCGCGCGGCAGGATCACCGGATTGCCGCGCCGCTCGCCGTCGCAGGCCCGCACGACGGCCCGGCCGCGGGCCTGGGCAAAGCTGTCGATCAGAAGATCAAGGTGCTCCGGCCTGAGAGCCGGCATGTCGCCCAAGAGCACCAGCGCGCCCGCCACCGCGCCATCCAGCGCCTCGAGGCCGCGCCTGAGCGACGACGCCATGCCGGAGGCGAAGTCCGGATTGGCCGTCAGGCCGACATCGAGGCCATCCAGCTCGGCCGCAATCTCCGCGCCGCGATGGCCGGTCACCACGATGGTCGCGGCGGCCTTGGAGGCAAGCGCGGTGCGCGCCATCCGTCGGATCAGGGTCTCGCCCTCGAACGAGGCCAAGAGCTTGTGGCCCGCCGCCTCCCCCATCCGGCTCGCCCGGCCTGCGGCCAGCAGCACCACGCCCACCGGGAACTTCGAACCGGTTTCGCCCTGGGCAGGCTCCGGCTGCCGTGGCTGCGGCCGGGTGGCGATTTCCGTGAGCAGCCCGCCCACGCCCATGCGGGTGATGTCCTGCGCCGAGGGCGTCTGCCCGGTCAGGATGCGGGCCAGCACCCAGTCGAAGCCGTTTTCCTTGGGACTGCGGGCGCAGCCGGGCGCGCCGATCACGGGCACCTCGCCCACCGACCCCAGCACCAGCAGATTGCCCGGATCGACCGGCATGCCGACCTGTTCCACCCTGCCGCCCGCCTTGCGGATGGCCGATGGCACCACATCCTGAATGTCGGTGACGGCCGAGGCGCCGAAGATGACGATCAGGTCGAGGGAGCCCGCCATCCGGACGATCTCGGCGCTGAGCGCATCGGCCTCGTGGGCGACCCGGCTTTCCTCGGCAAGGCTCGAGCCGCTGGGCGCGAGCCGGCTCTCCAGCAGCCAGCGCGTCTTGTCCATGACCTGGGGCTTGAGCGTCGGCAGCATGGTGGCGATCAGCCCGGCGCGCACCGGCTTGAACGGCAGGATCCTTGCCATGCCGCGCGCCGAAATGGCCGATTGCGCCTGCCTGAGCGAAGCGCCCGCCACCGCCAGCGGAATGATCTTGATGGTGGCCACCATCTCGCCGGGCTGCACCGGCGTCTGGTCGGCCAGGCAGGCGAAGGTTATGGCCGGATCGATGCCGTTGAAATGATCGACCAGCAGCCGCTCTGCGCGAAACAGTCCGGCGCCCGTCGCGTGCAGATTGACCCGGCCGGTCGACGCATTGGCGGCGCGGATATGGGCGCCGGAAAAGGCCTGCGCCAGCGCCTCGGCGGCCGCATCCTCGCCGACGTCGCCCGCTTCGAGCCGCGCCACGATCACCTCCGTGATCCCGCCCTGGCCGAGCAGCATCAGGTCTGTCGCGTTGAGCACATGGCCCTTCTTCAGCCGCAACGTGCCCACCGCCAGGGAATGCCCCAGGACCGCGCCTTCCGAGTGTTCGAGAGCAACCGGGCCGAAGATCATGGCTCAGGCGCCGCCCGGATCTTTGCGCAGCGCCGCAATCGCCTGCGCGAGAATGGCCACCGCGATCTCCTCAGGGCTCTGGGCGCCGATGTCGAGCCCGATGGGAGCCGCGATCCGGGCGATCTGATCCTCGCCGAGCCCCGCCTGCGCAAGCCGCTCAACTCGCTTCGCGTGGGTCTTACGCGAACCGAGCGCGCCGACATAGAACGCCTGGGCCCGAAGCGCCGAGATCAGCGGCCAGTCGTCGATCTTCGGATCATGGGTCACCGCCACCAGCGCCGTGAACGCATCAATGGGCCTGTCGCTCAGCGCGTCCTCCGGCCAGTCGGCCACGAGATCGACGCTTGAAAACCGGTCTTCGGTGGCAAACGCCGTCCGCGGGTCGATCACCTTCACGTCAAACCCGGTCATCGCCGCCATCGGCGCCAGCGCCTGCGAGATATGCACCGCGCCGATGATCACCATCCGCGGCGCGGGCAGATGCACATTGAGAAAATACCGCCCGTGCTCGGTCTCTACCGTCCCGGATTTTCCGCTGAGAAAGGCCTTGCTTAGGGCCGCGCCCAGATCGCCCGTGACCGTATCGCCGCGCATCACCAGACGGCTGCTGCCATCGTCCAGACCGGTAATCAGGATCGCCGCCTGCCGGCCGCGCCGCGCCGCATTAAGGCTGGTGAGCAGATTGGGATCCATCAGCCGACCCGCTCGAGATAGACCTGGATCCTGCCGCCGCAGGACAGCCCCACCCGCCAGGCGGTCTCGTCGGCCACGCCGAACTCGAGCATCTTCGGCGCGCCGCTTGCGATCACGTCGGCGGCTTCGGCGATCACCGCGCCCTCGACGCAGCCGCCCGACACCGAGCCCGTGAAATTGCCGTCCGCATCGATCACCAGATGGCTGCCGACGGGACGCGGCGCCGAACCCCAGGTCTCGATCACGGTGGCCATCGCCACCTGGCGACCATCGCGCATCCAGCGCTCGGCCAGCATCAGCGGATCGAGCTGGTCCTCGGCGCTGCCGCCCGAAGGCAGTGCATCCGTTCGGATTGAATCGCGGGACGTCATGTCTGCCTCCATCGCCTCATGTCCAACTATGACCCTCGCCGCATGACGAATTCAAGTCGGAACCGGGGCCATCACTCAAAGATATCTGCGCGGATCGGCCTTGGCCGCATCCTTTTCACCGAGCGCCGCCACCAGGCTGGCCATGGCTTCGATATTGTGGACCGGACGGAACTCGTCGACATGCGACAGCATGGTACGCACGCCGCGCGCGCGGGCCTCGAACCCGTCGAACCGGAGCAGCGGATTGAGCCAGATCAGCCTCCGGCAGGAGCGGTGCAGACGGTCCATCTCCGCCTCGAGTTCGGCAATGGAATCGCGCTCCAGCCCGTCGGTGATCAGGATCACCAGCGCGCCCTGCCCCAGCACCCGGCGCGACCATTGCCGGTTGAACAGCTTGAGCGCCGCGCCGATCCGGGTGCCGCCCGACCAGTCCTTGACTGTGCCTGTGCACTGGTCCACCGCCTCGTCGGGATCCTTGTGACGCATCTGCCGGGTGATGTTGGTGAGCCGCGTGCCGAACAGGAAGGTGTGAACGCCGCGCCGCTTCTCGCTCAGCACATGCATGAAATGCAGGAAGATCCGCGTGTACTGGCTCATCGATCCGGAGATGTCGGCGATGATGACCAGCGGCGGATGCACGGTCTTGCGCTTGCGGAACCGGGGCAGGATCAGGTCGCCGCCGGTGCGCATGGCGGCGCGCATGGTGGCGCGCGGATCGATCCGCCTGGGCTGCGTCGACGGCCTGAAGCGCCGGGTCTCCACCAGGTCGAAAGGCAGCGAGAGCGCGGCGATCGCGCGCTTGGCCTCGGCAAGTTCGGCGGCCGTCATCTGGGCGAAATCCTGCTGCCTGAGCACCTCGTTGCCCGACACCGTCTCGCGCGCGTCGATGTCGATGATCGGCTTGTCTTCCGGCGGCCGGGCCTTCTCGTGCCCCTCGAACAGCGCCTGGCTGACGCGGGTCTCCCCGGCTTTCAGCTTCTCCCGCCGGACGGTCTCCATCGCCACGGGCGAGAACATGGCGATCATCTTCTCGACCAGATCGCGTGTCCGCCAGAACAGCCGGAACGCCTGGTCGAACACCTGGTGGTCCTCGCGCCGCTTGACGAAGACCGAATGCAGCACCCAGTAGAATTCCTCGCGGCTGCCGATTCCGGC
This sequence comes from Hoeflea sp., assembly GCF_030682515.1. Classification (GTDB taxonomy): domain Bacteria; phylum Pseudomonadota; class Alphaproteobacteria; order Rhizobiales; family Rhizobiaceae; genus Hoeflea. The sequence continues at coordinate 49,147 of NZ_JAUXOD010000025.1, read as the reverse complement.
GATCTGCACCGCCTCCACCGCGTCGCGCACCGCCGCCGGCCCCACCTTCAGCCCCGCCTTGCGCAGCACCCGGGCGAAGTAGACGATGTTGTCGACAATCCGCCCGTCGCCTTCCCGGAAGACAATGGCGTTGCCGGCGGCGTTTTCGGTTGCTTTCGGGGTGGCGATTCCGGCTTGCGCCATCAGAGCGCCCGCGCCAGCTCGGCCTTCACTTCGGCCAGCATCTCGCGGCCCGCGCCGCTCTCGATGCGGGCGATGTCGTCCTGATATTTGAGCAGCGTGCCGAGCGTGTCGGACACGGTCTCGGGATCGAGCGCCAGCCGGTCGAGTTCGGTCAAGGCCGTGGCCCAGTCGATGGTCTCGGCCACGCCGGGGCTCTTGAACAGATCCATCTGCCTCAGCTTCTGCACGAAGGCCACCACCTGCCGCGACAGCTCCTCGTGGCAGCCGGGCGCCTTGAGACGGACGATTTCGAGCTCGACGGCGGCGCTGGGATAGTCGACCCAGTGATAGAGGCACCGGCGCTTGAGCGCATCGTGGATCTCGCGGGTGCGGTTGGTGGTGATGATGACGATCGGCGGCTCCTCGGCGACAATCGTGCCGAGTTCGGGGATCGTCACCTGATAGTCCGACAGGATCTCCAGCAGGAACGCCTCGAACGCCTCGTCGGTGCGGTCGAGCTCGTCGATCAGGAACACCGGAGCGCGTCCGCCTGTGCCTTCCAGCGCCTGCAGCACGGGGCGTCGGATCAGGTGGCGTTCGGAGAAGATGTTGCGCTCGATGGTCGACCGGTCATCCTCGCCGGTGGCTTCGGCCAGCCGGATCTCCAGCATCTGCGCCGGGTAGTTCCACTCATAGACCGCCGAGGAGACATCGAGCCCTTCATAGCACTGCAGCCGGATCAGCGGCCGGTCCAGCGCCTTGGCCAGGACCTTGGCGATCTCGGTCTTGCCGACGCCCGCCTCGCCCTCGAGAAACAGCGGACGTTTCATCCTGAGCGCCAGAAACAGCACCGTGGCCAGCGCTTTGCTTGCCACATAATCATGGGCCTGGAGCATGGCCAGCGTTTCATCGATGGAGGTGGGCAGCGGATTGGTAATCGACATCAGGACTCCGTCAGCAGGCAGGTCGAGACCGACAGCCGTCGACCCCGACAGGATCGAAGCTAAACAGTATGGTATCCGCGGTCCATATACAAAAGCGCGCGACCCGGATCTCCGATCCTCAGGCCCACGACTTCGCCGATCATGATCGTGTGCGTGGCCACGGGCCTGGCGTCGATCAGCCGGCAGTCGAACACGGCCATGGCGCCAACCAGCGCCGGCGCGCCGGTCGTGATCGTGTCCCATCGGGCGCGCGCGAAGCGGGCGTCCACATCGAGATGATCGAGACCCGAAAACGCCACCGCCAGGGGCTCGTGCTCCGCCATCAGGCTGTTGAGCGCGAAGATGCCCGACTGGACGAACAGCTCGTTGAGCGGATTGGAATGGTTGAGGCAGACCAGAACCGTGCCGGGATTGTCCGAGACCGAACAGGCGGCGGTCACCGTCACGCCCCGCCGTACGCCCTCATGCGCGGTCGTGGCGATCTGCACATGCCCGGCATAGCGCGCCATCGCGTCGCGATAGTCTTTGGAATCGATGGTTGGCCGTTTCAACACGCATGAGCCTCAAACTTTGCAATGATCAGGGTCCATACATAAAGGCCATGGGTGAATTTGAAACCCACGCCTGCGACTTTTTATCATCCCCGCGCGCCCGGCGGCGGGCCCAGGGGCGGAATTCGCTTTGAGTTGCCAGGGCTGCTGGGCTAAATGTGGCGCATGATCCTACGCTGTCCGCTCTGCCTCCTGGCCTTCGTTCTGGCTTTCTCGTCCGCCGCCCTGCCGGCGCGCGCGGACGCGCTTCGCGTCGGCCTCGTCATTCCCCAGGCCGGTCAGTTCAAGCCTCTGGGCGACCATGTCCGCGAGGCCTTCGTGATCTGGGATGCGGCCAATCCGGGCATGTTCGCCGATCTTGTCGAAGGCGACGACGACTGCACGCCCGAATCGGGCACGGACGCTGCGGCAGCAATGAGCGAGGCCGGCGTCGACATCGTGGTCGGATTCCTGTGCGCCGAAAGCCTCGCCGCGGCGCTGCCGGTGCTGTCGGAAAGCAACATCCCGGTGATGACGCTCACGGTGCGCGCCGACATCATCGCCGAGGAAGCCTCCCGGCTCGGATGGCAGTTTTTCCGCCTGGCGCCGCGCGCGGGCTCTGAAGCCGATATCGCCGCCGACGCCATCCTGCGATTCTGGGCCGACAAGCCTTTCGCCCTGGTCGAGGACGGAGCGATCTCCGGTCGCGAACTGGTCGAAGCGATCCGCACAAGGCTCGAAGACCGCGCGCTCAATCCGACCTTCGTCGACAACTACCGGCCCGGCCAGGACACCCAGCCGAGCCTGGTGCGCAGGCTCAGATCCGCGGGCGTCTCCCGGGTCTTTGTCGGCGGCGAACGCGCCGACCTCGCCGTGATCGCGCAGGAGGCCGCCTACCAGGGCGTGGCGCTCCAGTTCATGGGCGGCGATGCGCTGCATGCACCCGTGGGCGAGATTCCGCTGCCGGACGGGACCATCGCGGTTCTGTCGGCAGGCGCGGTTCCAGGCCCCGAGGACGAGCGCGCCCGGCGGGCCTTCTCAGACGAGGGCCTGATCGCCGAGGGCCTCAGGATCCCCGCCTTTGCCGCCGCCGAAATCCTCGGCGCCGCCGCCACCCGGCTCGGCTATGGCGAACAGGGGCTGACCCAGCTTCTGACCGGCACCACCTTCGCCACAGCACTCGGTCCGGTAAGCTTTGACGCGAACGGCGAGCGGCGCGAGCCGGGCTTCGTGCTCGCCATCCAGGACGGCGGCCACTTCCGGCGGCTGAGCGTCGAGGACGCCGCGCGCCTGTCCGCCCAGTCCCAGTAGAGCAGTTTTTCATGATGCAAGGCGGCCCCACGATGCAAACCGGATCGCGCAACCTGATCACCGATGTGGCCGGCCTGACCGTCGGCAATGCCGAGGACGCCGGGCTCAATTCCGGCACGACGGCGATACTGTGCGATCCGCCCGCCACGGCGGCCGTGCAGGTTCTGGGCGGCGCGCCAGGCACGCGCGAGACCGACCTGCTCGAGCCGCACAACACGGTCGAGACCGTCAACGGCCTGGTGCTCTCCGGCGGCTCGGCCTTCGGGCTCGACGCAGCCGGCGGCGCGCAGGCCTGGTTGCGCGAGCAGGGCCAGGGCTTCGCGGTCGGCCCGCACCGGATCCCGATCGTGCCCGCGGCCATCCTGTTCGACCTCATCAATGGCGGCGACAAGGACTGGGGCCGCTTTCCGCCCTACCGCGAGCTCGGCTACCAGGCCGCCGCCGCCGCGTCGCGCGACTTTGCCATCGGCACAGCCGGCGCGGGCGTGGGCGCGCTTACGGCCACCTTCAAGGGCGGCTTGGGCTCGGCCTCGTCGCTGGTTGCGGGCGAGCACATGATCGGCGCGCTCGTGGCCGCCAACCCGATGGGCTCGGCCACCATCGGCGACACAAGCCATTTCTGGGCGGCGCCCTTCGAGATCGGCGACGAATTCGGCGGCCTTGGCCTGCCCGTGCCGTTTCCTCAGGATGCGAGCGGACTGCGGATCAAGTTCCGCGAGATGGCGCGTGGCGTCTCCAACACCACCATCGCCGTCATCGCCACCGACGCCATTCTCTCCAAGGCCGAGGCCAAGCGGCTGGCGATTGCCGCGCATGCAGGCTTTGCCCGGGCGATCTGGCCCAGCCACACGCCGTTTGACGGCGACCTGGTGTTCGCGCTCGCCACCGGCGCCTCGGGTCGAAGGCCCGCGCCGGACGAGTTCCTCGACCTCTGCGCGGCGGCGGCCTCGACCATGAGCCGCGCCATCGCCCGCGGCGTCCACGCGGCCGCGCCCGACCCGCGCGACCTGATGCCAGCCTGGACTGCATCGCAAGTTTGAACGGGCTTCCGGTTGCCCGCCCGGCCCGGCAATGATACCCGGTTCATCCTGACCACCATGGGGGCCCGCGATGCCAGCCTTTCGTCACACGCTGTCCGTCCTGATTGCCCTGTGCCTCGCTCCGGTCGCGGCCCATGCGGGCGAATTCGCCGAATTCCGGCCGATCGGGTTTTCCGCCGACGGCAAGGTCTTCGCCTTCGAGGAGTTCGGCATCCAGGACGGATCGGGCTTTGCCTTCGCCAACAGGTATTTCATTGATACCACACGCGACACCTTCCTGCCGAGCTCGACCGTCCGCGTCGTCATCGAGGACGAGGCCGCCGGCGTCAGTGACGCCCGCTTGAAGGCGCAGGCCCAGTCGGCGGCGCTCGAGGCAACCCATGACTTTGCAGCCAATCCGGGGACCATCGCCGCCTTCAATCCCCTGTCCGAGCTTGACGGCGCGGCGCACCAGTTGCGCTACACGCCGTTCTCCATGGAGCCGCAACCCTTCGGTGCCTACACGGTCAGTCTTGAGGAAAAACAGCTGCCGGCCTCCGCGCTCTGCCAGATGTTCGGCGACACCTCCACCGGCTTCCGGCTCGCGCTGACCGAGATCAACGGCACGCCGGCGGAAACGCTGCTGCATGACGACGCATCCGTGCCCACCAGCCGCGGCTGTCCGCTTCACTACCGGATCGGCGGCGCCATCACCCATCAGGCGGACGGCGTATGGACCCATGCCGTGCTGGTGCTGGTCCGCTCCCAGGGGTTCGAGGGCGAGAACGGCCGCTGGATCGCCGTGACCCGGCGCCTGGAATGAGCAATCCGGTCAAACGCCACAAGGGACCGGCGCCCAGGCCGGCCAACGACAATTCCAATCTGCGCGACCGGCTTCGGGCCGCGCGGATCGGCTGGTCGGACGCGATCTTCGGCGCCATCGGCTGGGGCGCGGCCATGGCGCTGTCGGCGCAGGCCTGGCTCTGGCTGTCGATGGCGGCACTGACCACCCACTACTGGAGCATCACGGCGCTGGTCTTTTGCGGCGCGGCGCTCGCCTGGCCGCTCAGCCTCGCGAGCTTCCGCTTCATCGCCTTCAGGCGGTCGCGCGAGGCAGCCTTCGCGGCAGCCTTCCTGTGCCTGACCCTGTTCACCCTCGGTGTGACTGCGGTGCTGTTTGCCATCATCTACCGCAATTTCTACGCCCAGTGGCATGGCGACCCCTTCACCAAGCTCTGGCTGCTGCAGCTCGTCTTCACCAGCGCGGCTGCGGTCTACCAGTTTGCCGTCGTCGGCGTCAGGCTCTACCTTCCGCTCGGCGTCGCCTTTCTTTTTGGCGCGTCCTTCATGCTGGCGCGTGCCAACGGCCGCAGGATGCCGCCCAGGACCGGCCGTTTCTCCTAGATCCCGTATCTCCCGGACCCCGTTTCTCCCGGACAAAGCCGCTCCGTCGGCTGATTGACCGTTTGATTCACGGCCGAAATGGACTAGACCCTCGGCAACGCCAACCCAATCACGGAGCTTGCCATGATCCCGCGCTACTCCCGCCCCGAGATGGTCGACATCTGGTCGCCCGAATCGAAATTCCGGATCTGGTTCGAGATCGAGGCCCATGCCTGCGACGCGCTGGCCGAGCTTGGCGTCATCCCGAAGGAGGCCGCGAAAACCATCTGGGACAAGGGCAATGTCGCCACCTTCGACATCGACCGCATCGACGAGATCGAGCGCGAGACCAAGCACGACGTCATCGCCTTCCTGACCCACCTGGCCGAGATCGTCGGCCCTGACGCCCGTTTCGTCCACCAGGGCATGACCTCCTCGGATGTGCTCGACACCTGTTTCTCGGTCCAGCTGGTCAAGGCATCCGACCTCCTGCTCGCCGACATCGCTGCGCCGCTGTCGGCCCTCACGCGCCGTGCCTTCGAGCCCAGGGACACGGTCTGCCTCGGCCGCGCGCACGGCATCCACGCCGAGCCGGTGACCTTCGGGATGAATATGGCGGAAGCCTATGCCGAATTCGACCGCTGCCGCGCCCGCCTCGTCAATGCCCGCGCCGAAATCGCCACCTGCGCAATTTCGGGCGCCGTCGGCACCTTCGCCAACATCGATCCTTACGTGGAAGAACACGTCGCCAGCGCCATGGGCCTCATCGCCGAGCCGGTTTCCACCCAGGTCATCCCGCGCGACCGGCACGCCATGTTCTTCGCCACGCTCGGCGTCATCGCCTCTTCCATCGAGCGCGTCGCCACCGAGATCCGCCATCTGCAGCGCACCGAGGTTCTGGAAGCGGAGGAGTATTTCTCCAAGGGTCAGAAGGGCTCGTCGGCGATGCCGCACAAGCGCAACCCGGTGCTCACCGAGAACCTCACCGGCCTGTCGCGGCTGGTGCGCATGGCGGTGACGCCTGCGATGGAGAACGTGGCGCTGTGGCACGAGCGCGACATCTCGCACTCCTCGGTCGAGCGCATGATCGGCCCGGACACCACCATCACGCTCGATTTCGCGCTGGTCCGCCTCACCAATGTCATCGACAAGCTCCTGGTCTATCCCGAGCGCATGGCGGGCAACATGAACCGGCTCGGCGGACTGGTGCACTCCCAGCGCATCCTGCTGGCGCTCACCCAGGCCGGCTCCTCGCGCGAGGACGCCTACCGGCTGGTCCAGCGCAACGCCATGAAGGTCTGGAACAGCTACCAGGTCTCGGGCGATTCTGAAGTCGACTTCCTCACCGAACTGCTGGGTGACGAGGATGTGCGCAAATATCTCTCCGAAGCCGAAATCCGCGACCGCTTCGACTTGGGCTACCACACCAAGCATGTCGGCACGATCTTCAAGCGCGTGTTTGGCGAGAGCTAGAAGTGCGGCAAGTTCGGGGACAGTTTACTTTTTCGCGTGAAAATTGGCTACCACCGCAGGCAATCTTTACGCGAAAAAGTAAACTGTCCCCTGGCCGCACGCCCGCTTAACGTCCTGTCACCGGAAGTGACCCGGCTCCCTGCCCGTGCCACGATATGGCCCTCATATCGCCGCTGTTCTCGTTGATCCTGACCATCAACCCGAAACCTTGCCCGGAATCATGAGGATGCCATGCAGGATTACCCGCCCTTTGCAAACCGCGGCCGCCGCAAGCCCAAGCCGCACGGCCCCGAGCCGCATGAAATCCAGGACGCAGGCGCCAGTCTCTGGATCGCCGCAGCCGTGGTCTTCGCGGCCTTGGTCGTCGTTGTGACCTTCAACCAGGTCAATCTGAGAAATGACGGCGCGCCGTTCCTGATCGTTCCTCCGGGCCACGTCGGCCTCCCGCCGGCCGGAGACAGCTAGGCGACATCGCGCCCTCCCCGGCATGGGAATTACGAATCCCGCCACCGACCTGCCGCGCCTGTTGACATTTGCAGCCGCCTCCGCCACCTCGGGCGGCATGAAAGTTGCCCAGGCAGACATCCTGATTGTTCCCGGATACACCAATTCCGGCCCCGATCACTGGCAATCGCGCTGGCAGGCGCGGCTGTCGACAGCCCGCCGCGTCGAGCAGGACGCCTGGGCCAAGCCGGTGCGCGAGGACTGGACCGCCCGCTTCGCCGAAACCGTCAATGCGGCTCACAAGCCGGTGGTTGTGATTGCCCACTCGCTTGGCGTCGCCACCGCGCTGCAGGCCCTGCCCGAGTGCCAGGACAAGATCGCCGGCGCCTTCCTGGTCGCCCCGCCGGAGGTCGACAATCCCGAGATCCGGCCCCGGCACCTGATGACCTTCGGCCCCTACAGGCAGGACCCGCTGCCGTTTCCCTCGATCGTGGTGGCGAGCCGCAACGATCCCTTCGGCTCCTACGAGCACGCCGGCGACATGGCCAATGCCTGGGGCTCGATGCTGGTCGACGCGGGCGAAGCCGGCCACATCAACGCCGAATCGGGCCACGGCCCCTGGCCCGAGGGGATCATGGTCTTCGCCCATTTCCTCGCCCGGCTCAAAGCCTGACCACGCCGCCCCATCTCAGGCGGCGTCAGCCCCGCGCCTTGCCCAGCATCACCTCGGCACCCGCATGCAGGATGCCCGGGTCGGTGTTCAGCGCCGCCAGACGGTAGCCCATCTTGGCAAACCGCGGCACAGCAGCGGGATCGACGGCGAAGATGGCGGCAAACTTCCCCGCCTTGCGGGCGCGGGCGCCGATCTCGGCGATCACGTCCTGCAATTCCTCATTGTTGGGATCGACGCCCGCGCCGTTCGACCAGGAGATCGACAGGTCCGACGGCCCGACGAAGATCCCGTCGATGCCGTCGGTGGCAAGGATCCCGTCGAGATCGGCGAAGGCCGCGCGCGTCTCGATCATGGCGAAGGCCAGGGTCTGCTGATTGGCCGCGCGAAAATAGCTCTCGGGCGTATGGTCGGTGTGGATCTGCAGCGCCTTCATCGGCCCCCAGGAGCGCTCGCCCAGCGGCGGGTACTTCATCGCCCGGGCAAACTCCGCGGCATCGGCCACCGAGTTGATCATCGGCGCGATGACCGCCTCGAACCCCATGTCGAGCGCCCGGCTGGCGAGATCGGTGCGTCCCACCGGAATGCGCAGGATCGCGGGCTTGCCCGCCACCGTGATCGCCCGGACCGAGGCAAAGGCCGTCGACTCCGTGTGCGCGCCGTGCTGCATGTCGACGGTGACCGTGTCGAAGGGACACCGGGCCAGCCCGCCCGCAATCTCCACCGAGGGTGACGTCGACCAGGCGGTGATCAGCATCCTGTCCTGATCCAGTAGGTCCCTCAACTGCATGCCATGTCCTTTCGAATCGCGCGGCTGCCCCGGGCGGGGCCTCCCTGATTCAATCCAGCAAAAAACCGCCCCCGGCAAGCCGAAGGCGGTTTGGAAACTCGGATTTACGCCGAATCAGCTGTTCTGGATCTGCTCGACGGCGACAGCCATCAGTTCGTCCATCTTGCGGCGCAGCTGGTGGTCGGACTGGGCGACACCGGCGGCGTCGAAATCGCCGCGCACCTTGCGGAACACGTCCTCGTCGCCCGCTTCCTCGAAATCGGCGATCACCACGGCCTTGGCGTAGGCTTCGGCCTCCTCGCCGCTCTTGCCGAGCAATTCGGCCGCCCAGAGGCCCAGAAGCTTGTTGCGGCGGGCTTCCGCCTTGAACTTCAGCGCCCCGTCATGGGCAAACTTGTTTTCGAATGCGTTTTCGCGGTCTTTCATGCTGCTCATGAGCTGGCTCCCGGCGTTGAATCAACAAACCCTATATGGGCATTGACCCCATAAAACAAAAGACCGCCCAAAGTGCAATCTAAACCCGCACCTGTCGCGCAATTCGGGGGACACACCTGTCAACGGCGTTGTGAAACCCCGGACAATCGGCTAAAGCACGGGCCAAACAGACCCAATGCCGAGTTGCCGCGGCTTCAGCCGGCTCAACTGACAGAGATCCCCCCATGACCCGTCGCCGCCGTATCTATGAGGGCAAGGCCAAAATCCTCTATGAAGGCCCGGAACCCGGCACGCTGATCCAGTTCTTCAAGGATGATGCCACCGCGTTCAACAAGAAGAAACACGATGTTGTCGACGGCAAGGGCGTGCTCAACAACCGGATCTCCGAATACATCTTCTCGCACCTGAACCGGATCGGCATCCCGACCCACTTCATCCGCCGCATCAACATGCGCGAGCAGCTGATCAAGGAAGTCGAGATCATCCCGCTTGAGGTCGTGGTGCGCAATGTCGCCGCGGGTTCCCTGTCCAAGCGGCTGGGTATCGAAGAAGGCACGGTGCTGCCGCGCTCGATCATCGAATTCTACTACAAGGCCGATGCGCTCGACGACCCGATGGTCTCCGAAGAGCACATCACCGCCTTCGGCTGGGCGAGCCCGCAGGAAATCGACGACATCATGGCGCTCGCCATCCGCGTCAACGACTTCTTGACCGGCCTGTTCCTGGGCGTCGGCATCCAGCTCGTCGATTTCAAGATCGAATGCGGCCGGCTGTTCGAGGGCGAGATGATGCGCATCGTCGTCGCCGACGAGATCTCGCCCGATTCCTGCCGGCTCTGGGACGTCAACACCAACCAGAAGTTCGACAAGGACGTCTTCCGCCGCGATCTGGGCAACCTGGTCGAAGCCTACCAGGAAGTCGCCCGCAGGCTTGGCATCATGAACGAGAACGAAATGAACCGCCCTTCCGGACCGGTTCTGGTCAAGTAAGCGTCAGGAGATCCGGACATGATCAAGGCACGCGTGACAGTCACGCTGAAGACAGGCGTCCTCGATCCGCAGGGCAAGGCCATCGAGCACGCACTCGATGGCCTGGGCTTTGCCGGCGTCGGCCAGGTCCGCCAGGGCAAGGTGTTCGACATCGCGCTCGACACCACGGACCGGACCAGGGCCGAAGCCGAGCTCAAGGACATGGCGGCCAAGCTCCTCGCCAACACGGTGATCGAGGACTTTTCGGTCGAGGTGCTCTGAGCCATGAAAGCCGCCGTCATCCTGCTTCCGGGCCTCAACCGCGACCGCGACATGATCGCCGCACTCACCAAGATCTCCGGCCGCGCGCCGCAGACCGTCTGGCAGACAGAAACCGCGATCGATGACGATATCGACCTGATCGTCATCCCGGGCGGCTTTTCCTATGGCGACTACCTGCGCTGCGGCGCCATTGCCGCGCGCATGCCGGTGATGCGGGCGGTCAAGGAGAAGGCCGAACAGGGCACGCGGGTGATCGGCGTCTGCAACGGCTTCCAGATCCTGCTCGAGGCCGGCCTGCTTCCGGGCGCGCTGATGCGCAACGCCTCGCTCAAATTCGTCTGCCGGGAAGTGAAGCTCGAGGTCGCCAACGCAAGCACCGCCTTCACCAGCGGCTACACCAAGGGCCAGATCATCCGCTGCCCGGTCGCCCATCATGACGGCAACTACTTCGCCGATCCCGACACGCTCGCCGACATCGAGGCGTCGGGCCAGGTGGCGTTCCGCTACACGGCCGACACCAACCCCAACGGCTCGATGAACAACATCGCCGGCATCGTCAACAAGTCTGGCAACGTGCTGGGCATGATGCCGCATCCGGAAAACCTGATCGAGCCCGCCCATGGCGGAACCGACGGCCGCGCCCTGTTCGAGGCCGCCCTTGGGTTGGTTGACGCCTGAACCACCTGCCCGGGCCGGGCGAATAAGCGCCGGCTCCGATCGGGAATCGTGGTATGGCAGCGCCATGATCCCAACCCGCCGCTTGCGCCCGGAGACGCCGATGAACCGGATTTCAACTTTGCTTGTCGCGGCGACAGGCCTGGCTCTGTCAGCCTGCGCGCCGGCCGCCGTGAGTCCGCCCTCGGGGCTGAGCGCCCATGCGCAGTCCATCGCCACCCTGCAGCGGGTCAACGCCCAGGCCCACGCCTGCTGGCTCAAGGACAGCGATTTCAAGGACTACGGCCTGGTTCCCGAACTCGACACCACCAGCACACCCAGAGTGCTGGTGGTCCCGCGCGGCAAGCCGCAATCCCTGCCCAAGGCGGTCATCGTCGCCTCGTCGAACGGCGCGCAGTTCTACGGGCCACTCGCCACCTCGCCGCTCGCCGGCCGGATCAACGAGGACATCTCGCGCTGGGCCAGGGGCGCCACCGGGTGCTGAGAGCCCCGGCGTCCGCCTTGGGCCCGTGTCCACAGAAGAACGCCGAGATTCGGCCCCGATCCCACTTTCCAGGTGCCAACCGCCGCGCCGGTGCGCTATATCCTGGCCCAAGCGCATGACAAGAAGGGCGACCGCCGCCATGACCATTCCGAACACTGTCCCGATCACCGACGAGCTGATTGCCGCCCACGGGCTCAAGCCCGACGAGTATCAACGCATTCTCGATCTGATCGGCCGCGAGCCGACCTTCACCGAACTCGGCATCTTCTCGGCGATGTGGAACGAGCATTGCTCCTACAAATCCTCGAAGAAATGGCTGAAAACCCTGCCGACCACCGGCCCGCGGGTGATCCAGGGTCCGGGCGAGAATGCCGGCGTGGTTGATATCGGCGACGGCGACTGCGTCGTCTTCAAGATGGAAAGCCACAACCACCCCTCCTATATCGAGCCCTATCAGGGCGCTGCCACCGGAGTGGGCGGTATCCTGCGCGACGTGTTCACCATGGGCGCGCGCCCGATCGCAGCCATGAACGCGCTCAGGTTCGGTTCGCCCGACCATCCCAAGACCCGCCATTTGGTCTCGGGTGTCGTCGCGGGCGTCGGCGGCTACGGCAATTCCTTTGGCGTGCCCACGGTCGGCGGCGAGGTCGAGTTCGACCCGCGCTACAACGGCAATTGCCTGGTCAACGCCTTTGCCGCGGGCATCGCGAAAACCGACGCGATCTTCCTGTCGGAAGCCAAGGGCGTCGGCCTCCCCGTGGTCTATCTCGGCGCCAAGACCGGCCGCGACGGCGTCGGCGGCGCCACCATGGCCTCGGCCGAATTCGACGAATCCATCGAGGAAAAGCGCCCCACCGTTCAGGTCGGCGACCCGTTCACCGAAAAATGCCTGCTGGAAGCCTGCCTCGAGCTGATGCAGACCGGCGCGGTCATCGCCATCCAGGACATGGGCGCTGCGGGCCTCACCTGCTCGGCCGTCGAGATGGGCGCCAAGGGCGACCTCGGCATCGAGCTCAATCTCGACCACGTGCCGGTGCGCGAGGAGCGCATGAGCGCCTATGAGATGATGCTGTCGGAAAGCCAGGAGCGCATGCTCATGGTGCTCGAGCCGTCCAAGGAAGAGGCCGCCAAGGCGATCTTCGTCAAATGGGGGCTGGATTTTGCCATTGTCGGCAAGACCACGGATGATCTCCGCTTCCGCATCCTGCACCAGGGCGAGGAAGTGGCCAACCTGCCGATCAAGGACCTGGGCGATGAAGCTCCGGAATATGACCGGGAGTGGCGCGAGATCGGCGGCCTCTCGGAGATTTCCCATGCAGACGTCGATGAGCCCGCCGACTACGGCCTGTCGCTTCTCGACCTGCTCGCCTCCCCCAACAATTCTTCGCGACGCTGGGTCTGGGAACAGTACGACACGCTGATCCAGGGTAATTCTCTGCAGATTCCGGGCGGTGACGCCGGCGTTGTGCGCGTCGACGGCCACGCCACCAAGGCGCTGGCCTTCTCCTCCGACGTGACGCCCCGCTATGTCGAGGCCAACCCCTACGAAGGCGGCAAGCAGGCCGTCGCCGAATGCTGGCGCAACCTGACCGCCGTCGGCGCAGAGCCGCTGGCCGCCACCGACAACCTGAATTTCGGCAATCCCGAGCGGCCTGAGATCATGGGCCAGCTGGTGATGGCGATCCAGGGCATCGGCGAGGCCTGCCGGGCGCTCGACTTCCCCATCGTCTCGGGCAATGTCTCGCTCTACAACGAGACCAATGGCGAGGCGATCCTGCCCACCCCCACCATCGGCGGCGTCGGCCTGATCCCCGACTGGGCGCACATGGCCCGCATCGGCGGTGCCCGACAGGGCGACGCGGTCATCCTGATCGGCGGTGACGGCAGCCATCTCGGCCAGTCGGCCTGGATGCGCGATTGCCTGGGCCGGTCCGAAGGTGCGCCGCCCCCCGTTGACCTGATGGTCGAGCGCCGCAACGGCGATTTCGTCCGCTCGGCGATCCGCAACGACCTCGTCACCTCCTGCCACGACATTTCCTCGGGCGGCCTTGCCGCGACGCTCGCCGAAATGGCCATGGCGTCGGATCTGGGCATGAAGATCGACCTGTCGGCGAGCCACGGCCCGGCCCATGCGCTGCTGTTCGGCGAGGATCAGGCGCGCTATGTGCTGACCGTTCCCGCCGACATGGCAGCCTATGTTGCGGCCAGCGCCGAAGGCGCGGGCGTGCCCTTCCGCCTGCTTGGCTCAATGGAAGGCGACAGCCTGAAGGTCGCGGGTCTGATGACGGTTGCCGTATCCGCATTGCGCACCGCCCATGAATCGTGGTTCCCTTCCTTCATGGACAGCCCGGCGGCGCTTGCCGCCGAATAGCCCAATCAGGAGCCTTGCCCAATGGCGATGAACGCGAACGATATCGAGAAAATGATCAAGGCCGGGATTCCGGACGCGAAGGTGACCATCCGGGATCTCGCCGGCGATGGCGACCATTACGCGGCCGAAGTGGTGGCCGAGAGCTTCCGCGGCAAGAGCCGCGTTCAGCAGCACCAGATGGTCTACAATGCGCTGCAGGGCAACATGGGCGGCGTGCTGCATGCGCTGGCGCTGCAGACCAGCATCCCGGACTAGGCGCGTGCCATGGCGGGTTTCTTCGACGGCCTGATCACCGAGATTATCGACGGCGTCGTCGACGGCATGACCAAGGGAGCCGTCACCCGCAAGCGCCGCCGCACGACCACCCGAAAGACGACCCGCCGCAAGCGCCCGGCCGCAAAGTCGACAATCGAGAAGGTGCTGATCGAGGCGCTCACCGGCAAGAAACCCGCCGCCAAGCGGCCCAGGACCCGGCGGACGACCGCCAAGACGACGCGGCGCAAGACCACTGCACGCAAGCCGACATCCTGAAGCGCTTCGGCGCTCACTCAGCAGCCTTGCCGAACACCGCCACCACCGGCCCCGCGGGCTCACCCGAATCGATTTCCATTTCCGCACCCCAGGCAAGGCTCGAGACCGCGCCGTCGAAGAACAGCGCATCGGGACATTCGGCAATTTCCAGGAACAGCCGCGCGAACGAGCCAAGGCTCACCGGATCGCGGGTGATGCCGAGCACGATCTTTCCATCGGCGCGCACGCCAACCCCGTTGCGGATGTAACGCGTCGTGCCGTCCGGCAGGAAACGCGGATGGATCGACCCGTCGATCACCAGCATCGGGCCCGACTGGGTGGCGAAGCGGGGCGAGATCCCGGCTTGGGCATAGGCCTCGGTTTCCATCACCCCGGCGCGTCCGTCCGCGTCGATGAAGAACACGCCGTTGGGCTTGAGAAAGAAATTGCCGAAGCCGCCGCGCGTGGTCAGCGCCGCCGTTTCTGCGCCGTCTTCGACATAGAGCCCAACGGGCCGCATGTTGGCATGATACATCCCCGCATTCATCGCCAGCACCGGCGTCTGCCCGGCCGCCACCAGAGCCGCCACCGCCCGCGGCACGCTGCCATGCGGCCTCCCTTCGCCATCCCGGTAGACGAGCCTCGTCTCATGGACTGAAGGATCTATGACGCAGAGGATCGCCCGGGCGCCCTCGAACATGGTTTCCTCGCAGATATCCGGCCTGGTGGCTGCCGTCATGGTCCTGCTCCCCTGCTGCGCGATTCCGCCGGGGCGGGGCCCCAACGGCGACACCGCCGCCCACGCCAAAACCCCGCCCGCCAGAACCAGCAGGAGCATGAGAAGAAAAGTGATGCGGCGCGTCGTCATGGCATCACTTATAAAGCGCGCCTTCTTGTCTTGTCATGCGCATCGCGTTATCTGAAGGATAAAGAAATATCGTGGCGACACGTTTTGAAAGGATCCTCCGATGTCCGGCATCAATGATTTCATCGACAACGAAGTGAAGACCAATGACGTCGTGCTGTTCATGAAGGGCACGCCGCAGTTTCCGCAGTGCGGGTTCTCGGGCCAGGTCGTGCAGATCCTCGATTACTTGGGCGTGCCCTACAAGGGCGTCAACGTGCTCGCCGACGACGCGCTCCGGAACGGCATCAAGGAATATTCCAACTGGCCGACCATCCCGCAGCTCTACGTCAAGGGCGAGTTCATCGGCGGTTGCGACATCATCCGCGAGATGTTCCAGTCCGAGGAGCTCCAGCAGCACATGGCCCAGGCCGGCGTTCCGGTGAAGGCTGCCTGAGACCAACATGAAGACGACACGGCAAGAGGCGGATTTTCCGCCTCTTTTCGTATCCGCCGTCAGGCGAACGCAGCCAGACCCATGAGAGCCAGCGCAGCGCGGCGGGACACAGTGATCATGATCGCCACCAGGCATCTCCGGCAAGACGTCCGCCCCGGCAAGGCCGGGGACCGGGATACTGCCGCATGAGCGGCACGTCCTACACCGGTTTCGGCGGCAAGGCGCTGCCCTTCCTCAAGGCGCTCGGCTTCCACCAGAACCGCGAGTGGTTCCACGACAACAAGGACATCTTCGAAGAGCATCTGAACGAGCCGCGCGGGCGGCTGCTCGACGATCTGGCTGTGCGGCTGGCCGAAAGGCGGATCCCGCTCACCTGCGCGCGCAAGACATCGACCTTCCGCATCAACCGCGACGTCCGCTTCGCCAAGGAAAAGCACCCCTACAACACCCATGTGAGCGCGGTGATCACCCGCTCGGGCACGAAGAAAGACCAGGGCCTGCTCTATGTGCAAGTCTCGCCCGAGGACAGCTTTCTCTCGGTGGGGTTCTACGCCATGGAGCCCGACGAGCTGCGCGCCTTCCGCGAGGCCATCCTCGCGCGCAAGCTCCAGTTCGACGAAGCGATCAGGCCGCTCCTCGATCTGGGCTTCGTCTTCGACCGGGAGGACAGTCTCAAGCGCACCCCGCGCGGCTTCGAGACCGTGGCCGATCCGGAGCTTGTGGATCTGCTCCGCCTCCGGCACCTGACCCTGTCGCGGCGTTTCGGCCCCGACCGGCTCAAGGGCACGGCGCTGCTTGAAGATCTGGTCGAGCTGGCGGATGCTGCGCAGCCCCTGCTCAGCTTCGGCTGGCGGGCGATCGATCCGGTGCGCGCCGCCCGCGACGAGCTTTCTCACTGAAAAGGACCACCTATGCGCCTCCTCATCGGCATTTTGGCTCTCCTCATCGCGCTGCCGCAGGCTGCCCGTGCCGATGACGCCAACGAGATCGATCTCAAGCTGTTCGGCGAGGACGTCGTCGAGGGCTGGCAGGGCTGCCGCTTCAGCCTCTGGCAGGCCGACCGCGACCCGGAGCGCGACAGCTACGCCTATGTGTTGTTCGCCCCCATTCCCGATGGCGAGGCCCTGCCCGCCTGGGTCAAGATCGGCCAGGACGTCATCAGCGTCGCCAAGCAGGACATCGGCTCGGCCGAGACCGGCATGCTTGAGCCCGTCCAGCTCTACAAGAGCACCGATGGCGATCTGACCGTGCTCCTGGAGATCGAAAGCCAGCAACGCTCCGACCGCGGCATCGAGATCGAGGACGCCCGGCTGACCTTCCTTAAGAACGACAAGTTCCCGTTCCCCGTCCGGGTCAAGGGCCTGAACGGCTGCCTTGACGACGTCGGCGACGCCGAGAGCTTGGCGGCCGAGGCGGAGCCTGCCGTGCCCGGCGATGGCATTTCGCTGAGCCAGCCGGTCGATATCGACAGTCTCGACCAGGTCCCCGCGCCGATCCTGGCCGCGATTGCCGAACAGGCCCCCGAATGCGAGCCGCAGGCCACCGCCGGCTACTCGACCGCCTACACCGTCAACGACGCCGTCACCCTGTGGCAGCTTCCCTGCAATCTCTACGCCAGCCGCGGCTCCAACGTCTTCGTGCTGAGATGGACCTATCAGCCCGATGTCGCCACGGTGCTGATGATCCCACAGGTCCCGGGCTCCGGGGAGCCGGAAACGGCCGAACTCCTCGAAGCCACCGTGGACCCGGCGACGGCGACCGTCACCTCGGTCTCGCTGGATCGCGGCGGCGACTGCGGCACGTTCGCGAAATTCCAGCTTGAAGACGCCCCGGGCGAGACGATCGAGTTCAGGCTGCTGGAGCAGCGCAGCAAGACCGACTGCGATGGCGTCCAGTCCGATCCGGCCGAGTTCCCGCTCGTCTATGAGAGCCGCTAGCCCGCCCGGAGCGCCGATCCGCCGCCGCTGCCCGATGCCGATTCCGTGACTTGCCGGATCCGCCCGGCGGGTCTATGAACGTCATCGGCGCCGGCCATATGCCCCGCTTTTTTAATCCCCAGACCGCAATGGTCCAGACATAGCGCGCCCCGAAGGGCGCATGTGGGGCTCCGCTTTGCAATGAACAGATACTCAAGTTTTTTCTGTTCCCGATAGGATGGTTTAATTGATGCACGGAACAACGGCGCCTGCCGCAAGCCAGCCGGCGACAATCGGGGGCATCGGTCGCCCGCAATTCATCGCCATCGTCGCCTCGCTGATGGCGCTCAATGCGCTCGCCATCGACATCATGCTGCCGGCCTTTCCCAATATCGCCGAGAGCCTGGGCGTCACCGACGCCAACCAGGTGCAATATGTGCTTCTGTCCTACATCATCGGATTTGGCGCAGCCCAGCTGTTCTTCGGACCGATCGCCGATCGCTACGGCCGGCGCATGCCGCTGTTCGTGGGCATCGGGCTTTACGTGATCTGTTCGGTCGCCGGCGCCTTCGCGCCGAGCTTCGAATTCCTGTTGCTGGCCCGCTTCCTGCAGGGCATTGGCGCCGCGGCGACGCGGGTGATCGCGCTCTCTGTGGTCCGCGACACCCATTCCGGCCGCGGGATGGCCGCCACCATGTCGCTGGTCATGATGGTGTTCATGGTCGTTCCGGTTTTTGCGCCGATGATGGGCCAGGTGATCATCCTGGCGGGCGACTGGCACCTCATCTTCGTGTTCATGGCGATCGTGTCGCTTGCCGTCGGCCTCTGGGCGGCGCTGCGCCTGCCCGAGACCCTCAAGGAGGAAAACCGCCGGCCGTTGACGCTCGCAAGCATCGGCGAGGCCTTTGCCATCGTGCTGACCAACCGCGTCGCGCTGTTCTACACGCTGTCGACAAGCTTCTATTTCGGCTCGCTGTTTGCCTTCCTCAACGTGGCGCAGCCGATCTATGTCGGCATCTACGGGCTCGGGAGCTATTTTCCGGTGGCCTTCGCCGCGGTCGCGGTTGTGATGGCCGGGTCGTCGTTTCTCAATTCCCGGCTCGTCGGCCGTTTCGGCCAGCGCCGGCTGTCCCACAGCGCCCTGCTCATCTATTTCGCGCTGGCGCTGCTGATGGCGGGGCTGACGGCCATGGGACCGATCCCGTTCTGGGCCTTCTTCGGAATCTCGCTGCTGATGATGCCGCTGTTCGGCTTCGTCGGCTCGAATTTCAATTCGATCGCCATGGAGCCGTTGGGCGCCATCGCCGGCACCGCATCCTCGACCCTGGGCTTTGCCCAGACGGTGGGCGGCGGCCTGGTCGGCGCACTCATCGGCCAGGCCTATGACGGCACGGTGTTCCCGCTCGCCGCGGGCTACGCGCTGGTCTCGGCGATAGCCGTCGTCATGGTGCTGATTGCCGAGAAAGGCCGTCTGTTCGGCACCGGAACGCCGGACTGACCAGGCGCGGTCAGGTCCGCCACAGCGCCTCGCGCACGATCGCCCAGCTGTCCGGATCGGTCGCGGCCAGCAGCCCGCCGTCCAGATGGGCGGGCGTGTAGGGGCCGCCGTCAAAGCGGCGGACATGGCCGCCCGCTTCCTCGGTGATCAGGGCGCCGGCCAGGTGATCCCAGGGCATCAGCTTGTTGTAGAGCGTGAAGTTGATGTGGCCGCCCGCCAGCAGCCGGTATTCCTGCGCGGCGCAGCGATAGCCGCCGCCGCCCAGGCACAGTGCCTGGTTGCGCGCCACGGTGCTGCGCTCGGGCTCGGGCATGTATTGCCAGGAGGTCGCGCCGATCATCGCGCCGATGGATCCGACAGGCGCCGCCACCCTGAGCGCGCTCTCGCGCCCGTCAAGCCGCCGCAGCACCGCGCCGGCGCCCTTCTCGGCCATTATCCAGTCGTGGCCGACGGGATCATGGATGATCCCCGCCACGGTCTCTCCGGCCTCGACGACGGCCAGCATGACGCCGAAGGAGGCGACGCCCGAGGCGAAGTTGAAGGTGCCGTCGATCGGATCGACGACAAAGACGCGCCGATCGGTCTTCGACCAGCCGTCGAGCAGCGCCGGATTGTCCGACACGGCCTCCTCGCCGATCACCAGAGATCCCGGAAACCGCTCGAGCAGTGCCGCGGTGATCATCCGCTCGGCCGCCACGTCGGCTTCGGTCACCAGGTCGGCGGCCGAGGTCTTTTCCTGAACAGCCCCTTCCCCGAGGTTGCGAAACAGCGGCATGATCTGCGTGGTTCCGGCCTCGCGCAGCAAAGCCGCCAGCCAATCGATATCCGCTGAACCAAGGGGTGTCATCTGTCTGCCTTTTCGGAGTTTACCGACAGGCCCGCAAAATCAAACAGCGACCTGTCGAGGAGGTGGGAAGCGCGCGTGTTGCCGAGCGCGCGGATCATCGAATCCTTGCGTCCGGGCATGCGCCGCTCGATTTCGGTGATCATCGCTTTCATGGCGTTGCGCTGCAAGCCGTCCTGCGAGCCGCACAGGTCGCAGGGGATGATGGGGAATTCCATCGCTTCGGCAAACCGTGCCAGGTCCTCCTCGGCGCAATAGGCGAGCGGCCGGAGCACCATGACGTCGCCCTCGTCGTTCAAGAGCTTCGGCGGCATCGCCGCCAGCCGTCCGCCATGGAAGAAATTGAGAAAGAAGGTCTCGAGGATGTCGTCGCGGTGATGGCCGAGCACCAGCGCCTCGCAGCCTTCCTCGCGCGCGATCCGGTAGAGATTGCCGCGCCTCAGCCGCGAGCACAGCGCGCAATAGGTGGCCCCCTCCGGCACCTTCTCGGTCACCACCGAATAG
Organism: Hoeflea sp.; assembly: GCF_030682515.1. GTDB lineage: Bacteria > Pseudomonadota > Alphaproteobacteria > Rhizobiales > Rhizobiaceae > Hoeflea. Next base: position 28,633 of record NZ_JAUXOD010000025.1, on the reverse strand, counting down.
GTGTCGCGGTATTCGATCCGGTGCGGGATGCCGTGCGCGCTGAGGTAATCGGGCAGCACATGCTTGGGGAAATTCGGCTGGCCCTGGTCGAGATTGCAGGCGATCAGGTCGACCGGCAGCATCCCGCGCCATTGGAGATCCATCAGCAGCGCCAGCAGCCCGTAGGAATCCTTGCCGCCCGACACCGCCACCAGCCAGCGCGGCCGCTTCCCCTCCGCCTCGGGGCTCACCATGGCGAAATCCTCGATCGCCTGGCGCACATTGCGGATCAGCCGCTTGCGCAGCTTGTTGAACGTGACGCTCCTTGGCGCATGGGCAAACAGCGACGGCCCGGCCTCCGCCGCCGCCTCGGGTGATTCCACCGTGTCGATCACATCGCTCATGGCGTCCGGGATGAGGACTTTGGAGGCGTCCGTCAAGCCCCGAACACCGACCATTGCATGCGTCTCGCCAATTGTTCGAGCGCCGCGGTGCCGAGCTTGGAATTTCCCACCGGATCAAGCCCCGGCGACCAGACCGCGATCGAGGCCTGTCCGGGCGCGATGGCGAGGATCCCGCCGCCCACGCCGCTCTTGCCGGGCAGGCCGACCCGGAAGGCGAATTCGCCCGAGCCGTCGTAATGGCCGCACATCAGCATGATGGCGTTGATGCGCCGCGCCCGCTGCGGCGGCACCACCTGCGCGCCGGTGAGCGGGTTGCGCCCCTGGCTGGCGAGATAAAGGCCCGCGCGCGCCAGCTGATGGCAGCTCATGGCGATGGCGCATTGATGGAAATAGACGCCCAGAACGTGATCGACCGGATGATCGATGGTGCCGAAAGCGCGCATGAAATGGGCGAGTGACGCGTTGCGGTCGCCATGCTCGGTCTCCGAGCGCGCCACCTTCTCGTCGATCAGGATCGTGTCGTCATCGGCCAGGTAGCGGATGAAGCGGACGATCTCGCCGATCGCCTCGCGCGGCTGATGGCCCGCCAGGATCAGGTCGGCCAGCACGATCGCGCCGGCATTGATGAACGGATTGCGCGGCCGCCCCTTCTCCTGCTCGAGCTGCACGATCGAATTGAACGGATTGCCCGAGGGCTCGCGCCCGACCCGCGCCCACAGCGAATCGCCCAGCTTGCCGAGCGCTAAGGAAAGCGTGAACACTTTCGACACGCTCTGGATCGAGAACGCGGTCTCGGCGTCGCCGGCCGTCAGCACCTGACCGTCCGGCAGCGCCACGGCGATGCCGAACTGGTCGGGATCGACCTTGGCGAGTTCGGGAATATAATGCGCCACCTCGCCCCGGTCGCCGTTCTCCGCGGCCTCGCGCGCGATCTCGTCGAGTACATCCTGCAACTTGGTCATGGGCTGCCCCTTAATCAGGATATCAAGATACCGCAGATACAAAAAGGCCGCCCCGAAAGGCGGCCCTGATTTGGCGAGACCGGAAGGATCCGATCAGCGCGAATAGAATTCGACGACCAGGTTCGGTTCCATCACCACCGGATAGGGAACGTCGCCAAGCGTCGGGGTGCGCACGAAGGTGGCCGACATCTTGTGGTGATCGGCTTCGATATAGTCCGGCACGTCGCGTTCGGCGAGCTGGGCCGATTCGAGCACGATGGCGAGCTGCTTGGACTTTTCCTTGACGGCAACCACGTCGCCCGGCTTGCAGCGGTACGAACCGATGTTGACGCGCTGGCCGTTGACGGTGATGTGGCCGTGATTGACGAACTGGCGCGCGGCGAAGATCGTCGGCACGAACTTGGCGCGGTAGACGACGGCGTCGAGGCGCTGCTCCAGAAGGCCGATCAGGTTCTCGGGCGTATCGCCCTTCATCCGGTTGGCTTCGTCATAGGTTTTGCGGAACTGCTTTTCCGAAATGTCGCCGTAATAGCCCTTGAGCTTCTGCTTGGCGCGCAGCTGCACGCCGAAGTCGGACAGCTTGCCCTTGCGGCGCTGGCCGTGCTGGCCAGGGCCGTATTCGCGGCGGTTGACCGGGGACTTCGGACGGCCCCAGATGTTCTCGCCCATACGGCGATCTAGTTTGTACTTGGACGATTCGCGCTTGCTCATCGCATTTCCTTTCAAAAGGTTACACCGGCCTGTTGCCAAACCGGATGAAGGAAACGCGCCCTCCTCTGGCCCCCGTTTTCGGGACCTGACAGGACGGTTGACGCACGCTTTGTGCAAACCGTCCACGGGACACGTAAGAAAACGCGAGGGCATGAACCCTCGCGCTGGCCGGGTCTCTAGGCCGGAAAGAGCGGGAAGTCAACACTTTGTGCGGCGGGCGTCGGCGATCGCCCCTGAAAATCCGGGGCGACCTCGTCAAACTCCATCACCAATATTCCCGTGGGCGGCAAGGCGGTCTATAGCTGTGCTTTCATCTGGATTGCGAGTCCCCATGACCGATACCGTTCTCGACCGCCTGCTCCGCTACGTCGTCATCGACACCCAGTCGGACGCCTCCTCCCCGGCCCAGCCCTCGACGGAGAAGCAGAAGGATCTCGGCCGCGTGCTGGTCGGCGAACTGCTGACGCTCGGCCTCGCCGACGCCCACATGGACGAGCACGGCAACATCTATGCGACCATCCCCGCCAACACCTCCAAGGACGTGCCTGTCATCTGCTTCTGCTCGCACATGGACACCGCGCCCGATTTCACCGGCACCGGCGTCAAGCCCGGCATCGTGCTCAACTACCAGGGCGGCGACATCCAGTTGACCGGCGATACGAGCCGCATCATCAAGGTGAGCGAGCATCCCGAACTCGCCAACCAGATCGGCCATGACATCGTCACCACCGATGGCACCACGCTGCTGGGCGCCGACGACAAGGCCGGCATCGCCGAGATCATGCAGGCCGCGCAGATCCTGGTCGAGAACCCTGAGATCAGGCACGGCGCGATCCGCATCCTGTTCACCACCGACGAGGAAATCGGCCGCGGCGCCGACAAGGTCGACCTCGACAAGCTCGGCGCCGCATTCGGCTACACGCTCGACGGCTCCACCATCGGCGAGATCGAGGACGAGACCTTCTCCGCCGACGGAGTCGAGATCGAGATCACCGGCGTGGCCCAGCATCCGGGCACCTCCAAGGGCGTGATGGAGAACGCCATCAAGATCGCCGCCGACATCATCGCCCATCTGCCAAAGGACATCGCGCCGGAAACGACCGAGGGCCGCCAGGGCTTCATCCACCCCACCGGCGTGACCGGGTCGATGGACAAAGCCCGCCTTTCCTTCATCGTCCGCGATTTCGTCAATGAGGAGCTGACCCAGAAGGAAGCGCAGCTCCAGCAGATCGCCGAGGAAGTGATGTCAGCCTATCCGGGCTCGACGATGAGCTTCAAGGTTACCCAGCAATACCGCAACATGAAGGAAGTGCTCGACCGCCACCCGGAGGTCATGGAGAACCTGAAGGAAGCCGTCCGCCGCGTCGGCCTCGAGCCGGTCACCCATTCGATCCGCGGCGGCACCGATGGCTCGCGCCTGTCCTTCATGGGCCTGCCCTGCCCCAACATCTACACCGGCGGCCATTCCTACCACTCGCCGCTTGAATGGATCAGCCGCCAGGACATGGAGGCATCGGTCGCCACGATCGTCGAACTGGTCAAGGTCTGGGAGGAACGGGCCGAGGCCTAATTTCTGACGCCCGCCCCTGCGCGGCCGCACGTCATCAGGCCCGGCCCGGGCACGCGTCAATCCAGGAAGTCCGAAAGGGAGCAGCATGACCGAATTCACCATCAATCCGGACTTCGCCATCACCGACGAGCAGACGCTTCGAACCCTGTATCAGCCGACCCATCCGCTGGCCGCGATCAAGAGCCTGAGCGCGCTCGACAGCCATGCGCAGGAATTCGTGCGGCGCTCGCCCTTCCTGTGCATCGGCACCCAGAGTGCCGAGGGCAAGGCCGACGTCAGTCCGCGCGGCGACCCGGCGGGCTTCGTCCGCATTCTTGATCCGCAGCATCTGGCGATCCCGGACCGGCCGGGCAACAACCGCCTCGACACGATCGCCAACATCGTTGCCAACCCCAGCGTCGGGCTGCTCTTCATCATTCCAGGCTTTGACGACACCTTGCGCGTCAACGGCCAGGCGAGCCTGACGACCGATCCCGCCATCCTCGAGAGCATGAGCGTCAGGGATCGCGCGCCCAGGCTCGCCATCGTCGTCCGGGTGACAGAGGTGTTTCTGCACTGCGCCAAGGCGTTCCGCCGCTCGCATCTGTGGGACCCGGAGCATTTTCAGGATCGCGGCACAATGCCCTCGCTGGCGAAGATCATCCTCGACCAGACCACCGGCGCGCCCAGCGACGCCGAAGCGATGCGCAAGATCGACGACGATCTCGAGCAGGACTACAAGAAGACCCTGTACTGAGCTCTGGGCGCAGCTTGGGGGCCGCTCCCGCCGACCCGCAAGCAACGACAACGCCGCGCATCCATCCGGATGCGCGGCGTTGTCGGGTTTTGATGTCATGCATGTGCATTACCGCTCGAATGAACCCATCCGAGCGCGCCGTGAATCGGTCGGCCAGGCGCAACCCTGGGCCGCCATCATGCGCTGGTGGCGTCAGAGCCTGCCGGTGAGAACCAGCACGAGCAGGATGATGACCAGCACGCCGATCACGCCGACCCCGCCATGTCCGAAGCCGTAGCCGTATCCACCGAAGCGGCCGCTGAAGCCCCCGAGCAGGAAGATGATGAGAATGATGAGAAGAATTGTACCAATCGACATAGAAGTCCCTCCATGGACGGGCTCTGCCGGTTCGATTGACCGGGACCCGAAGCTTACTTCACTCAACGCGAACCACTTGAAAAAGTTCCCGTCCATCGAAACGCCGCTTAGATGCACGCCCCTGCGCGAGAAAGCGAACTAGGCACGCGCCTCGCCACGCCCGGGGAGTCAGTCGCCGCGGAGCGTGTCCTTCAGTCCGCCAACAGCGTTCTGAACCTTGCCCTCGACCTTGTCGGCCTTCCCTTCGGTCTCAAGCTTGGCGTCGCCGACCGCCTTTCCGACGGCCTCCTTGACCTTGCCCTTGATGACCTTTGCGGAACCGATCACCCTATCCTTGTCCATCGCATCCTCCTTCCGGGATCCATGAAACATGGACAATGATGGGCTGATCGGCGATAGGTGCATTGATGGTTGTCAATTTCCCGGTTGGGTCCGCGCCTTTGCCGGGCCTGCCCGAAAGAACTCAGGAGTTTCCGGCCAAGGGGGAACCGATCCAGAGTCCTTTTGGACACAGATCGAGGCGATAGCGCCATGGACACGATCAACGACGCAAAATTCAAAAGACTATGAACCGAAGGCTGAACGTTGGTTTTTGCAAGAGAGGGGGCAAACTCGTGCCACCCGTCACTTGCGATTTCCAGCACTTGGCTGAAGCCAGGATGCTGAAAACCCTTTCTCTCCTGCAAGGGGAGAGAGAACGACCACCCTACTCCGCAGCCTGCGCCCGTCCCGCGTCCTCATCGGCTGCATCCGCCGCCCCCGGCGCGGTCTCGGCCTGGAGCTCCGGGATGCCGACGATACGCCTGCCTGCCGGGTCGGCATGGACGATGATCAGTCCCTGCTCCTCGAAATAGCCGAGCAGCCTGCGCGCCCGACGCGCCGAGTGGGTGCCGTAGGCGCGCGCGATGCGGGCGTCCGACGGGCAGGCCTCGCCCCTGATCGCCGCGTTGGCGAGCATCAGGAACACCCCCTGCAGATCGTCCGTCACCTGCGACGAGAGCGTGAGCGCGGTCGCCCAGGCCTCGGTTGCGGCGGTCTCGGCATCCACGCCCGAGCGGGCGATGGCCAGGCGGCGGCGGAAGTCCGACAGCGACATGGCAGGCCCGGAGACGCGCCGCATCCTCAGTCGCACCAGAAAATCCTGATAGAGCGCCGCATCGGTGCGGTAGCCCGATTGCGGGTCGGCGAGGATTTCGCCGAACACCGCGGCCACGCGGCTGTCGCGCTCCTGCTTGTCCATCTCGGGCGCGGCGGCGTCCCTGCCGGCTCTGGCCAAAGGCGCGTCGCTCAGCGGCGTGGCGCGCGCCAGTTCTGCCAGGATGTCGGTGGTGGGCCTGGGCGCCGGACGCGCCCGCGCCCGCGTCAGCCGGGCGAATTCCTCGGGGTCGGGGGTGAAGATCAACTCCTCGACATCCGCCGGCGCATCGGGCATCGGCATCAGCTTCGGGCTCGAGGACCGGGCCTGGGTCTCCACCTCGCCGATGGCGATCGGCAGCGGCCGCCGCGACAGCGCCGGGCCGAGGCCCACGAAATTGCCGCGGGTCAGGTCGCGGAACATCTCCGCCTGGCGCCGGTCCATGCCGAGAAGATCGGCCGCGCGCGCCATGTCGATGTCGAGAAAGGTTCGCCCCATCAGGAAATTCGAGGCTTCCGCCGCAACGTTCTTGGCGAGCTTGGCGAGGCGCTGCGTGGCGATCACGCCGGCGAGTCCGCGCTTGCGGCCGCGGCACATCAGGTTGGTCATCGCGCCCAATGACATCTTGCGCGCGTCTTCCGAGACATCGCCGCCAACGGCGGGCGCGAACATCTGCGCCTCGTCCACCACCACCAGCACCGGATACCAGTGCTCGTGCTCGGCGTCGAACATGGCGTTGAGAAATACCGCCGCTGCGCGCATCTGCTGCTCGACCTCGAGCCCCTCGAGCGAGAGCACGCAGGAGACCCGGTGCCGCCGGATGCGGCTCGCGATCCCCGCAAGCTCGGCTTCCGAGCGCTCTCCATCCACCACCAGGTGCCCGTATCGCTCCGACAGCGTGACGAAATCGCCCTCGGGATCGATCACCACCTGCTGCACCCATGGCGCCGATTGCTCAAGCAGGCGCCTGAGCAGATGCGACTTGCCGGAGCCGGAATTGCCCTGCACCAGGAGACGGGTCGCCAGCAACTCCTCGATGTCGAGCCGGGCCGGCTGCCCGCCAGCCAGGCTCCCCATGTCAATTCCGACCTGCACTCTGGCTCAACTCCTTGGATGGGACCTGCCGGATCCGCGTCGCATGCGCGCCGGCCCCCTAGCTCCCTATCAGAGAATTGCCGCCGCGCGGCACCCCGATCGGCGAAATACACAGGAATTCAGGTTCCGCTCCGACGCGGCACGCCGCCTCACTGCGCCGTCAGCCCGAAGCCGTGCATCAACCTGAGCACGTTGGTGTCCGGATTGCCCGAGGTGAAGACGACGCTATCCTTGGTGTCGGGCAGCGCGTCGCCGCCGGGAAGCGTCTCGACAATGGCGAGCGCGCGCCGGGCGATGGCCTCCGCCGGGTCGATCCAGTCCACCGGCCACGGCGCCATCTTGCGCATGCGGTTGACCAGGAAGGGAAAATGCGTGCAGGCGAGCACGACGATGTCGGTCTGCCTTCCGTCCATCTCGACAAAGCAGGGCGCGATCTCGGCCTGGACCGCCGCCTCGTCGACAAAGCCCTTGCGCATGTAGGTTTCGGCAAGACCCGCGAGATTCTCCGATCCCACCAGCCGCACATGGACCTTTCCGGCATAATCGCGGATCAGGTCGCGCGTGTATTGCCGCTTGACCGTGCCGGGCGTCGCCAGCACCGAGACGAGGCCCGAGCGGGTGCGCTCGGCTGCGGGCTTGATCGCGGGCACGGTGCCGACGAAAGGCAGATTGGGATAGGCGGCCCTCAGTTCCGCCATGACGATGGTGGAGGCCGTGTTGCAGGCAATCAGCGCCAGCGCCGGTTCGTGCCGCTCGATCAGGCCGCCGAACAGCGCGACGATCCGGTCCCGGAGCGCGCCCTCCTCCCAGCGGCCATAGGGAAAGCCCGCATCGTCGGCCACATAGACGAAGCGCCGACCGGGCATTATCACGCGCGCCTCGCGCAGCACGCTGAGCCCGCCGATACCGCTGTCGAAAACCAGAACCGGCCCGTCATTCATGCCTCGTCCCCTTCGTCCCCGTCCGATTTGGCGCCGTGCCCCGGTGCGCGCTGACCGGGGCGACTGAACCTGTCAAATGAGGCAAAAAGACCGCGCAGCACATTGATTTCGTCGGTGGAAAATCCCGGCCGCGTCAGCACCGCGCGCAGATTGTCCACCGCCTTCATCCGCTTGGTCTCGGAGCGGAAATAGCCCCGCGCATCGAGCCCCTCCTCGATCTGCTCGAACAGCCCGAAGAGGTCCGATTTCGGCGCGGGCTCGACAGCTTCCGTGTCGAAGGCCGTCTGGTGCGGGCTTGCGAGCCCGGATTTCATCCACTCATACGACATCAAGAGCACGGCCTGGGCGATGTTGAGCGAGGCATAGGCCGGATTGACCGGGAAGGTGACGATCTCGTCCGTCAGGCTGATCTCCCAGTTGCGCAGGCCGATCCGCTCGCGCCCGAACAGAAGTCCGGTCTTCTCGCCTGCATCCTCGCGCGACCTGAGAACCTCGCCCGCCTCCACCGGCCCGCGCACCATCTTGTGCCCGTCGCGCGGCCTGGCCGTGGTGGCGTAGACGAATTTGAGATCGGCCAGCGCTTCGGGAAGCGAACCAAACACCACCGCGCCATCAATCACGTGGCTGGCGCCCGCCGCGGCACTCACCGCCTTGTCATTGGGCCAGCCGTCGCGCGGATTGACGATGCGGAGATTGGACAGGCCGAAATTGGCCATGGCGCGCGCCACCATGCCGATGTTTTCGCCCAGTTGCGGTTCCATCAGGATGATCGCCGGTCCGCCAGTAATGAGGTCGCGGTTTCTGTCGGTGCCTGCCATCTAGGTCGCTCCCCCGCGCAGATCCGCCCATTCCCGCTGGAGTATGGCGTAGTAGAATTCCTCGTCCCAGACGCCCTTGAAAAGGGCATGCTCGCGGAAATGCGCTTCCCGGCGCATCCCCAGCCGCTGCATCAGCGCCCAGGAGCGGTCGTTGCGCGCGTCGCAGCGCCCGAAGATGCGGTGCAGGTTGAAATGAAAGAAGCCGAGGTCCATCACCGCGCGTGCCGCCTCCGTTGCATAGCCCTGTCCCCCATGGGCGGGATGGAACGAAAACCCGATCTCGCCCTGCCGGGCGTCCCAATCCCGAAACAGAAGCACCATGTCGCCCACCAGAACGCCCGAGGACTTGAGCGTGACGGCGAAGACCATCGACGCCGGCGCCTCCGGCGGCCCGTCGGGTTCGGCCCATTTCGCCACCTCCATCGCCACCTCGTCGCGCGACCGCGGCTCCCAGTACTGGTAGCGCGCCACCTCGGTCAGGCCCTGATAGGCGTGCACGGCGTCGACATCCTCGGGGGAAAACGCCCGAAGCTTCAGTCGTTCTGTTTCAAGCGGAATGGTCAAATGAGCCTGGCCCGTTTCTGTCAGGGCGACAGCACTAATGCCGGGATCATGCACAATCAAGCTCGGCAAGCCGGGCAAGGAGCGGGAGGCGTCTCAAACCTTAGTCTCCATCCCGCTGCGGGCGTGTTGTGCGCCCGCGCCGCTTTTGTTAAGAGAAGCGCCAACTGAATGGACGGCTCATGGCCGCCCCCCGACAACCCCCTCAGAAGGTCGAACACGCATGGCGAAGATCAAGGTTGCTAACCCGGTTGTGGATCTCGATGGCGACGAGATGACGCGCATCATCTGGCAGTTCATCAAGGAAAAGCTGATCCTGCCCTATCTCGACCTGCCGATCGACTATTACGACCTGTCGGTGGAGTACCGCGACGAGACCAACGACCAGGTGACCATCGACGCCGCCAACGCCATCAAGAAGCACGGCGTCGGCATCAAATGCGCCACCATCACGCCGGATGAGGCCCGCGTGGCGGAATTCGGCCTCAAGAAGATGTGGCGTTCGCCCAACGGCACCATCCGCAACATCCTGGGCGGCGTCATCTTCCGCGAGCCGATCATCATGAAGAACGTGCCGCGTCTGGTTCCGGGCTGGACCAAGCCGATCATCGTCGGCCGTCACGCCTTCGGCGACCAGTACCGCGCCACCGATTTCCGATTCCCCGGCAAGGGCAAGCTCACGATCAAGTTCGTGGGCGAGGATGGCGCCACCATTGAGCACGACGTCTACGATGCGCCTTCGTCGGGCGTCGCCATGGCCATGTACAACCTCGATGATTCGATCCGCGATTTCGCCCGCGCGTCGCTCAACTACGCGCTCTTGCGCGGCGTGCCCTGCTACCTGTCGACCAAGAACACCATCCTCAAGGTCTATGACGGCCGCTTCAAGGATATCTTCGAGGAAGTTTTCGAAGCCGAGTTCAAGGACAAATACGCCGAAGCCAAGATCTGGTACGAGCATCGCCTGATCGACGACATGGTTGCCTCGGCGCTGAAATGGTCCGGCGGCTACGTCTGGGCCTGCAAGAACTACGACGGCGACGTCCAGTCCGACATCGTCGCCCAGGGCTTCGGCTCGCTCGGCCTGATGACCTCGGTGCTGATGACGCCGGACGGCAAGACCGTGGAGGCCGAGGCCGCCCACGGCACCGTCACCCGCCACTATCGCCAGCACCAGAAGGGCGAGGAGACCTCGACCAACTCGATCGCCTCGATCTTCGCCTGGACCCGGGGCCTCGCGCACCGCGCCACGCTCGACGACAACGCCGAACTCGCGAAATTCGCCGACACGCTCGAGCGGGTCTGCATCCAGACCGTCGAATCGGGCTTCATGACCAAGGATCTGGCGCTGCTGATCGGTCCCGACCAGCCCTGGCTGTCGACCACCGGCTTCCTCGACAAGATCGACGACAACCTTCAGAAGGCGATGGGCTGAGATTGGCCGCCGGACCTGTCGTCACGCTCAAGAGGCTGTGGCGGACCAACCGGTGGCTGACGATCTCCTTTCTGCTGACATTGACGCTGGCGCTGGTGTTCACCCTCCGCGCCGGCGTTTTCTTTGTCTACTGGCAGCACCACAACGATGAGCCGGTCGAAGGCTGGATGACGATCGGCTATGTCGCCAAATCCTACGGCGTCTCGCCCAGGCTGCTGCATGACGCCATCGGCCTGCCCCGGACGGGGCCAGATCACCGGCCGCTGATCAGGATCGCCCGCGAAGAGGGCCAGCCGCTCGACGCGCTGACGGCGCGGATCATCGCGGCCATCGAGGCCGAGCGGGCCGCCGAGGCGCCGCCCCCGCCCCCGGCTCCGCCCGTCGCGCCTGCGGTGCCCGCACGGCCATGACGGACACGCTGCTCGAGTTCCTTACCGTCTACGGCCTGCCCGCCGCGGCGCTGGTTCTGGCGATCGGCCAGGCCGGGGCGCCGCTTCCCACCTCGCTTGCGCTGCTGACGCTGGGCGCGCTCTCCGCCAATGGCGACGCCGTCCTGGCCCTGGCCTTCATCTGGGCGCTGGCGGGCACCGTGTCCGGCGATCAGGCGGGGTTTGTGCTGGGCCGTTATCTGGCGCAGTCGGCGGAAACGCGTCCGGGATTTCTCGGCAGCCTGGCGCGCAAGGCACGCAAGGCCGAGCCGAGCATGGAAAGATGGGGCTCGAGCAGCGTGTTCTTCACCCGCTGGCTGGTCACGCCTCTGGGTTCGGCGGTCAACATCGCCAGCGGCGCCGCCGGGCTTTCCTGGCCGGTCTTCACCGCCTGGAGCGTTTTGGGGGAAGCGCTCTGGATCTCGATCTACCTGGGGCTCGGCTACAGTTTCGGCTCCAACATCGAGATGCTGGCCGGCATTCTCGGCAACCTGTCGATGGCGCTGGCGATGCTGGCGCTCGCGGCCTTTCTCGGCTGGCAGCTTATGCGCGGCGTCCGCAAGGCCCAGGCTCGGACCCGACAGGGCGACAAGATCGAGCCCGATCGCCGCCGATGATCCCGGAAGGACTATCCTCTTCGCTGCGTGATTCGGACGCCTGGCCCGCCGCCTGCCCGGCCCCCTTTACTTGACAGCGCCGCAGGCCGAAGTCGCCCTCATTCGGCTGGCGCATGTGAGGCGACCCCAAGACAACCTTAACCCTCTGGTGTCATTGTGCTGTCGCAGGAAATGGCATTGGACCCGGGCAGTGAAACACACACTACGCTACAAGCGGTATGATCTGGGCAAGCAGCTGGCGGGGACCATTGTCGAAGTCGTGCTGTCCTGCGTCAACAATGTCCGCCTGATGGACCACGCCAATTTCAAGCTCTACAGCGCGGGCAGGGATTTCAAGGCCGTCGGCGGGCGCATCGAGCGCTCGCCCACGCGCCTGATCGTGCCCACGGATGGCCGATGGCATGTGGTCGTCGACAAGACCGGATTTCACATCCTGGCCAATTCCAATGTCCGCGCCATCCCGCCCTATGGCGTGATCGCCACCCCTTCAGCCGCCGAGGCTTCCATGCTCAGCATGGAGTTTGCGGCCGACCGGCGGCCACGAGCCGATTCCGAAGGCGTGGTGGTGACCCAGATCCTCAGGGAACTCAACACCTACAAGCAGATCGCCAACACCGACATGCTGACGGGCCTTGCCAATCGCCGCGCCTTCGATGCGCGGATGGGGGACATCTATCGCGATCCGCAAAGGCGCGCCGCCACCGCGCTCATCCTCGCCGACGTCGACAATTTCAAGACCTTCAATGACACCTTCGGCCATGCCATCGGCGACACCGTGCTCAGGACCGTTGCCGAGACGATCCGGGCGACGCTGCCGCACAATGCCTTCCCGGCCCGCACCGGCGGCGAGGAATTCGCCATCATCGTCGAGGATGTCCGGCCCGAGCAAGCAATCGAGATCGCGGAAGCGGCGCGGCGCGCGATCGAGGCCACACTGTTCCTCGACACGCCGACCGGAACCGACTGCGGCAAGGTGACGATCTCGCTCGGCCTGTGCATGGCGGACCAGGCCCGAACCGCCGCCGATCTCTACCATGGCGCCGACCTCGCGCTTTACGCCTCCAAGAAGGCCGGCCGGAACCGATGCACGGTGTCTGCCGGCCTCGCGCTGGACAATGCCGCGCCCGCTGCGGCGGACACCCCGGTCATCCGGCAGGAACCGGTGATCTACGAGCCCCGGACGAGCCGCGTTTCCAGCGGCTGAACCCCGCCGCTACCAATGCAGGCCCTGGGCGCGACAAACGGCACCCATCTTTCCCCGCCACTGTGCGGATCGAACGATCCTTGCCCTGCCCGCGCCGGCCTGCCCGGTCAGGCAAGATGCATGTGGATCTCGGTCAGAAGGTCCAGCGGAGGCGTGTCCACCGGGCTGTTGAGATAGCGCTCACAGGGCGGCGTGGCGGCTGGACTTTCACCGCTTTGTGCAAGCCAGGCGCCATAAAGCCACTGATAGGCCTTGGACAGCTCGGCATAGGGGCCCTTGTGGGTCAGGATCGCATAGCGGCCCGCCGGCATCTCGAAGGCTTCCAACCCGGCGGGGGCCTCCGCGCCCGGCCTGAGCACGATCCCGGCCAGCGATCTGAGGTCCCCGGCCGCGGTGATGTCGGGATCGTCGAAATAGAGCGCTGCCACGCCTGCCGCGCAGCCCCATCCTCCGCTTCGGGCCATTTCTGCGCCGAGGCGATCGAAGGTCGCGCCGATTTCGACATAGGGTCCGGTGTGGACCAGGCCGGTGATGGTGGTCTTGGGATACTCTTCAATGCGCACGTCATACATGATGTCGGTCTCCTGCCAGTCAGGATTGTCATAGCGCCGGTGACCGCCCTCGGCGCGGTAGCGAAGCGGCGGCAGACCGAAATCGGCTTTGAAGGCCTGGGTGAAGGCGCGGGCGTTGGTGTAGCCCGAGCGCCCGGCGATCGCCTCAATCGGGTCCGACCCGTTGACCAGCTCGGACGCCGCCCGGTGCAGTCTCAACCGTCTGACCGTCTGCCACACGGTTTCCCCGGTCAGCCCGCGATAGGTGCGGTGCCAGTGGAAGCGGGACAGGCAGGCGATGTCGGCAAGCTCGTCGAGATTGAGCGGCCCGTCTAGATGGGCGCGAATGTGGCTGCGCACCCGTTCGAGCCGTGCCCGATAATCCCTGATTCCTGCCTGCGCCGTCATGCCTGTCCCTCCGTCGGTCACACCGATACCAGCACGCATCGACCGCACAAATCTTGCTGAGTTGCGCGCAACGAACAACGCCCGGGAGCAGGTCCCGGGCGCTTGATGGGGTTCGGACAATCCATCGCGGATCGCGTCAGCTCAGCGCTGCCGCCACTGCGTCGATCGCCGCCTCGGCGTTGACGCCGTCGGGGCCGCCGGCCTGGGCCATGTCGGGACGGCCGCCGCCGCCCTTGCCGCCGATGGCTTCCGCGGCCGCGCGCACCAGGTCGACGGCGGAGAATTTTTGGGTGAGATCCTCGGTCACGCCGACCACGACACTGCCCTTGCCGTCTTCGCCCACGGCGATAAAGGCCGCCACGCCGGAGCCGAGCGAGGCTTTCGCCGCATCGACCAGGCCCTTGAGATCCTTGGGCAAAACGCCGGTGACGACCTTGCCCAGGAACCGCACGCCGCCGATGTCGCGGCTTTCATCGCCGCCCTCGCCGCCGCCGCCGAGCGCCAGCTTCTTGCGCGCCTCCATCAGCTCGCGCTCGAGCTTCTTGCGCTCGTCCATCAGCGCCTCGATCCGCGACGCCACATCGCCGGTCTGCACCTTGAGGATCGCAGCTGCCTGCCGCAGCTTCTCGTCCTGCTCGGTCAGATGCCGCCGCGCGGCTTCTCCGGTCAGCGCCTCGATGCGGCGCACCCCGGCGCTCACCGCGCTGTCGGACAGGACCCGCACCAGGCCGATATCCCCGGTCGAAGAGACATGCGTGCCGCCGCAAAGCTCCACCGAATAGGCCCGGTTGGACTTTGCCCCGCGCACGCCCCTGCCCATCGACACGACCCGCACCTCGTCGCCATATTTCTCGCCGAACAGCGCCATGGCGCCCTCGGCGATGGCGTCGTCGACCGCCATCAGCCGCGTGGTCACCGGGCTGTTCTGCAGGATGATCTCGTTGGCCATATCCTCGACTTCGCGCAGTTCCCCGGAGCTCATCGGCTTGGGGTGCGAGACGTCGAAGCGGAGCCGCTCGGGCGCCACCAGCGAGCCCTTCTGCGCCACATGGGTGCCGAGCACCTCGCGGAGCGCCTCGTGCAGCAGATGGGTGGCGGAATGATTGGCGCGGATCTTGGCGCGCCGGCCATGATCGACCTCGAGCTGCGCCACCGCACCGCGCTTGACTGTGCCCGAGATCACTCTGGCGCGGTGGACGAACAGCCCCTCGCCGCGCTTCTGCGTGTCGGTCACCTCGAGCCGGTAGCCATCGCCGGAAATCGTGCCCTGGTCGCCCATCTGGCCGCCCGATTCACCATAGAACGGGGTCTGGTTGACAACGACGTCGACGAGCTCGCTGGCTGCGGCGGCCTCAAGCTGCGCGCCGTCGCGCACCAGCGCCAGGATCACGCCCTCGGCCGATTCGGTGTCGTAGCCGAGGAAATCGGTGGCGCCGGCCTTGTCCTTGATCTCGTACCAGATGGTCTCGGTGGCGGCGTCGCCCGAACCGGACCAGTGCTTGCGCGCCTCGGCCTTCTGTCGTTCCATGGCGACCTTGAACGCCTCGGTGTCGACATCGATGCCGCGCTGGCGAAGCGCATCCTGGGTCAGGTCCAGCGGGAAGCCGTAGGTGTCGTAGAGCTTGAAGGCGGTGTCACCATCGAGCCGATCGCCTTCGCCAAGCTCGGCGCTGGCATCGTCGAGCAGGCTCAACCCGCGCTCGAGCGTCTTGCGGAAGCGGGTCTCCTCGAGTTTCAGCGTCTCGGAGATCAGCGCCTCGGCGCGCTGCAGCTCCGGATAGGCTCGGCCCATCTCCGCCACCAGCGTGGGCAGCAGCCGGTACATTAGCGGATCGCGCGCGCCTAAGAGCTGCGCGTGCCGCATGGCGCGACGCATGATGCGCCGGAGCACATAGCCGCGGCCCTCGTTGGACGGCAGCACCCCATCGGCGATCAGGAAGGCGGACGAGCGCAGGTGATCGGCGATCACACGGTGGCTCGCGCGGTTCTTGCCCTCGGCCGGCACGCCGGTGGCGTCCTCGGACGCGGTGATCAGCCGGCGGAACAGGTCGATGTCGTAATTGTCGTGCCGGCCCTGCAGCAGCGCCGCGATGCGCTCGAGCCCCATGCCGGTGTCGATCGACGGGCGCGGCAGCGACAGCCGCTCGTCGGCCGAGACCTGCTCGAACTGCATGAACACGAGATTCCAGATCTCGATGAAGCGGTCGCCATCTTCATCGGCGGAGCCGGGAGGCCCGCCCCAGATATGCTCGCCATGGTCATAGAAGATCTCCGAGCACGGCCCGCATGGCCCGGTGTCGCCCATCGCCCAGAAATTGTCATTGGTCGGGATCCGGATGATCCGACTTTCGGGGATGCCGGCGATCTTGCGCCACAGGTCGAAGGCGTCGTCGTCGGTATGGTAGACGGTGACCATCAGCCGCGACTTGTCGATGCCGAAATCGCGTGTCAGCAGGTTCCAGGCAAGCTCGATGGCGCGGTCCTTGAAATAGTCGCCGAAGGAGAAATTGCCGAGCATCTCGAAGAAGGTGTGATGCCGGGCGGTGTAGCCGACATTGTCGAGATCATTGTGCTTGCCGCCGGCGCGGACGCATTTCTGCGAGGTCGCGGCGGTCGAATAGGGCCGGCTCTCGAGCCCGGTGAACACGTTCTTGAACTGCACCATGCCCGCATTGGTGAACATCAGGGTCGGATCGTTGCGCGGCACCAGCGGACTGGAGGCCACGACTTCATGTCCGTTCTTCTGGAAGTAGTCGAGAAACGCCGACCGGATTTCGTTCACGCCACTCATGATCAACCCTTTGTCAGATGGAAGGCCACACCCCGGATCGCTGTCGGGGGGCCCGAATGTCAGATCGCCGCACACACGGCGGATCGCCGCTTTTATCCCCCGCCCGGGTGCCTGTCCAGACGGCACCAGACCACCGAACGCGAAAACCGGCCGCCTGCTCCCCAAAGGAGCGGACGACCGGTTCAAGGGTGCGAGGTCCGGCTCTCGCCGGGCCTCGGAACGGGGAAATCCTACATTTCGGCGACGTCCGGCGTGTCGTCATCCTCGCCGCCCGAATGGTCGGTCTCGAGGAACTTTTCGGCGATCAGCCCGGCGTTCTGTCTGAGCGCCAGTTCGATCTCGTCGGCCAGAACCGGGTTCTCCCTCAGGAACTGCTTGGCGTTCTCGCGCCCCTGCCCCAGCCGCTGGCTGTTGTAGGAGAACCAGGCGCCGGATTTCTCGACGATCCCGGCCTTCACGCCCAGATCGACCAGCTCGCCCATCTTGGACACGCCCTCGCCATACATGATGTCGAACTCGACCTGCTTGAAGGGCGGTGCCATCTTGTTCTTGACCACCTTGACGCGGGTCTGGTTGCCCACCACCTCGTCGCGGTCCTTGACCGAACCGATGCGGCGGATGTCAAGACGCACCGAGGCGTAGAACTTGAGCGCATTGCCGCCGGTGGTGGTCTCGGGCGAGCCGAACATCACGCCGATCTTCATGCGGATCTGGTTGATGAAGATGACCATGCAGTTCGACCGCGAGATCGAGGCGGTGAGCTTCCTGAGCGCCTGGCTCATCAGACGCGCCTGCAGGCCCGGCAGGCTGTCGCCCATCTCGCCCTCGATTTCGGCGCGCGGCGTCAGCGCCGCCACCGAATCGATGACCAGCACGTCGATGGCGCCGGAGCGGACCAGCGTGTCGGTGATCTCGAGCGCCTGCTCGCCATTGTCGGGCTGCGAAATCAGAAGGCTCTCGAGGTCGACACCGAGCTTGCGGGCATAGACCGGGTCGAGCGCGTGCTCGGCATCGATGAAGCCGCAGATGCCGCCCTTCTTCTGGGCCTCGGCGATGGTCTGCAGCGCCAGCGTCGTCTTGCCCGAGCTTTCCGGGCCGAAAATCTCGATCACCCGGCCGCGCGGCAGGCCGCCGATGCCGAGCGCGATGTCGAGCCCGAGCGAGCCGGTGGGAACCGTCTCGATCTCGACCACGCCCTCGTTGGCGCCCAGCTTCATGATGGAGCCCTTGCCGAACGAACGCTCGATCTGGGCAAGTGCGGCGTCAAGCGCCTTGCTTTTGTCCACGGATTTTTCCTCTACCAGCCGCAAAGAGTTCTGTGCCATTTGGTCCACCTTTAGGTTATCGTGCCATCGCAAGCAATGAGTGTGTCTTGACCGGATTTGTACTCTATTTGTTCCGCGTGCGCAAGCCCCTGTGAAGTGCCTGATAAACATAGAGAAACTGACGCATGTTCTTTTTTCGTTTCAGCGCCGCCGCCGCATCCATCGCCGGACGCCGGCCACCCTGCGGGCACGGCCATGTCGGCCAGGCGATTCGGCCGGATCCGGCCGGGTCGGAGGCCTGAGCCATGGCCCGCATCCTCTGCATCGGCGGCGCCCATCTCGACCGCAAGGGCTGGCTCGCCGGCCCGCACCGCGCTGGTGCCTCCAATCCCGGGAACTGGGAGCTGGAGGCCGGCGGCGGCGCCTTCAACGCGGCGCGAAACCTCGCCCGTCTCGGCCACGCGGTCACGCTGGTGGCGCCGCGCGGCGGCGATGCGACGGCCGAGATGGTGGCCAGGGCGGCCGAGGAAGCCGGCATCGAGGATTGCCCGCTCACCTTTCTCGATCGCGCCACGCCCAGCTACTCCGCCATCCTCGAGCCCGACGGCAATCTGGTCACGGCGCTCGCCGACATGGCGCTCTATGATCTGGTCCCGGCGCGGCGGCTGATGACGTCGCGGCTGCGCAAGCGGCTGGCCGCGGCCGATCTGCTGCTGGTCGATTCCAACCTGCCCGAAAGCGCACTGTCAGCGCTGGCGAGCACTGCGGCCGACATCGGCCTGCCGCTCGCGGTGATCGCGGTGTCGCCCGCCAAGGTGGTGCGCTGGCGCGCAAGCCTCAGGCTTATCGCCTGCCTCGCCATGAATGCGGCCGAGGCCGCTGCCCTCACCGGCGCGCGGGCCGCGACACCCGGCGCATGGCCGGCCCTCTTGCGGGATGCCGGGCTCGCCGGCGGTCTGGTCAGCGCCGGCGCCGGTCCGGTCGCGGCTTTTTCGGGTGGGGAAACCTGCGTGCTCGCGCCGCCGCCGCTCGGCCGGCTGGAAGACGTGACCGGCGCCGGCGACGCGCTCGCCTCGGGCTATCTCGACGGCCTGCTTTCGGGCGGATCGCTCGCGGAAAATCTGGTTCGCGGCATCGCGCTCGCCCGGCTCACGGCGGGGGTGCGCGGCCCGGTCCGCCCCGATCTGTCGCAGGCCCTGCTTGCGCAAGCCCTGTCCGCCATGCCAAAGCCCGTGTCCATCAAGGTCTGAACTCCAGGAGCCGCCGCATGACCGGATCGATCACACTTCAAACCACAAAGGAAGTGGCCGACGCGCTCGGCGCCGGCCGCCCCGTCGTGGCGCTCGAATCCACCATCATCACCCACGGCATGCCCTGGCCGGGCAATCGCGACATGGCGCTCGAGGTCGAGGCCGCGATCCGCGCCGAGGGCGCAGTCCCCGCCACCATCGCCGTCATCGACGGCCACCTGCATGCCGGGCTCAGCGAGGACGCTATCACCGCGCTGGCCCAGGCGAGCAACGTGATGAAGCTCTCGCGCGCCGATCTCGCCTTTGCCATCTCGGAGCGCCGCACCGGCGCAACCACGGTGGCCGCCACCATGATGGCGGCGCATCTCGCCGGCATCCATGTCTTCGCCACCGGCGGCATCGGCGGCGTCCATCGCGGCGCGGAGGCGAGCTTCGACATTTCCGCCGATCTCGATGAACTGGCCCGCACCCCGGTGATCGTGGTCTCGGCCGGCGCCAAGGCCATTCTCGACATTCCCAAGACGCTCGAGGCGCTCGAGACCCGCGGCGTGCCGGTGGTGGCCTATGGCCAGGACGAGATGCCCGCCTTCTGGTCGCGCAATTCGGGGCTGAAGGCGCCGCTCCGGCTCGACGACGCCCAAGCCATCGCCCGGCTCGAGCTGACCCGCCGGCAATTGGGCGGCCATGGCGGCATGCTGATCGCCAACCCGGTGCCTGCGGACGATGAGATCCCCTCAGCCGAGATCAACCGCCACATCGAGGCGGCACTCGCTTCCGCGCAGGCCCAGGGCATCGGCGGCAAGGCGGTCACGCCCTTCCTGCTGGGCGAGATCCTGAGCCTCACCCAGGGCGCAAGCCTCAAGACCAACATCGCGCTGGTGCTCAACAATGCCCGCCTCGCCGCCCGCATCGCCGTGGCGCTGGCAGCCGCGTCCGCGTGATCCTTACCCTCCGATGACCGTCACACAAAAAGGACTGGCCAGATGAAACCGACCCGCCGCACCGGCAGCGCCTTCGACCGCGCCGAAGCCGCCTTCAAATCCGCCACCACCAAGCCGGCCGAGCCCGCGCCGAAGGCCAACATCGTCCCCGAGGGCAAGGAGATGGTCTCGCTCCGCCTCGACCGCGCCGTGCTCGAGCATTTCCAGGAAGACGGCCCCGGCTGGCAGGACCGCATCAACGCAGCTTTGCGCCAGGCGGCGGGGCTGGACGGGGAATAGGCGTCGCCTATCGCGGCTCGAAACTTCGCTTGTTTTCCGGGGATGGCGCGACGACATCGGCGAGCAACCTTGCCGGACGAAATTCCTGTGTTTGTTTCCGGCAGAGCACCCTCCGTCATGCCGGACTTGATCCGGCATCAAGCCAGCTCAAGTCCTTGGGCTGGAAGGACTCTTTCGACCCGGCCGACGCCGGGTCTGCTGGATGCCGGATCAGGTCGGGCATGACGGGGCAGGAAGGCTCACCTCGGCCCTCTCCGCGCGCTGCCATGAATCCGAAGCCGATGGGCAGCCTCCCATCACACCTCACCGGCAAAACCCATCGCCCCGCCCGGCACAAAAAGACCCGGCCGCTTGCGCTGCCGGGTCCGATGTTGCCTCAGACGTCTGGTTTCGCCGCGGATCAGCTCAGCGGCGAGATCTGGATTTCCACGCGGCGGTTGGCGGCGCGGCCGACTTCCGAGCCGTTGTCGGCGATCGGCTGGCTTTCCCCAAACCCCTGCGTGTAGAAGCGGCGCGGATCGTTGCCCTGCGAGATCAGGTAGCTCGACACCGACTGCGCGCGCTGCTGCGACAGCGTCAGGTTGTAGCTGTCCGACCCGGTGGAATCGGTGTGGCCGGCCACGTCGACCAGCGAGCGGTTGAACTTCTGCAGGACCAGCGCCACGGAATTGAGCGTCGGGTAGAACTCCGGCTTCACCGCCGACTGGTCGGTGTCAAACGTGATGTTGGAGGGCATGTTGAGGATGATCCGGTCGCCCATCCGCGTCACCGACACGCCAGTGCCCTGCAGCTGCGCCCGGAGCTGGTTTTCCTGCTGGTCCATGTAGCCGCCGACCGCGCCGCCGGCGAGTGCGCCGATGCCCGCGCCGATCAGCGCATTCCTGCGGTCGTCGCCACCCGCGAGCGTCCCCAGCGCTGCCCCCCCCAGCGCGCCGAGCGCCGCGCCGCCGGCAAGATTCGAGACCTTCGGCTGTCCGGTATAGGGATCGGTGGTGCAGGCGGACACGAACACCGTGGCCAGCGCCGCGATCAGGAGTTTGGATTTCATGATGGCCCCTCTTGGCGAAACTCGAAAACCGGACTTTAGCGGAAAATGCGGCAGGATGATGAAAACTATGTCACCGCCAAACTACCCGAGCCGGGCCGGAATGCAAGCGGCCGGCTGGCCGCGCGCGAGGCCCCTCCGATCGCGCAAGCGAGCCCCCGGCGCTTGACCGCACCGCTCCGGCTTGCACACATGGCGAGTCTTGATCCCCGGACATGCGATGCCAACCCCGATGCGCGACCTTAGACCCGATGTGGTGTTTGTGATTTATGGCGACCTCTGGCGCGATTTCCTGGCGCTGCGAGATACGTGCGGCGACGCCCTGACCAACCGGTTCTACGAGGACTGTGTCTGGCGCACGCGCCAGGCCATCCGCGCCGGCGACCCCGCCCTCGCGCTGCACTGGCAGCGTGTCCGCCGCTTTGCCGAGGCCTACAGCATCTCATGGGTGAGCGCGGTCGAGGTCGACGGACATCTGATCCGCGAGGCGCCGAAATTCTCCGCCCTGCGCTATCCGGAAGATGACGCGCTCACACGCATCGAGATCGGCTCGGAGCGGACGTGACGCCAGCCCGGGCAGTTCATCGCCGCAACGACCACCCGAAGCCGGGGTCCGCTGCTCACTCCAGCCGCTGATGCCTGCCGCTCATGCGCGATGCCCTCGTCTCGTCATCCCCGGGCCCCCGCTCTCGTCCTCCTCGGCCCCCGAGCCGAGGATCCATTCCGTGATCCATCCGCCCAGCGAAATGTCCGGAAAGATCGCGGAATGGATCCCAGGGTCGGGGGCCCCGGGGTGACGACGGCGGGTGCGGCGTGAGCCGCCGACTGGCCCATGATCACCTTGCACCCGACTGACCGCGATCCCCCTCCGGCACAACCTTGAGACGAGCGTCGACCGGGCGGCCGCGCATCCCCGCCCAGGCGCGGACATGCGGATGGAGTTGATCACCGGTTAGCGCGGGGCCTGAATCTGATCGGGGACAGTTTACTTTTCACCCGAACACCGGGTCAGACAACCGGAGTCCGGGGGAAAGTAAACTGTCCCAGACCTGCCTATTCGTCCAGCATCTCGCGCACGGCGGTGGCGAGCTGCTTGAGCGAGAACGGCTTGGCGAGGAAGCCGAACTTGGCGTCGGCGGGGAGATTGCGGGCGAATGCGTCCTCGGCGTAGCCCGAGACGAAGATGAACTTCATGTCGGGATAGTCCTTGCGCAGTTCGGTGAGCAGCGTCGGGCCGTCCATCTCCGGCATCACCACGTCGGAGACGACGATGTCGACGCGGCCCTCGAGCTCCCTGAGCACGTCGAGCGCCTCGACACCGGTTCCGGCCTCGTGCACCTCGTAGCCGCGGGCTTCGAGCATGCGCTTGCCGCCGCGCCTGACCGCCTCCTCGTCCTCGACCAGCAGCACCACCGCCGAGCCGCCGGTCAGGTCCTCCGGCCCGTTGGCCGCGATCTTGGCCTGTTTGGCGGCTCCCGCCTCGATTGCAGCCGCAGCATCAAGTGCTGCCAGGGCCTTCTCGGCCTCGTCCTCGACATGGCGCGGCAGGTAGACGCGGAAAATGGTGCCCTTGCCCACTTCGGACTCGGGATAGATGTAGCCACCCGACTGCTTGACGATGCCGTAGACCATCGACAGGCCGAGCCCGGTGCCCTTGCCCACATCCTTGGTGGTGAAGAACGGCTCGAAGATCTTCTCCATCACCTCGGGCGCGATCCCGGTGCCCTCGTCGGCGATCTCGATGAGCACATAGTCGCCCACCTCCATGCCGCGATGGTTGAGCCGCGCGACCTCGTCGGCCTCGACATTGCGGGTCCTGACCGTAATCGTGCCGCCCTCGGGCATGGCGTCGCGGGCGTTCACCGCCAGGTTGATCAGCACCTGCTCGAACTGCCCCAGATCGGTCTTGACCGGCCACAGGTCGCGGCCGAACTCGAGCTCGAGCTTGACGTTGGACCCGGTGAGACGGTCGACCAGCATCCTCAGATCGCCGATCACGTCGGTCATCGACAGCACAGTGGGGCGCATCGTCTGCTTGCGCGAGAACGCCAGCAGCTGCCGTACCAGCACGGCGGCGCGGTTGGCGTTGCGCTTGATTTCAATCAGGTCGGCAAAGCTTGAATCCGACGGCCGGAGCGACATCAGCAGATGATCGGCCGACAACAGGATCGCGGTCAGCACATTGTTGAAGTCATGGGCGATGCCGCCGGCGAGCGTCCCCACCGCGTTCATCTTCTGGGTCTGCGCCATCTGCGCTTCGAGCGCCTTCTGCTCGGTGGTCTCCACCGCGTAGATGATCGCCGCCTCTTCCGGCGTTTCTTCCGAATGCTCGATCACCGCGTTGACGTAGAAGCGGAAATGCCGCTCCTCATTGTCGGCGCGGCGGCTGTCGATCGGCGCGATCGCCCCCTGCTTGTCGGCGGCCTCCGAGAGTGCATGCTGGAACGCCTTGCGGTCGTCCTCGCGCAGCATGGTCTCCAAGAGCGTGCCGCGCTCCATGTCGTCGCGCGTGACCAGGCCATGAAACATCTGCAGGAACGGACCGTTGGTCCTCAATATCTTGCCACGCGCGTCGACCGAGGCGATCGCCATCGGCGTGTTGTTGAAGAAGCGCGTAAAGCGCATCTCGGCGCTGGCGGCGTCATGCGCCTCGGTGCCGCCCTCCTCTCGGCTGATGACGATGGTCCGGCTTTCGCCGGGCGAGCCGTCGCGCGTCGCCGTCACCCGGTGCACCAGCCGCACCGGCAGGCTCTGGCCGTTGGATTTCAGGAGGTCGAGATCGAGTTGCGCCGTGCGGTTGAGCCCCGGCTCGGCCTGCACCGATTCCACAAGCGCCATGCCGGCGCCAGCCACCAGGTCGCGCAGCATGATCTTGCCGGGCGAGAACGCGGTCAGGTCGATTCCCAGCCAGTCGGCGAGCGTGGCGTTGAGATAGACGATTTCGCCGCCGCGGCCGGCCGAGAAGAACCCCACCGGCGCGTGATCGAGATAGTTGATGGCGTTCTGCAGTTCCTTGAACACCAGCTCCTGCTCGGTGCGCTCGTGGCTGATGTCGGACAATTGCCAGGCCATCAGCTTGCCATTGCCCTCCGCGGCCACGATGGGGCGTCCCCGGAGCCGGTACCAGTGGCCGGCGCCGCCGCTGTCGCGCGCGGCGCCCAGCGGCTGGGTCATGCGGAACTCCTCCTGCCCCTCATGGCCGTTGCGCATCTGGTTGGTCAGCCGGTAGACCGCTTCGGCGGATTCGCGATGGCGCGACAGGATCGCTTCGATCGACTGCACGTCGCTGGCGCTGGTCGAGCCGGTGAGCACGCCATAGGCATGGTTGGCGTAGATCACCCGGTCCTTCTCGTCGGTGACCAGCGTGCCTTCGGGGTGGGTGTCGATGAAGGCGCGCGCCAGCGGGTCGGCGGTGGCCTTGGGCATGACCGCGACAAAGCCGATGACGGTGGAGACGAGGAAGAAGATGCCCACCACCGCCAGCACGCCCAGGATGCCGAGCATCACCTCGTTGTTGAGCTTGTCCTTGAACAGAAAGAACACGATCGACGCGCCGATCATCACGGTCGCGAGAAAGACAAGCCTCGACACCGAGCGTGGTTTTGCACTTCGGTCAACAAGCGCCGCCGGGGTTGCGGCCGCAGGGGTCGTCTCGTTCATGAATCGCTCTTTCGTCCCGCCACCGATCCGTCCGGTTTGAATCACATTCCGCGGCTCATGGAAAGCCCAAAGCCCAACATACCGCCGCGCTTGACCGGTTTGCGCCCCCATTCCCGACAGGCTGTCGCATCAAAGCCCATCGCGTACGGCCAGGGAAGACGGGTTGGCCGGGAAATCGGCTGCCCACGGCTTGTGGTCCGCGCCGAAAAAACGTCAAATGGGGCTTGATCGCGTCCGTGCGAGGTGCAGTGCGCCCCCGGCCGCCGCATAACGGCTCGAACGGGAGGACACCGGATGCCGGACAATATTCTGGGCGGACAGGGCGCGACGCTGCTCATGGCCATCGTCATCGTCGCCATAGCACTTCTGGCGCTGGTGGGCGTCTTCTGGATCATCCGCGCCCGGTCGACCTCGACCTTCATCCGCGGCGGCAAGAACCGCCAGCCCAGGCTCGCGGTGCTCGACGCCACCGCCGTCGACACCCGCCGCCGCCTGGTGCTGATACGGCGCGACGATGTCGAGCATCTGATCATGATCGGCGGACCGAGCGACATCGTCATCGAAAGCCGGATTGTCCATCCGGCCGACGATCAGGTCGCTCCGCCGCAGGCAGCACCTGCGCAGAAAGCCGCGCCGCAGCGGACCGAGCCGCAGCCGGAACCGATGCCCCGCCCCGCGGCCGCGGCCACGCAAAAACCCATGTCCCCGGCACGACCGCAACCTCAGCCACAACCGCAGCCCCAGCCCCGCCGCCCAGAGCCGGTGCGCGAGCCTGAGCTTGCGCGATCACCCTCGCCTCCGTCCCCGCCCCAGCCTTCGCCTTCGGCGCCGGCCTCCAGCCCGGCCGTGGCGGCCGCTGCTGCCGGCACTGCCGCCACGGCGGCGGGAGCGGTCGGGTCGATCCGCGCCGAAGCCTTCGAAGTGCTGGAAAGCGCACGCGCGCGCGTGTTCGAGGAGCCGAGTTTCGACGAGGCCGCCTATGAGGAACTGACATCGGCGCCGGAGCCCGCGCCGCGCGCGGCGTCCGCGCCTTCACCCGCCTCCTCCCATACGCCCGCCTCCTCCTTCACTCCCGGGCCCTCCGCCTACACCCCGGCGCCCGCCCTCGAGCGCGCCACCGGGTCTCCCGCGACCCCGCCGCAAGCTGCGCGCCCGCCGGTGCGCCCGGTGCCCGGAGATTTCGAATCGGTGCTGGCGGCCGAACTGTCGGAGGATCTGTCGCTCGACGGCGACGGCGACATTTTCGAGCCGCTCGAGCACGAACCGCTGGACCTGGCCTTCGAGATCGACCGGGACGAGGCGCCCGAAGTCAAGCCCGACAGCCCGCCGTCGCGGGATTCGCTCGAGGCCGAAATGGAGCGCCTGCTCGGCGACCTGTCGCGCAAGCCCTGAGCATTGGGTCAGTTCCCGCTGCCTGAACTGCTCGATCCGCCCGGCGCAGGCCTGGTGCCGGTCTGGACCTGGCTTGTCGCAACCTGGTTCGGCGCAGGCCTGCTCGCGCCGTTCCGGGCCGGCCTCGCGGTCTTCGCCGTGCTGCCTCTGCTGGCGCTGGCGATCGCGCTGCCGCGCTACGTGCTGCCGGCGCTCGGCGCCCTCGTGTTCCTGTTGGGCCTCCATGTCTCGTCGGAGCTTGATCTGGCGACCGGCATCAAGGATGACCGGCGTATCGTGATCGACGAGGTCGCAGCCTTCATCCTCGGCGCCGCCATCATCCGCCAGGCCGGATGGAAGATGCTGGTGCCGTTCGCGGCCATCTTCCTGTTCCTCGACCGGCTGAAGCCCTGGCCGTTAGCCTATGTGGAACAATTGCCGTCCGGCTGGGGCGTGATGCTGGACGATCTGGTGCTGGCCATCGCCGTGGGCGTGGCCTTTGCCGGCATTCAAGCCTTGATGACCCGAAGGACGGGCTGATGCCCGGCCCGGCACGCCCCGCAGCAGATGTCCGCGCGTCCCGGCTCAGGCTCCCTCGGCGGGGTCATGGACCTTGCTGACCAGCAGCTTGTCGATGCGCCGTCCATCCATGTCGACGACCTCGAAACGCCAGCCCTTCGCCGTGAAGCTTTCGCCGAGCGCCGGCAGGCGTTTCAATTCGTCGATGACCAATCCGGCCACCGTCTCGTAGTCGAAGTCCTTGTCGAGCGAAAAGCCCATTTCGTCGGCGAACTCGTCGATCGGCATCCAGCCCGAGACCAGGAAGGATCCGTCTTCCCGCTTGAGGATGGCGGCTTCCTCCCCATTGTCTTCGCGGAATACGCCGGTAATGGCTTCCAGCACATCCCCCGACGTCACCACGCCCTCGAAGTGGCCGTATTCATCATAGACTAGCACCATGTGCGCGGGCGACTTGCGCAGCGCGCCGATCACGTTCATGGCGCCCGACAGGTCGGAGACGACGGGGGCCTCGCGCATCAGGCTGCGCACGTCGAGGCTGCCGCCCTGCAGGAAGGCGTCAAGCGCATCCTTGACGAAGACGACGCCCAGGATCTCGTCCGTAGGCCCGTTGCGCACCGGCAGGCGCGTCCTCCGCGAATTGCGCAATTGCTCGCGGATTTCGGTCGGATCATCCTCGATGTCGATGACCTCAACCTCGCGGCGCGGCGTCATGAGCCCGCGCGCAGTGCGATCAGCCAGGCGCATGACGCCCGAAATCATCTCCGATTCCGCGGTCTCGATCACGCCGGCGCTCTGCGCTTCTGCGAGCACCATCCGAATTTCCTCATCGGTCGTCTTCTTGCCGGTCTCGCCCTTGTGGCCGAGAAGCGCGAGAACCGCCTTGCCCGACGCATTCAGCAGCCAGACAAGCGGCAGGGCGACCCGCGACAGCAGCGCCATCGCCGGCGCAACTTTAGCCGCCACCGCTTCAGGCGCCCGGAGTGCGATCTGCTTGGGCACCAGTTCGCCCACGATCAGGGACAGATAGGTGATGGCCACGACGACAGAGCCGACGCCAAGTGCATCCGCCATGACTTCCGACAGGCCCTGGCCTTCGAGCCATCCTGCGAGGCGTGCGCCAAGAGTCGCCCCCGAAAACGCGCCCGACAGCACGCCCACCAGCGTGATGCCGATCTGGACGGTGGACAGGAACCGTCCCGGATCCTCCGCCAGCCGAAGCGCCATGGCGGCGCCCTTGCTGCCCTGGTCGGCAAGCAGTTTCAGGCGAACGGGCCTCGAGGAGACGACGGCAAGTTCCGACATGGCGAGAACGCCGTTGATCAGAATAAGGACGATGACAAGGGAGATTTCGGTTAACACGCGGGGTCCGTTGGTTGGGTCGGGATATCCGAAAACCTCTCTGCTTCGGCATAAGCGGTGCCGATCAGCCGGCTGTTCCCCTCCATCCCAGCATGCCGAAGACCAGTCATCAGACGCCAGGACGTCGACCGAAGCCTATATAAGAGTCCGACTCAAAACTAATACGCATTGATTTCAAGCCCTTGCGATGAGCCTTGCGGTGCGTCGGATGGAGGCGATGAGCAACCATGCGTCGGAG
>NZ_JAUXOD010000006.1 GCF_030682515.1 Hoeflea sp. | reverse complement strand
ATCCTCCGTCGTCTTCGCAAACCACAGAGAATCACAAGCCGCTGAAATCACACAATATAATTTTCGGTTGGGCTCTTACCCGCAGTTTATGATCATCTTCTTCCATGTTTTGGTGTCCACCTATTTTGGTGGACACCTCATGCACCACAGAACTCAACGGCAAAAGGTGCGGAGAAATTCGCGCTTACGAATTAACCCGCTGTCGTTACCTGCTTCAACCGGCCGTGGACATAGCGCCGTCTGCTAAAGCATTTCGGATAGAGGGCAATTGAAATCATCTCGTTCGCATGAGCTTAAAGCGCCTTCCAAGACCTTCCGCAAAGTGATGGTGTGGATCGTATTGAGGAACTCTGGTGCCAACTATTCGAGATGAAACCCTTGGCCCCCGCAATGGCAGGCCAAAGACATCCGAACAGGTTTCAGCATCAAGAACAATCTTTGCGTCGGATACCCCGCAGGGGTGAGGGTTCTACCTAGCATTACAGCGCGTCTCCAGTTTCTACCGCATAAGTGTCTACATTATCGTTGAAACCAAGGCATTTGAGTAGTTTCGTCCCGGACTTTCTGATCATTGCTCAGATGGAAATCAGCTGCTCACAATGAAAAGCCTCCGGTAGGCATAGGCTAAACATGACCAGCGGTGGTACCGCGTAAAATGCCGCGTGCCGGTCGATCCAAGACGATAGGAGTTCATCAGAACGAGGCGCCTACCGCACCGGCAATCGCCGTGCCGGCGAGTTCTCTATCATGTGAATCCCGCCTCGCCATCGAACTCTGGTTCCCAGTTCTCGAACGGTTCGTCAGTGATGTTCTCGCGGCCACTCTCAGAATTTACCTGATCATTTATTGCACTACCAGACGACACTGAATCAGATTTCGAGCAAGATCTTGCCGATGTGCTGGCTCTTTTCCATCAGCCTATGGGCATCCGCTGCTTGACTTAATGGAAATCGTTCGTGGATCAAAACTTTGATCGCACCTGTGGCGAGCTGTGGCCACACTGCTTTCCGCACTGCGTCGACAAGGCGCGCCTTCTCCGTATCTGAGCGTATTCTGAGTGTCGAGCCTGTCAGAACCTGCCGACGCATCATCACCGGCGCAAGATTCAGCATCATCTTGCTACCACTGAGGAATGCGATGGAGACATGTCGGCCCTCGACCGCCAAGACCCGCAGATTTCTCTCGACATAGTCACCGCCGACCATGTCGAGGACCATGTCCACGCCCTTGCCATCGGTCAGTGATTTAATGACTTCGACAAAATCGTCCTGTTTGTAATTGATCGCCCGCTCCGCACCGAGTTCCTCGCAGACCCTGCATTTTTCTTGGGACCCTACAGTCACAAAAACGCGGGCGCCGTGGTTTCGGGCAATCTGGATAGCCATGACGCCAATGCCGCTGGACCCGCCATGGATGAGTATCGTTTCCCCCGGCCGCAGCTTACCGCCTTCCATGACATTTGCCCACACTGTCAGGATAGTCTCCGGCAATGCCGCTGCTGTGACAAGATCGAATCTGTGAGGAATGGGCAGGCAATGACTGGCGGACGTCAGGGCATACTCGGCATACCCGCCGCCAGGCAAAAGAGCGCACACCGGATCTCCGACAGCAAGGTTCTCCACGCCACCGCCGATGGCTGCAACCTCACCGGAGCCCTCCAGGCCGAGCAGATCGGTGGCACCCTGCGGCGGCGGATATGATCCCGCCCGCTGCAATAGGTCCGGGCGATTGACACCCGCGGCGCGCAATCGGATCAGCACCTCCCCTTTCCGCGGCCGGGGAACGGGTCGATCCTCGGCCTGCAAAACCTCCGGGCCGCCGGGGCCGGACATGCTGATCACACGCATCTGTCTTGGAATGGATTGCATCGGTCCGGTTCTCCTTGGTATCTGGGTATCAGCCTGCGGGGATTGCGGACGCCGCCCTTATCAGCGGCACCCACTGCCACAGCCGCTCAGGCGAGCCCGCGCTCATCGAGCCAGCGCGTATGGATGCTTGCATCCCGGAAGGCCGGATTCTGCAGCAGTTCCCGGTGAAACCCAAGCGTCGTGGGAATGCCCTCCACTTCGAAACCGGCAAGGGCGTAACGCGAGCGATCCAGCACTTCGTTGCGATCTCCGCCGCTCACCAGCAGCTTCGCAATCATTGAATCGTAATGCGGGGGAACCGCGTAGCCTTCGTAGACATGGGTATCCACCCTGGTATGCGGTCCAACGGGCGGCCGCCAGCGGGTAATTCGCCCGGGACTCGGCGCAAAACCGCGCTTGGGATCTTCGGCGCAGATGCGCCATTCGATGGCCGCGCGTGACGGCAGTGTCTTCATCTGCTCGAAAGATACCGGTTGGCCCGCGGCGACGCGTAACTGCTCGACCACCAGATCAAGCCCGGTGATGAGCTCGGTCACGGGGTGCTCGACCTGAATGCGGGTGTTCATCTCGATGAAGAAGAACTGCCCGGTGTCGACCTCATAGTTGAATTCGATGGTGCCGGCGTTGCGGTACTTGATGCTTTCGATGATCGTGACTGCGGCTTCGGTCATGGCGCGACGCACACTGGCGCTGATCACCGGCGACGGCGCCTCCTCGACAAGTTTCTGGTGGCGGCGCTGCACGCTGCAATCGCGTTCCCACAGGTGACGATGGTTGCCATGGCTGTCGCTGAAGACCTGGACCTCGATATGCCGGACATTCTCAAAGAAGCGTTCGAGATAGATCTCGCCGTTTCCGAAGGCGGACTGGGCTTCCGAGGAAGCCTGCTCGAACAGCGACTTGAAGTCGGCTGGGTCCCGCGCAACCCGCATGCCACGTCCGCCGCCGCCGGCGCTGGCCTTCAGCAGCAGCGGGAAGCCGACTTCCATGGCGACCGGCAGCGCCTCGCTCGACGAAACAAAGCCCTGCTGCGAGCCCGGAACGACCGGAACGCCGAGCGACTGCGCGGTCCGGCGCGCCGCGGCCTTGTCCCCCATCGTTGCGATCACTTCCGGCGATGGCCCGATAAAGATTAGTCCGGCTTCCTCGCAGGCCGTGGCGAAGCTCTCGCGCTCGGACAGAAAGCCATAGCCGGGATACACCGCATCACAATGGGTGGAGCGCGCCACCTCGATCTGCAGATCGGCCAGCAGATAGCTGCTCGTGGCGGATGCCGGGCCGATGCAGACTGCGTGATCGGCAGCCCACACATGCGGCGAGGCGGCGTCCGCCTGGGAATAGATCGCGACGCTTTCGAGCCCTGCCTTGCGACAGGCGCGGACCGCTCTCAAGGCAATCTCTCCACGATTGGCGATCAGGACTCTCTTCATGACTGTTTCCACCTTCTGCGTGAGTTCAAGCGTGCGCGACCGGGCCGGCAGCGTTTTCGGGCATGGCGCGGACACGCGCCAATTCGTCGACTTCCGCCCTGATCGCCTGATTGAGACTGCGATGGCGCCGCTCGAACCCGACCATGCGGTGGATGCCGTCATCCATCACGAACGGGGAAGACCCGAACAGCTCATCGCTTTCCCCGTCCGCGATTTCGAAACGGGCGTCAGGAAGCACCCGGGCAACGTCGTCGCAATAGGACCGCACCGTGGCGTAATCGCCGGCGAGATTGAGGAAGGGCGCCTGATAAAGCGTCGCCGGATCGACAGTAGCCAGCGCAAGAAACGCGCCCACGACATCATCGACATGGATGGCCTGAAAAGCCGCCTTGCCATTGTCCAAACGCACCGTTTGCCCGCTTGCTGCAGCGGACACTATGTTGGCCACAGTCTTTGCCCGCCCGGTGCTGCGTCCGCGGCCGATGACAGCGCCTGGGCGCAAACCGCCAATCAGCAGTCCGTGCTGGTTTCTGTAGTGGCCGGCTACCTTCTCGAGATAGACCTTGCCGGCGGCATACACAGGGATCCCCCTGGCGCCGAACTGCGGGGCAGTGTCGTTGAGCGGCAGGTTGTGCGGCTGATAGTCCGACTGCGTGCCGTAGACCGAGATCGAGCTCGCCATCAACACCCTGCCGGCCCGCGCTTCCAGGCAGGCCTGGAAGATCTGGGTCCCGCCCAGCGTGTTGATGCGGGCCGCCCCAACAGGGTCGGCATTGGCTTCCTCGCCCATAAGATAGGCAAGGTGATAGACAATATCGGCACGGTCCAGATGTGGCCGCAATGAGCCGACGTCCATGACATCAGCGGCGATATAGTCCACGCTGGGGAGCTGTTGAACCGGATCCGGACTGTGCAGATCCACAGCGGTCACCGCTGCCCCGAGCTGGGCCAGTCGTCGCACCAGAAGGCTGCCGATCACGCCACCGGCGCCGGTCACCACCACCCGCGCTGCCTGCAGAACGGGCGCCCCCCCGGTGTGCTCGGCCATCACGGTCTAGACTCCCAGCACATGGATCGAGCAGGCGCCATTGTCGACGCCCCAGATGCCGCCGCCGGTGCAATGGGCCAAGCCAATTTTCGCGCCTTCGACCTGGCGGTCGCCGGCCCGGCCCGTCAGATGCCACATGATTTCGACGATCTGCGCGACGCCGGTTGCGCCGAGCGGATGGCCCCGGCAAAGCAGGCCGCCGCTCGGATTGACCGGGACGCGCCCGCCGATCGAGGTCTCGCCGGCACTCAGAAAATGAAGCCCCTCACCCGGCTCGCAAAAACCCAGCGCTTCATAATAGATCACTTCAGCGATCGCGGCTGCGTCATGAACCTCGGCGAGATTCACATCGCGCGGACCGATGCCCGCCATTTCATAGGCGCGCTGAGCCGCCTGGATCGAGATATCGGGGACTGTGAGGTCCCGGTAGCCCTGGGCAAATTTGCCGCTGGCGACCACCGAGCCGAGGATCCTCACATTCTTCTGTCCGCCCGTTTCTTTTGGCTTGGCGGATATGACAACAGCCGCGGCGCCGTCCGCGTTGGGGCACATCTGCAGCAGCGTGATTGGATCGGCGACCGGTCGCGACGCCAGCACCTGCTCGACCGTGCATGCATCGCGGAACTGGGCATAGCTGTTGGTGGCGGCATGCCTGCGGTTCTTCACCGTCACCTGCGCCACCTGCTCAATGGACCCGCCATGCTTGTCGAAATAGGCGCGGGTGCGCATGGCATAGAGCGCGGGCATCGTCAGGCCTTGATCGATTTCCGGATCGCCGGTGTTGAGCGCCAGCGGACCGCTGCCGCGCGAACTGAGCTTTTCCAGGCCGATGACAAGCGCAGTCTCGACCTGACCTGCCGCCACGGCGAGCCAGGCCTGGGACAACGCCGTCGCCCCGCTCGAGCAGGCATTTTCAAGATTGATGATCGGCATGCCCGTCATGCCCAGGTCCTTGAGGACGCGTTGGCCGGCAAGACTGCCCTGAAAGACGCTGCCGACATAAGCCGCCTCGATGCTGCGGCGATCTATCCCGGCATCCTCGATGGCTTCAAGGACGGCAGTCTGCGCCAGCGCCTCGGCAGATACATCGGGGTGCTTACCGAAGGGCGTCATCGCCCCGCCGATGACAAAAACTTCTCCGCTTCCGTTCACGATCGTTCTCTCCTGTTGGCAGTGCGACTAGCGCTTTGGCTGAAAGACGAAACTTTCGCGCACGGAGCCGTCCGGCTCCTCAGCAATCGGCGCATATCCGATCTGCATTTCCATACCTTGCGTCAGCGGGCCGTCTTCCCACCCGACGATCTGACCCAGCACGCGCACATCCCCGGGCAGATCGACATAGCCGACGGCATAGGGAACCTTGAAGGTCTTCGGCGCGATATGGATGATCGAGTGAGAGTAGAGCTTGCCGGGACCCTCGATTCGAGCGTCCCGCATAGCATGCTGACTGCCGCATTCAGTGCAGAAGCCCCTCTTCGGGAAATATTTGCGGCCGCACTCGCCACACTCGCATCCCGCCAGCCATGTAGCCCGGCCGGCAACGTCAGCCGGTTTGGCGGATGTCTCAATCGCAGTGATTACAGCCTCCTTCATGCCACCGCTCCGGCGGCCTTCAACTCGGCAATCCGGTGTTCCGAATAACCCAGCATGTCGCCGAGAACGTCGGCAGTATGTTGCCCCAGCTTCGGTGCAGATGCCTTGCGCACCTCACCCATGGCTGACATGCGCACCGGCGCACGCGCCAGCAGCAGCGAACCGACATCGGGGTCATCGACTTCGACCAGCGCCTTGCGCGCCTTCAGGTGTTCGCAATTGGCAAGGTCCTCGCCGGTCTGGACCTTGCCAGCAGGCACACCGAATTTGTCGAGGGCCGCAACCACCTCGTCAGAACTGCGCTCGGTCATCCATTGTTCGACAAACGGCTCCCAGGCATCCGTGTTTGCAGCGCGCAACTGCCCGTCTGCCATCTTCGGATCGGTTATCCACTCTTCCTTGCCGAGCGCCTTGCAGAAGCGCGCCCAGATGAAGTCATTCGGGGTGATCAGCGCCACATAACCATCGTTGACGGCAAAGGTGCGATAAGGCGCCTGATATTTGTCGCGGCCACGGCTGAGAACCTTGCCTGCGAACGTGTAGAGCATCAGGCTTTTCTCGTTGAGGGCAACGAGACTGTCATACATCGCAGCGTCGATATACTGGCCGACGCCGGTGCGCTCGCGCATGAACAGCGCGAGCAGGATCTGATAGCCGGCCATAACACCGGTAAAGAGGTCGCCCAGCGCAAGCGGGCTGACTTCGGGTGGACCGTCCTCCTCGCCGAACAGATTGGTGATGCCGGACATGGCCTGGATCACCGGGTCAAAGGCCGGCAGGCCGGAATAGACGCCATCGAGCTCCTTTGTGCGCCCGTACCCGCTGATGGCGGCATAGATCAACTTCGGATTGATCTTGCTGAGATCCGCATAGCCGATACCCAGCTTGTCAACCGAGCCGGGCTTCAGGTTCTCGACCACGACATCGGCGCTCTTGATCAGATCGAGATAGACCAGCCGTCCCTCGACTGTCTGCAGATCGAGGGCGACACTCTTCTTGTTGCGGTTGTAGGTGACGAAGCCACCATAGACCGATTCACCGCTCTCGCTCTTGAGCGCCGGCTGATAGTTTCGCCGAGGATCGCCGCCATCCGGCCGCTCGATCTTGATGACCTCGGCGCCGCAATCGGCAAGCCACATCGTGCAATAGGGCGCAGCGATATATTGTTCGAGCGCGATGATACGCACTCCGTCCAACGGATATTTGCTCATGTTCACTCGCCTTTTTTGATTTCTACATGCACTGTTCGAGGCGCAAGGAGCCTTTGCTGACGACGATCCTGCTGAGGCCCGGCCGCTTGGCGATCTCCTGCACCAGTCCGTACAGCGGCGACGGCACGTCGCCACGACTGACCGGCTTCTGGTTGGCGCGATACTTCTGGACAACCACCTTGCTGTTGAACAGCTCCAGCAGCAGATCCTCGTCGGACGCGAAGGGGCCATTTTCGGCGACGAATTCAGGGACCATCTCGCGCCCGAAAACCGCAGATGAATCAATCCGGTCTTCGTTTCCAATAACCCGGTCCAGGATGTTCTGATCGATCTGTCCCGGCGACTGCCCATAGTGGCCCCGCAAATAGAGGCGCAGCTCTTCCGGGACGGTGTGATAGCGCTTGCCTTCCAGCACGTTGAAGGTCGCCTGCACTGTCACGAGCTGGGAGAACGGCGTGACCATCACCGGATAGCCCATTTCCTCGCGGACACGGCCGGTCTCCTCCAGCACCTCATCAAGCCTGTCGATCAGCTTCAGATTCTTCAGCTGGCTCACCAGATGCGACATCATCCCGCCGGGAACCTGGTGGTGGGCAAAGGTGCGAAAATTCCTGTCGTTCGGCGCCACCTTCCGGCTGAACGGCCTGCCTTCCTGATAGGCCACCCACAGGAAGTAATCGTCGATGCGGCG
Organism: Hoeflea sp.; assembly: GCF_030682515.1. Taxonomy (GTDB): domain Bacteria; phylum Pseudomonadota; class Alphaproteobacteria; order Rhizobiales; family Rhizobiaceae; genus Hoeflea. Next base: position 18,577 of record NZ_JAUXOD010000006.1, on the reverse strand, counting down.
CAGAGCCTCTTCATTGAGCTGCGTCTGCAGGCCTGACCGGTCAGCCATCGCCATCAGGTCAAGCGTGGCAGGTATGGATTCGCCATAGGCAAGCGGACGCGCCGCCGAATAGACACCGTCGATCCCCGCATCGATGGCCTCCTTGTAGCAAAGGCTGGACAGGCCGGTGGCGTCGTGGCCAGAGAATTCCAGTATCGTGTCCGGCAATGCACGCCTGAGAGCGACCATGTTTTCCCGGGCCGTTTCCGGCGTCAGCAGACCGCTGGCGTCGCCGAAGACAATGCCGTCTGCACCGCAAGCGATGAATTCCTTGCTTTTCTGGACAAAGTGCTCGGGCGTATGGGCAGGACTGATCGAATAGGTAACGTAGCCAAGCACACCCATGCCGAGCTTCTTGGCACAGCGAACGTGAAACGCGACATTGCTCACATCGTTGAGCGCGTCAAAGATCAGCACCCAGTCGATGCCGATCTGCTTGAGCCTCTGCATGAACATTTCGACAACATCGTCGGAATAGCGTTTCCAGCCAAAAAGATTGCGGCCCCGCACCAGAATGATCGTGTCGGTCTTCTTGATGCGCTTTCTGAGCTCGTGAAGGCGCTCCCAGGGATCTTCGTAGAGATAGACGATCGCTGTCTCAAAGGCGGAGCCGCTGATCAGGTTGATGCGGTCAAAGCCGCACTCATCCAGCACCGGGGCGGAATCGAGCATCGACGCGGTTCGCATGCGGTTGGCCCAGACTGACTGCGGCCCATCGCGAAATGTCTCGTCGGTAAATTTCAGGCGTGGCTTGGCGCTGCTGTTGGTCATGACGGATCAGCCTGCCCGTTCGGATCGATGTAGAGCAGCGCCTGGTCGAATTGAACCAGGTCTTCGTTCGCAGCTCCGAAGCCGGTGACGACGCCCCGGGCGCCGGCGCGGATATTGTTCATCACCTTCATGACCTCGATGATGCCGACAACAGTGTCTTCCGCGACCTCGGAGCCGACTTCGACAAAGGGCGGCTCGCCGGGTGCGGGAGCCAAGTAAAAAATGCCTGCAATAGGCGACCGAACCGAAACGGTCCCGTCGGGCGCCGGCGCAGCCTCCTTGTCAGAGGAAGCAGTAATCTGGCCTTGCGCCAACGGCGGCGGCGGGGCGGCGGCAGGAGGGGCTGCCTGCATCCTCGCAGGACGCTCTAGCGTGTCCGCGGCGTCCCTTTCCAGATCGATCGTCAGATCGCCGATCGACAGCGCCAGCTTTCGCACATTCGGCGTGGTGTCGATCAAACGCAGGATTTCCAGCGCATCGGCATAGCTGAACTCGTAGCTGATCCGGTTGCCGCCAGCGGGCAACGCTGCCGCGGCCTCGGTCAATCCGTCCCAATTGGATGTCGTTTCATTCATGACGCGTAATTCCTCCCGCGATACTACTTATTGCCACCGAAGCAGCCATTTCTCGACACGGCTCATCAAGGCAATCAATCCGGTTCCCAGGATTGCCAGAATGAACAGCACAGCGAAGACGCCGCTGATCTGAAAACTGCCGGCAAGGTAGGACAGAAGCTGACCCAGACCGTGCTGCGCAGCGATGATTTCTCCGCCGATCACACCCAGCAGGGCGTAGATCAGGCCCAAGCGTAGTCCCGAGAAAATTGTTGGTACGGCGCTGGGAAGGGTGACCCTTGTGAAGATTTGGCCCTGACTGGCGCCCAAGGTCCGAGACAGCGTCAGATGGTCAGCATTGGTGCTGCGGATGCCCGCGACGGCGCTGCTCAAAACGATGAAGTACGTCAGACTGGCGCCAAGGGCGACTTTCGACCAGATTCCCAAGCCGAACCACAACAGGAACAGAGGTGCAAGCGCGATGCGCGGAAGCGCATTGAGCGCAGAGAACAGAGGATCGCTGAACCTCTCAAACCACGGCCATGTGATAAACATCAGTCCGGTTATGATGCCGGCAACGCTGCCGATCAAAAATGCAAGAAAGGTGCTGCCCAGCGTCCAGTAAAGATCCTTGATCAGGCTGAACTCGACGAAGAGGCCGTTCCACAGGAATTTGCCGATTTCGCTCGGAGTTCCGATGAATAGGGGATTCACTATCCTGTTGCGTGCAATGTATTCCCACGCCGCAAAAAACACGGCTAGGAACACCAGTCGCGCGACATTTATGACAATTGTCTCGTACAATGCATAATTTCGATTATCAGCAGCATCCGTCATGATCGCAGCCCCACTTCCAGCTTTTCCCAAACCTTGCTGTAAATCTTGTGATATTCAGGATCCTTCTGGAGATCCGTGACGGATCGAGGACGCGGAAGTTCGATACGAATATCCGCGATAATCTTTCCGGGTCTGGCGCTCATGACCACAACGCGGTCCGACAGAGTTATGGCTTCGGCCAAATCATGGGTAATGAAGACCACTGTTCGCCGCTCCTTCATCCAGAGCGAAAGCAGCACATCCTCAAGCTGCATCTTTGTCTGCGCATCGAGCGCCCCGAACGGCTCATCCATCAGCAGGAGTGGAGAATCGAGGCAAAAGGTGCGCGCCAAGGCCACTCGCTGTCGCATGCCATGCGACAAGGCTTTCGGATAGTTGTCCTCGAACCCCTTGAGGCCGACGGCCTCCAGCAATTCCCGGGCGCGCGCTTGCCTTTTATGGCGATCGGCATGCCTGATCCTTGCGCCAAATTCAGCATTTTGCGCCGCGGTAAGCCATGGGAACAGGCAGTCGCGAGCAAGCATGTAAGCCACATCATGGCGCCCGGCTTTCGGCGGCGAGCCGAAGATCGAGATCGTTCCCTCCTGAACCGGCAAAAGCCCTGCCAGCAAATTGAGAACTGTGGTCTTGCCACACCCTGACGGTCCAACGATCGACACGAATTCGCCCGGTGCGAAATTCAGGAACACATCGGCAGCAGCGTGAACGCTGCTGCCGAAGCGGTGGTTGAGATCCCGGATCGAGACATTGCCTAATTCCGGCGCCCCTGCCGCCAGCTGCGTATGACCGCCGGCTTCCGGCTTCACTGTGGCATCGGTGGCAAGCTGACCCTGTCCGCTCATGGTTGCGGAGCCTTTGCGTAGACGAACGACGCCGGGTCAACCGGATTCGTGATCAATTCGTTCTGGATCAAATAGTCCGAGAATGCCTTGACTGCATCGCGATCGATGGTCACGCCGTAGAGCGGAGCGTTGGTGCGGACCAATTCACGAAGCACATTGTCTGCATCCTCAATATCGTCGCCCAGCTTGAATCGGCCTTGGACCACTTCCACCAGCTCTTCAAAATTGGCGGGATCGTTGACCCAGGCTGTGGCTTCTGTCATCGCCTGAATAAAGGCACCGATGACGACCGGGTTCTCCTCGATATAGTCCCGGCGGGCGGCGTAGGTCTCGAAAGCGCCGTTGAGTGCGCTGATTTCCGGAGGCCCTTCGCCTCCGACCAAATCAACCATATCAACGCACGTCTCCTGCAACCGGCAGATCGTCGCGAAAGGCTCGAACATCATCGCCGCATCGATCTGGCGAGCCAGGAAGGATGGGTAGGCCGTCCCGGGGGAGCCTACGCCGATATAGGTCACTGCATCAGGATCCATGCCGGCGCCAATGAACAGCGCTCTCGCCTGAAGCTCAGTTCCGGCACCACGAGCGGTGACACCGACCGTAAGCCCCTTAAGGTCTTCCATAACGGCCGGATAGCCCTTGTTCTTGTTCGGCAGCGCGACATCCTTGTGAACGCTCATCGTATAGATGTTGTCTGGCGAATGGCCAACGATGAGCTGTACGTCATTGCCCCGTGATGCTGCCTGCATGGTCACTTCCGTGGAAGCGAAGGTAACTTCGAGACTTCCCGCGGCGAGCGCCTGAAGTCCGACCGGTCCGCTCGGGATCTGCACCATTTCGCAGCGAAGGCCGTGGTCTTCACAAAAGCCCTTGTCGGCTGCGACCCACTGGCTGATGTGCAGAATCGCGCCAGGATATTCCTGAATTCTGACAACTTCGCCGTTGGCGACAATCTTTTCCTCGGCTCCCGCGGCAGTGCCCGACATGACGCCGGTGACAACTGCGGCAACAAAGCCTGCACGACCGAGGGCGTACTTCATTCTCTTGTTGATCATATCTCTCTCCCAGGTCCTTTATGGACTTATCAGAATGCGACCGGTCTGATCGGCCACACCTCCTCTGACCCAGGAAGGGAACCATGCGATCTTGTATATTGCAACACCAATGTTGTAAAATGGGATAAAATTTGTATTTTATGGAATAATGATTTCGTTTTTTGATAGGATAGGCCGATGAAAGCACCTACGTCAAAATCTCGGGCAATGCCTGAAAGCCTGCAGGATACGGGGGCCCTCGGACGGGGCCTGGCAGTCATTGAGGTGTTGGTTGAATCGCCTCGGCCGCTGACGCTCCACGAGGTCGCCGAGGCGGTGAAACTCACCGACAGCACCGTCCACCGCATTCTGCAGTCCCTCCTGGAAGCAAATTATGTGATGCGGGATTCCAGCGGCAAGCGCTACCATGCGGCGTCGAAAGCCATGGGATCGCTTACCATGTATCACCCGCTTCAAATTCTGCGGCGCGACGCTTTCGAGCCATTGCGCCTGCTGCGCGCACGGACGGAGTTGACGTCCTCGCTTGTTGTCTTCATCGGCAATGAACGTCTCGTGGTCGACATTTCGGGCGTATCGGGCGTGCTCACGCCCTATTACGAAACGCAGCTGCGCAATCCGTTGCATGTGGCGGTTTCGGGAAAGCTTCTGTTACTCAACCGGTCTCCCGTAGAGCGGCAGGAGCTGATCGGAGACGGGCCTTACGAAGCGCTGACGCCGAACACGATCACCGACCCCGACGCATTCAGGAAGGAGCTGGAGCAGATTCTTGCGCGTGGCTACTCGACCAATCTTGACGAGAACTTCATCGGCTTTTCCGCCATCGGCGCTATGGTGTCGTGCGGAGCAGACCAGCCTCTGGGCTGCGTCATGCTCGCAGGCGCAAGCAAGGAGTTCACCCAGGAGACCATCCCGGAATGGGGCAAGATCCTGCAGGAACAGGCCCGGCTCATTTCTTTCTCCCAGGGCGCCCGGGCCACCTACTCCATGTTTTCGCAATAGAAAGACCGGGCGCGTCGCAATCAAGCGACATGCCCGGCCCTCTGGCCCTGTGCCCTGAAAAGGTGCTGCAAGCCCTCTATGTGACCTCAATCAGTGTGACCGAGCCGGGGTTCACTGCTTGTCGCGTTCAAGCATCGACCAGGCTGCCGGGAAGATCAGCGCCGCCAGGCAAGCCTTGGCGAGGTCGCCAAGCACGAAGGGAAACAGGCCCAGCGCCAGAAGCGGCTTGTCAAAACCGATAACGACGCCAAGCCAGAGCAAGCCCGTCGGGTAGATTGCGGCGGCGGCGATCAAGCCTGCGCCAATGGCCGTTACCGGGCTGCGGCCCCAGCCCCATCTTGCCAGGAACCCTGCAACCATCGCCTGGAAAACAAATCCCACGAGGTAGCCGCCGGTCGGTCCCGCCATATAGGCAAGTCCGAGGCCACCGGCCGGTGCGCCGGCAAATACCGGCAGACCGGCGGCCCCTTGGGCCAGATAGGCAAGAACGCAGGCTACAGCCCGCGTCGGACCCAGCGCCAAACCCAGCCCGATCGCCACAAGGGTCTGAACGGTCAGCGGCACCGGGTAAAATGGAATCGTGATCTTGGCGGCGATGGTCATCAGCAGTGAACCGGCCAACACGACCAACAGATCAACTGCCAGATTGCTCTTGTGGCCGCGGCTGGAAATTGTTTCGTAAAGCGTTGTCATGGTTTCCTCTTCTCATTATGCGCACAATCAGGGACGATTGCGGCTTGCCGTGTTCGTCTGACCATTCGACCGGTTGTCAAGGCCATCTTACCAAGGGGAGCTTGGCAAGGGCGTCCGGTGCAGCGGTCAATTGTCTCTCCAGTACGCGCGGCCGCTAAGGCCGCCATCCAAAACCAGAACCTGGCCGGTAATAAAGGTAGCGCCCGGTCCGGTGAGGAAGATCGCCGCATCCGCCACATCATCCGGGGTGCCCAGACGCTTCAGGGGGACAGCCTGCTCAAGCTCGGTTAAAGTGTCACCCGGCAGGCTCTCCAGAAGCGGGGTTCGAATCGGTCCCGGAGCCAAGGCATTGACCGTAATCCCTTCAGCGGCGAATTCCTGCGCTGCGGACTGCATGAGCCCGATCAGGCCGGCCTTCGATGCACTATAGGCGGCCATGTTGCGCGCGCCACGTGTTGCCAGCACCGAAGACGTCAGCACAACCGAGCGAACGCCCTGCGATCCACGCATGACCGGGAGGAACGCCTGCAGTGTATTGAATGCGCCGGTCAGGTTCACATCAAGCACCGCATCCCAGAGCGTTGCTCCCGTTTCGGCCACCGTACCGGATGGACCGATTCCGGCATTTACGATCAAGACGTGAAGGCCGCCAAAATGCGCCACCACCTCTCGCGCGGCACCGCGTAGTGCATCGCCATCGGTCGCATCTGCCGCCAAGCTCAGGACGCTTGCCCGATTGGCGGCGGGATCCACCTCAAATACAGGTTCTTGCTTGTCAATCAGGACAACCGCATATCCGTCGGCAACAAGGCGCCGCGCGACCGCCTGGCCGATGCCGCCGCCTGCACCGGTCAGCACAGCAACTCTTCTTGTCGGACATGAAGGCATGTATCCCCGCAGTTTCCTGGAATCGGACCATTTGCTGATACTGTCGGATTTGGCCCGGGCTGCTTTCAGATACGAAATCAGCGATCAGCACTGACCATACGGTAGAAATAGATTGAACAGAAACGAAAAATACAGAACATTAGATTGAGAACAATTCAATTAGATGAGGTGCGGGATGTCCATTCGAGATGTGAAAACATTTCTGGCTGTCGTCAAAAGTGGTTCATTCGCTGGGGCCGCTGATGCGGTGCGGCGAACCCAATCGGCAGTCACGGTCCAGATCAGATCCCTGGAAAACGAACTTGGCGTCGAATTGTTTGATCGCTCGAAACGGCCGCCTGTCCTGAGCGATGCAGGTCGCAGTTTTGTCGGCAAGGCGACCGAAGCCGTTCAGGCCTATGAGCGGCTGTTCCAGGCCCGGGAGGAAACCTCTATCGAAGGGCACCTGAGCCTTGGCGTTGTCCCCAGCGTCATAACCGGCATCATGCCGCGCGCCCTGGTGGCCCTCAGGTCCAAATATCCACGTCTGCATATTCAGCTTTCGATGGGCCTGTCGGCAGATCTGGTCGATCGTGCGCGGCAAGGTAAGCTCGATGCCGCCATTGTCAGCGACCTAGTTCACGGCTCTTCAGGCCTCGAATGGTCGCCGTTCCTGCGCGAGCCGCTGGTCCTGATTGCACCGGCCGATGTGCCGCAACGGCGGGCTGAAGAGCTCGTTACGACCTATCCATTCATCCGCTATACCCGCCAGGCCTGGGTCGGAGAACTTATCGATGCCTACCTGAAAAAGCGGCGCCTGCGCGTCACTGAAATGATGGAACTTGACACACTTGAGGCGATCACCACCATGGTCCATCACGGGCTCGGGGTTTCGGTCGTTCCCCAACGCCGGATGCACGACTCTCTGGCCCTGCCTGTGCGGAGTGTAGCTTTTGCCGGCCCCCCGGCCTATCGCACGGTCGGTCTCGTTTTTCTGCGCGATCACGCCAAGGCAGCGCTGGCCGAGACCCTGTTGGAGGAGTTGAAGAGCCTCTCCGAGGAAACCCTGTCAAATGAAGCTTCCACCCATTCCAAGTAGGTGGCCAGAGCATCGCGTCCCGAACCAGCGAAAGCATCGGCAGGCAAAGCTCGCGCTGACAATGGGGCGAATGAAGCGGGAGTTTGTGTAACAAGTTGTTATCTGACACGGCATATGCGACAATATATTGTAAATTAATCTTACATGAGCTTTAAGCGACATTGACGATTCGAATATTGCGAACCCTCGTGGCAGTTCATGAGCACGGCACATTCAGCGCCGCTGCAGCGGCCGTCTATCTGACGCATGCCGCAGTGAGCCAGCAGATGAAAGCGCTTGAGGCCGAGCAGGGCATCAAGATATTTGATAGAAGCAAGCGAAGCCCTGAGCTCACACCGATGGGGCGCGCACTGGTGTCGCGGGCCAGAGACGTCATTGCAGCTTATGATGGACTCGTCCCCGGCATCCTCGGCGAGGACAGCCTGCGCGGGATGGTGAGGCTCGGAGCAGTTCCGACGACCCTGACCGGCCTCGTGCCCTTGACCATCTCGTCCCTTAAGCACTCTTTTCCGGCACTGATGGTGTCCGTCACACCAGGACTGACGAATACGTTGCTTCATCAGGTTGAGCGCGGGGCTCTCGACGCCGCCATCACCTCGCGACCCGAAGTCGTGCCACGCAACCTGGCGTGGCTGGATGTGGCCCAAGAGCCCCTGGAGCTTCTGGTTTCTCCGAACATTGAGAGCAACGATCCGATAGAGCTTCTTCGTTCACAGTCCTTCATAAGATTTTCTCGCCATGCTGTCGTGGGTGAGAAAATCGAACGGTGGCTCCAGGAAAGAGGCATCGAGGTCAAGGAAAGCATGGAACTGGAAAGCCTTGAGGCAATTTCCAGCATGGTGTTGGCCAATCTCGGCGTATCCATCGCGCCGCGGCCCTGTGTGGAACACATGCTGTCGCGCCCACTCAAGCATCTGCCCCTGGACGACGGCACGCTCTACCGGACCATCGGCTTGGCAAGCCGCAATGACAATGTGCGCCCGCGCGCAATACGAGAAATTCACCAACGGCTTCTTGATGCGGTCACGCTTGGCGTCTTCAATCCGCTGACGCTGAAGCAGGCCAGCAAGGGATGAGTCTCGATTTTCTGGCCTTGCTTATGGTTGGCGCAGCGGCTGGCGGCTTCGTCAACGGTCTTGCCGGTTTCGGCACTGCGCTTTTTGCACTCGGCTTCTGGCTCAACATCATGCCGCCGCAGCAGGCTGTCGCCATCGTGCTGATCATGTCGATCCTGAGCGGACTGCAGGGCATCTACATTGTTCGCGCGAGCATTGCAGCAAATCCCGGCAGGCTGCTTCAATTCCTCCTGCCCGCTTTGGTCGGCGTGCCCGTTGGAATTACCCTGCTTGAGCATATTGATGCTGCGGCACTCAAGGTGACGATCGGGATTTTCATGCTGATCTATGGCGGCTTTTTTATTGCCCGCCAATCTTTGCCCCTGGTGGAAGGAGCGCGCTTCTACACCCAAGTCCTTATCGGCTTTCTGGGCGGCGTTCTCGGTGGCGCAGCATCGCTGTCCGGCGCATTGCCGACCATGTGGTGCACCCTGCGACCCTGGACCAAGGCCGATCAGCGCGCAATCTTGCAGCCCTTCAACGTGATCGTGTTGACCGCTTCGGCGGTGATCCTGTTCACCCGTGGGGCCTATGTCCGTGAAACGCTAATTTGGATCATCCTTGCCCTTCCGACAACCATGTTGGCGGCCCAACTGGGAATCATGATGTTTCGCCGTCTGACCGATGTTCAATACAAGCGGCTCCTGGTCGCGTTGATGTTTGTGTCAGGCTTTGTCCTTCTCGCTAGTGAGTTGATAACACCCGCCAGATCACTCTTCGGTCTGGGGTAGTCTGAAAAAGGGAGCCGGCACCAGGATCTTGTTCTCGACATGGGTGACCAGTGGCCGCATCTTGGCGGCATAGCTCTGCCATTCGGGGGCCGCCTGAAGCAGCTTGCGGCGCTCGTAGCGGTCGTCCAGGCTGTCATATCCCCACATGTGGACGATCTGGTTGAGCGGTCCGATATCCGTGAAGTAGTAGCCGACCATCCGGCCCAGAATGCGGACCTGGACCTCCATTCCCTCCTCCTCGTAGAGTTTGAGGAACACCGGCGCCTGACCGGCCTTGAGTGTGTAGATGCGTTCGTCGACGAATTTGCTCATGGGAATGTCCTTCCGGGTTTCTCAGTTCAGATTGATCTTGATGGCTGTGAGCGCGAAGACGGCGAGAATGCCTGTGAGCGCGCAGATGAGCACGATGGCGCTGCCGCCGACCTCGCCGAGCTTTCTGAGCGACGTCTTCATGCCCAGGGCGGCGATTGCCACCACCAGGCACCAGCGCGAGAACGACAGCAGCGCGTCCTTGACCATCTCCGGAATGAAATCATAGGAGCCTGTGATCACCAGCGCGGCAAAGCCGATGACAAAGAACGGAATCGGCAGCGCGCGCTTGGCGCCCGGCTCGCGCGAGCCGGAAAAGACCAGCGACAGGATGACAATCAACGGCACCAGAAGCGCCACGCGCAGGAGCTTGACGAAGGTGGCGGTGTCGCCCGTGAGTTCGGAGACCGAATAGCCCGCGCCCACCACCTGGGCCACGTCGTGAATCGTGGCGCCCAGAAAAATGCCGGTGGCCACCTCGCTCAGATCCAGCGCGTCGGCAATCAGCGGATAGACGATCATCGCCAGCGTGCTCAGCGCGGTCACGCCGATGACGGTGAAGATCGTGTCCCGCTCCAGTGTCTTGCTCCTGGGCAGCACCGAGGAAATGGCCAGCGCCGCGGACGCGCCGCAGATCGCCACGGCGCCGCCGATCAGCAGCCCGACATGCGTGCCGCGGCCGAGAAAGCGCGATAGCCCCAGGCCCATGAAAATCGTGAGCCCAACCCCGCAGAGCGTGATGAGCAGCACCTCGGAACCTGTCGAGGCGATCTGCTGTACCGTGATGCCGAGGCCGAGCAGGGCCACACCGATGCGCAGCAGCACCTTGGAGGAAAACTCGATGCCGGCCACGCAGGCGCCGCCATCCTCCACCAGGAAGTTGAAGGCCATTCCGAGGAGCAGCGCCATCAGCATTACCGGCGCGCCGTAGTGCTCGGAGAGGAACCTCGCCGCCAAGGCCACGGTGAGCGACGTGAGCACCCCGGGGAACAGGATTCGGGCTTTGCTGACATAGGCGAGATCGGCAAACGGGGGCATGATTATGCTTCACAGTTCGGTATTGGCCGGCCGGCGGACGGCGCAAACGTTGCAATTCTTGGCTCGGGTGGACGCCCGATCGGCGCAGCCGACCGGCGTCAGCGCTGGCCCACGAAAACCTGTACCTTCTGGGCTGAATTGTTGGCAAAGCCGGCCACATCCCACGGCGGATCGAGCGGCTGCACCGCGCCGTTGGCGTCAGTGGCGCGGCAGCGCAGCACATGTTCGCCCGGGCTTGCCTGCCAATCGCAGCTCCATCTGGTCCAGGTATAATGTCCGGTCTGCTGCTCCAGCCGCGCCTCGCACCAGCTGCCGTCGAATTCGACCTCCACCCTGGTGACCGGCACGCCACCGCCCGACCACGCGCGGCCGACCAGTGTCACCGGTCCGGGTTCGAGATAGCGCTTGCGCGAGCCCCAGTCGGGCACGCCGGGCGGAACCATCAGGGATTTGACCCGCATCGTGGTCATCGGCCGTCCCGGGTCCTCGTAGGAGTCGCGGAACCGGTAGGTCTGCACCTGCTGGAACCCGTCGAAGGCTTTTGTCAGCGCCTCGATCCGGCCCAGCCATTTGACACTCGCCATGCCGTACCAGCCTGGCACGATCAGCCGCAGCGGTGCGCCGTGCTGCGGCAGCAGCGGCTGGCCATTCATCGAATGCACCAGCATGACGTCGAGTTCGCTGATCTGGTCAAGTGTCAGCGAACGCCCGTAATGGTGGCCCACGCCCTTGTCGTAACCGTAATCAGTGCCAAAAAATGCGATGTCCACGGCGTCGCCGCGCGGTCGCGCCCGCTCGATCAGCGGCTTGAGCGGCGTCCCGGTCCATTCCGAGGTGCCGACCGCCTCATACATCCAGGGCATCGAATGCGCGCGCGGCGAAATCCCCGACCGGCTATTGCCGGCGCATTCCAGTGTCACCGGCAGCGTGACCTGCGGCAATGCCCGGATCTCGTCGAGCCCGAGCTTGTAGGGCGCATCGAATGCCCCGGAGAAATCGAGCCGATGTGTGCTCTCGTCAATGAGCGGCACATCAAAATGGATGAGCAGGTAATGCAGTCCGATGGGGGTGATATCGAGCGCCAGCGTTTCGAGCAGATTGCCCGAATTGCGGTTGGCAAGCCCCACCTCGGACTGGCTGTAGACGCCATCCTCGGTAAGAATCCGGCCGGTATAGCCTGTAAAAGGATTTTCGCTCATCCCCATGGCCTATCCGATCATTTCGTCGGAACGGTCGTCGGTCTCGCCAAAACGCTTGAGCACGGCGGGCGTCGTGCCCTCATAGACCTTGGCGAGGTTGGCGGAGATCTTGGCGTTCTCGCGTTCGAACAGCGAGTTGCCCGCCAGATCGCTCTCGACGATGAAGGGGCCCATGTTATCGGCCTCCAGCACCCACATCGCCTGGGCCAGCCCCAGTTCCTTGTTCCAGTGCACCGCTTTTACGCGTTTCACCCCACGGCCAAGCAGCGCCCCGGTGCCGTAGCCCACCGTGGTGAGATAGATCGCGCCATTGGGGACGAAATGCTCCTTATAATCCTTGGCGCTCATGCCGCCCTTGCCGATGATCAGCTTGGCGCCGGACTTGGCCATCCATTCGCCGATCCACTTGGTGAAGCGGAACGACGCCGTGGCCGTCACCGCGCCAAGCCGGAACGTCCCGTCCTCGTTGATGGCGGCGGCGGGCGAGCAATGAAAATTGGCGGCACTCTCCGAAGGAAGCTCCATCGGAATGTTGGCCTTGTCCTCCAGTGCCCGCTTGTAGACGCCCTCGCGCGCCGTGTAGATGAGCCCGTCTAGATAGACGACGTCGCCCAGCCTCAGTTCCGCCAGCGCCTCCGGCGTCGGTGTGGTGCTCAGGCGGATTTTTCGTGGTTTTGAGGCATTTCCCATTCCACTGTCTCCCGGCGTTGATAATCGGTGAACCAGTCCGGATCGGTGCGGTATTCCACCCGTCCGTCGGCAAAAACCCGCGCCACGGCGCGGCGCGATGAAAGGCAGAAGGCATGCACCGACATCTGCATGCCGCCAGTATGGCAGTATCCCACCTCGATATTGGCATCGATGACCATCGACTTGCCGACAAAACCCATCGCGCCCATGCCGATGGAATTGCCCAGTTCCTTGAGCTCCAGCTCAAGTTCGGCGATGCGCGGGTCGGAATTGCGCGAGCCGACGACGCGCAGGCAGGCGGCGCGCTTGCCAAGCACCATGCATGTGTCCTTGCAGCCGCCAAGCCCGATGCCGATGATTGCGGGCTGGCAGGCCAGGCCCCGCTTGCCGAAGGCAACGAGGCAATCGAGGTAGAAGCGTTTGATGCCCTGGATGCCGTCGGAGGGAAACAGCATCCGGTAGTCGGTGCCGAACAGGCCGCCCTTGTGAACAGTGATCAGGTCGATCCACTCACCGCCCGGCTCGTAGCCATATTCGATCTCGGGAGCGCCGATGCCGACATTGTTGTCATGATCGGTGCGCCACAGCGGATGCACGCGGTTGGGCCGCAAGGGAACGCCGTTAGTGGCGTTGGCGGTGGCCCGCCGAAGAGCCGCCTCGAGCGCGATCGGGCCGCCCTCGATCTGGGTCTCGTTGCCCATCTTGACGTACCAGCGCGGCGTGCCGGTGTCGCCGCACATGGCGCGACGGTCTTCCTTGGCGGCCTTGTAGTTTTCCAGCATCGCCTCAAGCACGAAGGAAGACAGATCGCCGTCCTCCACACTGGCGGCCGCCTGCAGACCGTCGAGGTAGTCCTGCGGGATTTCGATGGCGGCCTTGTCCATCAGGATCTCGGCCGTTTTTTGTATGATGTCGATGGGGATCATCAGTTTGCCTCCACCAGGGTTTCAGGTTCGCCGACAGGCAGGATGGTTTGGCCCGGTCGGACGATGGAAAATTGCACGGGCTCGCGGCTGACATCGATCTCGCCGCCCCGCTGCCGTGCAACGGTGAAATAGGAACTGTCCAGATCGCCCGATTCCGGAAAGTCCTCGCGGTAATGGGCGCCGCGGGAGTTTTCCCGCGCCAGCCCGGCCTCCGCAATGACTTCGGAGACATCACACAGTGAACGTACATTGAGCCAGTCGTGCCAGGTCAGATTGAACGCCAGATTGGCAGAGGCCACGCCCGACTGCATCAATTCGTCAGATATTTCGGCGACGCGAGCGATGCCGCGTTCCATTCCGCGGCGGGTGCGGATGACGCCCACACCCTCCCACATCGCCTCCTGCAACCGATGGCGCAGGTCCTGGACATTGGCGGGCTTCTGGCCCAGCGGCTGGCAGGCGCGCGCGACCTCGGCGTCAAGCACGCTTTCGTCGGGATCGCGCAGTGCGCCCATGCGGCGGATGTCCACGCCCATGACATCGCCTGCCACGCCGCCAAAGACGGTGGAATTGGCCACGCCATTACCGCCAAGCCGGTTGGAACCGTGAGCGCCGCCGGCGTCTTCGCCTGCAACGTAAAGGCCCTCCATCTCGGTGCGGGTGTCGGTGTCCACCACCACGCCGCCCATGAAGTAATGCGCCGTGGGCACCACCTCCACCAGGCCGCCGGCCAGATCGAAGCCGGAATCGGCGCAGCGCTTGACCATGCCGGAGAACTTCTGCCGTACCATCTCGGGACCAAGATGGCTCATCTTGATATAGACGCCGCCATTGCTCGAGGTGTTTGATTTCTGCATTTCGGCATAAATGCCGCGCGAGACCACATCCCGGGTGGCGCGCTCGCCGCGGTCGTCATAATCAAACATGAACCGGCGTTCGGCGCCGTTGAGCAATTGCCCGCCCGCCCCGCGCAACCCTTCCTCAAGCACCGTTCCGGTCATCTTGGTGTGGTCGCCAGCCAGCAGGCCGGTGGGATGAAACTGCACCATTTCCATGTCGCGCAGCGGCAGGCCGGCGCGCAGCGCCATGGCCAACCCATCCATCGTCTTGTCGCCAGAAGGCGTGTGGTACTTGTACATGGTCGGGCCGCCACCTGTCGCCATCAGCACCGTCTTGGCGCGTACGAAGCGGAATTTGCCGGTCCGCATGTCGATCATCAGCACGCCCGCCAGTGCCGCTCGGTCCCGGGTCGGGATCAGGCCGATGGCCCTATGTTCCTGCAGCTTTTCCACCGGCCGAGAGAGTACCTGCTCCATCAGCCGGTTGATGATCTCGATGCCGGTGAGATCGCCCTTGTGGACGGTGCGGTCGGCCGTCTGGCCGGCGAAGGCCTTGTGGTGCAACGTGCCGTCGGCGTTGCGGTCGAAGAAACAACCGATCTCGTTTTCGAGTTCGCGCACGCGCACCACCGCCTGCTCGCACAGCTTCCATGCCATGTCCTGGTTGGGCAGCCACTTGCCGCCTTTGATCGTGTCCATGAAATGCCGTTCGACAGTGTCGCCGTGGCCGAGCGCCACATTGTAGC
The DNA here is from genome assembly GCF_030682515.1 of Hoeflea sp. GTDB lineage: Bacteria > Pseudomonadota > Alphaproteobacteria > Rhizobiales > Rhizobiaceae > Hoeflea. Next base: position 3,228 of record NZ_JAUXOD010000006.1, on the reverse strand, counting down.
CACCCTGCACCATGCGAGTGCAGCCGCACTTGCCGATCAGGCCCTTGACCGCGATGGTCACCTTTGTGCCTGCCGGCGCAGTCTGCAGGGCGTGGAGCGCCGCAAACATGCCGGCGCCGCCGGTGCCGAGAATCAGAATGTCCGTGTCGTGACGATCAATGCTGGTCATGGTCATGCTCATACCGCCTGCAGGAAAAATGTGCCGGCCACCAGGAAGGCCGCGGCAACTGCGGATGCGGCCATTGTCTTCTGCCGCGGCGACCAGGGCAGGAATTCGAGCGCCAGCAGCCGCAACCCGCCAAAGACATGCACCGCGAGCAGGAAGACGAGGCCGAACTCGGCTACCTTGACCAAGGGATCGTCTGCAAAGCGCAGGAAGGCGTCGAGCCGCTCCGGTTGGTTGAGTGCGAATGCCAGCACATAAAAATGTACAGGCAGGAACAGCGCCAGGCCCAGGCCCGAGAGCCGGTGCAGGAGATAGGCAATCCACAGCGGGTGCGAGCGGTGCGGCCGGATCATAACGTCACCGCCAACACGGCGCGCAGCCCGGTCACAAGCAGCAGCAGGCCCGCGAGCCACATGAAGACGTCAAGAGCCCTGCCCTTGAGACCCAGCGTCTCGTGAACGACGACGCGCAGGCCGATGGCCGCATGCAAGGACACCGCCAGCACGAACAGGCCATAGAAGATGAACCAGATGTCGCTGCCCTTGGTGCGGCCAAGGATTTCGGCGGCGCTCAGCCCGTCCTGAACGGCATAGATCATCACCGCGATGTGGCCGAGTGTCAGCGGGATCATCACCATCGCACTCAGGCGTTGCGCCATGTAGAGCCGGAGACCAAGCATTCCTATCGCCCGCCCTTGAAGAAGGAGGAGACGGTGGCGCGCTTGAGCCCTGCGATCGCTTTCATTGGATTGAGCCCGTTGGGGCAATGCAAGGTGCAACTGCCCTGGCTGTGGCAATTGTGACAACCGCCCCTGCCCGACACCGCTTCGAGAATCACGCCTGGATCGGCATCCTTGGGATCGAGATAGAGCGTCCAGGCGCGCTGCAGCGCCGCAGGGCCGAGAAAATCGACATTGCTGGAAACCGTGTCGCAGGCGGCGTAGCAGACCGAGCAATTGATGCATTCGATGCCGGTATCGGTTTCGATGCGCTCCGGCGTCGCCGGACTGAGCTTCTCGATCTCGTCATTGCGGTCTCGGGTCGGATGGTGCACGCCGCCGGCAGCCACCCATTTGTCGAAGAACGGATCCATGTCGGCGGCCAGATCCTTGATCACCGGCAGGTTGCGCAAAGGAGCAATGGTGATGGCGTTGTCCTTGATTACTTTCTTGATATGGGTGCGGCAGGTCCAGCGCGGTACGCCGTTGACCATCATGGCGCAGGAGCCGCACATGCCGACCCGGCAGGCGTAGCGGTAGGACAGCGTCGGATCCGCATATTGCTGGATCCAGGCAACGACGTCGAGAATGGTCTGGCTTTCCTGCATGGGCACCAAAAACCGCTCAAACCGGCCTTCCGTGCCGCTTCCACGCCAGACATCGACATGAAGACCATTTGAATCCGCGGTCACACGCAACTCCCAATCGCATTATCGTTCAAAGCATAGTGTTATTTTTCTGATATAATAACGATAAATCGTGACGGTTTGTGTAAGCAATATTTACATAAATAGTGTCATTTGCTCGGAACCCGCTCTCATAATGGGCGTGCCCGGCCGCCCGCTCTGCGGACACGAGTTCCCGCTCAAGCAGCACGGCATCGTCCGCGGGAGACGCCGCCCCACTATCGAGGAAACGGCCGATACGTATCGAGGTGGGGTTTGGCGCCACAAAGAGCAGGGTACGCAGCCACGGGCCGTCTCCGGCACGGGCGCGGGCCACGACGATGGAGATGGGCTCGGCATCCGCTACGCCCGGGGCGTTGCGGATCAGTTCCAGTGCCTCCGGCGTGACTCGGCCCAGGTCGATCAGGGCGGAGGCCGGATTGGTCGCAAGATAGTTGCGAGAGATCTCACGCGTGAGGATGGTATAGGCGCCCGCGATCGTGGTGAGCGTCAGCATGCCGATGGCAAGGGCAGCCAGCATAAGCGCAACTCGCCCCCGCGTGGCGACAAAGTCACCGACCAGCTTCTTCCAGCGAGGTGCGAGGGTCATGAGCGGGCCTCGCCACCGTGAATGGCTACGATCTGGCCGTCGGCCAACTCGACAGTTTCGGTGAAGAAGGCGCCCAGGTCCCGTTCATGGGTCACCATGACGACGGTGCGGCCCTCCCGCGTCAGGGCACGGAACAGCTCCATCACTTCAAGGGTGGTATGGGAGTCGAGTTTGCCCGTGGGTTCGTCGGCGACGAGTATTTGCGGATCATTGACCAGCGCCCGGGCTATTGCAGCTCTTTGCTGTTGTCCACCCGAGAGGTCCGATGGCAGCTTGTCGGCCTGTTCGGCAATGCCCAGTTGCGCCAGCAGCGACATCGCGCGAGGTCGCCGGTCGCGTGGCTGGCCGATCCGGCAAAAATCCATGGGCAGCATGACGTTCTCGACCACGGTCAGGGTTGGCAATAGCTGGAAGAACTGAAACACCACCCCGACATTGCGGCCCCTCCAGGCGGTCAGTTCCTCTTCCGTCTTCTGCTCCAGCGCCACGCCACCGATCCGGATAGAGCCGCTGGTGGCGCTGTCTATGCCGGTCAGTAGATTGGCTATCGTTGTCTTGCCGCTGCCTGATTTTCCGACAATGGCGATGAAGCGACCCGCTGTGATGTCGAGATCGATGTTCTGCAAGGCCATGAAGCTGCCGGCAGGCGTCGCATAGTCTTTGCCGACCCCTCGCAAGCTGGCGAGCAGCCCATCTACAGGTGGGGCAGTCGGCGTTTTGACCCGAAGGGCGGCAATCTGTGTCACGAGGCCCTCCAATGACAATGAGACTGCCGTGTGTTATTGGACATATGTCTGGAAACGCAATCGACAGTTGGAACGTTCATGTCCGATACGGAACACTGGCCGGGATTTGACCGGAAAAAGTCAGCAGGCGAGGCGATCGACCGTCGATCGCGGAGGACCCGTATCGCCCTGCAAGAGGGAGCGGGAAAAAGGTGGGGTTCAAGCCGCAAGGGCAAACTTGGCTTGCTTGAGCCGACCATCGGCAACCGCTGCCCGGACCTGCAATCCCCGATGGGGCCCGGCAGGAGACCAACGCATCTGCCGCTTCTTGTTCATCCTAGCGT
>NZ_JAUXOD010000005.1 GCF_030682515.1 Hoeflea sp. | reverse complement strand
CCATCCTTCAACCCGCCAAGCCCCGACCCCCCTGCGATGAAAAAGGCGCAACAGATCACTGCTTGTCCAACTCACAAGAAATGTATCTGCCGTCCTCCGAAACACGCCGAAACCGAAGCCTCATGAATAGGTCGGGCTAGAGGCGGTTGCGTCCCGCCAGCAGCCAGATGATCAGGCCGATCACCGGCAGCACGAGAATGAGCAGGATCCACAACAGCTTGCTGCCTGTCGTTCCGCCACCCTTGATGATCTGCAGGATCGCCCAGATGTTGAGGATCAGGATGATGATCCCCAGAATTCCGCCGTATTCAAACCCCATTTCAAAGTCTCCAAATATGATCGCGCCGTTGGTCGGCGTCGCATCCGTCAAACTGTTTGGATCGACAATGGTTCCATGGGAGGCAAAGACGGCGCACGAATTCTCATAGGCCCCCGGCGTCCTGTGGCTGTGGCGCGCAGGCAGGCCGGGACGGGGCGTACCCGCCCGGCTGAGGACGGCTGCGCTTTCCATGATCGCATTTTCGCGCTATCCCCGGACCTGAGACAGGCTCCAGCCGGGCGGTGCGCCGGTCGGGCCGGAAGCAGAGGCAGGACTGTGGCAAAACCGTTCACCCGCAAGGGCAGCGTCCAGATCGCCGAGATCGCCAATGGCCTGATCGATCCGATCCTGGCCCGGCGCGCAGGCATCAACACGCTGCTGCTGGCGTCCTGGGACGAGATCGCGGGCGAGCAGTTTGCCGGATGCTCGCGGCCCGAACGGATCCGCTGGCCGCGCCAGGACGGGCCCGACGAAACCGGCGGCGGGTTCACGCCGGGTCTGCTGACGGTCGCCTGCGAAGGCGCGCGCGCGCTGTTCCTGATGCACCAGGAGGCCGAACTGATCGCCAGGGTCAACAGTTTCTTCGGCTATCGCGCGATCTCGCAGATCCGCATTGTCCAGAAGGCGATCCATGTCCCGGCCCGCAAACCAAAGGCGCGTCCGCTGGATACCGGCGAGAAACGCCGACTCGCTGCGATGGTGGACACGGTCGAGGACCCGAAGCTCCGCGAAGCGCTCGCCCGCCTTGGCGCAGGCGTGATCGGCCGCCGGCCAAAGCGTTCGGAGTGACGGCTCTGTCCGGCGGACCGCTGACCGATCACGGGTCAGTGATTGGGTTGCACTTGTTTGGCCACATTTGACGTTATAGGAGAGGGGCAGGACTGGCGCTCCGGACAGAAGGGCGCCGGGCGCGGGCAGGACGCCGAACGGGTGCTGAGCGCGTGAGAAAATTCAAACATGAAAAATGGGTGATGCGCATGTTCCGTTTGACGTCCCGACTGACCGCCGCCGCGACTGTTTCGCTGCTCGCACTGACTTTGACGGCCTGCTCGGATTCGTCTGACGAAAAAGCCGCGGCCCCGGCGACTACGGAGACCGCCACCCCCGCCGCAGCGCCCGCCCAGACACCGCCTGCCGCCGCGCCGGCAACGCCTGCTCCGGCTGAAACCGCCGCCCCGGCTCAGACCACGACGCCCGCTCAGACGAGCGCGCCCGCGACCGCCGCCGTCACGGCGCCGCAGCCTGATGGCACTGTCGACATGGCCAAGGTTATGGAGCCCGGCCCGCTCAAGGAAATGACGCTGGGCGAGGAAAACGCGCCGGTCACCATCGTCGAATATATGTCGATGACCTGCTCCCATTGCGCTGATTTCCACGTGAACAACTTCAAGCCGCTCAAGGAAAAATACGTCGACTCCGGCAAGGTGCGCTTCATCGTGCGCGAATTCCCCTTCGATCCGCGTGCAGCCGCCGCCATCATGCTGGCGCGCTGCGCGCCCGAGCCGCAATTCTTCCCGATGGTCGATGTGCTGTTTGCGCAGCAGCGCAACTGGGCGACAGCCCCCGATGGGCGCGAAGCGCTGCTCCAAATCGCCCGTTTGGCGGGTTTTACACAGGAGTCCTTCGAGGCTTGCTTGACGAACCAGAAGCTTCTGGACGATGTGAATGCTGTGAGAACCAAGGCCGCAGACCAATTTGGTATCCAGTCCACGCCAACCTTCATCATCAACGGCAAGCGGTATCCGGGGAACATGTCGATTGAAACCATGTCGGCGATCATCGACCCGCTGCTTTAAGCGGGCATCACACCTTGCCCTTCCGCGACGGTTTCGCGGAAGCGGCGTAAGTGTGCCGATGTGCCTGCCTGACCGGGAGCTCCGGTCATGAAGTTCAACAAGCTTCGGGTGCTGGGCTTCAAGTCCTTTGTAGAGCCCACGGAATTCTTCATCGAGCGCGGGCTGACCGGCGTGGTCGGCCCCAATGGCTGCGGCAAGTCCAATCTCGTCGAAGCCATGCGCTGGGTGATGGGCGAGAATTCCTACAAGAACATGCGCGCCTCGGGCATGGACGACGTGATCTTCTCGGGCTCGGGCAACCGGCCCGCCCGCAACACCGCCGAGGTCGGTCTCTATCTCGACAATTCCGACCGCACCGCGCCCGCAGCCTTCAACGATGCCGACGAGATCCAGGTCACCCGTCGCATCGAGCGCGAATCCGGCTCCGTCTACCGCATCAACGGCAAGGAGGCGCGCGCCAAGGATGTGCAGCTCCTGTTCGCCGACGCCTCCACCGGCGCCCGCTCGCCCTCCATGGTCGGACAGGGCCGCATTGGCGAGCTGATCCAGGCCAAGCCGCAGGCGCGCCGGCAGCTGCTCGAAGAGGCGGCCGGTATTTCCGGCCTGCACTCGCGCCGGCATGAGGCCGAACTCAGGCTCCGCGCCGCCGAAACCAATCTCGAGCGGCTGGACGACGTCACCTCCGAGCTCGAATCCCAGATCGAAAGCCTGAAGCGCCAGGCCCGCCAGGCCAACCGCTTCAAGATCCTCTCGGCCGAGGTGCGCCAGGCGGAAGCCACGCTCTTGCATCTGCGCTGGTCGATCGCCAAGAACCAGGAGGGCGAGGCCGAAAGCGCGCTCGCCCAGGCTACCTCGCGGGTCGCCGAACTGGCGCAGGCGCAGATGGAAGCGGCCAAGACCCAGGCCATCGCCGCCCTCAAGCTGCCCGAGCTCAGGGACGGCGAAGCCGCCGCCGCAGCAGCCCTGCAAAGGCTGCAGATCGCCCGCACCCAGATCGACGAGGAAGCCGAGCGCGTCGCCCGCCGCCGCGAGGAACTCGACCGCCGCCTGGCGCAGCTCAAGACCGACATCGAGCGCGAAGAGCGGCTGATCGCCGACAATGCCGGGATCATGCAGCGGCTGTCCGAAGAGGAAGCCGAACTGAAACTGGCGCTCGAGGGCTCGGGCGAGCGTTCGGCAGCACTCAAGGCGGCGTTCGAGGCAGCGCGGGCCAAGCTCACCGAAAGCGAGGCCTCGCTCGGCATCGTCACAGCCGAGCGCGCCGAGGCCGCAGCCGAGCGCACCCAGCTCGACCGCGTGCTCCGCGAGGCGGGCGAGCGCAAGGCGCGGCTTGAGCGGCAGATCGCCAGCCAGGACGCCGATTTGGCAGCCATTGCCACGCGCATAGCCGGCCTGCCCGATCCTGCCTTGAAGCGCAGCGACGCCGAGATCGCCGAAAAGGCGCTGGCGGATGCCGAATCTGCGCTTGCCCGGATCGAGGCTTCTCTCGAGGCCGCGCGGGAAGCCGAAGCCGCCGCGCGCCAGCCGGTGACCGAGGCCAGGGCGAAATTGAACGCCATCGAGACCGAAGCCAAGACCATCGCCCGCATGCTCAATGCCGGGCAGGGCTCGGACCTTTTCCCGCCGGTGGTCGAGAAGATCAAGGTCGACCGCGGCTACGAGACGGCGCTGGGCGCGGCCATCGGCGACGATCTCGACCTGCCGCTCGATCCCGCCGCTCCCGCCCACTGGGCGATGTTGGCAACTGACGGAGAGGACCCGGCGCTCCCTGACGGCGTGACGCCGCTGTCGACCCATGTCCGCGCGCCTGCCGAACTCGCCCGCCGCCTGGCCCAGATCGGGCTCGTCGCCGACGCCGATCATGGCCGCTCGCTGCACGCGAAGCTCCGGTCCGGGCAGCGGCTCGTCACCCGCGACGGCGCGATCTTCCGCTGGGACGGCTATGTCGCCTCGGCGGACGCGCCGACGCCGGCGGCGATGCGGCTCGAGCAGAAGAACCGCCTGGCCGAACTCGATGCCGAAGTGGTGGAAGCGACAAAGAAGCTGCGGCTGGCCGAGGAAACCCTGGCCGGCAGCGAAGCGACAGTGGCCGCCCGCGTGAGCGAAGGCCGCGCCGCGCGCGACCTGATCCGCGACGCCAGCCGCAATGTAGGCCGCGCCCGCGACGAGCTGGCAAGCGCCGAGCGCGCTTCCGGCGAACTCGCGAGCCGCCGCGCGGTGCTGACGGAATCACGCGCCCAGGTCGGCGCCCAGCTGGCCGAAACTGTCCTGGCGCTGGATGAGGCCACGCAAGCGCTCAAGGCCTGCCCGGACCTGTCCCAGCTCGACTCAGCACTCACCCAGGTCAATGCCGAAGTCGCCACCGATCGGGGCGCCCTGGCCGAAGCGCGCGCCGCTCATGAGGGGCTCGAGCGCGAAAACGCCGGGCGCGCGCGCAGGCTTTCAGCCATCGCCACCGAGCGGTCGAGCTGGCTCGAGCGCGCCGCCAATGCCGAAAGCCACCTGGCCGCGCTCAATCTGCGCGCGCAGGAGGCGGCAACCGAGGCGGAATCCATCGCCGACGCGCCCGACGAGGTCGCTGCCCGCCGCCGCGAGTTGATGACCCAGCTGAGCGCCGTCGAACAGCGCCGCCGCGACGCCGCCGATGCCCTGGCCACGGCCGAGACCCGCTCGCGCGAGGCCGACAAGCTCGCCACCGAGGCGATCGGCGCGCTGTCGCAGGGTCGCGAGGCGCGCGGCCGCGCCGAGGAGCGGCTGATGGCGGCGCGCGAACGCCGCCAGGAGGGCGAGGCGCGCATCCGCGAGGCCTTGAATTGCGAACCCCACCACGCCCTGCGCCTGACCGGCCTTGCCGCCGACGCACCGATGCCCGACCCGGCCGCAATCGAGCGCAATCTGGAGCGTCTCAAGATCGAGCGCGAACGGCTGGGCGCGGTCAACCTGCGCGCCGAGGAAGAGCAGGCCGAGCTGTCCGGCCGGCTCAACACCATCATAACCGAACGCGAAG
>NZ_JAUXOD010000136.1 GCF_030682515.1 Hoeflea sp. | reverse complement strand
CGATCGGCATCCATTCCACCACCGCGTTCCTGCGCTCGCTGGGCGAGATGCTGGGGCTCGATCCCGAACCCTTCATCGAGCGCGAGAAGCACACCACGCTCAAGCCGATGTGGGACCTGTGGCGCTCGGTCACCCAGGATTTCTTTGCCACCGCCGGCTACGCCATCGTCGCGGGCGAGACCTACGAGCGCGGCATCCGCAATTTCCTCACCGAGGAGATGGGCATGCCCTGCACCTTCTCGGTGCAGCGGGTCGCGGGGAAGAAAACCGACAATCACGCCATCCGCCAGATGATCAAGGACAAGCCGCCGCTGGTGATGTTCGGGTCCTACAACGAGCGCATGTATCTTGCCGAGGCCGGCGCGCGGGCGATCTACATCCCCGTGTCCTTTCCCGGCGCCATCATCCGCCGCCACACCGGCACGCCGGTGATGGGCTATTCGGGCGCGTCCTGGCTCATCCAGGAAGTCTGCAACGCGCTGTTTGATGCGCTGTTCTCGATCCTGCCGCTGGCTACCGACATGGACGCCGTCGAGGCCACGCCGGCCAAGATCAGGGGTGAACTGCCCTGGGCGCCGGAAGCCAAGGCCAAGCTCGACCATGCCATCGGCCTCGAGCCGGTGCTGGTCAGGATTTCCGCCGCCAAGCGGCTGCGCGACGCCTCCGAACAGGAGGCGCGCGCCCGCGGCAGCTCAATCGTCAACCAGGAAGACGTGGATTTGGCCAGCCAGGCGCTCAGGCGCGGGCGGGCCGCATAACAAGCCGGGATGTCCCGGCGAAAAGGGAGAGTGCGATGACAGTGACAGTGCACCACAGGGAAAGACAGGCAGCCCGCGGGCAGTCGAGAACCGATCGGATCGAATACTGGATTCTGGTCGCCATCGCCTTCGTCATCTGTTTCGCCATGGCGGCGACATCCCGCGCGGTTGCGGCGTTTCGCGGCAAATCCGTCGACAGCCATGGCCAATCGGTTTTTGCGGAGGCGCGGGCTTCCGCACACGCCACCGCGGGCTACGTGTTCAGCGCATAGCCCATCGTCTTTGCCGGCGTCCAAACCCGGCATTAACCGCTGAAGTCGCCTGTTCCAGGCGTCTGAAGCACCCGGCTGCGGGGCACCGCAGCGCTTGTGACTAGGAGGTACTTCAATGTCCAGTCCAAACACCGTTTCGCTTTCGGGAATGACCGAAGGTGAAGCCCAAGAGTTCCACTCGTACTACCTCCAGGGGATGATTGCATTCGTGGCTGTCGCTGTCGTTGCGCATATTCTCGCCTGGTTCTGGCGCCCGTGGATCCCCGGTCCGGAAGGCTACGCTTCGCTTGAAAGCGTCGGCCAGTCGGTCTCGGCATTCTTGCCAATGCTCACGTAAAGGAGAAGCGAAATGTGGAGAATCTGGATGATCTTCGACCCGCGTAAAACGCTGGTCGTCCAAGGCGTCTTCCTGTTCGCGCTGGCTGTGATGATTCATCTCGTCCTGCTCAGCACGTCTCGCTTCAACTGGCTCGAAGGCGCACCGGTCGTCACCGGCGCTCTCGACCCGTCGACGGGCATCATGGGGCTCATCCCCATGATGATTGGCTAACGCTGACAAGAATGACTGCGGGCGGGCCTTGCCCCCCCGGGCACCCGCCCGCGGTCGAATCTGGAATGGGCAAAACCCGGAACGGGATCGCGTGACTTGAGCGCGATCAGACGGGGTTGGAGACAAGCCATGGCGCTGCTCAGTTTTGAAAGAAAATACCGCGTTCGCGGGGGCACCCTGATAGGCGGTGACCTGTTCGACTTCTGGGTCGGACCCTTTTACGTAGGCTTCTTTGGCCTCACCACGGCATTCTTCGCGGGTCTCGGAACCGCGCTCATGGCCTATGGCGCGGCGCTCGGGCCAACCTGGAACATCTGGCGCATCTCCATTGCGCCGCCGGACCTGAGCTACGGGCTCGGTCTCGCGCCGCTGGCGGAAGGCGGGCTCTGGCAGGTGATCACCATCTGCGCGATCGGGGCCTTCGTGTCCTGGGCGCTGCGCGAGGTTGAAATCTGCCGCAAGCTCGGCATCGGCTACCATGTTCCCTTCGCCTTCGGCGTCGCCATCTTCGCCTATGTCACGCTGGTCGTGTTCCGGCCGATGCTGCTGGGCGCCTGGGGACACGGCTTCCCCTACGGCATCTTCAGCCATCTCGACTGGGTCTCCAACGTCGGCTACCAGTACCTGCACTTCCACTACAATCCCGCGCACATGCTCGCGGTGTCGCTGTTTTTCACCACCACGCTGGCCCTGTCGCTGCATGGCGGTCTCATTCTCTCGGCCGCCAATCCGGGCCGCGACGGCACGCTTTACAACAATCCCAACGAGGTCAAGACGCCGGAATACGAGGACACCTTCTTCCGCGACATCATCGGCTACTCCGTCGGCACGCTGGGCATCCACCGCCTGGGTCTGGTGCTCGCCCTGAACGCGGGCTTCTGGAGCGCCGTGTGCATCATCATCAGCGGTCCGCTCTGGAACAAGGGCTGGCCGGAATGGTGGAACTGGTGGCTCGATCTGCCGATCTGGAGCTGAAAGGGGTCTGATCATGGAATACCAAAACATCTTTACCCAAATCCAGGTTCGAGGGCCTGTCGAGGCCGGGATCCCGCTGCCCAGGGGAGACGACGAACGCGTCGGCAGGCCGTTTTACAACTGGCTGGCCGGTTGGATCGGCAACGCCCAGATCGGCCCGGTCTATCTCGGATTCCTCGGCACGGCGTCGCTGATTTGCGGAACCATCTGGTTCGTCATCGTCGGCTTCAACATGCTGGCCTCGGTCGGCTGGGATCCGATCCAGTTCATCCGTCAGCTGTTCTGGCTGGCGCTCGAACCGCCGCCGGCCAAATACGGCCTGTCCATCCCGCCGCTCACTGAAGGCGGCTGGTACATCATCTCGAGCGTGTTCCTGCTGGCATCGGTTCTGCTGTGGTGGGCCAGGATCTATGTCCGGGCGCGGGCGCTCGGCCTCGGCACGCATGTTTTCTGGGCCTTCGGCGCGGCGATCTGGCTGTTCCTGGTGCTCGGCCTGTTCCGTCCGCTGCTGATGGGCAACTGGGCGGAAGCCGTGCCCTACGGCATCTTCCCGCATCTTGACTGGACCGCGGCGTTTTCGATCCGCTACGGCAATCTCTACTACAACCCGTTCCACTGCCTCTCGATCGTCTTCCTTTACGGATCGGTGCTGCTGTTCGCCATGCACGGTGCGACCATCCTTGCCGTCACCCGCTACGGCGGCGAGCGGGAGCTGGAACAGATCACCGATCGCGGCACCGCGTCCGAACGCGCGGCGCTGTTCTGGAGATGGACCATGGGCTTCAATGCCACCATGGAATCCATTCACCGCTGGGCCTGGTGGTTCGCCGTGCTCACGCCAATCACCGGTGGCATCGGCATTTTGCTCACCGGAACCGTGGTCGACAACTGGTACCTGTGGGGCATGAAGCACGGCATCGTCGCGCCGCTGCCCGACATGTGGCCCACCGTCGTCGATCCGGCCATAGGGGGATAAGACCATGAAACTCTGGATACCATTTGCCGCAGCCGGCGCGGTCTTTGTCGGAGCCGCCGTTCTCTTCGGCGCCGACTGGGACTTCCCTCCGATCGACAGCACCCAGGTCGGCTTCCGGGGGACCGGCATGGTCGTGACCCAGGACCGCGGGGAACAGGCGGCCCTCAGGCTCGCCAACGTGCCGCCGCCGCCGCCCTACGAGGCCGACCCCGAAGGTGACCGGGCCGGCGATATCTATGAAAATGTTCAGATCCTGGGGCACCTGTCGGACGATCAGTTCAACCAGTTCATGGCCTCGATCACGGAATGGGTGGCGCCTGAGCAGGGCTGTGCCTACTGCCACAACGAGGAGAATATGGCCTCCGACGAGGTCTACACCAAGGTCGTCTCCCGACGCATGATCGAGATGACGCAGCACGTCAACGAGGACTGGCAGGCCCATGTCGCCCAGACCGGTGTCACCTGCTACACCTGCCACCGCGGCGAACCGGTGCCGGCCAATGTCTGGTCGCGCAACCTCGGTCCGGGCCAAAAGGGCAGGGCAGTGGGCTGGCGCAACGGCCAGAACATCGTCAGCAAGGAGGCGGGTAACACGTCGCTGCCGAGCAATGCGCTTGAAAGCTACCTGCTCGAGGACAAGGCCATCCGCGTACATTCGCTGACGGCCCTGCCGAACGGGACCAACCAGACCACCACCAAGGAGACCGAGGAAACCTGGGCCCTGATGATGCACATGTCGGAGGGCCTGGGCGTGGGCTGCGTGGCCTGCCACAACAGCCGCGCGTTCAACGACTGGGATCAGAGCCCGCCGCAACGCGTGACCGCCTGGCACGGAATCCGCATGGCGCGCGAGCTCAACCAGACCTACATGACGCCGCTGGAACCGGTGTTCCCGGCCAACCGCAAGGGTCCGGAAGGCGACGTGCTCAAGGTCTCCTGCGCCACTTGCCACAATGGCGTGCAGAAGCCTCTCTACGGCGTCTCCATGCTGCAGGACTACGTGGACTCGCTCGGCACCAAGACCAGCACCGGCGTGCCGGACTACAACACCTACGTTCCGGGCGAGACGCAGGTCCTGAAGCCGGCCCAAACATCGTCGCTCGAGCCGGTCTCCGGCATGGGCGATGCGGAAAAGGCTCTGGCATCCGCCGATTGAGCCCTGCTGCAGCAGGCGGCGCTTTCCCTCGGCGTCCGTCTGCGCAAAAGAGAACCGGAGATCGCAGGATCTCCGGTTCTTCTGTTTTGAGGGCCCTGGTTTTCCGTGCGCCTGACATGCCAGCCGGGCCGGGAATCCAATCCGGGCTTGCACGGTATGTCGTCGGGGATGGTCTTGCGGGGAAGGTGGCATGCTCCGGCCCCGGCGCAACCGCGCGCATCCGGTCGAATGACCGGCATCGCCTGCACGCCAAGACCCCTGTCACGGGTGGGGAGGAGGGGAAACCCGGCCGCTCAGAAGATCAGGCTGGGATAGCGTTCCGCGTAGATCCGGAACCAGGGCGTGAAGTGCTCGGGATGGGCCGCGATCTCGGCATGGAGCGCCTCGCGGGTGATCCAGCGGGTGTCCTCCACCTCGCGCGGATCGGGCGCGAGTTCGAGCGTCGACCGGTCGGCCACGCCGATATACATCGTCACCTTCTCGTGCTCGTGCAGGCCGTTGCCGACATCGGCCGAATACTCCACCACGCGCCGGCGCGACAGCGCCACGTTGAAGCCGAGCTCTTCCCTGAGCCGCCGCCGGGCGCAGCTGTCGATCGGCTCGTCCCAGTGCGGATGCGAGCAGCAGGTGTTGGCCCACAGCCCGCCGCAATGATATTTCGACTGGGCCCGCTTCTGGATCAGTAGATGGTCGCCATCGAACACGAAGATCGATACGGCGAGATGGAACAGGCCGTCGGCATGTGCCTTCAGCTTCTCGACCGGATACAGCGAGCCGTCGTCGGCAATGGCCGGGATGATCGTCGGGTGTACATTCATCGGTGTGTCCTCATCCGGCTGCGGCCGCAGGGGCGCCGTCCATGCGGTGGACGCCCTGCGCCGCAGCGCTTTTCTTATCCTGTCCTGACACGCCGTCCAGCCCCTGCCAATGGCCGTCCACGGCCAGCAGGTTGAATCGCGTGAAGCAATATTCCGAGAACCAGTCGTCCTGGTAGGCCATGCGCACCGCCTCGCCATGGGTGGCGCTGCGCCGCGAGAAGGACTCCATCGCCTCGACCGAGTGCCAAAGCGACACAGTGACCTGGTGCAGCCAGGGGATCTCGCCGGTGCCGATCATGAATTGCCGTGTCGCCTCGGCTTCCACCGTGGCCGATATCGCGGGCACCTTGGACCAGAAGCGGATCAGCTTCGATGGTCGGATCGAGGCCCGCGTCATCGCCACCACCGGCAACGTCTGGCCGCCCGCATCGTCCGCGACCGGGAAGACATGGCCGTCCCAGTGGCCGCGGGTCGAGACCGGCGCGAGATAGAGCGTCGCCATCCGGTCGGATGTCCTGCGGTAGCCCGCAAGCGCCCTGGCCGAGGCGATGCGCTCGCGGGCGATCTCCAGCGACGGCCACTCGGCAAGCAGCGTGTAGACGCCGAAATTCGGACGCGTCGAAAACCCCGCACCCGATCCCGTGCCCATCAGCTTGAAGAAGCCGAGGTCCGGCATCGCCCGCAGGGCGGGCCTGGCCAGCCCCATCTGCGAAAACGCCCACAGGCGCTGACGCAGCGAGGAAAAGCCGAACAGCGAAAACGTCACCACCGTCACCGGCTTTCCCTCCTGGGTCCTGCCGCATGGGCTCCTGTCCGGGCCCGCGTGTCAAGCCGCGGTGCGGCCTGGCCCGCCCGGGTTAGGCGACGGCGCGCGACAGGGCGCATTGCGACCACAAATCGCACAGCGACTCCACCAGGTGCCTGAGATCGCCGTCGCTGTGCATCGGCGTCGGCGTGAACCTGAGCCGCTCGGTGCCGACCGGAACCGTCGGATAGTTGATCGGCTGGACATAGACCCCGTAGGTGTCGAGCAGGATGTCGGAGATCCACTTGCACTTCTTGGCGTCGCCCACCATCACCGGCACGATGTGGCTCGGGTTGCGCATGTGCGGAATGCCCCTGGCGTCGAGCATGGCGCGGAACTTGGCGACATTGTTGCGGTGCGCGGTTCTTTCAAACTGGCTCTGCTTGAGATGCCGGATCGATGCCGTGGCGCCCGCGGCCAGCGCCGGCGGAAGCGCGGTGGTGAAGATGAAGCCCGAGGAGAAGCTGCGGATGAAGTCGCACACAGCCCTCGACCCGGCGATGTAGCCGCCCATCACCCCGAATGCCTTGCCGAGCGTTCCTTCGATGATCGTCACCCGGTCCATCAGCCCGTCGCGTTCGGCGACGCCGCCGCCGCGCGACCCGTACATGCCGACCCCGTGGACTTCGTCGAGATAGGTCATGGCGCCGAAGCGGTCCGCGACATCGAGGATCTCCTTGATCGGCGCGATGTCGCCGTCCATCGAGTAGACGCTTTCGAACGCCACCAGCTTCGGCGCGCTCGGATCGTCGGCCGCCATCACTTCCGCCAGGTGCTGCGGGTCATTGTGCCGCCAGAGGCGCTTTTCGGCGCGGCTGTGGCGGATGCCCTCGATCATCGAGGCGTGGTTGAGCGCGTCGGAATAGATGATCAGGCCGGGGATCTTGGCGCCGAGCGTGCCGAGTGCGGCCCAGTTGGACACATAGCCCGAGGTGAAGATCAGGGCCGATTCCTTGCCGTGCAGGTCGGCCAGTTCGTGCTCCAGCAGCACATGGGCGTGGTTGGTGCCCGAGATGTTGCGGGTGCCGCCGGCGCCCGCGCCGCACTGGTCGATGGCGGCTTTCATCGCCGCGATCACCTTGGGGTTCTGGCCCATGCCGAGATAGTCGTTCGAGCACCACACGGTCACGTCGTGGGTGGAACCGTCGGCGCGATGCCGCGTGGCGCGGGGGAAGCCGCCAGCATGCCGCTCGAGCTCGGCAAAGACACGGTAGTTGCCCGCCTGGTGCAAGGTGTCGAGCTGCGATGTGAAGTAGCGGTCGAAGTCCATTTGGGTGATCCCCCTTAGCTCAGGCCCGCGCGGCTGCACGGGAAGTTTCCGATTCCGGTGTATGAAGCTTGGCCGGGTTCTCCCGGTTCTTGCTCGGTGATTTTTTCTTGGTCTTGTCCATCGCCCAGCCCCACAGGGCCGAATCGCGAACCGGCAAGACGAGAAACATGTGTTCGATCAGCGCCAGTCCCGCGAACGCGGCCAGCAATGTCCACTTGACCGCCCCGTGATCGGTCTCGGCCGTTGCCGCGGCGAAGACCAGCCAGACCAACAGAAGGGCGCTTCCGCTCAGCGATACATAGAACCAGCCGCTGGTCCGGTCGGTGCGGAAATAGCTTTTGAGATAGGACAGCCGGTCGGGCAGCATGTCGCTGATCGCGTGCCGGGCGCCCAGATAGATGTTGAGCTTGGTCGAGATCCGCATCACCCACAACAGGCTGAATGCCAGGAGCCCGGTCGTGTTCTCCACGCCGCTCATGAACCAGACGAGCCCCAGCACGGTGGCGAACAACGCAATCTCATGATCGCGCACGGTCAGGAAGGCGGCGCGGAACCGGGTTTTCTCACGGGGCGCGTCGCCCGCCGCGATGCGGCGTGGACCGGTCACCAGGCCGATCAGGAAGGTGGTTTCATGCCAGGCCCAGAGCGCTAAGGCAGAGAAGAAGGCGAAATAGGCCGAGAGCGCGGTGGTGCCGTCCCCGGCGGTGGCGACGAGGCCGAAGACTCCGATCGTCGCCACCCCGGTGGCGAGCGCCATCACGGTCTTGAAATGCCGGTTTCCCGCCCGCGCCAGCGCCAGCACCAGCCCGGTGGCGACCCACCAGGCGGCGCTTGCGATCAGGACTGCGGACAGGAAGATCATTCCGGTTTCCCCCTACCAGACCGGTTGCAGCCGGCTCTTTGCCGGCACGTGGTTGCTCTTGGTCGGGATCATGTAGAGCCGGGCGAAGGTGAGCCCCGCGCGGGCCATGTGCCAGTTCTTGGCGATCTTGCCGGCGATGCCGCCGCGCTCCACCGCCGCGTTGACGTCGTCATTGATCCGGTTGAGCTTGCGCAGGCTGGCGATGAAGCCCGGATGATCGAGATCGAGCGTCAGCGGGAACACCTGGCGGGTGATCTCGCTGGTCAGGCGGAACACCCGCATGTCGTAATCCTCGATGCCGATGTCGAGCGCCTTGTGGAACGCCGGCCTTGCATGGTCGCGCACATACATGGTGGCGAACACCGCGAGCAGGAAGAACTTGATCCAGTATTTGTTCACGCCCGAGGTGAGCTTCGGGTCCGACCGCATGATCAGCGAGAACGCCTCGCCATGGCGGAACTCGTCGTTGCACCATTCCTGGAACCACTTGAAGATCGGGTGGAACCGCTTCTCCGGGTGCTTCTGCAGATGCCGGAAGATGGTGATGTAGCGGGCGTAGCCGATCTTTTCCGACAGATAGGTCGCGTAATAGATGAACTTCGGCCGGAAATAGGTGTATTTCTTGGCCTTCGCCAGAAAGCCCATGTTGACGCCGATGTTGAACTCCTTGAGCGCGTCGTTGATGAAGCCGGCATGGCGGCTTTCATCGCGGCTCATCAGCCCGAACAGCTCGCAGATCTCCTGGTTGGTGCCGCGGCGCTTCATCTCCTTGTAGAGCACGCAGCCGGAAAACTCCGCCGTCAGCGACGACACCAGGAAGTCGATGAATTCCCGGCGCAGATCGTCGGGAAGCGCGTCGATGTCGATCTGGTCCCAGTCGGCATTGCGCTTGAAGTGGCCCTTGTTCGGGTCGGAGCGCATCTCGGCGATCAGCTCGTCCCATTCCTCCCTGACACCCGACACGTCGAGACGGTCCATCTCGTCGAAATCGGTCGTGTAGAAGCGCGGATTGAGCATGGTCGACTCGACGGCGGTCTTGGTCGTGTCGTTGATGTCGGCGCGGTCCGCCGCAGCGGTCCTGGCGAGTTCGGGTTCAACGTGCTTGTTCATGCCCGTGCCCTCTCTGAAAAGCTGAATTCACACAGTTCCATGAACTCGAAATCGCCGGTGGCGCGGGTCCATGTGCGCTCGACGAGGCTTGCGCGGGTGATGGTGGCGGTGCGGCGGAAGGTCTCGCGGTGGCCGTAAGGCACCTCGACCGGCGCACCGTGCACGATCACCTCGTCGCCGGGGTAGACCACGACGCCGTTGTCAAAGCGCAGATGCGCCCCCAGTTCCTCGAATGTGTTGTTGATTTCCACGGTGCACGGAACCTCCTCCTTGCGCCGTCCTATCAGCGGTGTCTTGCTCATGGCTTCTCATTCCCTCTCGAAGCTAGCAGTTCAGCATAGGCGGCGGCGTTATCTGGCCCGAAGGCATTGAGATAAAGCCGTTCGCCGGTGGCGGTATCGGAGAGCGACACGGAGCCGTTCTCCCATCTGATGAGCCGGTAAGGCAGGGTCTCGGGCTGTTCAGCCACAAGCCGCATGCGCGACAGGGCTCGAAGCGAGCCGCGCACGAATCCGCCTTCTGTCGGCGCAAAATGTCGGATGATTTCGCCCGATTGGGCGTCGGTGATGGTGATCTCGGTGTCATGGGCGCCGGTGATCACGATGTCGCGAATGGCCGCGGGCTGCCCGTAGACATTGATCATGGTGCCGATGCCGGTCTTCATCCCGAAGACGATGGCGGCAAAGGTGAAGCCGATCAGCCCAAGCCCCATCACCAGGGGCATCCGCGGAAACCGGCTTTTGCTCCGGTTGTTCTTCTGCGGGCGGTCGCCGGTGTCTGAGAGGCTTGGGGTGAAGGCGTTCATGATCTTACTCCGCGGCTTCGATGAGGCGGCCGGCGGAAGTCCGGCCCGTCTGTTTGGGGGAGGGCGAGGTCGCCCTGGCGGCGCTCTCCACGGTGCGGCTGCCCGACAGCGCCGCTGACAGCACATTGGCGGCGATCGCCACGTCTTTCAGGCAGATCATCTGCGGCATCAGCGCGCCCTTGCGAAAGCCCCGGACATGGGGCCAGAACACGAGCCACGACAGCCTGTCGCCGGGCGCGAGCGTCAGCGCGATGTCGCCGACCCCGTTCTTGCCCTCGCGCATGTCGGCCGAGACAATCCGCGTGAACGGCAGGTTGAACGTCGCCGACAGCGCCACCCCGATGCGCATGACGATGCGCTTGTTGGTGATCGTGTAGAGCGTGGTCTTCTGCACGCCCCAGGCAAAGGCTTCCAGCAGGCTCATGCCGATGGTCGACAGGATGGCGAGCGCGCCCGAGGAGAACAGGATCTCGCTCGGCTGGCGGCCGTCATAAAGGCCTGCGGTGATGTTCCAGGCGACCAGCACCGCGAAATAGACCGCGATCCAGCGTGTCTTGAGCACCCGCCGGGACACCGCCGCCGAGGACGGCGCGCCCTGCCACAGGATGTATTCTCCCTCGGGGAGCCGGGCCGGCAGACCCGGCACCGGTTCGTAGTCGTGTTCTGGTCCGCCGGTCTCGCTCATGCCAGCGGCTCCTGGCGGCTGGGCTCGGCGTAAAGCAGGCCGGATCCGTAATAGGCCGTGATCCGGTCTTCCTCCAGCAGGGTGATGCTTTCGGCTTCCCTCGTCCCCGGCACCAGGGCGAATTGCTCGCCGCGCAGCGCATGGACGTAGAAGATCCGGCTGCCGTCCCTGATCTTGCGGAAGACGCCGAAATTGATCGGCACCAGGATCGTCCGGGGCGCGTCGCCCACTTCGGTGACGACTTCGAGATAGCGCAGCATCTGCTCGGAGCGATCGACCCAGACATCGGTGATGGTTCCCCCGACCACGAGGTCGCAGCCGACCACCCTCAGGCCCACCGGGTTGATTTCGCCCTCGGCGATAGAGAAGCCCGGCGCCACCCTGAGCGGCACGATCTTGGGATCTCCTTCATGGCGCAGGTCGGGCTTGTCGGCACGCTCCGCCCAGGAGCCCGGACCGATGCTGTCGAGCATCGGGTTCTCGCCGGTCGGCAGGTAGGGAGAGCCGGAGAAGTTGCCGAGCCTGATGCCCGGAACCGGCCGGTCGGCATTGTCGCGCTTGTCATTGGGCGCCTTGACCTCGCCGAGGCCGTGCGGCAGCAGGAAGGTCTTGGCCGGCGGCACGAAGAACCAGTCGTCCCGGTTGAAAAAGCCCGACTGATCGGCCTCAAGTGGATAGCCCTCGCGGCGGTCTTCCTGGCGAATGTAGAACAGCAACAGTGCGAAAAACACCCAGAACGCATACAGCGTGACCTGGGCGACATCGATATACGATGTGATGGCTCCGGTTTCCATGACTTCTCTCCTTCAACAGCCCGGCGGTCAGCCGGGCATTTCTGCCAGTCCGAAGCGGGAGCTCCGGGCCTGAACCTGGGTCTGGCGCCGTGCGGCGAGTGGCCCGAGAGCCGCAAGCGCCACAAACAGCAGTCCGATTTCGATATGATAGACAACCATGTAGCCGGCCGCCGGGGCGGTCATCGCGGCGTCCGGTGCGGCGCCGGCGACAAGGCCGTTGACGACGTCCCGGATGAGTCCGCCAGCCGCGAGACCGAGCCCGATCGCCGTGGCCTGCACGGCGCCCCAGGCCCCGATGGCCAGACCGTTGTCCGATTTCTCCGCGATATCCATCGCCGCCACCATGGTGCACACGGCAAACAGTCCGCCGCCAAACCCGATGATGCAGGCGCCTGCGCGGAACAGGCTGGCGGAATGCAGCGGTTCGGAGAAAATGATCGCCGAAAAGCCCGCGATGCCGGCGATCAGCCCGAGCGCCGCCAGCCGGTAGAGGTTCGACCCCTTCTGCAGTGCGCGCCCGGCATAGCTGAAGCCAATCAGGGTGCCCGCGGCCCAGATCGCCGTGAGCAGGGTCGTCTGGCTCACCGTGAGTTTGAGAACCTCGCCGCCATAGGGCTCGAGCAGCACATCCTGCATCGAGAAGGCGGCCGAGCCGAGCGCCACTGCGATCAGCAGCCGCAGGGTGCCTTTTTCCTGGCGATAGGCGGCAAAAGCTTCCGCGAAACGCACCGTCTCGCGCCCGTGGCGGGTTGCCACCGGGTCGCGCGGCTCCTGCTTCCACAGGCAGATGATGTTGAGAACCACGGTGGCGACGGCGGCGCCCTGGACCACCTTGATCAGGAGCAGCGGCGAGTAGTCGCGCAGCAGCAGTGCGAAGATGATCGAGGAAATCAGCATGCCGACGAGCAGCATCACATACATCAGCGCCACCACCCGCGGCCGCTTTTCCTCCGTCGACAGGTCCGTGGCAAGCGCCAGCCCCGCGGTCTGCGCCATGTGCATGCCGATGCCGGTCAACAGGAACGCCAGCAGCGCGCCCACGGGCCCGCCCCAGGCCGGACCGGTGGCCTGCGACTGCAGCACCAGCAGCGCGAACGGCATGATCGCCAGCCCGCCGAACTGCAGGATGGTGCCGAGCCAGATATAGGGCACGCGGCGCACGCCGAGCGCCGATTTGTAGGTGTCGGAACGATGGCCGATCAGCGCCCGGAAAGGGGCCGCCAGCACCGGGATCGCCACCATCAGCGCCACCAGCGAGGTGGGCAGGCCGAGTTCGACGATCATCACCCGGTTGAGCGTGCCCGTGAGCAGAACCGCAGCCATGCCGATCGACCACTGGAACATCGACAGCCGCAAGAGGCGCGCGAGCGGCAGATCCACTGTCGCCGCATCTGCGAACGGCAGGTAGCGCGGGCCGAGCGACTTCCACTTGTCGAGCATCTTGCGGTTGGCTTTGGCGACAAGGCTCATGAGCGGGCGAGCTCCTGTGCCTCGGAAATGTAGAATCCGCGGGAGATCCGCGCCGGCGCATGGCCGCGCCAGCCTTCCATGTCGGACCGTGCAAGCGTCTCGGCGATCAGCCGGTTGATCGCCACCGGCTGGATCGCCGGCGACCGGTCGCCGCGCGGGAACAGCTTGCCCACCGCCTGCATCACCACCAGCGGCCTGGTCCGCGGCGCCAGCGTGAACACCATCTTGCGGCCGGTGCGGCGCGCCAGGCCCGCGATCGCAGCCTCCGCGGCTCTGGCATCGTAATGAATGAGCGCGTCCATCGAGACGACACCGTCGAACTCGCCATGCTCGGGGGCGAGCATGTCGCCCGCGATCAGCCTGACCGACCCGCCGTTCCTGATCTCGGGCAGCGCCTCGTTGGCGTGGCTCACCATCTGCGGCGACAGGTCGACGCCCAGCACATGGGCGCCGCGATGGGCCAGTTCGATGGCGAGCGGGCCTGCGCCGCAGCCGGCATCGAGAATGCGCCAGCCGCTCAGATCCTGCGGGAAGCGCCTGAGGATCTCGGCCCGCATCGCCTCACGCCCGGCGCGCACGGTAGCGCGCACACCCGACACTTTCTCGGTCGAGGTCAGGCGCTTCCAGGCTTCGAGCGCGGTGCGGTCGAAATAGTGCTGGATCTCGTCGCGGCGCTTGATGTAGGCGGCGTCATGCATGGTCTCTGTCTCACTCGAAACCGAGGAAATCGAAGATTTCCCGGTCCTTCATCGGATTGGCGGCCAGTTCCTCGGTTCCGGCCCACAAAGTCTCGGCCAGCTTCATGTATTCCTGCTGGATCGACACGATTTCCGGGTCGTCGCCCATTTCGAACAGCGTGCATTTCTTGAGCCGGCTGCGGCGCACCGCGTCGGAATCGACGATATGGGCCAGCCGCTTCAAGCCGATGGCCTCGTTGTAGCGGTCGATCTGGTCGGTGTTGCGCGAGCGGTTGGCGATGACGCCGCCGAGCCGCACGTCATAGTTCTTCGACTTGGCCTTGATGGCCGCGACGATGCGGTTCATGGCGAAGATCGAGTCGAAATCATTGGCGGCGACGACGACGGCGCGCTCGGCGTGCTGCAGCGGCGAGGCGAAGCCACCGCAGACCACATCGCCCAGCACGTCGAAGATCACCACGTCGGTGTCCTCGAGCAAATGATGCTCCTTCAAGAGCTTCACCGTCTGGCCGACGACATAGCCGCCGCAGCCGGTGCCTGCGGGTGGGCCGCCTGCCTCGACGCATTGCACGCCGTTGTAGCCCTCGAACACGAAGTCCTCGGTCCTGAGTTCCTCCGGATGGAAGTCGACGCTTTCCAGAACGTCGATCACCGTCGGGATCAGGCTCTTGGTCAGAGTGAAGGTGGAATCATGCTTGGGGTCGCAGCCGATCTGCAGCACCCGCTTGCCGAGCAGCGAGAACGCCACCGACAGGTTGGACGAGGTGGTGGACTTGCCGATGCCGCCCTTGCCGTAGATGGCGAAGACCTTGGCCTTGCCGGCATCCATCTCGGTTTCGAGATGGACCTGGACGCTGCCGTCGCCATCGCCGTTCAGGCCTGCGGCGTCGCGCAGCTTGGCGGTTCTGGCTTCATCCATGATCGTGCGGGGGTGGGTGAAAAGGTTCATTCTGCAGCCTCCACGGACAAGCCTTCGGCACGATCTTCCATTTCCTCGCCCGCGGCACACAGCGCGGCCCAGGTTTCGTCGTCCGGCGTCCAATAATTTCTGTCTCTTGCCTCGATGAGGCGGTTGACCATGCGCAGCGAGGAGGCCGGATTGAGCTCCGAAAGCCTGCGGCGCATGGTTTCGTCGAGGATGAAGGTCTCGCTCAGCTTCTGGTACACCCAGGGCTGCACATCACCGGTCGTTGCCGACCAGCCCACCGTGTTGGAGATCTGGGCCTCGATCTGGCGCACGCCTTCATAGCCATGCGCCAGCATGCCTTCGAACCATTTCGGGTTGAGCGAACGGGTGCGGGTCTCGAGCGCCACCTGTTCGCCCAGCGTCCGGACCCGGCCTTCGCCCTGGGTCTGGTCGGAGATGAACACCGGCATCTGCTTGCCACCCTGGGCCAGCGACACCGCTTTCGAGATGCCGCCGAGCGTGTCGAAATAATGATCGATGGTGGTCACCCCGAGCTCGACCGAATCGAGGTTCTGGTAGGCCATGTCGACCTTGGCGAAGACGTCGTTGAGCAGCTCCACCTGCGCCGAGGACTTGCCCTTTCGGTCGATGGCGAAGCCCTTGCGGGCGGTGTACATGTCGGCAATCTCCTGGTCGTCCGACCAGGCGCTGGAGCCGATGAGGAAGTTGACATTGGCGCCATAGGCGCCCTCGGCGTTGGAGAACACCCGGTAGGCCGCCTGCTCGATGTTGCAGCCGTGGCCTTCGGCATAGGCCATCGCATGCTTGCGGATGAAGTTCATCTCCACGGGCTCGTCGGCGATGGCCGCGAGGTAGGAGGCTTCGGCCAGCATCGAGGCCTGCATCGGCAGCAGGTCGCGGAAGATGCCCGACAGCGTCATCACCGCGTCGATGCGCGGGCGCTTGAGTTCGTCGAGCGGGATCAGCTCGGCGCCGCAGATCCGGTTGTAGGCGTCAAGCCTGGGCCGCGCGCCCATCAGCGCCAAAGCCTGGGCCATCGGGCCGCCCTCGGATTTGAGATTGTCGGTGCCCCACAGCACGATGGCGATGGTTTCGGGCAGCTTGCCGTCGGTCTCGAAATACCGCTCGAGCACGCGCGCCGCCTGGCGGGCGCCGTCCTTCACCGCATAGGCGCTCGGAATGCCGAATGGATCGAAGCCATGGATGTTGCGGCCTGTGGGCAGCATGTCGGGCCTGCGCAACAGGTCGCCCGAGGGCGAGGGGGCGACGAAGCGGCCGTCGAGCGCCGTGATCAGCCCGTCGAGTTCGCGGTTGTCGGCCAGATTGGCATTGGCGCGCACCAGCCGGTCGATCAGCGCGACCGTCTCGTCGCTGCCGGTCCGCGCGGCCTTGACTGCGGCCTGGTCGAAATCGACGATGGCGTTGATCACGGCGGCGGGCGGGGTTGCGGTCTCGTCGGCTTCGGCGATCAGCATCAGCATCTCGCGGCGTTCCGCCTGGCTCATCGAGCGGCCGGCGACATGCAGGCCGTGCGGGATCAGCGCGTATTCGAGTTCCAGCATCGCCGCGGTGAGCGCGTTCACATAGGCCGCGCGGTCGTCCGTGCTGGCGTTGCGCAAGAGTTCCAGCTGTTCGGCCTGGATGACGGCCAGTTCGAAGGTCTCGGCATATTCGGTCGCCTGGCTCTCATTGAGCCCGCGCAGCCGGTCGAGCGTCGCCTTGAGCTCGCTCAGGCCCTTGTAGAGGCCGGCATTGGTGACCGGCGGCGTCAGATACGACACCAGCGTCGCCGCCGAACGTCGCTTGGCGATGGTGCCTTCGGACGGATTGTTGGCGGCATAGAGGTAGAAGTTCGGCAGGTCGCCGATCAGCCGGTCGGGCCAGCACTTGGACGACATGCCCGACTGCTTGCCCGGCATGAATTCGAGCGCGCCATGGGTGCCGAAATGCAGCACCGCATCGGCCCGGAAGGTCCGCTTGAGATAGGTGTAGAAAGCCGCAAACGCGTGTGTCGGCGCAAACCCCTTCTCGAACAGCAGCCGCATCGGGTCGCCCTCGTAGCCGAAGCCCGGCTGGACTGCGACCAGCACATTGCCGAACTGGCGGCCAAGCACGAAGATCGACTGGCCGTTGGTGAAGATGCGGCCCGGCGCCGGGCCCCAGGCGGCCTCGATCTCGGGGAGATATTTCTCGTTGCGCACATGGTCGTCGGCGCTGACCATCGCATGCACATTGGCGAGCGCACCATAGGAGGCGGCATTGCCGCCCAGCACCAGGTCGCGCAGCGCTTCCGGGTTTTCAGGCACCTCGATCGTGTAGCCTTCGGCCTGCATGCGCAGCATCGTGGCGTGCAGCGATTCAAACACCGACAGGAAGGCCGCGGTGCCCATGTTGCCGGCGTTGGGCGGGAAGTTGAAGATCGTCAGCGCCACCTTGCGCTTGGCCCGCTCGGACTTGCGCAGGGCGACCAGCTTCTCGATCCGGCCCGCCAGCACTTCCACCCGTTCCGGATGGGCGCTCATGCAGGATCGGCCCTTCGGGCAGGTGCCCATGTTGCGCGCGCAGACGCAAGGCTGCGCACCGTCGTTGTTTTCGGTGCGTCCGCCGAACACCATGGTGCCGGTGGCGCCGTCGAGTTCGGGGATCGCCACCATGATCGTGGTCTCGATCGGCATCAGGCCCTGGTCGGAGGCTTCCCAGCGTTCGATCGACTGGAATTCGGTGACATGGGCTGCGACGTAAGGCACGTCGAGGCCCGAGAGCACTTCGGCCGCGGCAGCGGCGTCGGAATAGGCCGGCCCGCCGACCAGCGAGAAGCCGGTGAGCGACAAGAGCGCGTCGATGGTCGTGCCGGTCTTGCCGCCCGAGAGGAACTGATGGACCGGTCCGCGCATGTCCAGCCCCGAGCAGAACACCGGGACCACGTTGAAGCCGCGGCGTTCGAGCGCCGCGATCACGCCGTCGTAGTGGCCGGTGTCGCCCGACAGGATGTAGGAGCGCAGGAGCAGGAGGCCCACCGTGCCCTTGGCGTCGCGCTTGGAGGGCAGCGCGCTGAGCGCGGCGCTGACCCGGCCCTTGATGGCGGGGTGATAGACGCCCTGGTCGGGATATTCGACGGGTGCGGCCGCCGTCACCGCGCCGCGATAGATCCGGCGCTCGCCGTCCGAATACTTGTCGATGAGCAGCCGCACCAGATTGGCGATGTTCACGTCGGAGGCGGCGATCCGGTACTGCATGGCGATGAAGTAGTTGCGTACGTCCTGGGCGGTGCCGGGGATGAACCTCAACAGCTTCGGCAGCCGCTTGAGCATTGCCATCTGGCGCTCGCCGGCGGTGCGACCGGTGTCCTTGCTGGTCTTCGAGCGGTCGCCGCGCAGCTTCTTCAGGAGCGCCAGCGGACCCTTCTGCTCGCCGTCCATCTTGAAGCGCCCCATCGTGGTGTTCTTCATGATCTCGCCGGCCGACATGCAGCACATCATCGCGTCGCAATTGTCGCGCCGAGCAGCCAGGTCCGGTCCGATCGCCTTGACGTGTTCCTCGATGAACAGCATCGAGGCGACGATGATGTTGGCCGAAGCGACATCGTCCTTGCATGCCTGCAGCTTGTGGGGATGATCGTTCCAGTCGGTGGCCGCGTGCACGGTGAGACGCAGGTTCGGAATGTCGCGCGCGAGCATCTTCCGCGCGTCGTCCACCGCCGCCGACATGTGATTGTCGAGCGTGATCAGAACAACATTGACCGGAGCGGGATTAGCGCCCGAAGTGTGCTTTTGCATCGTACAGGGTCTCGATCGTGATCGGGTTAAGTCCGTTCTGGGCGGCATAGGATTCGGTGTTGCGCCGCGCCTTTCCGCGGACGAAGAAGGGGATCTTGCGAAGCTCGCGCTCGGCGTCGATGGTCCAGGACGGCTCGCCCGGTGCGGCGGCAGCGGCCGCTGGCTGGGCGTGAATGGGTTCGCTGGCTTCGGCCGCCACGGGGGAGTGTTCGGGCTCGGCGATCGCCTCGGCGGCGGGTCCGCCATGGCCATGGCCCAGATGCGAGGAGCCGGCATCATCGTGGAATTCGAAATCGCCGCGGAACATCTGCAGCAGGTGCTCCTCGAGCCCCATCATCAGCGGATGCACCCAGCTGTCGAAAATGACATTGGCGCCCTCGAAGCCCATCTGCGGCGAGTAGCGGGCGGGAAAGTCCTGCACATGCACCGGGCTCGAGATCACCGCGCAGGGGACCCGAAGCCGCTTGGCGGCATGGCGCTCCATCTGTGTGCCCAGCACCAGTTCCGGCTGGGCGGCGATGATGGCGTCCTCGACATCAAGGTGATTGTCGGAAATCAGCGGCTCGACGCCGTATTTTTCGGCGGCCTCGCGCACGTCGCGGGCGAATTCGCGGGAATAGGTGCCAAGCCCGCAGACCTTGAAGCCCAGCTCCTCCGACGCGATGCGGGCTGCGGCAACCGCATGGGTGGCGTCGCCGAAGATGAACACCCGCTTGCCGGTGAGGTAATTGGAATCGATCGAGCGCGAGTACCACGACAGCCGTTCCGCGCCGTCGGCGGTCAGGCTCCCGGGTACGTCGACGCCGGCGGCAGCGGCGACGGCGGCGATGAAATCCTGCGTCGCGCCCACCCCGATCGGCGCGATCGCCACCATATCCTGGCCGAACTGGCGCTTGAGCCAGCGCGCGGCGTTGTCGGCGATTTCGGGATAGAGCACGATGTTGAAATGGGCCTGCGGGATGCGGGCGAGATCGGCAGGCGAGGCACCCAGCGGCGCGATCGTGTTGATGCGGATGCCGAGCGCCTCGACAATCTTCTTGACCTCGAGAATGTCGTCGCGGTTGCGGAAGCCGAGCGACGAGGGGCCCAGGATGTTGCAGCTTGCCCGCTCGGGCGCCACATCGGGCTTGCCCGCGCCGCCGGCGAATGCCCGGACCAGCCGGTAGAAGGTTTCCGCCGCGCCCCAGTTTTCCTTCTTCTGGTAGGACGGCAGTTCGAGCGCCACCACGGGCATGGCGAGACCCAGCGTCTTGGCGAGCCCGCCCGGATCGTCCTGGATCAGCTCGGCGGTGCAGGAGGAGCCCACCAGCATCGCCTGCGGCTTGAACCGCTCGGCGGCCTCCCGCGCGGCGATCTTGAAGATCTCGGCGGTGTCGCCCGACAGATCGCGCGCCTGGAAGGTGGTGTAGGTCACCGGCGGGCGCTTGCGGTTGCGCTCGATCATGGTGAACAGGAGGTCGGCATAGGTGTCGCCCTGCGGCGCATGCAGCACGAAGTGCACGTCGCGCATGGAATTGGCGATCCGCATGGCGCCGACATGGGGCGGTCCTTCATAGGTCCAGACGGTCAGTTCCATGGCTCAGGTCCCCACTTTCAGAAGGGCCCGGCGCATCAGCGGCCTGGCGATCAGCTCGGCCAGGTCGCCGGCCTGCTCGTAGCCCTGGATCGGCGTGAACACGAACTCGATCGACCATTTGGTCGACCGGCCCTCAGCCTCGAACGGATTGCCCAGCCCCATGCCGCAGATGATCAGGTCGGGATTGTCCTGATGGACCCGGTCGATCTGCCGTTCGACATCCTGGCCTTCGCTGACGCGGACCGAGTCGGGCAGCATCGCAAGTTCCGCGCCGACGATCTCGCGGTTGAGATAGGGCGTGCCGATCTCGATGATGGAGGTGGCCATTTCCCGTGACAGGAAGCGGGCCAGCGACGGCTCGAGCTGCGAATCAGGGAACAGGAACACGGATTTGCCTTCCAGCACCGGACGGTAGCGCTCGACCGCGCGACGGGCGCGTTCGCGGCCCGGACCGGTGATTGCGTCGAACCGGGCTTCCGTGACGCCGAACGACTGGGCGACGGCGCGGTACCAGGCGGTCGAACCTTCCTCGCCGAGCGGGAAGGGGGCTGAGATGCGATGCGCGCCGCGGCGTTCGAGCGCCTGGGCGCAGGTTCCGACCCAAGGCTGCGCCAGAATGAAGCGGGTGTTGGGTCCGACCGGCGGCAGCGTGGTCGAGGAGCGCGACGGCAGGAACCGGACCGGGCCGACGCCCAGGCCGTTGAACACCCGCATCATCTGGTCTTCGACCACGTCGCCGAGCGCGCCGACGACGATCAGCGAGGGGGCCGCGTCTGTGGCTTCAGCCGGCATGTCGGCGACGAGTGCGGCCAGGAAATTGTCCTCGCCCTGGGTGAAGGTGGTCTCGATCCCGCTGCCCGAATAGGCCATCACCCGGCAGACCGGCGAATGGGCGCCATTGAGCCGGCTTGCGGCGCGCGGCAGGTCGAGC
>NZ_JAUXOD010000133.1 GCF_030682515.1 Hoeflea sp. | reverse complement strand
TCTCGACTTTGGGGCAATGGCTCAACCTCATCGTCCGATGGCCAATTCTTCCGTGCGAGCGACCGGGCCGCAAAGCGCGGCGACATTAATTTGCACTATGGCAGCGAACCCGGATCGAAATTCTACAGCCATCTTTCCGATTAGTATGTCTACACGATCGGCTACGTCGCCACGCTGATCGGCGAGAACATCGAACTTATCCGGCAAATCGCCAGCAACTCGGACAACATCGACTACGGCGAGATGATCCACGTCCACGACGGCAGCGAAGAGGGCATCACCACCTTCACCGACCGCGGGATCGAAAGCTTGCAGGAATTCCTTGCCGATATCCGCACCTGGGAAGGAGGTGTTCGGCAGTTCCTCATCGACGAGCAATGCGATCAGGAAAAGATCGAACGCATCATCGCGGACGAGCCGAAATCATAACCCCTGCGGTCCACGCCGGATGGATACGAATGAAAAGACTTCGCTGAATTATTATCTGCATGACGTCTGGGGAGTGGGCGCAAGCAGATGCATCTGGTCCTTGTCTGCCAGTTTCCGCGGCGGCATTTAGTCAGTTTATAATATACAATTGTTACCGTGTCCTCCGGTCCACCTGTTGCCAACAGATATGTTCGACTTGCGGCAAATTTCAAACTGAACGCAGTCAGCGGGCGCGCATGTCGTATCATCACATGATACCTTTCGCTTGACCTGCGCAACGTATCGTGTGATGGTACGTTTCAAGGAAAGCGGGGACGGGCCATGATCCGGTCGTACAAGGGCAAAAAGACCGAAATGGTGGCGGCCGGTAAGACACCGAAAGGCTTCCCGACCGACATCGTCCGCTCCGCTCAACGGAAGCTGCTCATGATCGACAATGCGGTTGAGCTAAAGGATCTGAGGACGCCGCCGGGAAACCGGCTGGAAGCCCTGAAGGGCGACCGCGACGACCAATATTCGATCCGCATCAATGACCAGTTCCGCGTCTGCTTTCGGTGGGTGGACGGCCATGCTGAGGACGCTGAAATCACCGATTATCACTGACCCGAGACAGGAAAACGGCCATGCTGTACATCAAACCGCCCATCCATCCCGGAGAAATCCTCCGCGAGGAGTATCTAGCCCCGCTGGGGTTGAAGCCCTACACGCTGGCTAAGAAGCTCCATGTTCCCCGCACTCGCATCGAGCGCCTGGTTGCGGAGAGGACGCCCGTTACTTCCGATACCGCGCTGCGGCTGGCCAAGTTCTTCGATACCACTCCACAGTTCTGGATGAACATGCAGGCTGCCTACGACCTCGCGATCGAGGCGGAAAGCAAGAAAGAAGAACTGGCGCAGATAAACAACTACGCGGAAGCGCGCCTCGTCGCTTGATCTGGCTGCAGACTAGTGGGTCGCGTCCTCAGTCTGGCATTGGGGTCCACTACGGATTGTGGTCGTGACCGCTACTTGCTGGTGAGCGCCGCGTCTGATCTTACGACTGCTTCATGGGAGGGAGCAGGCAATGTTCGCGCCGTCGTCGAAAGCCGGTCAGGCGTCCCCTATCGCCGTCCACATTGAACAATCACGCGATACCCGCTCCCCTCCCAAGATCTGGTGAGTGACAAACCCCGGTTGCAGTCCGCAATATGAAACCATGGCTTCTTGGCAGGGAGGATGGAGCGATGGTCTCGGGCAAGTCGGCACCAGAAGGCAGCCGATCTGGTGGTGGTGCTAGCGGCACTGACAAGCGATTGGAGAGTCGGCTTCAAATAGGGGTCGGCCGGGCAATGGCACATCATGGGGAACTCCTGCAGGGTGTCTTCGAAGGCGAGGATGGGAGGCTCCATCGCGGGCTCATCTCCCTGCCACTGGCCGTGCAGCAATCGATGGTCACCTTCTGGCCGGGAGAGCAAGGCGACATTCACACTCGGCCGGCGGGCCGCAGGAAGGCCGCGCGGGCAGCGGCGCTGACGCTCAAATATCTGGGTTTTTCCAACGCGGGCGGCGATCTCACGATCGAAAGCGACATTCCTGTCGGCCATGGCTATGGTTCGTCGACGGCTGACGTCATTGCCGCGATCCGCGCAGCGGCGGCCG
Organism: Hoeflea sp.; assembly: GCF_030682515.1. GTDB lineage: Bacteria > Pseudomonadota > Alphaproteobacteria > Rhizobiales > Rhizobiaceae > Hoeflea. The sequence continues at coordinate 956 of NZ_JAUXOD010000133.1, read as the reverse complement.
CGACCGGCGCGACGGTACGCCGTTCGACCGTCTGCCGACTGGCGGTTGAAGCCGAAGGAGCGAGCGATGCCATCGCCTATGGCGACCAGGCGGTGCTGTTTGCACATCGCGAGGGCCGCATCCTCGAGCATTTTGGCGGCGAGTACCCACCGCTCCTGGTGGTTGGCTTCCGGACGGACGGCGCTAGACAGATCAACACGCTCAGCCTGCCTCGAGCGCGCTATGACCCTTTGGAGATTGAGAAATTCAGGACCCTGCGCGGCCTGGCATCTCACGCAGTCAGGCATCAAGACCCCCGCCTGATCGGCAGCGTCGCCACCGCGAGCGCCCGCATCAGCCAGCGTCATCTGGCCAAGTCGCATTTCGAGGCGGTGGTGGAACTGGCGGGGTCGCATGGCGCCAGTGGCGTCCAGGTCGCCCATAGCGGTACGCTGATGGGCGTCCTCTTCGATGCCGATGAAGGCGGTGTCGCGGCACGCGCCGCCGCACTGGCCGAAACCCTGCGCCAGGCCGGGTTCGAAGGGATAGTGACCTTTGCCGTCAACGTCGACGGAGCTTTTCTGCAATGAGCGGTGGGGACGATTTTCTTGCCGACTATGAAAGGCCGCGCCTCGCACGCTTGGCGCCCAATCTCTTTGCGGCCTGTTTCTCGCTGATGAAGCTTCTGCCCGCCCGCTTCATGCTCGAGCGAGCTCAAGCCACCGGCCGCCTGCAACCTCGCGGGCCTGTCGCGGAAACCACGTCGGGTACGCTTGGCATGGCGCTCGCCATGCTGGCGGCGGTGCGCGGGTTTGAACTCACCCTGGTCAGTGCCGCCAGCCTGATCGACGAAACGTTCAGGCGCCGCCTAGAGCTTCTTGGCGCAATCGTCCATGTCATCGAGGACCCGGAAGGTTCAGGTGTCCAGCGCGAGCGAGTCGAGCGTCTCAGAGTCCGACTCAAAACTAATACGCATT
>NZ_JAUXOD010000130.1 GCF_030682515.1 Hoeflea sp. | reverse complement strand
CTGGTAGACGAAGCCGATCTCGGAGCGGCGGATCGCCGTGCGGCGGTCGTCGGTCAGATGCCCGCAGGCCTCGCCCGCGACGATCACGTCGCCCTCGTCGGGGCGTTCGAGCAGGCCCGCCAGATGCAGCAGCGTCGACTTGCCGGTGCCCGAGGGGGCGACCAGCGCCACCGTCTCGCCGGTCTGCAAGATGAAATCGGCGCCGTCGACAATCGAGATCTGGTTGTCGCCCTGCAGGAAATGCCGGCCCACATCGACGAGTTCCAGCACCGGACGGCCTGTCTTGCGCAGCTGGTCATTCATAGCGGAGCGCCTGAACCGGATCGAGTTTCGAGGCCCGCCAGGAGGGAATGAGCGTGGCGATGAAGGACAGAACCAGCGCCACCACGAGAACGGTGATGGTCTCGCCCGAATCCATGTCGGCGGGCAACTGGCTCAGGAAATAGAGCTCCGGGTTGAACAGCGTGGTGCCGGAAATCCAGGAGAAGAACTGGCGGATGCGCTCGACATTCAAGCAGACGACGACGCCGAGCACGAAGCCTGCGAAGGTGCCGGTGACGCCGATCGCAGCCCCGGTCATGAAGAAGATCCGCATCACCGCGCCCGAAGTGGCCCCCATGGTCCTGAGGATCGCGATGTCGCGGCCCTTGTCCTTGACCAGCATGATCAGCCCCGAGATGATGTTGAGCGCCGCCACCAGGATGATCAGCGTCAGGATCATGAACATCACGTTGCGCTCGACCTGCAGCGCCGAGAAGAAGGTCTGGTTGCGCTGCCGCCAGTCGGTGATGAAGATCTGCCGCTCGGCCGCCCCCTCGATCAGGGCTCGCATCCGGTCGATGTCGTCGGGATCGTCGACGAAGACCTCGATCGACTGCACCAGCCCCTCGGCGTTGAAATAGAGCTGCGCCTCTTCCAGGGGCATGTAGATGATCGAGCTGTCATACTCCGACATGCCCACCTCGAAGATCGCCGAGACCGGATAGGCCTTGACCCGCGGCGTCATGCCGAACGGCGTCACATCGCCTTCCGGCGCCACCAGCGTGATCAGGTCGCCGGCGGAGAGCCCCAGCGATTGCGCCATGCGCGAGCCGATCGCCACGCCCTCGCCGGCGGTGAAGCCCACCAGGTCACCCGATTTGACGTTTTCCGAGACGATCTTCATCGCCTGCAGATCCTCGGCGCGCAGCCCGCGCACCAGCGCGCCGGTGCCCGCCCCGCCGATGCCCGAGGCGAGCGTCTGGCCTTCGACCAGCGGAATGGCCATCTTCACGCCGGGGACGCCCCTGAGCCGGGTCGTCAGCTCGTCGTAATCATTGAGCGGCCGGTCGATGGGCTGGACCACGATATGGCCGTTGATGCCGAGGATCCTTGTGATCAGCTCGCCGCGGAACCCGTTCATCACCGCCATGACAATGATCAGCGTCGCCACGCCCAGCATGATGCCGACGAAGGAGAAGCCGGCGATGACCGAGATGAAGGCTTCCTTGCGCCGCGACTTCAGATACCGCCACGCCACCATCCGCTCGAACGTGGAAAACGGACGCGCCGAGGGCGACGGCGTTGGGGGGCTTTCGCGTGTGGCGGCGTCCGTATCGGTCATGCGAGGATTCCCTTTGCGCCGGACAATCGCCTATCGGCCTTGCGCGAGGCGGTTGATGGCGTCGTCGATCGATAGCGTCTCGCGTTCGCCGGTCGCCCGCACCTTGATCTCGACATTGCCCTCGGCCACGGCGCGCGGGCCGGCGATCACCTGCAGCGGCAGGCCGATCAGGTCGGCGGTGGCGAATTTCGCCCCGGCGCGCTCGTCGGTGTCGTCGTAAAGCACCTCAAGCCCGGCATTCTCGAGCGCCGTCTCGATCTTTTCGCAGGTCGAATCACAGGCTTGATCCCCGGGCTTCATGTTGATGAGCCCGACATCGAACGGCGCCACGCCCTTGGGCCAGATGATGCCGCCCTCGTCGTGCGACGCCTCGATGATGGCGCCGAGCAACCGCGACGGGCCGATGCCGTAGGAGCCCATCGAGACATGGTGCTGCTTGCCGTCGGGGCCCTGCACGACAGCGCCCATCGGCTCGGAATATTTCGTGCCGAAATGGAAGATGTGGCCGACCTCGATGCCGCGGGCGGAGACGCGGGAGTCGTCGCTCAAGCCGTCCCAGGCCTCGCGCGCCCAGTCTTCCTTCTCCATGATCTCGTCGGTGGCGGCGAACGGCGTCGTCCACTTGGTCACGATCGAGGCCACCGCCGCGTCGTCATCATAGTTGAGATCAGCGCCGGGAACGGCAAAGCCCTCGAAATCGCGGTGGCAGAACACCTGGCTCTCGCCGGTTTCGGCCAGCACGATGAATTCATGGGAGAGCTTGCCGCCGATCGGGCCGGTGTCGGCGCGCATCGGGATCGACTTCAGCCCGCAGCGCTCGAAGGTGCGGAGGTAGGAGACGAACATCCGGTTGTAGGCCGCCTGCGAGGCCTCGTAGTCGAGATCGAAAGAATAGGCGTCCTTCATCAGGAACTCGCGGCCGCGCATGACGCCGAATCGGGGCCGGCGCTCGTCGCGGAACTTCCACTGGATGTGGTAGAGGTTGAGCGGCAGGTCCTTGTAGGACTTGACGTAGGAGCGGAAGATGTCGGTGACCATCTCCTCGTTGGTCGGCCCGTAGAGCATCGCCCGGTCGTGCCGGTCCTTGATGCGCAGCATCTCGGCGCCGTAATCATTGTAGCGGCCGCTTTCGACCCAGAGGTCGGCGGGCTGGATCGTCGGCATCAGGATCTCAATGGCCCCTGCCCGGTTCTGCTCCTCGCGGACAATGTCGCAGACCTTGTCAAGCACGCGCTTGCCGAGCGGCAGCCAGGAATAGATCCCCGCGGACTGCTGCTTGATCATGCCGGCGCGCGCCATCAGGCGGTGCGAGACGATTTCCGCATCCTTCGGGTTTTCTTTGAGGATGGGCAGAAAATACTTGGACAGGCGCATGGGAGTATCCGGTTTGTCGAGCCTTGCAGGCTGAATCAGGCGAAATGAGGGACGGCGTGCACCGCGTTCATATCCGCTTCGCCAGGCAAAGAAAACCCGTCACGCCGGTGCGCGGGAAGGCTTGAAAAGACATTGTCTCTTTTGTGATCGGGAATGCCACATCACCGTCACAAAACGCGTGACAAGCCGATTTGATTGAGCTAAATAAAGCTCACTAAAGAGGCAATTCCCACGGGAAATTGCTCATTTCGCGGTCAAAGTCTTGGGAGGATAGGATCTCAGGCGCGCTTTGTTCGCAGCCCCCGGGCAACCGGGAAACAGATCACGCGACACCTGAATAACAAGGCTTTATGCCTTGTTTTTTTTTGGTTTGATGTCGAATTTTGCAGGCGCCCGAAATCGACCGGGCAGACCAGGCGCGCAGACCAGGTCCCGGGACGCAAGCCTACTTGTCTGCCCGCTTGCCGAGTTCGCGCCGGGCGCGAACGTCCTTGTCCATCTTCTCCAGGCTTTCCCTGACGCTGTCGTCGGGCGTCTTCTTCACGCCGGCTACGGCGTGGCGCTGAGTGTGCACGGCGGCCTGATCATTGCCCTGCAACGCATTGTCGCCCATTTTGTCCTGGGCCAGGTCGGTCTCGGTCAGGCGGCGGGGTTCGTTGGTCTTGCTGGACATCGCACTTCTCCATGGATCCGATTGCGCTCTCTTCCCAACGGGCGAGCGCGCGCATCGTTCCATGATCGGGGATTGGTACCCTACGACTTGAAATCCGGCGACAGCGCGATCAGGTCGTCAAGCGTGTAGCCGCCCACCACCGTCACCAGGAAATACAGGCTGAAGACCACGGCCGAGATCGCGGTCGTGCGCCAGAAGATCGGCGCGAAGCGGAAATCGGCCGGCGCGCTGTGCGTGGTCCCGAGCGTCACCTCGCCCGCGTCGGCCTGGCTGTGCGCGGAAAACGGCAGCACGGTGAACAGCACCACCCACCAGATGATGAAATAGATCGCAAAACCGGTGCCAAACCCCATGGTCGTGTTCCTAAGCCTGTTCGAGTTCGATCAGCGTGCCGTTGAAATCCTTCGGATGCAGGAACAGCACGGGCTTGTTGTGCGCGCCGATCTTCGGCTCGCCGTCGCCAAGCACCCGGGCGCCGGCGCTCTTGAGATGGTCGCGCGCCGCCAGGATGTCGTCGACCTCGTAGCAGACATGATGCATGCCGCCCGAGGGATTCTTGGCAAGAAACGCCGCGATCGGGGAGCCCTCGCCCAGCGGCTCGAGCAGTTCGATCTTGGTGTTGGGCACCTTCACGAACACCACGGTGACGCCGTGCTCGGGCAGCGCCTGCGGCGCGGTCACCTCCGCGCCCAGCATGGTCCGGTACTGGGCGCTTGCGGCTTCAAGATCGGGCACCGCGATGGCGATATGGTTCAGGCGTCCAAGCATGATCGTCCCCTTACACCTTGATGACGAACACCGTCACGACAGGCTTCTTGCCCCATACCTCGTTTGCGGCGGCGCGCACAGAGCGGCGAATTGCCTCGCGCACGCCGTCCAGGTCCTTGCGCCGTCCGCGCGGAATGCTTTCGACCGCGCCCAGCACCGAATCATAGAGAATATCCTCCATGTCGTCGCCATCGCCGTCCACCGCCGGCAGGCCGATCGCCGAGACGACCGGATCGCGCTGGAACTCGAAGCGCTGGTCGAGCACCACATTGACCGAGACATGGCCCGCAAAGGAAAGCTTGCGGCGCTCGGAAATGCCCATTTCGTCGATGTCGCCGAGCAGGTTGCCGTCCTTGTAGATCCGGCCGTGATGCGCCTGTCCGATGACTTCCGGAGCGCCGGGCGCAAGCCGCAGGATGGAGCCATTGCGCACTTTCGGCGTGAGCGGGATGCCTGACGCCTGGGCCAGTTCCGCCTGGGCCACCAGGTGGGCAGCCTCGCCATGCACCGGCACCAGGATCTGCGGCTTGACCCATTCATACATCTGCACCAGCTCGCTGCGGCGCGGATGGCCCGACACATGCACCAGCGCATCCTGGTCGGTGATGATCTTGATGCCCTGCTCGATCAGCCCGTTCTTGATGTCGATGATGCCCTTCTCGTTGCCGGGAATGGCGCGCGAGGAGAACACCACCGTGTCGCCCGAGGCGAGCGCGACATTGCGCATCTCGTCGCGTGACAGCTTGGCGAGTGCCGCGCGCGGCTCGCCCTGGCTGCCAGTGAGGATCACCACCACCTTGTCGCGCGGAATATAGCCATATTCATCCTCGGCCAGGAATTCGGGGATCCCGTCCATCATGCCGAGGTCTCTTGCGACATTGACCACCCGCTTGATGGAGCTGCCGAGCAGCAGCACTTCGCGGCCGGCGTCGCGCGCGGCCTCGGCGATCGAGCGGATGCGGCCGACATTGGACGAGAACGTGGTGATCGCCACCCTGCCCTCGGCCTTTTCGATCACTTCGCGCAGGCCCGCGCTGATTTCCCTCTCGGACGGCGAAATCCCCTCGCGCATGGCGTTGGTGGAATCGCACATCATGGCGAGGATCCCCTCCTCGCCCAGTTCCCGGAAGCGGTTCTCGTCGGTCAGCGGCCCGAGCGACGGCGTCATGTCGATCTTCCAGTCGCCGGTGTGGATGAGATTGCCGAGCGGCGTGCGGATGGCCAGCGAGAACGGCTCGGGGATCGAGTGGTTGACCGCGATCGGCTCGATCTCGAACGGCCCCACGGTGAAGCGCTGGCCCGCCTTGAACACATTGACCGGCACCTCGGCGCGGGTCCGCTCATAGGCGCGCTTGGCCTCCAGCATGCCCACGGTGAAGGCCGAGGCATAGACCGGCACGTTCAGCTGCGGCCAGAGCTGCGCCAGCCCGCCGTAATGGTCCTCATGGGCGTGGGTGATGATGATCGCCTTGAGCTGGCTGCCCAGGCCCTTGACGAAATCGATGTCGGGCAGCACCAGGTCGACGCCCGGCAGGTCCGGCCCGGGAAAGGTCACGCCGCAATCGACCATGATCCACTCGCGCTTCTTGGGCGAGCCGCAGCCGTAGAGCGCGAGGTTCATGCCGATTTCGCCAACACCGCCCAGCGGGAGGAATACGAGATCCTGGTCTTGTGTCATCAAATGTCCTGTCTGATCATGTCATAGCGGCGCCGCGCATTGCATCCAACGCGTCGGGGCCAGGGAGGTCTTCATTCGTCATGCTGCATGGTTTTCGCCCCGGGCCAGACCCGGCCCAGGGGGAAAACCATGAAGCATCAGGCGAAAAACACGTCGCCCGCGGCGATCAGCTGTCTTTCCCCACTGGGCAGCGCCAGCATCAGCCTGCCGTCGCCGTCTATGCCGTCAAACACACCATGGATCTGGCGGTCTGGCAAATTCACCGTCACCGGCTTGCCGATGCCTTCTGCGCGGCCGATCCAGGCATCACGGATGACCGACAGGCCGCGGCCCCGGTCCCAATCCGCAAGCGTCCGGTCCATGCTCGCCACCAGGCGCGCAAAGAGATCCGGCGGCGTAGCGGAACTGCCTTGCTCGGACAGGCATGTCGCCGGATAGAGCCCGGCCTCGGGCCTGTGGGCGATATTGACGCCGCAGCCGATCACAACCGCCCGGCGGCCATCGCCAAGTTGTTCGGCTTCTATCAGGATGCCCGCGGTCTTGCACCCTTCAATCAGCAAATCATTGGGCCATTTGATCCGGAGCCGGTCCGCGCCATCCGGCAACAGCGCGGCGACAGCGTCATGCACGGCCAGCGTCACTGCAAGCGGCAGGCTCGCCATGCTGTCCCACGGCGCCGGATCAATCAGCAGAAGAGAGGCATATAGGTTGCCGGGCTCGGATATCCAGATCCGCCCCCTGCGGCCACGGCCTCCGGTCTGCCGTGACGCCGTGACCCAGACCCGGCCTTCATCGCCCGCCCGGGCCAGGTCCAGGCACTCGGCATTGGTGGAGGACACATCCCCCAATGCGATGTGCCGGAACTCCGGCGCCGTCATGCAGCCCGCCGCGGCATCTTAGAAGAATGTCTTGGCGGCGACGTCGGCGGCCAGGCCAAGCGGGTTGGAGACCACCACGTAGAACAGCACGAACAGGCCGGACAGGCCGAACACCAGCTTGAGCTCGCCCGCCACCGGCACGAAAGACCCAGTCGGCGCGTCAAACCACATGATCTTGATGATCCTGAGATAGTAGTAGGCGCCCACCACCGAGGCCAGCACGCCGATGATGGCGAGGCCGTAGAGCTTGGCTTCGATCGCCGCCACGAAGACGAAATACTTGCCGAAGAAGCCCGCCAGCGGCGGAATGCCCGCGAGCGAGAACATCAGGATCGTCAGCATCAGCGCCATGAACGGATTGGTCGACGACAGGCCGGCCAGATCGTCGATCTGCTCGACATTGCCGTCTTCCTTGCGCCGCATGGCCATGATGCAGGCAAACGTGCCGAGCGTCATCACCATGTAGATCAGCATGTAGAGGATCACGCCGCGCACGCCGGCCTGGCTGCCCGCGGCCAGTCCGACAAGGGCAAAGCCCATATGCGCGATCGAGGAATAGGCCATCAGCCGCTTGATGTTCTTCTGGCCGATGGCGGCAAACGCGCCCAGCACCATCGAGCCGATCGAGATGAAGACCACGATCTGCTGCCAGTCAAGCGTCACCGGCTCGAAGGCGACGATGACGATGCGGACGAACAGCGCCATGGCGGCCACTTTCGGAGCCGCGGCGAAGAACGCGGTGACCGGGGTCGGCGCGCCTTCGTAGACGTCGGGCGTCCACATGTGGAACGGCACCGCCGAGATCTTGAAGGCAATGCCCGCCAGCAGGAACACCAGGCCGAAGATCAGCCCGAGCGAGCGCTCGCCGCCGGCGATCGCCGCGGCGATCTCGTCAAAGCCGGTGTGGCCGGTGTAGCCATAGACGAGGCTGATGCCGTAGAGCAGCATGCCCGACGACAGCGCGCCGAGAACGAAATACTTCAGACCTGCTTCCGTCGAGCGCAGGCTGTCGCGGTTGATCGCGGCGACCACATAGAGCGCCAGCGACTGCAGCTCGAGGCCCATGTAGAGCGCCATCATGTCGTTGGCCGAGATCATCAGCATCATGCCGAGCGTCGCCAGCACGATCAGCACCGGGAACTCGAACTTGTCGATCCGCTCGGCCTTCGCGTGGCCCACGGTCATCACCATGGCGGTGATCGACCCGATCAGCGCCAGCACCTTCATGAAGCGGGCGAAGGGATCGGACAGGAAGGCGCCGTTGAAGGCTTCCCCGTTTCCGGTCAGCAGCACCAGCACAAGGCCCGCCATGATCAGCAGCGCCACCGCCAGGCCATTGACCAGCGTCACCGATTTTTCGCCGGAAAACACGCCGACCATCAGGAGCACCATGGCGCCGACGGCCAGCATGAGCTCGGGCGCGGAAAGCAGTAGGCTGGAAGTGAGTATCTCTGGCGTCATGGTCCCGCAGTCTCCGTAGCTCAGTTGACCGACAGCGCGAGATCGCGCGCTGCCTGCAGCGAAGCTGTGTAATTGTTGATCAGCGCGTCAACCGAAGCTGCCGTCACATCAAAGATCGGCGCCGGATAGACGCCAAAGAAGATCGTCAGCGCGATGAGCGGATAGAGGATCACCTTCTCGCGGCGCGTAAGGTCGAGCATGGACTTCAGGCTTTCCTTCTCCAGCGCGCCGAAGACGACCCGGCGGTAGAGCCACAGCGCATAGGCCGCCGACAGGATCACGCCGGTGGTGGCGAACAGCGCCACAAAGGTGTTGACCTGGAACACGCCGATCAGCGTCATGAATTCGCCGACGAAGCTCGATGTGCCGGGAAGGCCGACATTGGCCATGGTGAAGAGCATGAACGCCACGGCATATTTGGGCATGGAGTTGACCAGCCCGCCATAGGCCGAGATCTCGCGCGTGTGCAGCCGGTCATAGACAACGCCCACGCACAGGAACAAGGCGCCCGACACCAGCCCGTGGCTGAGCATCAGGAAAATCGCGCCCTGCACGCCCTGCTGGTTGGCGGCGAAGATCCCCATCGTCACGAAACCCATATGCGCCACAGACGAATAGGCGATCAGCTTCTTCATGTCTTCCTGCATCAGCGCCACCAGCGAGGTGTAGATGATGGCGATCACCGACAGGGTGAAGATGAACGGTGCGAAATCGGCCGAGGCCAGCGGGAACATCGGCAGCGAGAACCTCAGGAACCCGTAGCCGCCGAGCTTCAACAGGATGCCCGCCAGAATGACCGAGCCCGCGGTCGGCGCTTCCACATGGGCGTCGGGCAGCCAGGTGTGCACCGGCCACATCGGCATCTTCACCGCGAACGAGGCGAAGAAGGCAAGCCACAGCCAGGTCTGCATGCCTGCCGGGAAATCATGCGTGAGCAGCACCCTGATGTCGGTGGTGCCCGCGTCCCAGTACATCGCCATGATGGCGAGCAGCATCAGCACGGAGCCGGCGAGCGTGTAGAGGAAGAACTTGAAGCTCGCATAGACCCGGCGCTTGCCGCCCCAGACGCCGATGATGATGAACATCGGAATGAGGCCCGCTTCGAAGAAGACATAGAACAGCACGATGTCGAGCGCGCAGAACACGCCGATCATCAGCGTCTCGAGCACCAGGAAGGCGATCATGTATTCCCGCACGCGGGTCTGGACCGAATTCCAGCTGGCGAGGATGCACAACGGCATCAGGAAGGTGGTCAGGATCACGAACAGCATCGAGATGCCGTCGACGCCCATCGTGTAGGAGAAGCCCGAGCCCGCAAGCGCGATGCTCTCCACCATCTGGAAGCCGGGGTCGCTCACATCGAAATTCGCCCAGATCAGGAGCGACATGATGAAGGTCGCGGTGGTGCCAAGCAGCGCCACCTGGCGGATGTTGCGCCGCCCGATCTCGGTATCGTCCTTGATCGGCAGCAGGAACAGCACGCAGATCAGCGGTATGAAGGTGACAACTGACAGAAGTGGCCAATCGGTCATCAGAATGCACTCCCGAGCATCATCCATGTGACAAGCGCTGCAATTCCGATCAGCATCACGAAGGCGTAGTGGTAAAGATATCCGGTCTGCATCCGGACAACCCATCCGGTGACGTCCTGGGCGCGCGCGGCAATGCCGTTGGGCCCATAGCCGTCGATGATCCGGACGTCACCCTGCTTCCACAGGAATGAGCCCAGCCATTTTGCAGGGCGGACGAAGATGAAATCGTAGAGCTCGTCGAAATACCACTTGTTGAGCAGGAACTGGTAGAGGAGGCGATGATCCTCGGCCAGGCGCCTGGGTGTCTCGGGCGAGCGGATGTAGAAGTACCAGGCCGTGACGAGGCCCAGCAGCATGGCGACGAAGGGGCTCAGCTTCACCCACAGCGGCACATGGTGGAATTCCTCGAGGATCTGGTTGCTCTCGGCCGTGAACAGCGCGCCCTTCCAGAAGGCGTCATAGTCATGGCCGAAGAAGAATTCCTTGAACAAGACACCGCTCAGCAGCGCGCCGGCCGCCAGGATGAACAGCGGCACCAGCATCACCATCGGTGATTCATGGGCGTGATGCATCACGTCGGCGGAGGCCCGCGGCTTGCCGTGGAAGGTCATGAAGATCAGCCGCCAGGAATAGAAGCTCGTGAACATGGCCGCGATCACCAGCAGCCCGAAGGCGATGCCGGCAGCGGAATTGTGCGCGACATAGGCCGATTCGATGATGATGTCCTTGGAGAAGAAGCCCGCCGTGCCGATCAGCGTGCCGGGAATGCCGACGCCGGTGAGCGCGATCGTGCCGATGATCATCATCCAGTAGGTCATCGGGATCTTCTTGCGCAAGCCGCCCATGCGCCGCATGTCCTGCTCGTCGGAAACGGCATGGATCACCGAGCCGGCGCCCAGGAACAGGAGCGCCTTGAAGAAGGCGTGGGTGAAGAGATGGAAGATCGCGCCGCCATAGGCGCCAATGCCGAGCGCGACAAACATGTAGCCGAGCTGCGAGCAGGTCGAATAGGCGATCACCCGCTTGATGTCGTTCTGCACCAGGCCGACGGTGGCGGCGAAGAAGGCGGTGATGGCGCCGACCCAGGTCACCACGACCAGAGCGTCGGGCGCATGTTCGAACACCGGCGACATCCGCGCCACCAGGAACACGCCGGCCGTCACCATGGTGGCGGCATGGATGAGCGCCGACACCGGCGTCGGGCCTTCCATGGCGTCGGGCAGCCAGGTGTGCAGCAGGAACTGCGCCGACTTGCCCATCGCGCCCATGAACAGAAGCAGGCAGACGCCGGTGAGCGCATGGGCCTTGTCGAGATGCATGCCGAACAGCGTCAGCACCGCTTCGCCCGGATCAGCCCCTTCGGCAGGCAGGTATTCCGCCGCTCCGGCGAAGATCGTGTCGAACGAGGCCGAACCAAACAGCACGAACAGGCCGAAGATGCCGAGCAGGAAGCCGAAATCACCCACGCGGTTGACGATGAAGGCCTTCATCGCCGCGGCGTTGGCCGAGGGCTTCTTGTACCAGAAGCCGATCAGCAGATAGGAGGCGAGCCCCACGCCTTCCCAGCCAAAGAACATCTGCAGCAGGTTATCAGACGTCACCAGCATCAGCATAGCGAAGGTGAACAGCGACAGATAGGCGAAGAACCGCGGCCGGTGCGGGTCGTGGTGCATGTAGCCGATCGAATAGACATGGACCAGGCACGACACGGTGTTGACCACCACCAGCATCACCGCAGTCAGGGTGTCGATCCTGAGCGCCCAGTCGACGCTGAACGTTCCGGAATCCATCCAGCGCATCAGCGGAATGCGGACCATCTCGCCATCGCCGAGGGCAATCATGAAGAACGCCACCCACGACAGAAGTGCTGCCACGATCATGAACAGCGTGGTGACATATTCCGACGCCTTGGCGCCGATGGCGCGGCCGCCAAAGCCCGCGATCAGCGCGCCGATGAGGGGAAGAAAGACGATAGCGTGGTACATGGCTGTCTCAGCCCTTCATCATGTTGACGTCTTCCACGGCGATGGAGCCGCGGTTCCGGTAAAAGACGACGAGAATGGCGAGCCCGATCGCCGCTTCCGCCGCGGCAACCGTCAGGATCAGGAGCGCGAACACCTGGCCGACGATGTCATTGAGATGCATCGAGAAGGCCACCATGTTCAGGTTGACGGCAAGCAGGATGAGTTCGATCGACATCAGGATGACGATCACGTTCTTGCGGTTCAGGAAGATCCCGAAAATGCCGAGCGTGAACAGGATCGCGCTGACCGTCAGGTAATGGGAGAGTCCGATTTCCATTCGCTTGTTCCTTCACATCCCTGCGTTCAAATGCCCTGCCCCGGCTTGACCTTGACCACCTCGATGGCGGTCTCCGGCGTCCGGGCGACCTGACGGGAGATGTCTTGCCGCTTGATGTTTTCACGATGCCTGAGCGTCAGCACGATGGCCCCGATCATGGCCACCAGGAGCACGAGCCCGGCGATCTGGAAGTAGAAGATGAAATCGGTATAGAGCACGTCGCCCAGCGCTTCGGTGTTGGTGCGCTCGCTCAAGGGCGGGATCGGGCTCGTGCCGCTGCCAGCCGCCGCCGGGTAGAATGCGTTGCCGCCCACCACCACGATCAGCTCCACCGCCAGGATGATGCCCACCAGCGCGCCCATCGGCGCATAGTCGAGCGCGCCCGACTTCATTTCGGCGAAGTCCACGTCCAGCATCATGACCACGAACAGGAACAGCACGGCGACCGCGCCGATATAGACAACCAGCAGGATCATCGCCAGGAATTCGGCGCCGGTGAGCAGAAAAAGACCCGCCGCATTGAAGAAGGTCAGGATCAGGAACAGCACCGAATGCACCGGATTGCGCGCCGCGATCACCATGAACGCGGATGCCACTGCCACGAAGGCAAACAAATAGAAAAACAGAGCCTGCAGACCCATGATCGGCGCCTTTTCGTCTTTCCCCCGAGCCACAGGAACCCCGTGTTCCTGCCCCGATTGAGGGAGGGATTGGCCTCGGCCGTCCCCCTTCCCCGCTTCTGGTATGAAAACGCCGCACGACGAACGCGCGTCGTTCCGGTGTCTTACCTGTAGGGCGAATCGATCGCGATGTTGCGAGCGAGTTCCCGTTCCCAGCGATCGCCATTGGCGAGCAGCCGGTCCTTGTCGTAGTAGAGTTCCTCGCGCGTCTCCGTCGCGAATTCGAAGTTCGGCCCCTCGACGATGGCGTCGACCGGGCAGGCTTCCTGGCAGAAGCCGCAATAGATGCACTTGACCATGTCGATGTCGTAGCGAACGGTCCGGCGCGTGCCATCGTTGCGGCGCGGGCCGGCCTCGATGGTGATCGCCTGCGCCGGGCAGATGGCCTCGCACAGCTTGCAGGCGATGCAGCGCTCTTCGCCGTTCGGATAGCGCCTCAATGCATGTTCGCCGCGGAAGCGCGGGCTCACCGGTCCCTTTTCATGGGGATAGTTCAGCGTCGCCTTGGGCGCGAAGAAGTAGCGCATCGACATGAAGAAGGCGCTGACGAATTCCTTGAGGAACAGCGACTTTGCGGCTTGTGCCAACATGGTCAGTCTCCGCTCTTGCTTGGCTGTTGCAGCCGGATGGAAAAACAGGTTGTGAGGATCACGGCGCAGTCCCCGTCAGCTTGAGCACGAAGGCGACGATCACCAGCATGCCGAGCGAGATCGGCAGGAACACCTTCCAGCCAAGCCGCATCAGCTGGTCGTAGCGATAGCGCGGCACGAAGGCCTTGACCATGGAGATCATGAAGAACACCAGGCAGGCCTTGAGCACGAACCAGACGATGCCCGGAACCCAGTTGAGGAACCACACATCGACCGGCGGCAGCCATCCGCCCAGGAACAGGATCGTCATGAGCGCGCACATCAGCACGATGGCCGCATACTCGCCGAGCATGAACATCATGTAGGGCGTCGAGCCGTACTCGACCATGAAGCCCGCGACCAGTTCCGATTCCGCCTCGGGCAGGTCGAAGGGCGGGCGATTGGTCTCGGCCAGCGCCGAGATGAAGAAGATCACGAACAGCGGGAACAGCGCGAACCAGTGCCAGTCCAGCAGCGAATTCGGCAGGCCGATGCGCGTGCCCACGCCATTGGCCTGGGCCATCACGATCTCGGTCAGGTTGAGCGAGCCGACGCAGAGCAGGACGGCGACGATGACGAAGCCGATCGAGACCTCGTAGGACACCATCTGCGCGGCGGAGCGAAGCGCGCCGAGGAACGGATATTTCGAGTTCGAGGCCCAGCCGCCCATGATGATGGCGTAGACTTCGAGCGACGAGATCGCGAATACGAACAGGATGCCCACATTGATGTCAGCAATCACCCATCCGGCATCGACCGGAATGACGGCCCAGGCCGCCAGCGCCAGCGTCACCGCGAGAAGCGGCGCCAGCAGGAACACGCCCTTGTTGGCGCCCGATGGAATCACCGGCTCCTTGAACACGAACTTCAAGAGGTCGGCGAAGGACTGGAACAGGCCCCAGGGTCCCACCACGTTCGGGCCACGGCGCAGCTGCACCGCCGCCCAGATCTTGCGGTCGGCGTAGAGGATATAGGCGATGAAGATCAGCAGCGCGACGATCAGCAGCAGCGATTGACCGACGATGATCGCCGCGGGCCAGGCATAAGTTGAGATGAAACCGTCCATGATGTCCCCGCCCCTATTCCGCCGCCACGGCCTTGGCGGTTTTCGCCAGGGCCGAACATTCAGCCATCACCGCCGAAGCGCGCGCGATCGGGTTGGTCAAATAGAAGTCTTTGACCGGTGAAGCAAACGCCGATTTGCCCATCCTGCCCGCTTTTTTCGCAATTGCGGCGATTGCCCCGCCATCGGCGGTGGATATCGCGTCGATCTGGGCAAAATGCGGATACTCGGCGTAGAGCCGTGCCCGCAGTGCGGCAAGCGAATCATAGGGCAGCTTCTTGCCCAGAACGTCCGACAGCGCCCGCAGCACGGCCCAGTCTTCCCTTGCCTCGCCCGGGGCGAAGGCGGCGCGGCTGGCCATCTGCACCCGGCCCTCGGTGTTCACATAGGTCCCCGATTTTTCCGTGTAGGCGGCGGCCGGCAGGATCACGTCGGCATGGTGGGCGCCATTGTCGCCATGGGTGCCGATATAGACGGTGAAGCCCGCGGTCTTCTTCGCAAAATTCAGCTCGTCCGCGCCCAGCAGGAACAGCACGTCCGTGCCCGTCAGCATCTCGGCAGCAGTCAACCCGCCCGCGCCCGGCACGAAGCCCAGATCGAGACCGCCGACACGTGCGGCAGCCGTGTGCAGCACCGCAAACCCGTTCCAGCTACCGTTAACAGCTCCGACGGCGTCGGCAAGCTTGGCGGCGTTGGCAAGCACGCTCGCGCCGTCATTGCGCGCAAGCGCACCCTGGCCGACGATGATCATCGGCTTCCTGGCGCGCTTGAGTTTGGCGGCGAACTTGTGGGTGCCGTCGAGGAGCGCCGCGAGCGTCTCCGGGCCTGCGCCCAGATATTCATGGGCGTAGCGCAGGTCCGCCTGCTCGCCGATCAGGCCGATCGGCAGGTCGCCCATCCGCCAGCGCTTGCGCAGCCGGGCGTTGAGAATGGCCGCCTCGCGGCGCGGATTGGATCCCACGATCAGGATGGCGTCGGCGTCCTCGATGCCCTCGATGGTCGGATTGAAGATGTAGCTGGCGCGCCCCAGGGCCGGATCGAGCGCCGCGCCATCCTGGCGGCAGTCGATGTTGACCGATCCGAGCGAAGTCATCAGCGCCTTGAGCGCGTACATTTCCTCGACCGCCGCCAGGTCGCCGGCGATCGCGCCGATGCGTTCGGGCTTGGCTCCGGAGACAGCCGCGGCGATGGCCGCGAAGGCATCGCTCCAGGAGGCCGCTTCGAGCCGCCCGTTGCGGCGGATATAGGGCCGGTCGAGCCGCTGGGTGCGCAAGCCGTCCCAGATGAAGCGGGTCTTGTCGGAAATCCATTCCTCGTTGATCGCCTCGTTGACGCGCGGCATCACCCGCATCACTTCGCGCCCGCGGGTGTCGACCCGGATCGCGGAGCCGCAAGCGTCCATCACGTCAATCGATTCGGTCTTGTTCAATTCCCACGGACGCGCCTGGAAGGCGTAAGGCCGCGAGGTCAGCGCGCCGACCGGGCAAAGGTCGATGACATTGCCCTGCAGTTCAGAGCTCATGGCGTGTTCGAGATAGGTGGTGATCTCGGCATCCTCGCCGCGGCCGATCAGGCCCAGCTCGGAAATGCCCGCCACTTCGGTGGTGAAGCGGACGCAGCGCGTGCAGTGAATGCAGCGGTTCATGATTGTCTTGACCAACGGGCCGATATATTTGTCCTCGACCGCGCGCTTGTTTTCCGCGTAGCGCGAATTGTCCATGCCGAAGGCCATGGCCTGGTCCTGCAGGTCGCACTCGCCGCCCTGGTCGCAGATCGGGCAATCCAGCGGATGGTTGATGAGCAGGAACTCCATCACCCCTTCGCGCGCCTTCTTGACCATCGGCGTGTTGGTGAACACTTCCGGTGGCTCGCCGTTCGGACCGGGGCGCAGGTCGCGCACGCCCATGGCGCAGGAAGCGGCGGGCTTGGGCGGTCCGCCCTTCACCTCGACCAGGCACATCCGGCAGTTGCCGGCGATCGACAGCCTTTCGTGAAAACAGAACCGCGGCACTTCCGCACCGGCCTCCTCGCACGCCTGCAACAGCGTGTAGTGATCCGGCACGTCGATCTCGTTTCCATCAACCTTGATCTTGGCCATGCAAGCAGTCCTACCTTTGCGAACGGTCATGACGACCGCGTACCATCCCGTTCAGGGACCTGAATGTGTCTTGCCGGGCGACGGTCAGGCCGCCCGGCATCTAATGTCTAGGCGGTCGCGCCGCCCTTTGCCAGCTGACCGGCCTGGGCGATCCAGTCGTCCCGGTCGATCCTGCCGCTGAACTGCAGGTAGTCGTCGACCCAGGCCACTTCCTCCGGCTGCCAGGCGGCGATCTGCGCGAAGCTGAACACGCCCAGCCCGTTGAGCACCTGCTCGAGCTTCGGACCGATGCCGGAGATCAACTTGAGATCGTCCGGAACCTCCGGCCTTTCGATCTCCACCGGGCGGCGAAAATCCTCAGGCTCCATGGATGCGGCGGGCGCGGCCTTCGCGGCCCTTGGGGCGGGCGCCGGTTCGTCGGCCACGGCGGCGGCGACTTTGGCGTCCGATTTCAGCTTCTCGACGACAGCCACAGCGCCATCCTTGACCGGCGCGGTCGCTTCGACCGGCTTGTCCGCGACTTTCATCGCGGGCGCGGCCTTGGCGGGCTTGGCAGCCTTGGCCTTGGTCTTTGCCGGGATCGCAGCGGGTTCAGGGGCGAACGCCACGATATCGGCGGAACCGGTCCGGGTCGCGGGTTTTGCCGCTGCAACCTCGGCTTCGGACTCGTCCTCTTTCGGAGCCAGGTCCTCGGCCAGCACCGGAACGATCCAGCTCAGGTCCGGATGTGCGCCCAAGAGCGACCTCTGGCTTGTCATGGCTGCCTGCATCGTGCCCATCATAAGCCCGGTCATCTGGCCGGCCATGCCGATGCCGACCGCAGTCGCGGCCATCGCCGCACCCAACGGATAGACCATCAGCGGCGAAACCTTGAGGTCAGCCGTCTTGGTCCAGTCGGTCATGGCGGTCATCGATTTCATCATCTCGTTCGTAGTCATGTCTGCGGGAAAAGAAAACATCGACATCAGTCTCTCCTTCGTCGTCTGTGGTTCTTGTCCCCTGTGACGTTTCCTGTCTTGCCGGGCCCGACTGCGCGGGCCTCTTATTCAGCCGCTTCCAGCCGCTCGTTGCGGCTCTGGACGGCATTGCGTGTGTACTGATCGATCCGCGCTTCCATCACGGGACGGAAGTGCCGGATCAGGCCCTGGATCGGCCAGGCGGCCGCGTCGCCCAGCGCGCAGATGGTGTGGCCCTCGATCTGCTTGGTGACATCGAACAGCATGTCGATCTCGCGCTTCTGCGCATTGCCTTTGACCATCCGGTCCATGACCCGCATCATCCAGCCGGTGCCCTCGCGGCACGGCGTGCACTGGCCGCAGCTCTCGTGCTTGTAGAAGGCCGACAGCCGCCAGATCGCTTTGACCACGTCGGTCGACTTGTCCATGACGATGACGGCTGCTGTGCCGAGGCCCGACTTGAGATCGCGCAGGCTGTCGAAATCCATCGGCGTGTCGATGATGTCGGCGGCCGGCACCATCGGCACCGAGGAGCCGCCGGGAATGACCGCCAGCAGATTGTCCCAGCCGCCGCGGATGCCGCCGCAATGGCGTTCGATCAGCTCGCGGAACGGGATCGACATCGCCTCTTCCACCGTGCACGGCGTGTTGACGTGGCCGGAGACGCAGAACAGCTTCGTGCCGGTGTTGTTGGGCCGGCCGATGCCCGCGAACCAGGCACCGCCCCGGCGCAGGATGGTCGGCGCGACCGCGATCGATTCGACATTGTTGACCGTGGTCGGTGCGCCGTAGAGGCCCATGTTGGCCGGGAACGGCGGCTTGAGCCGCGGCTGGCCCTTCTTGCCTTCGAGGCTTTCGAGCAGCGCCGTTTCCTCGCCGCAGATATAGGCGCCGGCGCCATGGTGCACATAGACATCCATGTCGTAGCCGAGCTTGGAGTTCTTGCCCAGAAGCCCCGCATCATAGCATTCGTCGATCGCCGCCTGCAGCGCCTCGCGCTCGCGCATGTATTCGCCGCGCACCTAGATGTAGGTCGCATGCGCGCCCATCGAGAACCCGGCGATGACGCAGCCTTCGATCAGCGTGTGCGGATCGTGGCGCATGATGTCGCGGTCCTTGCAGGTGCCGGGCTCGGACTCGTCGGCATTGATGACGAGATAATGCGGCCGCCCGTCGCTTTCCTTGGGCATGAACGACCATTTGAGCCCGGTCGGGAACCCTGCCCCGCCGCGGCCTCTCAGCCCCGAGGCTTTCATCTCGTTGATGATCCAGTCGCGGCCCTTTTCCAGGATCTCCTTGGTCCCGTCCCAATGGCCGCGCGCCATCGCACCCTTCAGCGACCTGTCGTAGACGCCGTAGATATTGGTGAAGATGCGGTCTTTGTCAGCTAGCATGGTCGTCACTCCGCCGGTTCGCCAATGATATCAAGGCGCCGCTCGATTTTGGTCAACCGGCTCTCAATCGCGCTGGTGCGCGAAAATATGCTGTTAATCTCACCCTGCATGGCATGCATATGTAAGCGAACCCCAATCAGCTCTTCACGAATGTCACGCTGGCTGTCCTCGATTTTCGAAAGGCGATCCTGGATCCCCTTCAAAATCTCGTAGATCAGTTCATTGGTGACCTCGGCCATCTGTCTTCCTTACCTCGGCTTCTTGCCGAAGACCCTGATGTATTCGGCTTCGCCGCCCTTGGCGAGCGCCTTGGCCTGCTTGACCCAATCCTCGCGGTCGATCCGGCCCTTGAACCTGAGATAGCCGTCGACCCACTCGCGCTCGGCCTTCTTCCACGACGCAACCTGCGCGTAGGTGTAGATCCCCAGCGAGTGAAGGAT
>NZ_JAUXOD010000115.1 GCF_030682515.1 Hoeflea sp. | reverse complement strand
GACCAGCAGCAGCACCACCGAGGTCGTCATCGCGGCCTTGGTCAGCACCTTGGGGAGGTCAGCCCATCCCATTGTCTTGAGGATGAACAGCGCCACGACGAAGGCATAGACCGCGGCCACGGCCGAGGCTTCTGTCGGCGTGAAGATGCCGCCCAGGATCCCGCCCAGAATGATCACCGGGGTCATCAGCGGGAAGAACGCCTTGAGGCTGGCCTGGCCCTTTTCCGGCCAGGTGGTGCGGCGGGAAGCGGCAGGGAAATCATTGCGCTTGGCCAGGAACGCCACCATGAGCATCAGCCCGATGCCCACCAGCACGCCCGGAACGATTCCGGCCAGGAACAGGGCGGCCACCGATTCCCCCATCACATAGGCATAGATGATCATGATCCCGGATGGCGGGATGATCGGACCTATGACCGAAGAGGCCGCGGTGATTGCGGCCGCGAATCTGCGCGTGTAGCCGTTCTTCTCCATCGCCGGGATCAGCATCGAGCCCAGCGCCGAGACATCGGCGACCGCCGACCCCGACAGGCCGGCAAACAGCATCGAGGACAGGATGTTGACATGCGCAAGGCCGCCCTTGAGATGGCCGATCAGCGCCTGGCTGAACTCGACGATCCGCATGGTGATGCCGCCGCGGTTCATCAGTTCTCCCGCCAGCATGAAGAACGGGATCGCCATCAGCGGAAACGAATCCATGCCGGTGTAGACATTGCGGTAGAGAAGCGCGATGTCGCGCTCCTGGCCGTTGAGCCACAGCAGCAGGCCGGGGGCGGCGAGCATGCCGAAAAACACCGGCAAGCCGATCATCAGGAAAATGAGAAACAGCGGCAGGAAGAAGAACAGCATCGCCCTACTCCACCGCCAGCAGGATTCTGTCGTGATCCTCGGGCAGGTCCGCGTCCGGATCGATGAGATGGGCAACCGTCTTGAGGCAGAGCTCGATGTTGACCAGAGTCATCAGGAACAGCCCCACCGGCAGCGACATGTACATCCAGGCGAGCTTGACGCGGACGAGCCCGAGGCCAAGGAAGTCCAGAGGGATCTTCAGCGAGCTTGAATTGAACAGCCATCCGGACTTGACATGGTTGAGGCCGAGCTGGAAGCCATAGACCAGCACGACGAGCGAAACCAGCAACAGGAACAGCCCCAGCAGCGACCCAAGCCGGAGCGGCAGCAGGTCCTTGAGCATGTCGATGGCGACGAACCCGCCCCAGCGGTAGGCAGACGGCGCGATCAGCCCGGTCATCCACAGCATCAGAAAGCGCGCGGCCTCGTCCGGCCAGGCCAGTGCATTGTTGAAGACATAGCGGAAGATCACCTGCAGCATGATGATCAGCACCATCAGCGCCATGGCCATCCATGCGGCATGGCGCCCGATACGCAGGAGAAAGGTGTTGAGCAGCGCAAGCGGTCTCAACACGATCAGGATCGCGGACATGGTCTTGGTCCTCCCCAGAGCCAACAGCCAAAGCGCCTCAGCAAGTCTTATATAAGACTTGCCCTATGGGCTTCTATTTCGGGGCGTCTGTCAAGACCGGTCCTTCGGGTGCGGTCCGGCGCAGTCCGGATTGTCTTCAGCTCCGGATGAACACATGCTCGGTGTGCTGGACCCGTTTTTCCCCGGGTCGCAGCACGGCGCCGGCAAAGCCGGAATGATTGGGGCTGTCGGGCCAGCTCTGGGTCTCGAGGCAGAACCCGGCATGCGGGCCATAGGGATTGCCGCCGAGGCCCGGAGCCGACGGCTTGATCTTGAAGCCCGAATAGAACTGCAGGCCCGGCTCGGTGGAGCGCAGCTCCATGGCGATGCCCGAGCGCATCGACCGCGCCAGCGCAATGGTACGGACCGGCTCGCGTTCCGCCGAAATGCAGAAATTGTGATCGTACAAGACCTGTCCGTCAGGCCCGTCGCGGCGGATCGGTCGCAGTTCCCGAAAATCGAAATCGGTGTCCTCGACCGGCCTGATCTCGCCGGTGGGGATCTGGTCCCCGTCGACCGGCAGATAGTGATCGGCGGCCATCATCAGCTCGTGGTCGAGGATGGAGTCGGATCCGTCGAGATTGAAATAGCTGTGGTGGGCGATGTTGGCGAGCGTCGGCCGGTCGGTGACGCTGGTATAGGTGATCGCCAGGCATCCGCCCGGGCGCAACTCGTAGCGGGCCTCTATCCGCATCGTGCCCGGGTAGCCCGACTGTCCGTCAGGATCGACGATCGAGAAGGTCGCATGATCGGCGCCGTGGCTCTCGAGCGTCCAGATCCGCTTGGCGATCCCGGCGCTGCCACCATGCAGATGGGTGATGCCGCGCTCGTTGCATTCCAGCTGATAGGCGACGTTGTCGAGCACGAACTTGCCGCCGGCAATCCGGTTCGCATGGCGGCCGGCGGTCTGCCCGAAATAAGGGGACGCCGGATAGAGGGCAAACTCCGCAAACCCGAGCGTCAGCGGCGGCTGATGCCCTTCCAGCTTCAGCTCCTGAAGCGTCGCGCCCCAGGTCATGACCCTTGCGGTCAACCCGCCACCCTCGAGCGTCACCCGGTGGACTGTTTCACCATTCGCTGTCCGGCCAAATTCCTCGATCGCCATGGCTTGCCTCCCGTTGAGTGGACTGGGGTCTTGTTGGTTCAGGAGATGACCCGAAAATCGGGACAGCGCAAGGCGTCTATCTGGTGAGCTGGCGAGTCGCCGCCTCGAGCCCGGACAGCGTCATGGGAAACATCCTGTCGCCAAACAGCTGCCGGATCAGCGTCGTGGAATGGGTGTGGGGCCAATAGGCCTCCGGCGTCGGATTGAGCCAGGCAGCCTTGTGGAAATGATCGAGCACCCGCCTGAGCCAGACCTGGCCCGGCTCCTCGTTCCAGTGCTCGACCGAGCCGCCCGGCGTGACGATCTCATAGGGGCTCATCGCCGCGTCGCCGACAAAGATCACCCGGTAGTCCGATCCATAGGTGCGCAACACGTCGATCGTCGGCAGCAGTTCCTGCCGACGCCGGCGGTTGTCGCGCCACACGCCCTCGTAGAGGCAATTGTGGAAGTAGAAATATTCCATGTGCCGGAATTCGCTCCGGGCCGCCGAAAACAGCTCCTCGACCACCTTGACGTGGTCGTCCATCGAACCGCCGATATCGAAGAACATCAGGAGCTTGACCGCGTTGCGCCGCTCGGGCCTCGTCTTGACGTCGAGCCAGCCATGTTCGGCGGTCGACTGGATCGTGCCGGCAAGGTCGAATTCCTCGGCCGCGCCCTCGCGCACCCAGCGCCGGAGCCGTCTCAGCGCAACCTTGATGTTGCGGGTTCCAAGCTCCACCGTGTCGTCGAGATTCCTGAACTCGCGCTTGTCCCAGACCTTGACCGCGCGCCGGTGCCGGCTTTCGGCCTGCCCGATCCGCACGCCCTCGGGATTGTAGCCATAGGCGCCGAAGGGCGACGTCCCCGCGGTCCCGATCCATTTCGACCCGCCCTGGTGCCGGCCCTGCTGCTCCTCGAGCCGCTGCTTGAGCGTTTCCATGAGCTTGTCGAAGCCGCCCAGGCTCTCGATGAGCTTCTTCTCCTCGGTGGTGAGATGTTTTTCCGCCATGCGCCGGAGCCATTCCTCGGGCAGCGCGCGGGCGTCGAGCGCGCTTTCGCCGGCGATGGCCTCAACACCGCGGAAATAATGCGAGAACACCTGGTCAAACCGGTCGATATGGCGCTCGTCCTTCACCAGCGCGGCCCGGGCCAGATAGTAGAAGCCCTCGACATCGTAGCGCGCAAGTCCGGCCTCAAGCCCCTCGATCAGGGTGAGGTACTCGCGCAGCGACACCGGCACTTTGGCGGCTTTGAGTTCCAGAAAGAACGGTAAGAACATGCGCGCGACACTAGCCGCTCAGGAGCCCGCTTGCCAACTGCTTTAGCCCTTGATGAGTTCCGGATTGGGAAAATAGCCAGGACCGATGGTGAGCGGCTTTTCGGGAACGACGCTGTCATCGATCTGGCTGACAAAAGCCTTCTCTGTCGACCAGATCAGTTTCGTGCGGGTGTAATCGTAGATCCGGATCGAGACCTGGTAGGGCTGTCCCGCCTTGACGCCGCGCACGCTCGGGGAATGGACACCATACCGGGCGCTGCGGGCGTGCAATCTGGTTTCGACCGCAAGCGGCGGGCCGCCTGCCGGATCCTCGAATTCGGCGATCATCCACGACCCCGCCGGCAGCGGCTTGAGCACATTGGCGACAAAACCGTAATGCACGTCCGCCTGGCGGTAATTGTAGATGAAGCCGCCGCCGGCAATGCCGAGATAGGGTTTTTCCGACGGATCCTCGCGCGTGACCCAGCCGATCGCCATCAATATCAGCACAAGCCCGATGATGGCGGCCACGATTTTCTCGAAGGACCTGTCTTCACGCACGATCATGATTGCCGCTCCCGAGCCGGATGATCATGGAATATGCTTTGAATGCCCGTAAGTATCTCACAGCAACGGCCGCCATACCAGCAAGGGATGCGGGGCGCGCGCCCACAGCATCTTATGTGCGGTCAGGCGTAATCGCCTGAGCGCACATAAGATGCTTTAGAATCAAAGAGATAGAGCGTCCTTTGTGCGTTCAAATGGACGCACGGCGCTCTAGGCGACCGGCGCGGTATTGGCCCGCAGCCAGGCGTCGAGAGTGTCCTTGGTGAAGGTTCCCTGTTCAATGTTATCCAGAACAAACCGCGTTGCTTCAGATGCAACAATTTTCACATCATTCAGGCGCAGGAAAACACAGACGGAAGCAAAGCCGACACGCTTTTTGCCGTCGATGAAGCAGTGGTTCATAGTCAGGCTTTCCCATAGCGCTGCCGCTTCTTCGATCAGGTCAGCGTAATAGCCCGATTGCGGGCGCTTTATGGCCGCATCCAACAAGCCCGCATCACGAAGCCCTCCGGCGCCGCCAAATTTTTCGATCTGGCTGGCATGGATCGCCAGCACATCCTCCATGTCGAGGTAGAGCGTATCACGCATTCGTCAGCGCCTACTTGGCCAGTTCTTCATAAAGACCCGAGAAGGCCTCTATGCTCTCCTCATGGTATTTGAGGACCAGGTCCTTTTTGGAGAGCTGGGCAATCTTCCGGTCATATTCGGCCTTAGACACAACCACGGCAACGTCACGCCCGTTCTTGCGAATGATGACGGGCGCCACAGCTGACGCCTCCAGCAATTCGCCAAACCGGTTCTTGGCTTCGCTCGCCTGCATGACTTTCAAGACCGCTCTCCTTGTCCACAATCAGCCTAATTGGCCATTCAAGCCAAATTCGCTAATCTGTCTAGAAAGATCAAATCAGATAGCGGATCGTTAAGTGCTAGCGGCTGTACTTGACGAACGGCGTCAGCGTGGCGATGCGGTCGTAGAGCTTGCGCGCGGTCGCGTTGAACTCCTGTGTCATCCAGTAGACCCGCGGACAGCCGGCAGCATCTGCCTCGCGGTAGACCGCCTCGATCAGCGCCCGGCCAACGCCAGCGCCCCGGACTTCGGGGTCGGCGAACAGGTCCTGGAGGTAGCAGACATGCTCCACCTGCCAGCAGTGCCGGTGATAGAAGTAATGCACCAGCCCCACCGGCCTGCCGTCGCTCAGCGCCAGCAATCCGCGCGGCTCGTAGAACGCCGCCTCGCTGGCCGTGTGATCAGAGATGATGCGGCCGAAGGTGGTCGCGTAGACTTCCTCCGGCACGCTTGATTCATAGAACTCGAGATACAGCGTCCACAGCCTGCGCCACTCCGCCTCGTCGCCAGCCTCGATCGGCCGTATCGTAAGTTGTCCCGTCACCCGTTCACTCCGTCGTCATTGCCTGGCCACGATCGGCGCCGATGTCGTTCATGTCAAACGGCGTGGTCTGGTAGACCTGGTTGATCCAGTTGCCGAACAGCAGGAAAGCATGGCTTCGCCACCGGTTGGAAGGTTTGTTGGCCGGATTGTCCTCCGGAAAGTAGTTGTGCGGCGGCTTGATCGGCACGCCTGCCTTCACATCGCGGAAATACTCTTCCGCAAGCGTGCCGGAATCATATTCGATGTGATTGAAGATATAGAGCCTGTTGGCAAAGCTCTCGTGCAGCAGGCAGAGCCCGGTCTGGTCGCTCTCCATCAGCACGTCGAAATCCGGCGTCAGGTCTTCGCGCCGGACCTCGGTCCAGCGCGACACCGAGACCTGGAAGTCGTCGGAAAATCCCATCAGGTACGGGGACGCGGGATTGAGGTTGCGGTGCCGGTAGATGCCGAAGGCCTTCTCCGTGAGCGCCCGCTTGGGAACCCCGTGGAAATGCCAGGCAGCGGCCATTGCCCCCCAGCACACGAAGAAGCTCGAATGCACATGGGTCGTGGTCCAGTCGAGGATTTCCTCCATCTCCCGCCAATAGGTGACGTCCTCGAACGGCAATGTCTCGATCGGCGCGCCGGTGATGATGAAGCCGTCGAACTTGCGGTGCTTCACCTCGTCCCAGGTATGGTAGAAATTGATCAGGTGACCTTCCGCCGTATTCTTGGCGACGTGCGAACCGATGCGGACCAGCGTCAGTTCGACCTGCAGCGGCGATGCGCCGACCAGCCGCGCGATCTGCGTTTCCGTGGCGATCTTGTTGGGCATGAGGTTGAGCAGGCCGATATGCAGCGGGCGGATATCCTGCCGCACGGCAATGGATTCATCCATGATCTGCACGCCTTCCCGCACCAGGACATCGCGGGCGGGAAGACCGTCGGGAATACGGATCGGCATGACACACTCCAAAAAAAAACCGGCCGCGAAAAACACGCTGCCGGTCCGGAGGGAACTGTCCCGTCGGCCCTTTAGCAAGTTGTTTAACGTGGCTGCAAGCCGGCCGGCCAAATCACCACGAAATCAATCTAGATCCGGCCGCCGTCCAGGTCAACGGCCATGATATCCGCCCCCGGGCATCAGCCGTCGAACCGGTTCAACGGGCAAGGACCGGCAACGGGACTCACAAGGTCAGCATGACGGCGAAGGTTCATTTCAGCCGGACTGGCCGACGACCCTGTCGGAAGCCTCGGCGGGGTGCGTCACCGCAAGAATCGCGGGGGCGCTTCGCACAAGGTTGCGGCCATCCGCCTTGGCCTGGTAGACGGCCGCGTCCGCCCGCGCCATGGCCACCCGCAGATCATCCCCGGGCGCCAGTTCGCAATAGCCGAAGCTCCCTGTCAGGCCGAATTTCCGGCCGGAGCTGACCATCTGCTGCATCTCGATCGCAACCCGCAGCCGCGCCGCGGTCAGCCGCGTCATTTCGCCGTTGGAATCGGGAAGCAGGATGCAGAACTCCTCGCCGCCGAGCCGTGCGCAGATGGCGCCGTCGCCGGCGACATTCTGCAACAGTTGCGCCACGGTCTTCAGGACCGTATCCCCCACGTCATGGCCGTAGGTATCGTTCACCCGCTTGAAATGGTCGATGTCGCAGATGATCAGCCCGGTCGGCAACGGCGCCGCCGACGTGCGCATCGCCGGAACCTTGGCCTCGAAGGCGCGCCGGTTGAACAGCCCCGTCAACGGATCGGTTTCGGCCAGGCGACTGAGCCGCATCACCAGGGTGACCGAATAGCGGGCAAACAGCGCAAGCCCGATCACGATGGCGAAGATCGCGTTCTCGGTCTGCATGGATGATGCGAAATGGGATTTGATGAAGGCGCTGCGGGTCGACAGGTCCACTTCCGAGAGATTGATCTGGACGATCCTGTTCAGGGTTATCATCGCCTGCACCAGGAACACCGCGGCGACAACAATATCGACGCGGTGACTTCTCGCCCGCCAGACCAGCCGGCAGCAGATCAGGTCGACCAGGATGATGAATCCGCAAACGGCCGTGTATCGAAGCGAGAATGCTGATGACGCCAGATTGGCATAGATGATGGCCCCTGAGGTCACAACCAGCGCCAGGCCGAAAGCCAGCCGCGGAAACTTCTGCCGAAACAACGAGGCAACGCCCCAAACCAGCAGGAAATGGCCAAAGAACAGCGACGCCAGGGTGATCAACTGGAAGCCCGCGGGGGATGCCTCATCGACCAGCATGACCGCCATGAACCCGATGAGCGAAACGAAGTAGGCCCCGGCCAGCCTGAGCGCGGCCAGCTGCTTGTGGTCATGCCAGTAAAGCAACAGGAATGCGACGCCGGCCGAGACGAAGATTGCAGGCCCAAGCCATTGATATGACAGGTTGGCAGTCAACAGATCATGCGCCTCTTGTTTTGCAGATGCCCGTCATAGTGGCAGCAAAAGGTGGCCAATTGATTACCTGCGGAAGGATCAATTGCCGCGCTGTCTCGCCAGGAACGCTAGCCGCTCGAACAGGTGCACGTCCTGCTCGTTCTTGAGCAGCGCGCCATGCAGTTTCGGCAGCGCATTGCGGGCGTCCCCGCGCAGCGTCTCGGGTTCCACATCGTCGGAAACCAGCAGCCGGATCCAGTCGAGAGCCTCCGAGGTCGAGGGCTTTTTCTTCAGCCCCGCCGTCTCGCGGATCGCGTAGAACTGGGTCAGGGCCTCGCGCACCAGCGCCTGCTTGATCCCCGGATAATGCACGTCGACGATGCGCTGCAGCGTTTCCATGTCGGGGAAGCGGATATAGTGGAAGAAGCAGCGGCGCAGGAAGGCGTC
>NZ_JAUXOD010000112.1 GCF_030682515.1 Hoeflea sp. | reverse complement strand
GATGCGCAGGATCTTCGACCGGCTGGTCTCGCCCGAGATCACGCTGACGCTGGATTTGGCAAGGCCGAGCCGCCTGGCGATCAGTTTCTCGATAGCCCGGTTGGCCTTGTTGTCTTCAACCACGGCCCGCACCCGGGCCTTGAGCCGCACGGCGCCCGCCGCATCCGCGACAAGCCCGTCGATACCGTCAAGCGAGGCCGCGGGCGTCAGCCGGACGGCGACGGCGACGCCGCCATCCGCGGTCTTGAACCAGTTGCTCAGAAGAACATCGGCGCGATCGAGGTCGCGATGAAGGTGCGCAGGAAGAAGATGGCGACCAGCAGCACGATCGGCGAGATGTCGAGTCCGCCCAGGTCCGGCATGATCCGCCGGATCGGCTTCAGCGCCGGTTCGGTGGCCTTGTAGAGGAACTCGCCGACCATGCCGACGAAGCGGTTGTTCGAATTGATCACGTTGAAGGTGTAGAGCCAGGAGAAGATGGCGCTGCCGATGATGATCCAGGTGTAGATGCCCAGCACCAGGTCGATGGTTTGAAAGACTGCGATCATAAGGGTCTCCGGCTGTTTTCGCGTTTGAGACATGTAGACATTCCAGCCCCGGGCGGCAAGGGCATCGGCCGGCCAACGTCCGGACAGGATCAAGTGGGCGGGGGGACACCTACAAGACGGTAGCGCCGGGGGTTGGCTCGTGTATAGCTCGCAGGCAACAGCTACCGGACCTCGCCATCATGCAAGCCCCTGCCCCCGCGGACGACAAATACGCCGCCTTCCGCCACCGCGCCTTCGCGCTCTATTTCATCTCGCGGTTTCTCTCCACCTTCGGCCTGCAGATCGTCAGCGTCGCCGTCGGCTGGCAGATCTATGACCTGACCCGCGATCCGTTCGACCTGGGCCTGGTCGGCCTGATCCAGTTCCTGCCGGCGCTGGTGCTGATCCTGTTCACCGGCGCCGCGGCCGACCGCTACGGCCGGCGCACCATCATGCTCGTCTGCGAGATCATCATCGGGCTCGCGGCGGCGGCGCTGGTCTATTTCGCCTGGCGCGGCCTGACCACGCCGCTGCCGATCTTCGCGGTGCTGCTGGTGATCGGCATCGCCCGGGCGTTCTTCGCCCCGGCCTCCCAGTCGCTGGCGCCCAATCTGGTGCCGGCCCGCGACCTGCCCAACGCCATTGCCTGGAACTCGACGTCCTGGCAGACCGCGACCATTGTCGGCCCGGTGGCCGGCGGCCTGCTCTACGGGCTCGGCCCGACGGCGCCCTACCTGACGGCGTTCGGCTTTCTCATGGCGTCGATCTTTGCCATCACGCTTGTGCCGCAGCCGGCGCAGCGCAACCGCGGCCAGGCCCAGAGCTGGCAGACCCTGATGGCCGGATTCTCCTATGTGCGCAACCAGAAGATCGTGCTCGGCGCCATCTCGCTCGACATGTTCGCCGTGCTGCTCGGCGGCGCCATCGCGCTGATGCCGGTGTTTGCCCGCGACGTGCTCGAACTCGGTCCCTGGGGCCTGGGCCTGCTGCGCGCCAGCCCCGGCATCGGCGCCATCGGCATGGCAATCTATCTGGCGTCGCGGCCGGTTCGCCGCCATGCCGGCCGGGCGATGTTCATCGCGGTGGGAGTGTTTGGCGCGGCGACGATGATCTTCGGGCTGTCGACGTCGCTGCCGCTCAGCATGGCGGCGCTGGTCACCATGGGCGCCTCCGACATGATCTCGGTCTATGTGCGCCAGAGCCTGGTGCAGCTCTGGACGCCCGATGAGCTGCGCGGCCGTGTCAGCGCCGTCAACATGGTGTTCATCGGTGCCTCCAACGAGCTGGGCGAGTTCCGTGCCGGCGTCATGGCCTCGCTGATCGGCCCGGTGGCGGCCGTGGTCATCGGCGGCGCCGGGACGCTCGCGGTGGCGGTGGCCTGGAGCCTCGGCTTTCCGCAGCTCAGGCAGATCCAGTCGCTGGACAAGGACGCCGAGGAGAGCCGGCAGGCGCTCGACGCCGGAGCGGCTCAGACATCGGGTCCGCAAAAAGGCTGAGCCCGGCCGCGATCAGTCGGGATCGCCCGAATCCTCTATTCCGGCAGCCGCGAGCGCGCGCTGCCGGGCCAGCACCCGGTCGCGGTTGGACACGCCCATCAGATCGGCGATGCGCCAGACCACATGATCCTCAAGTTCGTGCCGGTGGCCGTCGGCATAGGCAAGCGTCCACAGAAGCCCCACGAAGTGAACCTTCGCCTCGGGCTCGAGCGCCCGGTTGAGAACGCTGGTGAAGGCGTAGAGATCGACCGCCTCGCGGTCGGCCTGCTCGCCGGCCTCGATAAGCCGCCTGAGCGCGGCACCGCTCACCCCATATTCCGCGACGATCAGTTCTTTCAGTTTCTCCGACTCGACTTCGTCCACGATCCCGTCCGCGCCGATGACGTGGAAGAACAGCGCCACGGCGGCGACGTCAGGATTGCGGGAATCGGGAGCTTCGGGCGCGTCCCCGCGCAGACCCTCCAGAAAGGTGCGTATCTGATCAAGCATGCCGTCTCGCTTTCGATCAAAACAACCGGAACCGGCCGGGTTTATCCGGCTCGGCGTCGATATCGATCCCGGGATCGTCGGGGCGATGGGTCAGGAAGGCTGCTTCCTTGGCCCGCGCCTCGGCTTCCGCATCGACGGGTTCAGGCGCCTTCACGGTCTTTGCCTTGTCCGGGGTCTCGGCCGGCTGGTGAGCCATCTGCTCCTCAGTGCCGCGGTCGCTCCCGGCCTCGGGCGCCTTGACCGTGTTGGACGCGACCAGCACCCTCTGGACGACGGCATCGTCCTTCCGGGCGGCAGGCTTCACGTCGACAGGCTTCGGCTCGGAAGGCCGTGTCTCGGCGGGTCCTGACTGTTCAAGCGTATCATCGGCGGGTTTGGAATCGGCGGGCCTGGACTCGGAGTGCACCTTCTCAACCGGCTTCGGCTCTACCTTCGGCTCCATCTTTGGAGCCGTCTGCGGAACGGCGGCCGGCGGGGTCTGGGCGACGTCCTGTGCCTTCTCCACCGGGGCGGCGGCAGCAGGCCTTGGCGCCGGCGCCATGGGTACGGCCGCGGGAGCCGGCGCGGGGCTCGGCTGCGGGCGGATCGGCGGCAGGCTGGCGATGGCCCGGTTGAAATCCTGCTCCGGCGCCTGATTGTCGAGGCTCGGACCCGAGAGCTGCTCGACCGGCACCTTCCATTCGAAGGCGTCGAGCTTGCCGGTCACCGGCGACACCGGCTCCCAGGTCTCCGACACATAGCCGTCCGCCGTCCAGGCCGGATCCCGCGGCGCCCGCACCGCCTGGCTCAGCCAGTGCCGGACGCGCCCCTGGTCGCCGGTTTCGGCTTCCTCGATATCGGCCAGCAGCAGGTAGATGCCCTCGCAGGGCTGCATCCTGGCCGAAGCCTCGGCCTTTTCACGCGCCAGGTCGTAACGATGGGCCTCGAGCGCGGCGCGGGCCACGGCGTCGAGCGACTGCGGGTGCAGCGGCTTGAGCTTCTCCAGCCTTTCGGCGCGCTTGAGCCGGTCCGCCGTGGTGTCGCCGATGCGCGCCCGCACATAGGCCTCGGCGATATCGGGATGCGGGCTGGTCTTCCACGCGGCCTCGAGGATCTTGGCGGCCTTGCGCAGATTGTCCTGCCGGAGCAGCGCCTTGGTCGCCACAAGCACGGCGGGCGAGAAGGCCGGCGCCAGTTTCAGCGCCGCCAGCGCATCGTCGCGCGCGACCGACGGGTCGATGTCGGTATGATCGCGGGCGCGCGCCGTGAGCAGCACGGCCTTGGTCCGGTCGGCGGCCTTGGCGTCCACGGTGCCGGCCAGCCGCTGCTTGTCGAGCAGGCTCAGCGCCTCGTTCCATTTGCCTTCGCGCGTCCGGTAGGAGAGCGCGGCCGACGCCGCCCACGGCAATTGCGGCGCCTGCTCCGCGGCGGTCTCGGCATAATGCTGCGCCGCCTCGTCGGCCCCCTGGCGCTGCGCCTCGAGATAGAGCCCGCGCAGGCCCAGAAGCCGGGTCTCGGGGTCCTTGGACATGTCCTCGAACAGCTTGCGGGCTTCCTCGTGGCGGCCCTCGATCAGCGCCGCCTGGACATCGAGAAGGTGAATGAGCGGCTCCTGGTCGGCGCTGAGCAGGCCCTTGGTGCGCTTGTTCATCTTGCGCGCCATGGCGGCGTCGCCCGCGCCGGCCGCCAGCAGGCCTGTCGACAGCGCCTGGTAGCCGCGGTCGCGCTTGCTGGCGCGGAAATAGCGCGACACGGCGCGCGGCGACTGGATGATAGTGCGCACCAGCCACCAGCTGATCATGATCGCCGCGATCAGCGAGGCGATCACCGTGACCGCGGTCATCAGCGACATCTCGATGCGACGATCCTGCCACACGATGAAGAGGTCGCCAGGCCGGTCGGCGAGCCAGGCGAACCCGAAGCCGAGCGCCAGGACCAGCGCCACAAAGAACAACAAGCGGATCATCACGGGTCTCCTAATTGGCCGGGGCTTCGGACGAAGCCGGCGTGCCGGCCGGCGCCATCGACGCGGCGATCAGCTTCTCGGCGCGGGCGCGGGCGGCGAGCGCTTCGCCAAAGGCCGACGCGGCCGCGCGGGAGGCCTCGGGCAACTGGTTCCACTCGGCGAGCGCCGCATCCAGATCCCCGTCCATCAACCGCGCTTCGGCGCGGGCGGCGATCGCCTCGGCAGTGTCGCCCTCGACCTCGCCGACCCGGCGCACCTTGACCACCGACAGCGCGCTCGACATCAGCCGATCCACCAGACCGGCATCGGGATCGACCGGATCCGCCGCGGCGATAGCCGTGGTGGCAGCTTCGGGGAAGCCCTCGATCAGGCTCGACCGGCTCGGCACGCCGCTGGCGGCCAGATCCCTCAGTTCAGGCACCGCCGGATCATCGGGCGCCACGGTGGCGAAGGCCTCGAGCTCGGACATGAACGAGCCGCCCCGGTCGATCGCCGACTTGAGCCCGGCGGCCGCGATGGCCCGCGCCAGGTCGATCTGCCGGCCCGGTTCGTCAAGCTGGTCGGCGAGCTCGGCCTGACCCTGGTCGAGCGTGGCGATACGGTCGGACAGTTCTGAAAATTGCGCCGAGGATTGACCCTGCAGTTCGCCGAGCGCGGCCTGCAGCCCGGACTGGGCGGCGCGCAGCTCGCCGATCTCCGCGGCCAGGGCCGGATCGGGATCGGCCGCGCCGCCTTCGCCAAGCGCGGCGATCCGGTCCTCAAGGGCGGAGAGCCTCTCCGCGAGGTCCGCCGTCGCCGCCGGGTCCCCGGCCGCGACGCCGGCCGAAATCTCGGCCAATCCGGTTTCCAGACGGTCAAGGCGCGCCGTCAGCTGCGCCGACATGTCGGCGGCAGTGCCCCCGGCAGTATCGGCCATTTGAGTGGACAGCGTCTCGACCGAAGCGGACACGCCGTCGAGCCTTGCGCCGAGCGCCTGCACCTGGTCGCCCGAACTCCCAGGCGAAGGCAGCAGGCCGCCCGCCTGCAGGGCGTAGCCGGCGCCGAGCGCGATCACCGCGCCAACGAGGCCGGAGGCCACCAGGCCGATCCCGCTTCCCCTGGCGGGAGATGCGGCGGGCCTGGCTGACGCGCCGGCGCCTGGCTTGCCGCTGCCCGACGGCGCATCGGCCCTGGCATGGGTCGACGGCGCATCGGGCTTGCTGGCAGCGGACGCGGAGGGATTGGCTCTGGCGTCAGCCGGCGAGGGGCCGGCCTGTGGCGGACTGGTTGGCGACGGGCCGGCCTTTGCGGCGGTAACGGATGTGTCGGCACCGGACCTTGCATCGTCCGCGGGGTCAGGCTCGGCCTTGATCCCCGGCACGGCCGACTTTGGGGAAGTCCCCGCGTCGCCGAGTTTCCCGCCCGGTCCGGCTGCCGCCTCAGCGGTTGTCGGCGTCGAGAGCGCAGATTTCGCCGCGGCCGGGGCGGCCGTCACGGGAGCCGAGGTCGCCGGGCCGCTTGCCGCTGGCTTGGATGCCGGGTTCTCGGTCTTGGGCGTCACATCGGTGGCATCGAGATCGATGGTGACCGGTTGCGGCGGTTTGGAATGTCGCGGAGTCGGGCCCTTGCTCATGGCGTGTCCTGCTTGATCTGGTTTGGGCGGCTGTCCGCGATGTAACGCACATCGCGGACATTCGTTGCCATGGGACCAAATCAGCCCAACGCGGCGAGCGATGCAAGCAGGCTGTCCTCATCGGGATGATCCGCCGCGATGGCGCGGACACGCCAGCCATCGGGCAGTTCCGCCGCGATCGCTTCGGACAGGCAGAGAAAGCTGGCCGAATCGAGCCTGTTGCCAAGGCCTTCGGCTTCCGCGAGGGCGGCGAGGCGCCGCGCGGCATTGGCCGAATAGAGCAGCACCGCGTCAGGCGGTGGAGAAAAAATGCCCGAAATAGAAATGTCAGTCGAATAACTTATTTCGATCATTTCATAGCAGTCCACCACGGAGAATGCGACCCCGGCATCGTCCAGCGCATCCTCGATCGCGGGCGTGCGCGGCATGCCCGCCAGATAGACGAGCACCTTTGCACCACCCTCGGCAACGTCGCCACCGGTGGCTGGGACCTGCTGCGTCCGACGGTCGATCAGCGTCCGGGCGAGGTCCGATGCCGTGCCCGCCCCTTCGTGGACATCGCGAAATCCGACGCGCCGCGCCGCGCGCGCCGTGGCCGGTCCGACGGCGTGCACGGGAATATCGAGAATGGCCTTGTCGGGCGGTGCGTCCGTCTCGAACAGGGCGAAGGCGCGGGCGCTGGTGGCGATCAGCCCGCCGATCCGGGCAGCGGTCGGCAGGTTGTGCGGCGACGCGGTGACCCTGGTCTCAAACAGCGGAAGCAGGACCGGATCATGGCCCGCCTGGACGAGCCGTGCCGCGGTTCGTGCCCCGCCCGGCTCGGGCCGCGTCACCAGAACGCGCATCCTGCGCTCAGGTCCAGCTGTCGAAGAAGCCGGGTCCGGCCTTGACGCGCACTTCGGCGCCGGCCTGAGCCCCCAGCGCCGCAGCCTCGGTCGCTGCACCTTCGCTGCGCACCTCATGCGACACCGCGCCATCCGGGGTCAGTACCATCCCGAAAAACGAGATCCGGTCGCCCGACAATTTCGCATGCCCGGCGATCGGGGTCCGGCAGGAGCCGTCGAGCGAGCCCAGGAACGCCCGCTCGCACATCAGCACCGCATGGGTGGGGGCATGATCGATGGGCGCCAGCAGCTCGGCCACGCGCGTGTCGCCGAGTCGCGCCTCGATGCAGATGGCGCCCTGGCCGGGTGCCGGCGGGAAGCTTTCGGGATCGAGCAGCTCGGTCACCACCTCGGCCTTGCCCAGGCGCTTGAGCCCGGCATAGGCCAGAAGCGTCGCATGGGCCTCGCCGTCTGAAAGCTTGCGCAGCCGCGTGTCGACCAGGCCGCGGAACATGATCACCGAAATGTCCGGACGGATGCGGCGAATCAGCGCCTGGCGCCTGAGCGACGAGGAGCCGACGACCGCGTTCTGCGGCAGATCGGCGAGCCGCGGCGCCGCGGGACTGATGAAGGCGTCGCGCGGATCCTCGCGCTCGAGATAGGCGACGATGCCGAGCCCCTCGGGCAGCTTCGTCGCCATGTCCTTCGACGAATGCACCGCCAGGTCGAGCCGTCCGTCGGAGAGCTGCTCTTCGAGTTCCTCGGTAAAGAGCCCCTTGCCGCCGATTTCGGACAGCGGACGATCGGTGATCCGGTCGCCCTTGCTTGACAGCACCACGATCTCGAACGCCTCCTCGGGCATTCCATGCGCCGCCATCAGCCGGGCGCGCGTCTCATGGGCCTGCGCCAGCGCAAGCGGACTGCCGCGGGTTCCGATGCGGTAAGGTTTCATTTGCAAGACATCCGTTCCGTTGTTACCGACAAACAGGTACCGGGATCATCCCTCAAGCGCAATATCGCGCCGCGCGACATAAGAGACATCATGGGCATGGGCGGATTGAGAATTCTGGGGATCGAGACCAGCTGCGACGAGACCGCCGCAGCCGTCGTCCACCGGCGCGAGGACGGCACCGGCGAGATCCTGTCGGACGTGGTGCTGAGCCAGCTCGACCTGCATGCGGCCTTCGGCGGCGTGGTGCCGGAACTCGCCGCCCGCTCCCATGTCTCGGTGCTCGACCGGCTGGTGAGCGAGGCGCTGGCCGACAGCGGCGTGGCGCTCGGCGACATCGATGCCATCGCCGTCACCTCCGGGCCGGGCCTGATCGGCGGCCTGATGGTCGGGCTGATGACCGCCAAGGCCATTGCCATGGCGATGGCCTTGCCTTTCCTCGGCGTCAATCACCTCGAGGGCCATGCGCTGACGGCGCGGCTGACCGACAACGTGGCGTTCCCCTACCTGCTGCTCTTGGTGTCGGGCGGCCACACCCAGATCGTACTGGTCAACGGCGTGGGCGATTACGAGCGCTGGGGCACCACCATCGACGACGCGCTGGGGGAGGCCTTCGACAAGACCGCAAAGCTGCTGGGGCTTGGCTATCCCGGCGGCCCGGCGGTGGAGCAGGCGGCCCTTTCAGGCGTGCCCCGGCGCTTCCGCCTGCCTGTACCGATGCGCCGGGACCCGCGGCTGGATTTCTCCTTCTCGGGCCTGAAGACCGCGGTGCGGCAGATGGCCGAAGCCGAGGCGCCCCTGTCGGACCAGACCATCGCCGATCTCTGCCTGGCGTTCCAGCTGTCCGTGACCGCAAGCCTCGACGACCGCATCGCCATGGCGCTCGAGCGGTTCTCGCAGCGTTTCGGAACCGGATCCAGGCCCGCGCTGGTTGTGGCGGGCGGCGTCGCCGCCAACAAGGCGATCCGCACGACGCTCGAGGCCCGCGCCGGCAAGGCCGGGTTCCGCTTCATCGCGCCGCCGCTCAACCTGTGCACCGACAATGCCGCCATGATCGCCTGGGCCGGCGCCGAGCGTATGGCCGCCGGATTGCCCTTCGACGGGCTGGATCTGGCGCCCCGGTCGCGCTGGCCACTCGATGAGGCAGCCACCGCCTTGATCGGCCACGGCAAGCGAGGCGCCAAGGCCTGAGCCGGAACCGATCCGGAGCGAGGCGAGGGTCAGGCAGGATTGAATCCGCGCGTCCGGCAGGGCATAGACTTTGACGACATGCCGGGAACCCGGCCTCACGCTTTTGACCGATGGAGATCTGATGCTGTACGCCCTGATGTGCAAGGACAAGCCCGGTTCGCTCGAGCTGCGGATGGCCACGCGGCCGCCCCATGTCGAATTCCTCAAGGGCCTCGAGGCGCAGGGCGTGCTGAAGATGGCGGGGCCGCTCCTGGGCGACGACGAGAAGCCGATCGGCAGCCTGGTGGTAATTGCCGCGAGCGACAAGGCAGAAGCCGAGGCGATTGCGGCGCGCGATCCCTACGCCATCGCCGGCCTCTTCGCCTCGGTCGAGATCCGCGCCTTCAACTGGGTCTTCAAGAATCCGGAGGCGTGAGATGGCCTATTGGTTGTTCAAGTCCGAGCCGTTCAAATGGTCCTGGGAAATGCAGAAGGCTGTCGGCGAGGCCGGCCAGCAGTGGGACGGCGTCCGCAACTACCAGGCCCGCAACGACATGCGCGCCATGAAACTGGGCGACAAGGGCTTCTTCTACCATTCCAACGAGGGGCTTGAAGTGGTGGGCATCGTCGAGGTCTGCGGCCTCATTCATCCCGACACCACCATCGACGACCCGCGCTGGGAATGCGTCGACATCCGCGCCGTCTGCGACATGCCCCAGCCGGTGAGCCTGAAGGACGTCAAGGCCAATCCGAAGCTCAGCGAGATGAGCCTGGTCACCTCGATGCGGCTCTCGGTGCAGCCGGTGACCGAAGCGGAGTATATCGAGGTCTGCCGCATGGGCAAGCTCGACACGCCGCCGCGCTCGCCGGAGTGACGATGTGCCGGCGCATGGCGTGATCGCAAGTCCGCGGCACAGGTTTGCGCGACTGGCCCCTGACGCCGGCGCCGGCGGATGAGGACCGATCCTGAAAGCTTCATCCGCGCCAACACCGCGCTCGGCACCCCGCCGCATGTCCCCGAGATCCGGCTGCATCTTGCCGACGAGGCGCACGATCTGTGGCTCAAGACCGAGGAAGACCTTGACGCGCTCGGCCTGCCGCCGCCGTTCTGGGCCTTTGCCTGGGCCGGAGGCCAGGGCCTGGCGCGGTTTCTTATCGACACTCCGGACCTTGTCGCGGGCAAGACCGTGCTCGATTTCGCCTCGGGCTCCGGGCTTGTCGCCATCGCCGCCTGCCTCGCAAGCGCGGCCAGTGTGACGGCTGCTGACATCGACCCCTGGGCCGCAACCGCCGCACGGCTCAATGCGGAGGCAAACGGCGTGGCCTTCGCCTTTCGCCAGTCCGATCTCATCGGCGCGGATGAAGGCTGGGATGTCGTGCTGGCCGGCGACGTGTTCTACGACCGCGCCATGACCGAGCTGGTCTGGCCGTGGCTTAGGGCGCTCGCGCACCGCGGCGCGACGGTTCTCGCGGGCGATCCGGGCCGGGCCTATTGCCCGAAGCAAGGGCTGGAGCATCTCGCCACCTATCAGGTGCCCGTCACCCGCGCGCTGGAAGACAGCGAGATCAAGCGGACGTCGGTGTGGCGCGTTGTTTCCTGATAGTATCAAACATCCCTCTTGAATTGTATATACAGCATGTGTATACAATTCCTGTCGCATCGGCTACTCCTTGCGAAGTTTCAACCGCGCCAATTGTGGCAACCATTCAGGAAAATTTCATGATGCACAGAATCAATAATTCATTGAGGACGAGAAAATGGAATTTGAATGGGACGAGGCCAAACGCGCAGGAATTACGTCGAGAAGCGCATGATCGCCCTGGGTATGGCGGACGGTGAGATCTACACGGTCGTTTATACCAGGAGAGGCGACGTGTACCGCCTTATAACAGCGTGGAAGGGAGGTCAAATTGACCGGGAAAGATATGAAAGCCGCAAGCCTTAGCAACCTGCGCAAGATGAAGGATCGCGGCGAGTTGCGCCCGTCGGCTGCCGCGGAGCATGCGCCGGAGCTGCCGGATGGGTTCTGGGATGATGCCGTCCTCGTCAACCATGCCACGACCAAGGAGCCGATCAGCCTGCGGGTCGATGCAGATGTGCTCGAATTCTTCAAGGCTCAGGGAAAAGGACATCTGACGCGCATGAATGCGGTTCTGCGGTCTTATGTCGAGGCCCAGCGGGCAAAGCGCTAGACGACGCGGACAGTCGTCCCCCGCCGCAAAAACGGCATCAGCCTGAGCATGTCGCGGCGGGAGAGCGCGATGCAGCCTTCTGTCGGACGATATCCGGGCCGTGCCAGATGCAGGAAGATGGCGCTGCCCCTGGCTCGCCGCCGCGATGAAATGTTCCAGTCGAGGACGAAGCCGAAATCATAGAGCGCGTCGGTGCGCGTGAGCGTCTCGTGGCTGGCCGGAAACGGCAGCCGGACCTGGCGATTGTAGGCGGCATGGGCGGGCGCGTCGCACCAGCCGTCGCTGGTGCCCGTTCGCGACAGCGCGAGGCCGCATCTGCCGGGCTCGAGCATGCCGCCGCGGCGGAACCCGCCGAGCACGGCCATAACGGCGCGCGGCGTGCAGCCGTCGCCCTCGCGCTTGAAGCTGGAGACGCCGCCGCGGCCGAGTGCGGCGGGAAGAACGAGCGGGCCGAAACGGACCAGCGCCTTGAGCCGGTCGCCCGGGCTCGTCCGCACCGTGACCGTGCTGTGTGCGGACCCTGGACGCGACGGTTTTTCGGGCATCGGCCGCCTTTGTAACAAAATCCTCACGATCAAGTGCTCCCCCTGTGACCCGGCAGGAGCAATTACCTCTTTGCCGCCGCCTCGAAAGTGCCTAAACAGAGACATAAATGCCGTTTGACACAAGCGGGAGCATCGGCCTGAACCGGCGCCCGCGTCAATATGAAGAGGAACCGCTGCCATGACCGCTCGCTCGATCCTGCTCGTGGATGACGATGATGATCTGAGGGAAACGCTCGTCGAGCAGCTGTCGCTCTATGAGGAATTCGCAATTTCGCAGCAATCCTCCGCCACCAAGGGCGTGCAGGCGGCGCGCGCCGAGCATGTCGACCTCCTGATCATGGATGTGGGCCTTCCCGACATGGACGGGCGCGAGGCGGTCAAGCTTCTGCGCAAGGGCGGCTTCAAGTCGCCGATCATCATGCTCACCGGACACGACACCGATTCGGACACGATCCTGGGCCTCGAGGCGGGCGCCAACGACTATGTCACCAAGCCGTTCCGCTTCGCCGTGCTGCTCGCCCGCATCCGCGCACAGCTGCGCCAGCACGAGCAGAGCGAGGACGCCACCTTCACCGTCGGCCCCTACACCTTCAAGCCCAGCCAGAAGCTGCTGCTCGACGACAAGGGCGGCAAGATCCGGCTGACCGAGAAGGAAGCGGCGATCATCCGCTACCTCTACCGGGCCGACCAGAAGGTCGTCACCCGCGATGTCCTGCTGGAGGAGGTCTGGGGCTACAATTCCGGCGTCACCACCCATACGCTGGAAACCCATGTCTACCGCCTGCGCCAGAAGATCGAGGCCGATCCGTCAAACGCCGAGATTCTGGTCACCGAAAGCGGCGGCTACAAGATCATTCCGTAGATCATCTCCCCTGTCTTCAAGGAATACGCCCGTGGCGCTGAATGACGACATAGCCCTGCTCTCGACCGTCTCCCTGTTCCGGGACATCGGCGAAGACAAGCTGCGGCTGATCGCCTTTGGCGCCGAGCGGCGCAAGCTGCAGCCGGGCCAGGTGCTGTTCCGCGAGGGCACGCCGGCCGATTGCGCCTTTGTCGTCGCCGATGGCCGCTTCGAGCTGACCCAGAAGACCCGCGACGGCCAGACGACGCAGCTCGGCATGGCCGAGCGCGGCGCTCTGCTGGGCGAGCTGGCGATGGTCACCGCCGTCGACCGGACGATGACGGCGATCGCGCCGGACCATGCCGAGGTGATTCGCATCAACCGGCCGCTGTTCAGACGCATGCTCGAGGAATATCCCGACATCGCCGGCATCGTGAGGCAGCGCATCAGCGACAATCTGGCCGCGCTCAACGCCGGGCTGGGCAAGATCGCCGGGCGATTTGCCGGCTGATCATTTCCGGCCCGGATTCTCCCGACACGATCATCGCACGCCTGCTTCAGGCCAGTGCGCGGCAGTTTTCAGAACGCGAAATGCGCCGTGACCGGCACATGGTCGGACGGACGCTCCCAGCCGCGGGCCTCGCGCAGCACTTCGACGCGCCTGAGCGTGGGCAACAAATCGGCGGACGACCAGACATGGTCGAGCCGCCGGCCCCGGTCGGCCGCGTCCCAGTCCTGCGCCCGGTAGCTCCACCAGGTGAAGATCTTCTCCTCGGGCGGAATATGGGCGCGGATCAGGTCGACCCAGCCGCCGGCCTGCTGCATCGCCACCAGGCCCTCGGTTTCCACCGGCGTGTGACTGACCACTTTGAGAAGCTGC
The DNA here is from genome assembly GCF_030682515.1 of Hoeflea sp. GTDB lineage: Bacteria > Pseudomonadota > Alphaproteobacteria > Rhizobiales > Rhizobiaceae > Hoeflea. Next base: position 6,381 of record NZ_JAUXOD010000112.1, on the reverse strand, counting down.
TTGTGCGACCAGACATCGGTCTCGAGCGGCGCGATGTTGAGATCGCCCACCAGGATCGAGGAGACGCCGTCCGCCTGTTCCGCCTCGGCATGCAGGCATTTCATCTCCTCGATGAAATCGAGCTTGTGGCCGAATTTCGGATTGATCGTCCGGTCCGGCTCGTCGCCACCGGCCGGCACGTAGAAATTGTGGATGCGGATGCGCCGGGCGCCGGGGGCCGCGACGATGGCCGAAATGTTGCGGGTGTGGTCGATCTCGCAATAGGTCTGGCGCCGGTCATCCGACAGCGGCAGCCGCGAGATGATGGCCACGCCGTGATAGCCCTTCTGGCCATGGATTGCGATGTGCTCGTAGCCCAACTTGCGGAACGCCGCGCTCGGAAACGAGTCGTTGGGACATTTTGTTTCCTGCAGGCACAGCACATCAGGCCGGACGGTCTCCAGGAAATGCTGGACCAGCGGCAGTCTGAGCCGCACGGAATTGATGTTCCAGGTGGTGATGGAGAACGTCAAGTCGGATCGCCTCATGCAGGTCGCGGTCAAAGGGATGGATTTGACCTATAACCTGAAGCGGTCATTTCAAAGCGCTAAAGCGCTCTGTGCACACCTGATGCGGGCTGTTGCGGGTGCTATACATTTGGCCCCCGTTCGGCAAGCCGCTGCCTCAGCCGCCGCCGCGGGTCCGCTTGTGCACCTCGGAATAGGGCACCTCGAAGACGTTGGCGGCGAATTTGACCCCGGTCTGGACATTGTAGATCATGACCGAGGTGTCCTTGCCCTGGGCGTCGCGGATGGTCCACTGCTTGAGCTCGAAGGTCTTGGGATCGAACATCAGGCTGATGGTCGAATCGCCGAAGATCGACTTGTTGCCCAGGATGATCGTAGTCAGGTCCGGATCCTCCGTCACCGACTGGACGGTGCCGCCCGACAGGTCGATGCGCTCCGACAGCAGAAGCTTGAGCGGCGTCTTGTCGAGCGGATAGAGATCCCAGGTCTTGAGCTTGCGGTTGCCGATGACCACCGCCTTGCCGTCAGCGATGACGCGGACGGCCGAGGGCTCCTCGTAGTTGAACCTGAGCTTGCCCGGACGATCGATGAAGAACTTGCCGCCGGTCTGTTCGCCATTGGGGCCGAACTGGATGAACTCGCCGGTCATGGTCTTGACCGAGGAGAAATGGTCGGCGAGCTTCTGCGCCGCATTCTGGGCCCGCGCCGTGCCGGGAAAGGCCAGAAGACCGGCGGCCGCCGCCATCAGCGACAGTCCCAACCCCAGGCCTGCGCCCAGAATCGCCCTGCGAGCCGGATCATGGGGGATGGCCGTGCCGGAAATGGTCTGTTTGGACATCTCTGTCTCCGTTTTGTTTCAGTCCTCGTGTCGCCCAAGACTGCGGCGCCAGTGTGACGCGCGGCCGTCCGGGCCTTCTGCTGCTACCTGGGATCGATATCGTCTTCCGTCGGCACCAGGATTTCCCGCTTGCCCGAATGGTTGGCGGCGCTGATGATGCCTTCCTTCTCCATCCGTTCGATGAGCGAGGCGGCGCGGTTGTAGCCGATGCCGAGCCGCCGCTGGATGTAGGAGGTCGAGGCCTTGCCGTCGCGCAGCACGATCGCCACCGCCTGATCGTAGGGATCGTCGGACTCGGCCAGGTTGGAGGTGCCCGCAGGTCCGCCGCCGCCGCCGGAATCGCCCTCGTCCTCGTCCTCGGTGATCGCCTCGAGATATTCCGGAACGCCCTGGGTCTTGAGATGGGCGACGATGTCCTCGACTTCCTTGTCGGAGACGAAGGGTCCGTGCACGCGCTGGATGCGGCCGCCGCCGGCCATGAACAGCATGTCGCCCATGCCCAGGAGCTGCTCGCCGCCCTGTTCGCCGAGAATCGTGCGGCTGTCGATCTTGGAGGTGACCTGGAAGGAGATGCGCGTCGGGAAGTTGGCCTTGATCGTGCCGGTGATGACATCGACGGAGGGCCGCTGCGTCGCCATGATGACGTGGATGCCCGCCGCGCGGGCCATCTGCGCCAAGCGTTGCACCGCGCCCTCGATGTCCTTGCCGGCCACCATCATCAGGTCGGCCATCTCGTCGATCAGCACGATGATGTAGGGCAGCGGCGTGAGATCGAATTCCTCGGTCTCGTAGACCGCCTCGCCGGTGTGGCGGTCGAAACCGGTCTGCACGGTGCGGGTCATCGGCTCGCCCGAGCTCGCCGCCTGCTCGACCCTCGCATTGAAACCGTCGATGTTGCGCACGCCGATCTTCGACATCTTCTTGTAGCGCTCTTCCATCTCGCGGACGGTCCATTTGAGCGCCACGACCGCCTTCTTGGGATCGGTGACCACCGGGGTCAGCAGATGCGGGATGCCGTCATAGACCGACAGTTCCAGCATCTTCGGGTCGATCATGATCAGCCGGCATTTCGACGGGTCCATCTTGTAGAGGATCGACAGGATCATGGTGTTGATCGCCACCGACTTGCCCGAACCGGTGGTGCCGGCCACCAGCAGATGCGGCATCTTGGCCAGATCGGCAATCACCGGCTCGCCGCCGATGGTCTTGCCGAGCGCCAGCCCGAGCCTGGCCTTGGAGGTCTCGAAATCGCGGCTGGCGATCAGTTCCCTCAGATACACGGTCTCGCGCTTCTGGTTGGGCAGCTCGATGCCGATGGCGTTGCGGCCGGGGACGACGGCCACGCGCGCGGCAATGGCGCTCATCGAGCGGGCAATGTCATCGGCAAGGCCGATCACGCGCGAGGACTTGATCCCGGGCGCCGGCTCGAGCTCGTACATTGTCACCACCGGTCCGGGGCGGACATGGATGATCTCGCCCTTGACGCCGAAATCCTCAAGCACGCCTTCCAGCATGCGGGCGTTCTGCTCGAGCGCCTCGGGCGACAGCGAGGCATCCTTGGCCATGTTGCGCGCTTCGGCGAGCAGGTGCACCGACGGCAGCGAGAAGCCGTGCTCCTCGAGCATCGAGCCTTGCGCGTCGCGCTGCACGCGGACGCCGGGCTTGGGCCGTTCGGCGGGGGCTGCGATGCGCGGCGAGGCGCCTGCCGGACGGCCGGGAGACGCCGGTCTGGATGGCGCTGCCTGCGGCGCCCAGTCGGCCGCCGGATCATCATCATCATCATCATCAAGGTCGCCGGACAGGAGGCCCTCGGGAAGCGGATCATCATCGAGATCGAAGGGCGGCTCGTCATCAGCCGCCAGGGTCCGCCTCTGGGGGACGGCCGAGAAGCCTGGCTCGACCCGTTCGGACCTTGCCGGACGCGGCTCGGCGAACACGAGATGATCGCCGTCGTCATACTCGTCGTTGAGATCGAGCGGTCCTTCGGGCATGACCCGCCGCCTGGCCGAGGACGCGAGCCCGGCCAGCCGCCGGAACCGGCCGCGCACGGTGTACCAGGAGTGGGTCATCGCGCCGAGCAGCAGCGATCCAGCGGACGCATCCTCGTCCTCCTCGGCTTCGGCCAATTCGGCCGCGCCGGTTGTCGTCGCCGGCGAGCGGCCCGTCAACCCGGCGCCATAGGCGAGCAGCCACAGCGCCACCGGCGCCAGCAGCACCCCGAGCACGACCGCGACAAGGCCGGACGGGAAGCCGCCGGTGAACACCGACGGGATCTTCAGCGCCATGTCGCCCAAGACGCCGCCGAGCCCGTTGGGCAGCGGCCAGCTCTGCGAGGCGGGCATCAGCCCGAACAGTGCCGCGGTCAGCCAGGCGCCGCCGAACCAGGCGGCACCCCGGCGGGAGATCTTGTCGACCGGCTGGTTGCGCATGAGCCCGATCGCCCAGAACAGCGCCGGCAGCAGGCCGATGATGCCCGCGAGCCCGAAGAACTGCATTGCCAGGTCGGCGAAGGCCGCGCCGCTGAACCCGAGCGCATTGCGCGGCACGGCTCCATTGGCGTTGGAGAAGCTGGGATCGGCCACGTTCCAGGTGGCAAGGGCTGCAATCGCGAGCGCGAGGCCCAGGAGAATCACCAGACCGGCCACGAACCTGATCTGCCGCCTGAGCAACGCGCCGAGCACGGTGTTGCGCGGGGAAACGCCTGGGGAAAGTGTGGAAGAGCCTGACTGCATGGTGGCGACATGTCCGAACGGGTTTCGGGTTCTAGTGAACCCTTCTTGGCGAAACCTAACCGGCGCCGGGTTAATACGGCATTAACCATGCAGCATTTGCTCGCCGATCCCACGAAAAACGCGGCCCGGAAACCGGGCCGCGTCGGGTCTTCAGCATCCCGGGAGGGGATCAGCCGTGATACGCAGCCTCGCCGTGCGAGGCCAGATCGAGACCCTGGCGTTCGTCCTCGACGCTGGCGCGCAGGCCGATGGTCATGTCGACGATCTTGAAGAGCACGATCGAGAGGATGCCACACCACAGGATGGTGATGCCCACCGCCGAGGCCTGGATCAAGAACTGGGAGCCGACGGCATAGTCCTCGCCGCCGGCGCCGCCCAGGCCCGGCATGTTGACCACCGCGGTTCCAAGCGCGCCGACAATGCCGCCGATGCCATGAATGCCGAACACATCGGCCGTGTCGTCATAGCCGAACTTGTTCTTCACCACCGCGACGAAGTAGTAGCAGGCCCCGGACGCAACCGCGCCCAGCGCGATGGCGCCGACCGGACCGGCAAAGCCGGCTGCCGGGGTGACGGCGACGAGGCCGGCGATCATGCCGGACACGGCGCCCAGCAGCGAGGCCTTGCCGCGGTGCAGGGTTTCGATTGCAGTCCAGGCCAGGATCGCGCCCGCGGTGGCGGTAAACGTGTTGATCATGGCGAGCGCCGCGCCGCCATTGGCTTCGAGATTCGACCCGGCATTGAAGCCGAACCAGCCGAACCACAGCAGGCATGCACCCACCATGGTCAACGTCATCGAGTGCGGCGCCATCATGTCGCGGCCGTAGCCGGTGCGCTTGCCGATGATGATCGCGCCGATGAGGCCGGCGATGCCGGCATTGATGTGGACGACGGTGCCGCCGGCAAAGTCGAGTGCGCCCATCTTGAACAACAGCCCGTTGGCATCCCACACCATGTGGGCGACCGGGAAATAGACGAAGGTCACCCACAACGCCACGAACAGCATCACCGCCGAGAACCTTATGCGCTCGGCAAAGGCGCCGACGATCAGGCCGCAGGTAATCGCCGCAAAGGCGCCCTGGAAGGCGACGAAGATGAACTCGGAGATGACCACGCCCTTGCTGAAGGTGGCGCCCACCGAATCCGGCGTGATGCCGCTGAGGAACAGCTTGTCGAGGCTGCCGAAGAAGGCATTCCCTTCGGTGAAGGCCACGCTGTAGCCATACACGGCCCACAGCACGCTGATCACCGAGAAGACGATGAACACCTGCATCAGCACCGACAGCATGTTCTTGCTGCGCACCAGGCCACCGTAGAACAGCGCGAGGCCGGGGATGCTCATCAGGATGACGAAGGCCGTGGCCACCATCAGCCAGGCGTTGTCGCCCTTGTTGGGCACCGGCGCCGCGGCAGGTGCCTCGGTGGCAGCGGCAGGAGCGGCAGCAGGAGCGGCGGCTTCCGCCACCGCAGCGGGCTTTTCGTCGGCCCAGGCGCTGGAGGCGCCGCCGGCGATGCCGACGGTCAGTGCCGTCAGCAGGATGGCGAGATATTTTCTCATTTCAGATCTCCCTAAGCTCAGAGGGCTTCCTCACCGGTTTCGCCGGTGCGGATGCGGATGACTTGTTCGACGTCGAAGACGAAAATCTTGCCGTCGCCGATCTTGCCGGTGCTGGCTGCTTTTTCGATGGTTTCGATGACCTGGTCGAGCAGGTCGTCGCGGATGGCCGCTTCGACCTTGACCTTGGGCAGAAAATCGACGACGTATTCGGCGCCGCGATAGAGCTCGGTATGACCTTTCTGCCGGCCGAACCCTTTGACCTCGGTAACGGTGATCCCCTGCACGCCGACGGCGGCAAGAGCCTCGCGTACCTCGTCAAGCTTGAACGGCTTGATGATGGCGGTGACGAGTTTCATGGCTGATTCCTTTAAGAATTGGAGGAGCTTGGGTAAGTGTCAAATCATCCCGCCGGTGCCGGCCGGGTCGCCGGCGGGATTTCAATCGATATCAGAACGTCTTGCTGAAGGTGGCCACGAGCTTGTCCTTGCCTGCGGAGTAGGCATTCGTGCCATTGTTGTTCACGAAGCAGTACACATCATTGGCGGTAGTGGCTGCGACACCGGTGCAGGAGTCCTTGGCGTTGGTGCTGGAATAGGCCAGACCGACCACGCCAAAACCGACATCCTTGGTCACGCCGAGCTTGTAGTCGGTGTAGGACGCCGGACCGTTGCCCCTGACCTTCTGGTCGCCGATGTGGCCGGTGATGCCCCAGCCGTTACCGAGGTCGTAGGCGGCGTTGAGTTCGAG
>NZ_JAUXOD010000103.1 GCF_030682515.1 Hoeflea sp. | reverse complement strand
CACGCTGATCCGTTCCGCCGCCGCATCCGGCGACACCCCGATCTGCGTTGGCCGCTGCGCCGCCTTGGCCAAGACGCTGACGCTTGCAGGCGCCAGCGCCGACCAGCAGCTCGCCCATGTTTCGCGCACCGTCAACCGGCTGATCGCCTACAGGACCGACGAAGACATGCATGGCCAGCTTGACCACTGGTCGACGCCCAATGAGACGCTCAAGCGCGGCGCAGGAGATTGCGAGGACTATGCGATCCTCAAAATGGCGCTGCTTTCAAGCATCGGCATCCCGCTCAACTCGATGGAAATCGTAGTGGTCAAGGACACCGGCCGCCGGCTGTTCCATGCGGTGCTGTCGGTTTCGATGAACGGCAGGAGCCTCATCCTCGACAACATGACGGACGCGGTCGAATCCGACCGGGCCAAGCTCACCTACGCGCCGCTGTTCTCGATTTCGGGCAGTGCCAATTATGTCTTCGGGTACAAGTCCGGTCAGCCCAAGCTGGTTGCCTCCATCGGCGAAGCGATCTCGGTCGCGCCCGGAGCCGGCTTCTAGGACACACCTCCGTCGCGCGGTTTGATCCGGGCGATGGCGGCATGCCCAGTCTTCAGGCCGCTGCGGCGGCCTGGCGCAGCCAACCGGTTGCGCCGAACAGCCACAAGCCCGGAGCCGCGGCGCGCTGGCAGACAGCTCACACGGATCCGGACACGAAGCCGATGGCAGCGGGCGGCTTTTGCATGTCCAGAGCCGGCGCCATGCTCAACCGCCCGCGCAGCTTCCTGTCGCCATGGGCTATGGTAAAGCCCACCTGCTGACCGCGGCCGGTGTCGGCTTTCAACTGGTCGATGATCTCGACCAGCGGCGTTTCGAGCGTAAGCCTGATCTCTCCAAGGCCCTTGGCATTGTCCAGACCGATAAACCTGGTCTGCAGATACATGAGAAAGGCGTTGTTGTGGAACAGGATCTTCCTGTCGATCGAAATGATGAAGGCCGGCACCGGACAGGCGGCGACAATGGCTTGTGAGGTTTGCACCTCGCTCCTTATACGGAGATCCTCATAGCGTTCCAGAAACCGCTTCATGATCGATGCGCGCAGTTGCGAGCTCAACGCGCTTGTTGCCATCTCGCCGTCCTGCAACCGCGCCACGAAGCCGGCGGCCGTTATGCCATCGGCCTTGATCAGGTCCTCAAGCGCCGTCCAGAACACCCGTTCCAGACTGAAACCCCGGCGTTTGCCGCCGGAGTTGATGACTCGAAAATGCGGTTTGAGATAATCGAAACCAGGCATGATGCACTACTTTCAATGAAAAATGGTTTGGTCATCATCGTTCGGTCAGGGCTTCGTATCGTGCCTTGCTGATCGGCTTCATCAGGTAGTCGAGGACGGTCTTTTCGCCGGTGAGGATTTCCACCGAGGCGATCATGCCGGGTCGGATCGCGTGCCGGGTCGTGCCCTTGCCGAGCTGGGAGTCGCCGGTCTGCACCAGGACCTGGTAATAGGTCTCGCCGGTCTCCGGATTGACGATGCTGTCGGCCGAGACATTGGAGACAACCCCGTCAAGCCCGCCATAGATCGAGAAGTCATAGGCCGTGAGCTTGACCAGCGCCTTCTGCCCGGGCTGCACGAAGGCCACGTCGCGCGGCGAGATCCGCGCCTCCACCAGCAGCGTGTCCGTCATCGGCACAACGCCCGCCACCACCGAGCCGGGCTGCAGGAACGCCCCGATCGTGTTGACTTCCATGGTGTTGACGACGCCGTCCACCGGCGAGACGATGTCGGTGCGCCGGACACGGTCTTCCGCCCCCGTCAGCGTCGCCTGCAGCACGCTCACATCCGCCAGCGTGTCGCCCAGTTCGCGGCGCGCTTCCTGCTTGAACTGGGAATCGATCTCCTGGATCTGCAGTTCCGCTTCCATCAGCGCGCTCTCAAGCCGCTTCAGGCTCTGGCTCACATTCTCCCGCTGGCCGTTCTGCTGGGCGATCTCGCGGTCGAGCCGCAGCAGGTCGATCTCCGGATGCAGCTTGCGCTTGACCAGCGGCTCGATCTTGTCGCGCTCGTTGAGCATGGCCTGGATCACCAGGCCCGTCTGCTCGACATTGGACCTGGCCTCGCCGATCTCGTCGCGGCGCTGCTGACGGCGCGCCTCGAGCACCTGCAGCTTGGTGCGGTAGTTCTCCCGACGCGCCGCAAGCAGGCTCGCCTCGTTCGTGCAGATCGTCTCCGACACCCGGCGGGTCTGCTCGGGGCAGACGAAGTCGGTGTCGAACAGGCCTTCGATCTCCAGCTCCAGCCGCGCGATGCGCGCCTGCAGCGCGTCAAAGCGCGCCTTGGATTCGCCCAGCGAGGCGAGATTGCCCGAACTGTCGAGCCGGATCAGAAGGTCGCCCTTCTTGACCACCTGGCCGATGGTCACCGCGATCTCCTGGACCACGCCCGGCTCGCTCGCCTGCACGATCTGGGTCTTGGACAGCGGGATCACCTTGCCGTCGCCGCGGGCGATCTCGTCCACCTTCGCCCAGGCCGACCACGCCACGAAGGCCACCACGCAGGACAGGCACACCCAGATGATGTAGCGCGAGGCGACAGGCGGGGAATCATGGTCCATCGATCGCATCACTGCACCCCCACGGGCTTGCGCTGCAGCGCCTCGATGACCCGCTCCTTGGGGCCGTCGGCGATCAGCTTGCCGTTCTCGATGACGATCAGCCGGTCGATCAGGTCGAGCATGCTGTAGCGGTGCGTGGACAGGACCAGCGTCACGTCCGGCGCGATCGCCTCGCGCAGGCAGGCGATCAGCTGCCGCTCGCTGGCAAGGTCCATGGCGCCCGACGGCTCGTCCAGGAACACGATCCGCGGCTTGACCAGCAGCAGCCGGGCGATGGCCACCGACTGCTTCTGCCCGGCCGAGAGATTGGAGCCATTCTCGCCCACCGGCATGTCGAAGCCGCGCGGATGGCGCACGATGAAGGATTCAATGCCGACCTTGCGGCACACCTCGATCAGATCCTCGTCGGATGCCGTCGGACTGCCCATCAGCAGGTTGTCCTTGAGCGATCCGGTGAACAGGTCGCTCGTCTGCCCCGCCACCGCCACCGCCGAGCGGACCTCGGAGGGATGGAACTGCTGCATGTCGATGCCGTCGATCAGCACCCTGCCCTCGTGCGGCTGGTAGAGCCGCGACATCAGCCGGCCGATGGTCGTCTTGCCCGAGCCGATCCGGCCGATGATGCCCACCTTCTCGCCCGCCCTGATCGAGAACGACAGCCCGTCGAGCGCATCCTGGTCGGCGCCGGGATAGCGGAAGTGCACCTTGTCAAACGCGATGTCGCCGCGGCGGATCACCCGGTTGACAAAGCCGGTCGTCACCGGCGTGTCCTCGGGCTGCTCCATGATCTTGTCGAGAATCCGCAGCGACATCGTCGCCTGGCGGAACCGCGCCAGCGTCATCGCCAGCTGGCCGAACGGGCTCACCGCGCGGCCGGCAAGGATCACCGAGGCGATGATGGCGCCGGTGGTGACGCTGCCCTCCTGGAACAAATAGGCCCCGCCCAGGATGATGGCCACCGTCACCACCTGCTGGACGAGCTGCGTGGCGTTGACGGCGAGCGAGGAGATCGACTTGATCTGCTCGTTGGTGGACGAGCTGTTGATGGTCAGGTCGCGCCAGCGCTTGAGCAGCACGCCCTCGGCGCGCAGGCCCTTGACGGTCTCGGTCGTGTAGATGGTCTCGACCAGCATCGACTGGCGCAGCGCCGCCTCATTGGCCGCCGCCGCCACCTTCCGGCTGATCAGCGACTGGGCGACCAGGCCGATGATGACCACGGCGACAAGCGCCACCGCCGGCACCAGCGCCAGCACGCCGCTGATGGCGTAGATCACCGCGATGAAGATGAACACGAAGCAGGTGTCGATCATCGTGGCGATCGTGTTGGAGGTGAAGAAATCGCGCACGAACTCGTATTGCGACACGCGGCTGACATATTCGCCGGTCGACATCGACCGCGCCGACAGCGACGTGTTCATCACCTTCTGGAACAGGATATAGGCGATCTTCAGATCGATCTTGCGGCCGGTGTAATCGATCAGCGACGCGCGGGCGACCTTGAGCAGGAAGTCGAGCGCAAAGGCCACGCCGATGCCGATGGCCAGCACCCACAGGGTGGCGATCGCCTCGTTGGGCAGGACCCGGTCATAGACATTCATCGTGAACAGCGGCGAGGCCAGCGCGAGAATATTGATGAACAGGGCCGCAAAGGCCACGCGGACAAACGACCGCCAGTAGGGCCGCACCGCCGACAGAAGCCAGTGCTGCTGCTCTATCCGGCCCGCATGCAGCGCGCCGATCTCTTCCTTGTTGTTGAAATAATGCTTCTTGAAATCAAGAACCGTCGCGTCGAGGTCCGACGCGATGCGGCGAAGGTCAATCGTCTCCGGCGCTGCCTCGGACGCTTCCCGCTTGCAAAGAAAGGATCCGTCATCCCGCAGGCCGAAAACGGCAATAAACGCACCATCCACCGTTTTGACCAGCGCCGGAAGATTCGCGTTGCCGGAAAACAAGTCTGCGAGATGAATTGTCGCGACATCAAGACCGATGCGATTGGCGACTTCACGTACAGTCTCGATGTCAGCGGACTCAAGCTGATCATCGGGAACTCCGAAAAACAGCACGGTCGCAGATCCACTGCGTTCGAAGTACGTGCTGATTTCCCGGAAAGCCTCGCTGAATTTCATCGCCGCTCCGCAAGCCGCCCGTGCCGGGAACAACTAGAGCTTTTCAATTCTTCCTGACCGGGGCGAGCAGATCGAATGGCGCGCCCGCCTCCTGTCGCGACGGAAGCAGCTTGTAGACCGGCGCGGCTTCCTGGGAAACAACCTGGAACTCGGCACGCGCATAGGGTTCGGCCTGGGCAACGGTGTCAAGCTGGAAGGCGGAAACCAGCGAGCCCATGGCCGCCAGCACCTGATAATCGGCGTAAATGGCGGCATATTGCGCCGTCTTGGCCAGAACCTCGGTGTTGAACCGTGTGTTCTGCGCGCTCAGCACATCAAGCAGCGACCGCTCACCGACCCGGAACTGTTCGCGGTAGGAGGTGACCAGCGACCCGGATGCGGAGACCTGTTCGCGCAGAAGTGCCGCCTGCTGGGCCCGCTTGCCGCGCTTGTCCCAGGCCGACTGGATCGATTCCTGCACTTCGCGGTGTACCAGCGCGTTGTCCATACGGCTCTGGCCGGCACGGCGGATACGTTCCTGCTCGACAGCCTGATCGCGCCCACCGCGATAAAGATTCCAGCGCGCCACGATCTTAGCTTCCAGATCGGACGTCCGTCCTTCCGAACCGTCGATGTCCTCTCCGACCCGTGCCTTGGCCTCGAACGAGATCACCGGCAGATAGGCGGCCTTGGCGCCCCTTGCGAGGGCATCGGCTGCATCGACATCTGCGCCCGCAGCCGCGATTCGCGGACTTTGCCGACGTGCGATTTCCACCGCTTCGGCCGCGCTGCGCGGCAAGGCCTTGGCCACCGATGGCGGACTTTTCATCGAACCGAGCTTGACGCCGACCAAACGGAGAAACCGGATCTGTGCCTGGGCCAGATCCTCTTCGGCTTCCTTGAGGCGGGCCTGGGCGGACAAGAGACGCTCCCTGCCCTGGATGTTGTCGGCAGATGTCAGCGTTCCGCCGGACACGCCGGAGGAGATGTCGGACACGATCTGCGACAGGACGCCGGCGTTGTTGCGGGCGATCGAGACGATCTCGGCCTGCAGAAGGATCTCGAAATATTCCTGCGTCACCGCCAATGCGATTGCCTCGGACCGCTCCGCGACCCGGAAAGACGCGCCGTCTACCCGCGCGGCCTGACGCTCGACTTCAGCCCGGCGTGCGCCACCGTCGAACAGTGTCTGGGTGAATGTGAGACCGACGTCGGCAGATTCCAGCGTGTCGTTCTCGGTGCCAAGCCGACGCCGACCTCCACTGTCGAGCTTGCG
>NZ_JAUXOD010000096.1 GCF_030682515.1 Hoeflea sp. | reverse complement strand
CCGCGCGGCCTGACGCTCGACTTCAGCCCGGCGTGCGCCACCGTCGAACAGTGTCTGGGTGAATGTGAGACCGACGTCGGCAGATTCCAGCGTGTCGTTCTCGGTGCCAAGCCGACGCCGACCTCCACTGTCGAGCTTGCGGCCTCCGGCAGAGGCCTCCATGTCGAGGCTGGGGAGATAAAGGCTGCGCGCCTGGCGCAACTCGAATTCGACCGCCTCGCGGTTTTCGGCGGATGACAGGATCTCAGGGTTGGACCTGAGCGCCTCGGCGACGGCCTCCTTCAAGGTCAGCGCACTGGCCGGAGCCGTTGCGATCACACCAACACCAAACACGAAGACGCAGGATAATCTAAGCAATCTAATCATTTGAAAAAGCCCACCCATGAAGAGGAACGAGGCGTATCGGTGGGCGATCTCCAAATCGAGTCTTGGTTCCCAAAAAACCGGCGTTGTTTCAACTTTAAAATTCCTGTGTTGCCGCTTTATCACATTATCAATAATCTAATAAATGCAATGAGTTAATTTGTCGGCTCGAAAACTTGGGACAGGAATCGATGGTGGTGTAGAGCGAACACACTCCATGAAGAAGACTGCGTTACCTGAAGATGAGCCGGTGCCTTGCTTGTCTGCAGGCAGCGGGATGCAGCTGTCAGCCTGCGCGCGCAGGCTGTAGTGCTGCCGCCGCCCCTTTCCGAGCTCCGGCGACAGCAACGAGTCGGGCATGTTCTGGTGGTTCATGGGGCGGATGAACCGGCGACTGGGCCGCATTCCGACCGAGGTAGCGCCGAAATTGCCGGACGCGGGATAAGCGCCGCCATGCACCGCGCGTCGCAGACTTCACAGCGGTCGGCAAGCCGCTGGCATAAAGAACGGCCGAGCGGGTCTTGGGGCTCGAACAGCCGTCGCTTCAGAAGGCGGCATCGGCGGCCTTGGCCGACGCAAATCCTGCGGATCCGCCTATTTGCCCCATCTCAAGGCCATGACATCAAGATCGGCGGCCAGCTGCAGCAGGCGGGTCCTGGTGCGTTCCGACATCGGCTTGAGCGGATGGCGGACATGATCGCTGGCGATCACGCCCCCCTCCTTGAAGACCACCTTTGCGGCGCGAAGCCCACACTGGCGGTTCTCGTGATTGATCAGCGGCAGGCATTTTTCCCATTGCCTGAGCGCGGCGTCGGTGTTGCCTGCGCGGTAGTCGGTGACGATGGGACGGATCTTTTCCGGGAACATCGCCGAGGTCATCGTCCCGGTGGCGCCGGCATCGAGATCGGCGAGCAGCGTAACGGCTTCCTCGCCGTCGAAAGGTCCTTCGATATAGGCGCCCGCAGCCTCGATCAGGGCCGCGAGCTTGTCGGCGGCGAAGGGGCATTCGATCTTGAAGTAGGACACGTTCTCAAGCTCGCGGGCCAGCCGCGCGAGCAGGTCGACAGACATGGTCACGCCCGACAGCGGCGCGTCCTGCACCATCACCGGAATGGAAATGGCGTTGTTGACAGCCTCGAAATGCTCGAAGATCCCCTGGGGCGCGGGATAGAGGCCCGAGCCGTGATAGGGGGGCATCATCATGATCATGGAGGCGCCCATGGACTGGGCGAGCTTCGCCCGGTCCGTGGCAATCTGCGTGGAGAAATGGCTGGTGGTGACGATCACCGGCACCCGGCCCGCCGCGTGTTCTAGACTGATGCGCATGAGCAGCGTGCGCTCCTCGTCCGACAGCAGGAACTGCTCGGAATAATTGGCCAGGATGCAGATCGCATCGACGCCCTGATCGATCATGCAGTCGATGACCCGGCGCATGCCGTCCTCGTCCACCCTTCCATCCGGGTGAAACGGCGTCGGCGCGACGGGGAGGATATTGGCAATCGGTTGCTTCATGGTCGGGTCCTTTCAGGCTGTGACATCAATATGTCCGGCGCCACGACGGCCCAACGGGCTGCCGGATCGCGCCTTGCACTTTAGCCGGCTGTTTATGTCATTCGACGAAGGGGGCGACGGTGATGCGCCGACCCAGAAGGAACGCGTCGGCGACATGCGCCATCGGCGACAGATCCATGTCGATCTCCCCTGCCCGGACCAGATCCGCCATCCTGGCGTAAAGCCGCGGGTACTCGCCCTTGAGCGCATCGCCGCCCGGGGCCGCATCGTGCGGCACGCCGTCGATGGCGAGCTTGGCGCCGCCCTCCGACAGCACAAGGCTGCCCTCACTGGTCTCAATCGCGATGTTCCAGAATTGGTCGCCCTCCTTGCGGAAGTCGAATTCGGCGCTGACATGAGCCCCTTGCGGATGCGCGAAGGCAAGCGTTGCCGCAATCGGCGTCTCGCAGTTCTCGGGGATGAAAAGGTCAGACGCGGTCAGATGGATCGGATCGGGAAGGATTTCCGTGACAATGGACAGCGCGTTGATGCCTGGATCGAACACGCCGAGCCCGCCGGCCTGCCAGATCCAGGCCTGGCCGGGGTGCCATTTGCGCACATCCTCCTTCCAGGTCACCACCAGGCTCTCGAGCCGCTTGCCCGCGAGCCAGGCCTTGGCCGTGGCCACCATCGCCGCCTCGCGGGAATGCCAGGTTGCATAGATGGAGACGCCCGCCTTGCGCGCCATGGCTTCAAGCGCCTGGCATTCACTCAGCGTCGCGCCGGGCGGCTTTTCCAGCATCACATGACGTCCGGCCTGGAGCGCCGCCCTGGCGTAATCGAACCGCGGCACCGGCGGCATGCACAGCGACACGACCTCGATGTCCGGCCGGGCGGCCAGCATGGCGGCGACATCCTCGTAGGATTGAATGCCATCGACCGTCGCATGGCGCGAGACCGTGGCGGCCAGCTCCCAGTCTGGCGACGCCGTGACGGCCGGAATATGCTGGTCGCGGGCGATCTTGCCGATGCCCGCGAGCGCGAGTTTGAACGCCATCAGTGCGAGTCCCTTCCGACCGGCGCACCGCGACAGCCGACCAGGAAGTCGAGATCGGCGCCGGTGTCGGCGCCCTGGGTGTGGGCCTGGTGCAGCCAGGCATAGCCGGAAGCCGGCGTTTCGACGGTCGGTTTCCAGTCCTTCAGACGCGCCGCCAGGTCCTCGTCCGAAATATCGAGACGGATGCTGCGCGCGGCGACATCAAGCTCGATGAAATCGCCGTCGCGGACCACCGCCAACGGGCCGCCGTCGGCGGCTTCGGGCGATGTGTGCAGGACGACGGTGCCGTAAGCCGTGCCCGACATGCGGGCGTCGGAAATGCGGACCATGTCGGTGATGCCCTTCTTCAGGACCTTGGGCGGCAGCCCCATGTTGCCGACCTCGGCCATGCCGGGATAGCCCTTAGGGCCGCAGTTCTTCAGCACCATCACGCAGGTCTCGTCGATATCGAGCGCGTCGTCATTGATCTTGGCCTTGTAGTCGTCGATGCTTTCGAAGACGACGGCGCGGCCGCGATGCTTCAAGAGATGCGTGGACGCCGCCGACGGCTTGATGACGGCTCCCTTCGGCGCGAGATTGCCGCGCAGCACCGCGATGCCGCCCTGGGCCGTGAGCGCCCTCTCGACCGGCAGGATGACGTCGTCATTGTGGTTGACGACGTCCTTGACCTGGTCCCACATGGTCTCGCCCGAAACGGTGAGAGCATCCTTGTGCAGGAGGCCTGCTTCGCCCAGATGCTTGAGCACCACCGGCAGGCCGCCGGCGTAGAAGAACTCTTCCATCAGATACTTGCCCGAAGGCATCAGGTTGACGATGGTTGCAACATCGCGGCCGCAGCGGTCCCAGTCATCGAGCGTCAGGTCGATGCCGACCCGACCGGCCATGGCAAGCAAATGAATGACCGCGTTGGTCGAGCCGCCGATGGCACCATTGGTGCGGATGGCGTTCTCGAAGGCCTGCTTGGTCATCACGTCCGACGGCTTCAAATCGTCCTTGACCATCTGCACGATCCGGCGTCCGGACATCTGCGCCATGACGCGGCGGCGGCTGTCGACCGCGGGGATCGCGGCATTGCCGGACAGCGCCATGCCGAGCGCTTCGGCCATCGAGGCCATGGTGGAGGCGGTGCCCATGGTGTTGCAGGAGCCTGGCGAGCGCGACATCGAGGCTTCGGCCTCGAGGAAATCGTCCGTCGACATCTCGCCCGCCTTGACGGCCTCCGAGAATTTCCACAGATGCGTGCCCGATCCGACCCGCTCGCCGCGGAAATAGCCGTTGAGCATCGGACCGCCGGTCACCACGATCGACGGCAGGTCGGTCGAGGCCGCGCCCATCAACAGGCTCGGCGTGGTCTTGTCGCAGCCCACCAGCAGCACGCATCCGTCCATCGGCTGGCCGCGGATGGTCTCCTCCACTGCCAGTGCCGCAAGGTTGCGGAACATCATCGCGGTCGGACGGAAGGTGCTTTCGGAGGCCGAGAACACCGGCACCTCCACGGGAAAGCCGCCGGCCTCAAAGACGCCGTGCTTCACGCGCTCGGCAAGGTCGCGCAGATGCGCGTTGCACGGCGTGAACTCCGACCAGGTGTTGAGAATGCCGATCACGGGGCGCCCGTCGAACATGTCATGGGTGAAGCCCTGGTTCTTCATCCATCCGCGATGATAGATCTGGTCGCGGCCGGTGCCGCCGAACCATTCCTGAGAGCGCAGTTTCCGGGGCCATTTTGCTGGTGTGAAGGTCATGTTAACTCCAAAGCCCCGGCCCTATTCAGGCAGGCGGCCTTCCTTGTTGGTTCAGCTCTGTTTGTTCTTGTTGTAGACATCGAAGATCACCGCGGCGAGAAGCACCAAGCCTTTGATGACCTGCTGGTAGTCGATTCCGATTCCCATGATGGACATGCCATTGTTCATCACGCCCATGATGAAGGCGCCGACGACGGCGCCGATGATCTTGCCCACGCCCCCCGACATCGAGGCGCCGCCGATGAAGACGGCGGCAATCACATCGAGCTCGAAGGAAACGCCGGCCTTGGGCGTGGCCGTGTTCAGGCGCGCCGCGAAGATCAGCCCCGCAAGTGCTGCCAGCATTCCCATGTTGACGAAGGTCAGGAAGGTCAGCCGCTCGGTGCGGATGCCCGAGAGCTTGGCGGCCTTCTCGTTGCCGCCCAGCGCATAGATGCGGCGGCCGAGCGTGGTGGACTCGGTCAGGAACGCATAGACGATGGTCAGGATGCCCATGGTGATCAGCACGTTGGGCAGGCCGCGGAAGGTCGCGAGCTTGTAGGACACGAAGACGATCGCGCCTGCCACCAGCAGGTTGCGCACCACGAAGAAGACCATCGGCTCCGCCACCATGCCATAGGCGCGGTTGCGGGCGCGCGACCGCAGCCCCATCCAGATGATCAGGCCGGCGATGACGATGCCGGTGACCACGGCGAAGCCGTTCATGCGCTCGACCCCGAACAGGTCCTTGATGAAGGGCAGCAGATCGGGGATGAAGCCGGTCGACAGCGCCTGGAACTCGCGCGGGAAAGGCCCCACCGACTGGCCCTCGAGCAGCCAGAGCGAGGCGCCGCGGAACACCAGCATGCCGGCCAGCGTGACGATGAAGGAGGGGATCTTCCAGTAGGCGATCCAATAGCCCTGGGCGGCGCCGATCAGGATTCCCACCAGAAGACAGGCGGGGACGGTGAGATAGATCGACCAGCCCCACTGCACCATCATGACGGCCGCCAGCGCGCCGACGAAGCCCACGACGGAGCCCACGGAAAGATCTATGTGGCCGGCGACAATCACCAGCAGCATGCCGAGCGCCATGATGATGATGTAGCTGTTCTGCAGGAACAGGTTGGTGATGTTGACCGGGCGCAGAAGCGTGCCGTCGGTGGTGAACTGGAAGAACGCCATGATCGCGATCAGCGCCAGCACCATGCCGTAGTCGCGCAGATGATTGGACAGATAGTGGCTGACGGAACGATCCTGCCCGTCGGTGGTGGTCTCTGCGGTGTCCGTGGCCATAGCCCTAGCTCCTCACGATGAAGGACATGATGCGTTCCTGGCTCGCTTCCGCGGCGGTCAGCTCGCCCACCAGGGCGCCTTCATTCATTACATAAATTCTGTCGCACATGCCCAGCAGTTCCGGCAGTTCCGAGGAGATCATCAACACTCCCTTGCCGTCGGCCACCAGCTTGTTGATGATGCCGTAGATCTCGTATTTGGCGCCGACATCGATGCCGCGCGTCGGCTCGTCGAGGATGAGCACCTTCGGATCGGCAAACAGCCATTTGGACAGCACCACCTTCTGCTGGTTGCCGCCCGAAAGATTGACCACCCTCTGGAAAACGCCCGGCGTGCGGATGTTGATGGCCGCCCGGTAGCCCTCCGCGACCCTGATCTCCTGGGCTTCCGAGATCACGCCGTAGGACGAGACCTTGGGCAGGTTGGCCAGCGTGATGTTGCGCTGGATGGTTTCGTCCAGAACCAGACCCAGCTTCTTGCGGTCCTCGGTGACATAGGCAAGGCCCGACGCAATGGCCCGGTCGACGGTCGACACGTCGACCGGCGCGCCGTCGATCAGCACCTCGCCGGAAATCCTGCGGCCGTAGCTCCTGCCGAAAATGCTCATGGCGAGTTCGGTGCGGCCGGATCCCATCAGGCCGGCAATGCCCACCACTTCGCCTTCGCGGACCGTAAGGCAGGCATCGCGGATGACCTGGCGCTCGGTGTGCTCGGGATGCCAGGCATTCCAGTTGCGCACCTCCATCAGCACCTTGCCGGGATGGCTCGCGCGTTCCGGAAACCGCTGCGCCATGTCGCGCCCCACCATGTCGCGGATGATGCGGTCCTCGGTTATCTCCTCGCCCTTTGCCTCAAGGGTCGAAATCGTGGCGCCGTCGCGGATCACGGTCACGCGGTCGGCGATGCTGCGCACCTCGTTCAATTTGTGGCTGATGATGATCGAGGTCACGCCCTGCGCCTTCAGCTCGAGCAGCAGGTCGAGCAGCTTCTGGCTGTCCTTCTCGGACAGCGCCGAGGTCGGTTCGTCGAGAATGAGCAGGCGCACGTCCTTGGACAGCGCCTTGGCGATCTCGACCAGCTGCTGCTTGCCGACGCCGATGCGATCGACCAGCGTGCCCGGCGATTCCGACAGCCCGACCTTCCTGAGAAGCGCCTCGGTCCGCTGAAAGGTCTCGTGCCAGTTCACCACGCCGTAACTGGCGCATTCATTGCCGATGAACAGATTCTCGGCGATCGACAGCAGCGGCACCAGCGCCAGTTCCTGGTGGATGATGATGATCCCCTGGGCTTCGCTTTGGCTGATGCCCGAGAACTCGGCGAGCTTGCCGTCGTAATGGATCTCGCCCTCGTAGGAGCCCGCCGGATAGACGCCGGACAGCACCTTCATCAAGGTCGACTTGCCCGCGCCGTTTTCACCGACCAGCGCGTGGATCTCGCCCTCCATCACGGTGATGCTCACCGCATTGAGAGCTTTCACCCCGGGAAATGTCTTGGTTATGGAGCGCATCTCCAGAAGAGGCTTCAGTGCTGCATCTCGGTTTCCGCGGAATTCGGGAACAGGCCCCTGCCCGCGCCTGTGAAGGCGCGGGCAGGCCAACCTGCCGATTGCGCGGATTGATTACTTGATCTGATCCATCGTGTAGTAGCCGGAGCCGATGAGAATCTCTTCCCAGTTCGACTTGTCGACCGAGACCGGCTCAAGAAGATAGGATTCCACCACCTTGACGCCATTGTCATAGGTCGAGGTGTCGTTGATCTCCGGGGTGCCGCCCTGCAAAAGGGCTTCGACCATGCCGACGGTCACGCGCGCGAGTTCGCGGGTGTCCTTGAACACCGTCGAATACTGCTCGTCCGCAAGGATCGACTTGACCGACGGCACTTCGGCGTCCTGGCCGCTGACGATCGGCATCTTCAGGTCGCCCGAACCGTAGCCGACGCCCTTGAGCGAGGACAGGATGCCGATGGACAGGCCGTCATAGGGCGACAGCACGCCGTGCACCTGTTTGTCGGTGTAATGGGCCGACAGGAGGTTATCCATGCGGGCCTGGGCCACGGCGCCGTCCCAGCGCAGCGTGCCGACCTTGTCCATGCCCATCTGGCCGGACACGATCACCACCTTGCCCGAGTCGATGAGCGGCTGAAGCACGCTCATGGCGCCGTTGTAGAAGAAGAAGGCGTTGTTGTCGTCGGGCGAACCGCCGAAGAGTTCGACATTGTAGGGGCCTTCGCCGAAGCGTTCCTCGAGGCCCTTGACCAGCGACGAGGCCTGCTGCACGCCGACCTTGAAGTTGTCGAATGTGGCATAATAGTCGACATTGCCGCTTTCGCGGATCAGGCGGTCATAGGCGATGACCTTGATGCCCGAGGCGGCGGCGTTTTCGAGCGCGTTGGACAGCGTCGTGCCGTCGATGGCGGCGATAACCAGGACGTTGACGCCCTTGGTGATCATGTTCTCGATCTGGGCCAGCTGGTTGGGAATATCGTCCTCGGCATATTGCAGGTCGGTCGCATAGCCAGCGGCGGTGAACTGCTCGACCATCGAATTGCCGTCGGAAATCCAACGGGCAGACGATTTTGTCGGCATGGCGATGCCGACTGTGCCCTTGTCCTGCGCCATCGCCGGCGCCGATAGCAGCCCGGCGCCAAACGCAACTGCGGCCAAAATTGAAGTAAGCTTTTTCATCAAGTCCTCCCGAGACAACGCCATTCAAGCGCCGCTCCTCCTCAGAGCTGCGCCTGCTGGCCAAAATTGGGATCCAATTGAACCCACTCCAAGTTAATGGGAGTTCCGCATGATTTTCAAATGAATAGATTGACAATCTGCATATCATTTTTGATAAGTCTCGTATGCATCAAGCCACCCGCAACCTGCAGCTCAAGGATTTCCGCCTCATCGAGGCGATCCATGAAACCGGGCAATTGGCCCTGGCGGCCGAGCAATTGTCGATGTCGCAGCCGGCCGCGTCGCGCATGCTGGCGGGCATCGAGCGCAGCGTGGGCGGTGCGGTGTTCGAGCGTCATCCCAAGGGAATGACGCCCACCCAGGTGGGGCTAACGCTGATCCGCAACGGCTCCAACCTGCTCAACGGGCTCGACCAGACGCTCAAGGAAATCCGCTCACTGAGCGAAGGCCTCGCCGGCACCGCCCGGGTCGGCTCGGTAACGGACGGCGCGGTGGCCTTCGTCGTGCCCGCCATCCAGGAGCTCAAGAAGTCTGCCACCGGGGCCGACATCCATGTCGATGTCGCTCCCAGCGACGTGCTGGTCGAAGGCCTGTTCCGCGGCGAGTATGATTTCGTCCTGTCGCGGATTCCGCCCGGCTACGACAAGCATATGCTCGACGTGCGGCGCGGCCGGCACGAGGATATCTGCTTCCTGATGCGCTCCGGCCATCCGCTCGCCGATCAGCCCTCGGCGCCGCTCGCCGGCCTTGCCGGTTTCGAATGGATTACCCAGGCGCCGCACACGCCGTTGAGACAGGCGGTCGAGGCCGTGTTCGTCGCAGCGGGCGTGGAGCTGCCCAGGGACATCGTCAACACCACGTCCATGCTGGTGATGATCGCCTATCTCGCCTCCTCGGATGCGATCGCGCCGATCCCGCGCCAGGTCGCAGCACTTCTCGCGTCAAACCGCTTCTCGGGCGAGTTCGTCACCGTCGATCCGGAAGAGAAGATCATCGTCAGCCCCTATTTCCTGATCTCGCACAAGACCACCATCATCAGCGCGATCGCCTCGCGGCTGCGCGACCTGGTGTTATCCGCGATGAACGGACAGCAGACTGAAACTCTCATGCCGCGCACGTCCGGCGGCTCACTTCGCGTCGATGAAGACGCTGACGCTCGCCGCCCGGCCCGCTGAATCCATGACCGTCAGCGTCGAGGCCCCTTCGCTGTCGGGCTTCCAGTTGAGGACCCGCCGCCGCGTCGGCTTGGACAGCGGCACGCCGTTGGCGATCAGCCGGTAGGGCGCCACCCCGCCCTGCAGCTTGATGACGAGCGGCATCATGGCGCGTGCGCCGCCGGCGCCAAGAGCGACGCGCGCGCCCTGCGGCGGATAGACGATGCGGGGCGGCAGCGCGCCCCCCGCCACTGCGGCGGGCATCTCCTCCCGGCTCTTGTATTTCCGGAGCGCGAACGGCAGGGCGCTGCGGGACCGCTCGACCAGTCCGTGCGGCGCCGGCGGGAAGTCGACCCTGTCGAGCCCGCTGCGGGCAAAGGCCTCAAACAGCAGCGGCGCGGCATGGGTGATCCCCGACAGGCCGGGCACGGGCGCGGCATCGGGCCTGCCCATCCAGACGCCGAGCACATGGCGGCCGTCAAAGCCGATCGCCCAGGCGTCGCGGTAGCCGTAGGAGGTGCCGGTCTTGTAGGCGATGGCGATGCGCGGCGCGCCCTGCGGCGCCTCGACGCCGGTGAGAATCTGGCCGACACGCCAGCTCGCCTGCGGATCGATGACCGGATGCTCGAACGGAGCCGCCGACGTCGTTTCCGACCCGTCCCGAAGGGCCCGGGCAGAGCCGCCGCCAACGAAGGCGGTGTAGAGCTGGACCAGGTCGCGCAGGCTCACGCCGGCGCCGCCAAGCCCGATGGCAAGGCCGGGAGGCCCGCCCGGCGGCAGGCGCAGTGCGACGCCGCCACGCTTGAGCCGCGCCAGCAGCCGTTGCGGACCCACGGCTTCGAGCAGCCGCACGGCGGGCACATTGAGCGAGAACTGCAGCGCCTCGCGAATGGAGACCTCGCCCATGTAGTCCCGGTCGAAATTGCGCGGCCGATAGCCCGAAAAATCCGCAGGCGCATCGTCGATCAGCGTATCGGCGGCGATCAGCGCATCCTCGAAGGCCAGCCCATATATGAAGGGCTTGAGCGCCGAGCCGGGCGAGCGGACCGCGCGGGTCATGTCGATGGCGCCCGAGCGGGCGGTGTCGAGGTGCCCGGTCGATCCGACAGAGGCGAGAATATCGCCGGTGCGGCCGTCGGCCAGCACCATGGCGAGGGACTGCCTGGGGCCGAGCCGAGCCGCGGTCTCGCGCGCCAGCTGCTCGAGCCGGGCCTGGACGCCGCCATCGAGCGTCAGCCGGACAGGGCCGCCCTCCCCGTGGGTCTGGATCGCCAGATCGGCCAGATGCGCCGCGAGATCGGGCATGGGCAGTCGCCGGCTGGGCACGGATGCGGCCGAAGCCCGGGCGATTTCGCTGGCCGGAATCAGCCCCGCATCGCGCATCCGCGCAAGCACCCGGTCGCGCGCCTGCCGCGCCTGATCCTGGCGGCGGTCCGGACGCCGGGATTCGGGCGCCTGCGGCAGCGCCACCAGCAGGGCCGATTGCGACAGGGTGAGCTTCTTCGGCTCGCGGCCGAACCATGCCAGGCTTGCGGCGCGGACACCTTCGAGATTGCCGCCATAGGGCGCGAGCGACAGGTAGAGCGAGAGAATCTCGTCCTTGTCCAGCCGCCGCTCGATCTGCAGCGCGCGCGCCATCTGGCGGAACTTGGCCGAAAGCGAGCGCTCCGTGCGGGGCTCGATCAGCCGGGCGAGCTGCATGGTGATGGTCGAGGCGCCCGACACGACGCGGCCGTTGGTCGCCAACTGCAGTGCGGCGCGCAGGAGCGCCACCGGATCGACGCCCCGGTGGGCGCGAAACCGGCGGTCCTCATAGGCGATCAGCATGTTGATGTAATCCGGATCGACCTGGTCCAGCGTCACCGGCAGACGCCAGACACCGCTCGCCGCGGTGTAGGCCCTGAGCAGGCCGCCGTCGCGATCGAGCACCTCGCGCGACACTTCGCCCGCGGCCTCGAGCGGCGGCGGGAAAGCCCGGTCCGCCCGATCGAGCGCGAACAGTGCAAGCCCCACGGCCGTCACGCAGACTGCGCCTGCCAGCGCGGCCCGGCGCAGCACCCGCATGAGCCGCTGCCGTGTCATGGCCGGTCAAGCACCTCGAGCATGCCGGTCGCGGTGCGCGCGGCCAGTTCGGGCCGGTACATGTCCTCGACCACCGCCGCCGGATGGGCATAGATCCCGGGCGTCACTGCGCGGACCACATAGGCCGCGACGAACTCGCGATCCGAGGAGCCGAACCGGTCAAAGGCCGCCATGAAGCGGTCGGTGCGGAACTCGGCATGGCTGGCCGAGATCTCACCCAGCCAGGCGAAATTGCCGAGCTCGGCGCTGCCCATCAGGCGCGGATTGTCGATGACGAAGCCCGCGGGCAGCAGATCGGTGACGACGACACGCGAGGTCCAGGCATTGGCCTCGCGCATCTGCAGGACCACCAGGAACCGGTCGTTCTGGTTGACCGAGGAGATCGAGGCCGGCTCGCCGTCGAGGGTGAAGTAGCTGCGGCTGATCGAGAATCCGGTCCCGCCGGCGCTCAGCGGCTGCGCAGGCGCCGCCATCGTGGTCACGACCGCATCAACCGGGTCGGCGCCCTGATTGACAATGGTGAGCGGATTGGCGCCGATCTCCTCGCCGCTCATCCGCGTCTCGTAGGCGCCGGCAAAGGCCTGGCCGTTGACATTGACCGAGATCGAGCGGTTGCCGGCCGTGATCGCGCGGGCCGCCAGAACCATCCAGGCGTCTTCCTGGGTGCTGGTAGCGGTCCTTGCGGCCTTGGCGTCGCTGACAAAGCGGATCATCTCCGGCACGATGCCCGGCGTCGGCGTCGATTCCGCCGCCAGCGCCAGCATCGCCGCGCCGTCCCGCAGGCTCGACCCGTAATCGTCGCGCCCGTCGATCAGCATGGCGGTCGAGCGGGCATGGGCGAAGGCCGAGCGGAAGCTCTGCTCGGCCCGCTGCGGATCGGCATAGAGCGACAGCGCCGCGCCGATCTGCGCCCGCGCCAGGGGCTGGGCAAAGGCGTCGATCTGGCTGTCGGAATAGTACCGCAGATCCGTCGCCGCGGCCTTCTGGTTGCGAGCCAGCACATAGAGCGCATAGGCGATGGCGCTGCCTTGTGAGCCCACATCGGTGGTGTAGGCCAATGTGTTCTGCAGGTTGTCGAGCGCCAGGCGGCTCGCCACCGGCGGAACCGAGAAGCCCTTTTCCATCGCCCTGGTGAGAAAGTCGGTGACATAGGCGTCAAGCCACAGGTCGCCCGAGCCCGGTCCCCAGAGGCCGAAACTGCCCGAGGACGACTGATAGGCCACAAGCCTTGTGATGGCGCCCTCGATCCGCTCGCGGATCGTGCCTGCGTCGTCGCCACCGAAGTTGTCGCCGAGATCGCTCAGATAGAGCAGCGGCAGGGCCCGGCTGGTGGTCTGCTCGGCGCAGCCATAGGGATAGCGGTCGAGCGCCATCAAGAGCGAGGCCACGTCGAAGGCTGCGTTGCGGGTGAGGCCCACCGTGACGGAGGCGCCGTCGAGCTGGCTGTCGGCCAGCAGTTCGCCGTCGATCCGCAGGGTTCCGCCATTGCCGGCGAGGCTGATCACCCGCTTGGTGGTGACCGGCATGGCCGACGGCCTGACCGTGACGATCTCCTCCCGGTCGAGCGACAGCCCGTCTGGGCCGGTGAGCGCGATGGTGAGCGTGTCCGAGCCGGTCTGAAGCCCTTCCAGCGGCAGGGCCAGGCTCTCGCGGGCGCCCGAGCCCAGGGTCACGGTCTGGCGCAGCCCGTCGCCGGTCTTGACCCGGCCCGACGTCGTGAACAGCTCGACGCCATAGGATCCGGCCGGTCCGTCGGTGTTTGCGAGTTCGACCAGGATCTGCGAGCGGTCGCCCGGCGCCAGGAACTGCGGCAGGCTGGCGGTGATGACCACCGGATCGCGCACGATCACATCCTGCGTGGCGTGGCCCACGCCGCGGCTGCTCCAAGCGACCACGTTGACCCGGACGGTGCCGTTGAACTGCGGCATGTCGAAGGTGACGCTGGCCTTGCCATCGGCGTCGACCTCGACCGGGCCCTCGAAGAAAGCCACCAGTTTTTCGCGCGGCGGGCTGCCTTCCGAGCGCATCATCGCGCCGTCGCCGCCGGTGCGGATCCGGCCGGTGACGCCCGCCGACCCGTCGATCAGGCGGCCATAGATGTCGCGGATCTCGAGCCCGAGCGCGCGCTGGCCGAAATACCAGGATTCGGGATCGGCGGGCTTGTGCCGGGTCAGGTTGAGAATGCCGACGTCGACCGCCGCAACGGTGACGAAAGCCGTCTCGCCGGGCGTCAGCCCCGCCAGCGTGATCGGAACCGTGAAGTCCCCGCGCGGCGTGGTTCTCTCCGGCAGGTCGAGATTGACCGACAACTGCCGGTCTTCGGGATCGACCGAGAGCCATTTGACGCCGATGGCGCGCATCGGCATGCGCGACTCGGCATCGCCGGGCCGGTAGAGCGTGGCGGTGACATAGACGCCCGCGCCCCAGTCCTCGGTCACGGGCAATTCGATGGTAGCGCCGTCCTCGCCGACCGAGGCGGTTGCCGTGGCGATCAGGCGTTCCGAGCCGACCGTGATCAGCGCCTGGCCCGCAAAGCGCGGCGAGATCCTGAGCTGCGCGGTCTCGCCCACGGCGTAGCGGTCCTTGTCGAAGGCAATCTCCAGCCCATCCGGCGTCTCGATCGACTTGGCCTCGACATGCCAGCCGGCATCAAACAGCACGCTTGTCTCCGCGCCGTCTTCGCCGATGACATCGAGCCGGTAGCGGCCCCATTCCACATTGGCGGCGATTCTCGCGGGCTCAGCGGTGTCGACGTCGATTTCGCCATCGGCGATTTCCGTCGTGAAATCAACGACCTCATAGTCCCAGGAATTGCCCTGGCGGTACCATTGATAGTTCCGCTCGATGCGCACCAGCGACCAGCTCGTCCCCGGCATGGCGATCCGCGCGCCGTCGGCGTCGATGGCGATGACCCGGAACCCGGCTTCGCTGTTCTCGGACACCTGGGCGTCCTCGAAATCCGGGTTGATGCCGATGCGCGGGCCGTCGGTGGCGACCGTGAGTTCGACGGCGCGCTCCACGGCGCGGCCGCCACCTTCCGAGGCGCGAATGGTAACGTCGGCCTTGAGGAACTGCGTGGTGGCGGGCAGTTCAAAGAGATCGATCTCGACGATTGCTTCGCCCGCCTCGTCGAGCCCCTCCAGATCGTCAAGCGCGATCCGGGAATTCTCGAATTCCTCGTCCTCGAGCCCGAACGCATAGCCCGGATAGGCGTCGAG